>CANCXX010000036.1 GCA_947381965.1 uncultured bacterium
AGCAACGGCCTTCTAAGCCGTGGGTCGGGGGTTCGAATCCCTTTGGGCACGTTTAAGGGTATGTTTACATATCTTTTTATGGTGGGTATGGCGCAGTTGGTTAGCGCGCCAGATTGTGGCTCTGGAGGCCGAGGGTTCGAGTCCCTCTATCCACCTGTTATCAAACTTGTCCTGGGGATTGGCTATTGTCTTATGGACAAGCTGATGCTTTCGGCAGGCTTGGTGTTATGATGGGCTATCGCCAAGCGGTAAGGCACAGGACTTTGACTCCTGCATTCGCTGGTTCGAATCCAGCTAGCCCAGTTTCGTAATATATGGGCCACTAGCTCAGGTGGTAGAGCACTTGACTTTTAATCAAGTTGTCCCGGGTTCGAGTCCCGGGTGGCTCAGGAAAGAAAAAGACCGGAAACCTCAGTAAAATCAAGGGTTTCCGGTCTTATTTTTATATGTTGCCAAGAAGCATATAAAGTAAAATCAGTAGTAGCAAACAAGTAGCATACAGCCCCAAAAGTAGCGGAAAAGTGGTCAAAGATTTATAGCGTTATTCAACTTTTCCTGCACCTTTTCTTTTTCTTCATCCAGGTGCGCATAAACCCTCATTATCATAGTCACATCGCTGTGTCCCATCAGCTCCACGGCTTTTTTCTGGCTGATGCCGGAGTAGTAGAGCATGGTACAATAGTTATGCCGGAAGATATGGGGAGTAAGGTCGGTAATATGCAGGTTCCCGATCAGGAGCTCCTTCTCTGTGCACACAGCTTCATTCATTTTCCTTATTATCCGTTCCCACATGCGCACCAGCATTGATTGTGTAAGCAAATTGCCCCTTTTATCCGCAAACAGGTAAAATGTATCGCATTGCTTCAAATAGTCCCTTAAAATCGGTTTTACGGCGTTTGGGATGGGCAGGTTCCGCACTCCTGATTTAGACTTCGTATCTTTAAGTACGGGATCATTTTTGTCAAAGGCAACGGATTTGTTTACCATAAGAGTGTCGCTTTTCAGGTCAATATCTGTTTTGGACAATGCTAGGGCTTCGCCGCGGCGCAGTCCGAAATAAAATAATATGTATACGAACATCTTTTCCTTAACAGAAAAATCAGCTTTTTTTATGGCTTCCTTTTCTTCGTCTGTAAGCTGGCGTTTTTCTTTTGGCTCATTTTTAGGCATGGTCAATTTCTTGCAGACATTTTCATTGATCAGCTTATCCTCAACAGCCGACTCCAAAATCTGTGTAAGCGTCATGCGGATGATCTGGCATGTGCGGGGATGCTCCCAGCGGTCGTTTATCATTTTCTGCACATCAGACTTTCTTAATTTGCTGATGGGTATATGCCCTATGCCGGGGATAATATGTTTGTTTACGGCATTTTCATACATGGCTTTTGTGTTGATTTCCGATTTGGCTTTATTCACTGAAAGCCAGTCTTTTGCATAGTCCTTAAGAAGCATGCTGCTTTCTTTGAGAATTTTTCCGGACTGTGCATCTACTTGGGTTTGGATTACTTTCCTTTTTAGCTCAGCTTCGCTTTTGGCAGACAGGAAAACTTTAATTACTTTCCCGTTTGCATCGTGTCCTAAAGTCACAGATGTTGCGTACCGGCCGTCTTTCCGTTTTTTGTATTTGCCCATAGTATCATCCTCCTTAAAAAAGTGTATAAAAATAACAGCCAGCGCATTTAACGCTTGCAGGCTGTTTCCGAAGATGATACAATATTTCTGTCGTGATGTGGTATCATCTTCGGATGTATCAAAAGCCGTTCAGTGTTGGGAGCACTGGGCGGTTTTTCAATTTAATGGATTTTTATTTTCCGGTTCCTGTTTCTGACAGGATGTGCTATAATTTTTATGTTACCGCCCCTAGACTGGTACAGAAAGGGGGTGTTTCATATGGAGCATATTCTATCTTTTTTAGTCGCTGTTATGTCTGGCGTGGTTTGCCACTACGTCATAAAATGGTTAGACAGTGATGATTAAGTCGGTAACTAGCCTATGGAATAAGCCACCATGCCAAAACGGAATAGAAAACCCCGGAAGTCTTGCACACCTCCGGGGTTTTTGCTGTCGTTTCACATGGAAACTATTCTATCTTTTTGCCTACTGGCATTATAGCATATGCAAATCTGGTTTGCAATATCCCCGGAAAGTTTAATATTATGTTGTACGTGGATAATTTTTATGTAAATATTCGCGGTCTTTGCTTGAAAGAACTTTTATCTCCAGTTGTGTTTTCTTTCTTCTGTTATCAGAAATTGTAAAAATTCTTTTATCTCTTGCTCTGACCAATTAGCAACTGTTTCGGCTAATTCATTTTTGCTCGCATCAAGCATATATGTGTATTTATTAGTTGGTTCCATGGTATTTTCTTTTCTTCGTCTATTATGTTAATTTCCATTTATATCTTACATATTAAGCAAATGATTTATAGAAACCTCTTTCATAAAATTTTTATAAAAATGCTATAGTAGTAACCATTCTTTAATTTTATGAGACTTTTTCTATATAGTGAAAGGTTTGTGTTGCTTAATAGATTAGCGGGTTTTATCACATTTAATTTTTAGTAGTACCTGATAACTCTTTTTCGAGTTTTGATACTAAGCGTTTGACGCCAACACTAGGATTTAACTCAAGAGCTTTTTTAAAATATAATAGGGCTTTATCTTTTTCACCATAATCTAAAACAAATTCTCCAAGGTAACGATATAACCAACTTTGATAGTCTTTAAATGTAGGAGAATCAATGTAACTTAAAAATATGCTAGAATATTTTGTATAATCTTCTTTTGTTATGGGACGTGTAAGGGAATTAACTTCTTTAAGCAGCAAAAAATACTTATCAGCTACGGATTTATTTTGTGTTTCGTTTTTCACTAATTGTTCCTGAAATAAATCATTTTCAAGTAGTAACCCTGAAAACGTAAAATGGTAAATGGGAGCATCAGGATGTTGGGTGTAATGTAATCCTATGGTTTTTTGAGCTTCATTAATATATATTTCATGTGGAGAAATATTTTTAATATCTTCAGGGAAAAAGATATTGGAGGAATTGTTTAACAAATCCCAAACTATTACTTGCGTACTTGATGTAACAAAAAAATATCTGCCAGAATCTGAAAAAATAGTTTTTCTATAACCATCTTTGCAATAATGAATATGTATTTTTTCATCCCCCATAGGATTAAATAAAAATAGATCAAGCTCCCTATGAGGACTATCAGAGTAATAACTATCAATTGCAAGTGAAAAAGAACCATCAAGGGAAATGCAGGAATCAAATATAGATTTTGATTGATTGCTTTCCAGTATAAATTTTTTTGTTAATAAATTGCCTGTATTTTCATTTAAAATGAAAACATTTAAACAATCGGATGAACATGAGCTATATAATTTTATTTTACTATCTTGAGATTCATTAAATTTAAAAACACATGAATTCTTTAAAATTGTATAATCATTATTAGGGGTAGATGTTTCTATAGGATTATGTGTACTTTCTTCATTTGTAGTTTTTGATAAATTTTTATTTATAATTTGTTTAATGATGTTGTCTACATTAATTTTCATAACTTCCTCTCATAAATTTGTATGTATTTAAAATTTTGCTCTTAGTTCAACAACCCTACCAATAATTCTCACTGGTTTTTCTTCGATATCTTTATTACTGTAGAACATAGGTTCGTAAGAGGGGTTATTTGAGATAAGCTCTATTCCATCACGGTATTTTCGGAGCCGCTTGCATGTAGCATCTGTTCCATTAACAGTAGCAATAATAATTTGACCACTTTCTGCATCTTCTTGTTTCCGTACTATTACAACATCACCATCAGATATTTTGGGTTCCATACTATCACCACGTATTTTCAAACCGAAGAAATCTCCAGTTTTCGCCATTTCTTCGGTAATTTCTTCTGTGTCAATAATGTTTTCTATGGCTTCAATAGGAATGCCAGCAGCAACACGTCCGACAACATTGATGGTAACGCCCTTTTTGATTCTTTCTTTCTTTTCTTCAACTAAATCAGATTTTTCTATTCCGAAATAGTTTGCCATTAGCTCAATTTTATCTATCCGTGGATAGGTATTTCCTTTCACCCAATCTGTAAAAGTAGTATATTTAACACCTAATGCTTCGCACATATCTTGTCTTGTTTTTTCATATTTGTCCATATAATATTGTATATTTGTTGACATTATCTCTTTGTTTCCTAAGTCGTTCACATTCTCACCTCCGTACTCATAGTATAGGGTTAATCCGTAAAAAAAGCAAGAAGAATTTAAAAAAATACGTTAAAACCGTTGACATTACGGTTAAATCGTAGTATAGTGACGTCAAAAGAGAAAGGAGGAATTAAATTTTGCAGGAATTAAAGACAAGATTTACTTTAAGAACAGCAAGAGAAATGCGCAAATTAACGCAAGAGGAAGCTGCAAAAAGAATAGGTGTAAGTACTGATACTCTTGGAAATTATGAAAGAGGAAAAAGCTATCCAGATATCCCGGTTTTGCGAAAAATAGAAGATGCTTACGGTGTTCCGTATGAGCGGCTTATTTTTTTACCATTAGATTACGACAAAACCGTAAACATTATATAGCAAGGAGGCGAGAAAGCAAAGAAGGAAAATCGTTAAGTTACTTAGAAAAATGCGGTGTTGAGAAAGTGGGTTGACGAATTGGAGAAAGGGAAGTGGTATGAGGGGAGGTGAAAAAAGATGTGGGTATCAAAAAAGAGAATGGAGGATATTGAAAAAAGGCTTACCAATATTGAAGCACAAATCAATAAATGGCAAGCCCATAGCCAAAAGGAATCTGAACAAATACTGCAAGATGTTATTGCACGTTTTCAGAGTCCGAATGGAGCCATTCGTGGTAACGCTCCAAAATCCTCATAGTAACGGCAAAGTTTCCGCCCAGAAGAATGTTTTCAGGTGCAGCGGCATTATGAAGGACATAGGAAGTTTCAGAAGTAAGGGTATCAATAAAGTTCTGATCTAAAGAATCACAAAACTCTTGGAAACTTTTCATAGATAATCTCCTTTCTTATGTACTTGGCTACGGCAATAGCCTGTAAGGATAGTATAGGAGATATGGAAAGGAAATTCAAGAAAGGAGGAAGAATGAATCCGGTTTTTGCCATTTTGGTAGTTTTGGCAGTAATACTGTTATGGTTTTTGTTATCTCCCGCATTTATCCCACTTGGAAAGATCATTTACAGGGTATGGAGAGATGCGGTTGATGAAATAAAAAAAGATGAAAAGGAGAAAGAAGAATGAAAAAAGGAAAGATTGGCGCAGGATTTTTAGGCGTAGTGATGGCAGGGGGAGTTATCCTGGGCTTCACATGCGCGGAACGTGTCCCGGCAGGGTATGTCGGGGTAGTTTACAACATGAGTGGTGGCGTTGACGGGGAAGTGCTTGAACAGGGATGGCACCTGGTTTCCCCGACAAAGAAAGTCACTACATATTCAATCGGGATAGAGCAGTCCTACCTCACGTCAGAGGATAAGGGTGACTCTAAAAAGGATGAAAGCTTTAATATCCCCACGTCAGACGGGAAGACGGTAAAGGTAAACCTTGAATTTTCTTACAGGTTTGATGCGGACAGGGTTACAGACACTTTTGTACAGTTCAAGGGGCGTTCCGGCGAGAATGTCAAGGATACCTTTATTAAGCCCAAGATCATGGCATGGACGCAGGAAGTTTCGGCAACATATCCCGTCACTGATATTTTTGGGGACAAAAGGACAGAGATCAATGCGGAGCTGGATGCATACCTAAAACAGAAGTTTGAGCCTTATGGAATCATTATCGACACCGTAAACTTTACGGATATTTCAGTTGATGATGAAACAGCAGCGGCTATCCAGAAAAAAGTAACAGCGCAGCAGGAGCTTGAACTTGCCAATATTGAGGCACAGACAGCAAAGGTGCAGGCGGAAAAGGATAAGCAGGTGGCCCTTATCGAAGCTGAAAAGAATAAGGAAACAGCGGAGATACAGGCAGAACAGGCGAAGATCAAAGCGCAGGGCGAAGCAGAGGCAAAAAAGATTGCGGCGGATGCGGAAGCGCAGGCAAACAGGAAGATTGCAGAATCCCTGACGCCAGAATTGATTGATAAAATCAAGTATGAACGCTGGAATGGCCAGCTTCCGCAGGTTCAGGGTTCTAATACCCCTATTGTCAATATCACTGAATAGAATTTACAGCCCTGTTCAGTATTGATAATGCTTAACAGGGCTGCTGGTACATTAAAACGGTTTTGGAGGGAAAAGTATGGCAATAAAAGGAGCAAAGACCATAGCAGAGTATGCAGTCAGGAGATGGCTGGCAAACCAGAATTTCGTTATGGAATGTTTTCACTTTCTATGGACGGAAACAGGGGAATCCTGACGGATAAGAACAATGATACCCTGACACTGGTTTATGATGCCGGGACAAAGTCAGTGTATGTGGAAGAGAGTTAAATCTTAAGGTGACGGGAGGGGAAGTGGCATGCAGTATCCAAAAAAAATCATGACCACGCAGGAACTCATAAATGAATGCGGTTTTTCTAAGTGGTACCTCCACCAGATGGCTTACGTGGAAGGGCAGACCTACGCCGCAAAAC
Organism: uncultured bacterium; assembly: GCA_947381965.1. GTDB lineage: Bacteria > Bacillota > Clostridia > Lachnospirales > Lachnospiraceae > Suilimivivens. The sequence goes on from CANCXX010000036.1 coordinate 6,604, forward strand.
TGCCGGGCGGCAGGAAAATATTCTGGGATACAGAAAAGTTTGAGAGGGCAAGGCAGAAAATGGCGGTGAGGTAAGAAGGGAGGTGAACAGCAGTGCAGAAACCCACGATCATGATCATGACAGTGGTGAAGCTTGACGGCAGGCGTAAAACAATGAAAGCGGCCTGTTCGGGTGAGCTGATGAAAAGGAAAGAGCCCGCAGCCGGGCAGGGCCGACGGGATCAGCTTAAAACAATTAAATTATAAAACAGAAAGGACAAAAAATCAATGGAAAGCATAAAGATCAACAAGCTTGAGATAGAAAACGTAAAGCGGGTAAAGGCCGTAAAGATCGAGCCGACAGCAAACGGCCTGACCATCATCGGAGGCAACAACAACCAGGGGAAGACTTCCGTGCTGGATGCGATCGCGTGGGCGCTGGGGGGAAACAGTTTCCGCCCTTCCCAGGCTAAGAACAGCGCTTCCGTCATCCCGCCGCGCTTACATATCGTGCTGAACAACGGGCTGGTGGTAGAGCGCAGGGGCAAGAACAGCGACCTGAAAGTGACCGACCCTGACGGTAATAAAGGCGGCCAGCAGCTCTTGAACGAATTCATAGAGCAGCTTGCCCTTGACCTGCCAAAGTTCATGGAGTCCAGCAGCAGGGAAAAAGCGGACACCCTGTTAAAGATCATTGGCGTGGGGGATAAGCTGGCAGGACTGGAACAGCAGGAAAAGGAGCTCTACAGCAGGCGGCTTGCCATCGGCCAGATCGCGGACAGGAAAGAGAAATTTGCAAAAGAGCAGCCTTATTACCCGGAAGCCCCGAAAGAGCTTGTCTCCGCTTCGGAGCTGATCCGGCAGCAGCAGGACATTCTTGCAAGAAATGGAGAAAACCAGAGAAAACGGGAGAACCTCCATAAGTTAGAGCAGGAATACCAAAGGATTAACGACCAGCTGGCAGAGCTGATGAAAAAGCAGGATGCAGTTCATGCGGATTTGGAGATTGCAAGAAAGTCAGCGGAAAATTTGATAGATGAATCTACAGCCAAGCTGGAAGAAAACATTACCAGTATTGAGGATATCAACCGGAAAGTGCGGGCGAATTTAGATAAAGATAAAGCAGAGGAAGATGCGCTGGAATACCGGAACCAGTATCAGCAGTTGACAGAAAAAATTGAAAATGTACGTAAGGACAGGACAGAGCTTCTCACCAGCGCTGACCTTCCTTTAAAGGGACTATCAGTAGAAGATGGAGAACTGATCTACCAGGGGCAGAAATGGGACAACATGTCTGGTTCCGACAGGTTGAAAGTGGCAGCGGCTATCGTTAGGAAACTGAACCCCAAATGCGGTTTCGTGCTTCTTGATAAGCTAGAACAGATGGATATAGATACATTAAATGAATTCGGCTCCTGGCTGGAGCAGGAAGGTCTGCAGGCCATCGCTACAAGGGTGTCCACAGGGGATGAATGCAGCATCATTATTTCCGACGGGTATGTGGCAGGGATGGAAAAGGCGCCGGAAAAGAAAAAAGAATGGAAGGCGGGTGAATTTTGAAAATGCGACAAAAGTTAAAAGAAGCCCGCCAGAAAGCAGGCATGACGCAACAACAGGTTGCAGATAAATTAGGAGTTAGTCTTGTATATTACCAAAAGATTGAGCAAGGGACGAGAACCGGGGATTTTGAAATATGGGATACCTTGGAAGATATATTCAGTCTTCATCAAAAGGAACTCCGCAAGCTATAAGAAAATCGTCTCGTCCAAGCAAATAATCAATAGAAATTTCCAATATATCAGCTATATGAACTAGACATTCAAGGGAAGGAGAACGTTCCGATTGCTCGTATTTTTGATAGGCATTTAAAGAGATCTGTAATTTATCAGCCATGGCTTGTTGTGTAAATCCGCGCTTCATTCGCGTTTTTCGAAGTCTTTTACCGAACATAATTGTTACCTTTAAATAATCTTGACATTACATACAAATTGTACTATATTGAAAGAAATAAAGATACATACAAATTGTATGTAATAAAGGAGGATAATACAATGACAGTAAAGAAAATCGCATACGAACTTGAAAACCTGCAGAATGAGACGGAGAAAATCCACAGCTTACAGGGTGCCCTTTTTGAAGCAATTTACAACGGGAATAATACTCCTGAAACCTATGAATGGGCATTCATCCTGTTAGGTGATTTGACACGTGAGGTAAAGAACAGGCTTGATAAAGTTGGCAAAGAATTATTCGCTGTTATAAAAAACGAGAAAAAGGAGGTTGCGTAGAGTGGGAAAGCTTATTGATTTAACGGGAGAACGTTTTGGTCGGTTAGTTGTAAAAGAATATATGGGTATTATTGCGCAAAGAACGCATTGGCTTTGCGAATGTGATTGTGGAAATATAATCATTACAAGCTCAAATAGTTTGCGCAGAGGGCGTACCCAAAGTTGTGGTTGTATCAGAAAAGAAAACGCGGCTGCCCAATCTAAAAAAGCAGGTGATATAAGAGGAACGCAAATGTTCAAACATGGCTTTCATGGAATAAGATTGTACAATGTCTGGAAAGGAATGCATCAGCGTTGTAATAATCCAAATGATAAATATTACAAAGACTATGGAGGGCGTGGAATTAAAGTTTGCCATGAATGGGATAATTTTAAAAATTTTTATGATTGGGGAATGCAGCATGGATATGATCCAGAGGCTCCATATGGGGGATGTACAATTGATCGAATTAATAATGATAAAGGATATGAACCATCAAATTGTCGCTGGGTTAATTCAGTAATCCAAGCAAATAACAGGAGGGCAAAAACTAAGTGAATATTACGAGAGGAAAAAAAGCAACAGCAAAAAAAATCGTAATTTATGGTACAGAAGGTATCGGTAAAAGTACGTTTGCATCTAAATTTCCCAATCCGCTTTTTATTGATACCGAGGATAGTACAAAGGATATGGATGTAGCCAGATTTGATAAACCTACATCGTGGACGATGCTTTTGCAACAGGTGAAGTATGTGCTTAATAATCCGGAATGCTGTAGAACTTTAGTAATTGATACAGCAGATTGGGCAGAACAGCTTGAAATTGCTTCTCTTTGTGCTCAAAAAGGCTGGTCAGGGCTGGAAGATGCAGGATACGGCAAAGGTTATCAATATAGTGCGGAAGAATTCGGAAAGCTTTTAAATTTACTTTCAGATGTTACAGAGAAAGGCATACATATAGTGATAACCGCCCACGCATGGCTCCGTAAAATAGAACTTCCGGATGAAATGGGCGCATATGATCATTGGGAAATGAAGACATCAAAAAAAGTAGCCCCTATGATTCGGGAGTGGGCGGATGCTGTTCTGTTTGCTAATTATAAAACAATTGTGGTTAATGTAGACGGACAGGGAGCACAAAAAGGCAAAAACAAGGCCCAGGGCGGCGCACGTGTCATGTACACGGCGCACCACCCATGCTGGGACGCAAAGAACCGGTACGGGCTCCCGGAAGAGATGCCTTTTAACTATGCGGGGATCGCCCATATCATAGATGGGTTCCGGGCAGTATCAAATGACCCAGTAAAAAATAAACCGGCAGAAACAGCTCCGGCTCCGGTTAAGGCAGAGGGGAAAAAGGAAGAGGCAAGTCAGCCTATGCCTGGTACAGGCCTTACCAACCAGCCACCAGCAACACCAGAAGAGCAGATATTTATGGACAGCAATCCGGATAACATCCCACAGGCATTAAAAGACCTGATGCGGGAAAACCAAGTGACGGAATGGGATATCCAGAACGTGGTGGCGGCAAGGGGATATTACCCAGGGGACGTGCCTATTGAAAAATATGACGCCGGTTTTATTCAGGGCGTGCTGGTAGGGGCCTGGGGGAAAGTATATGAGATGATACAGACCATGAGGGAAAAACAGGAAATACCGTTTAATTAATTATACTAGGAGGATATAAAAAGATGGAAGAAAGAGAATTTGAATGGGACGATACGATCACAAAAGATGCCAGTGATTTTATCCTGCTCCCTGAAGGGGATTATAACTTTACCGTAGAGAGTTTTGAGCGCGGCAGGCATGAGGGGAGTGAAAAACTCCCCCCGTGCAAAAAAGCGATCCTTACTCTGCGGATCGAAGCTCCGGAAGGGACTGCCAGGATTATGCACAACCTGTTCCTGCATTCCAAAACGGAGGGGATACTCTCGGCATTTTTTACCTGCATCGGGCAGAAGAAAAAAGGGGAGCCCCTGAAAATGAACTGGGGGATGGTCCCCGGCTCTTCCGGCAGGTGCAGGGTAGGCATCCGTCCCTATAAGAATAAGGACGGGGAGGACAGGAAAAGCAATGAGGTCAAAAAGTTCTATCCCAAGGAGCAGGGCCCCGCATTTAAGGCAGGTGAGTTCTGATGGAACTGCGTCCATACCAGGAAGAGGCAAAACAGAATATCTTCAACGAATGGGAAAAAGGCGTCATGAAAACGCTGCTGGTGCTCCCGACAGGGTGCGGCAAGACTGTTGTTTTTGCAAAGGTAACGGAAGAATGCGTCCGCAGGGGCGACAGGGTGCTGGTGCTGGCGCACCGGGGCGAGCTCCTGGAGCAGGCGGCGGACAAGATACATAAAACGACCGGCCTTATGTGCGCCACGGAAAAAGCGGAAGAAAGCTGCCTTGGCAGCTGGTTCCGGGTGGCGGTCGGCTCTGTACAGTCCCTGATGCGGGAAAAGAGGCTCTCACAGTTCCCGGAAGATTATTTCGGGGCGATCATCATAGATGAAGCGCACCACAGCACTTCTGACAGCTACCAGCGCATCCTGCAGCATTTTAAAGGGGCGAAAGTCCTCGGCGTCACAGCGACGCCTGACAGGGGCGACATGAAAGGCCTGGGGCAGGTATTTGATTCCCTGGCGTATGAATACACGCTCCCCAAAGCCATCAGGTCAGGGTACTTAAGCCCGATTAAGGCGCTCACCATCCCGTTGAAGATGGACATGTCAGGGGTAAGCGTGCAGGGCGGGGATTTTAAAGCCGGGGACATCGCAACGGCGCTGGACCCCTACCTGCAGCAGATCGCGGACGAGATGGCGGCATACTGCATGGAAAGGAAAACAGTAGTGTTCCTCCCCCTTGTAAAAACCAGCCGGAAGTTCAGGGATATTTTAAATGAAAAAGGATTCTCGGCAGCGGAGGTGAATGGGGAAAGCAGGGACCGGGCGGAGGTTTTATCTGCTTTTGAAAATGGCACATATAATGTCTTATGCAATTCCATGCTGCTGACAGAGGGATGGGACTGCCCGGCAGTGGACTGCATCGTAGTGCTGCGCCCCACAAAGGTAAGGAGCCTTTACAGCCAGATGGTAGGGAGGGGGACAAGGCTCGCAGAGGGAAAGGCGGAATTGTTGCTGCTGGATTTTTTATGGCATACAGAGCGCCATGAGCTGTGCCACCCTGCCGACCTGATCTGCACTGACAGGGAGGTCTCACAGCGGATGACGCAGAACCTTGAAGAAGCGGCAGGATACCCTGTTGATATAGAAGAAGCGGAAAAAGCAGCATCGGAGGATGTGGTCGCCCAGAGGGAAGAGGCGCTGGCGAAGCAGCTTGCTGAAATGAAAGGCAGGAAGCGGAAACTGGTGGATCCCCTTCAGTTTGAAATGAGCATACAGGCAGAAGACTTATCCAGCTATGTACCGGCTTTTGGCTGGGAAATGGCGCCGCCATCAGACAGGCAGAAAGCAGCGCTGGAAAAACTGGGGATACTCCCGGATGAGATAGATAATGCAGGAAAAGCGGCGAAGATACTGGACAGGCTTGATAAAAGGCGGTCAGAAGGACTTACCACACCAAAGCAGATACGCTTTCTGGAAAGCAGGGGGTTCCAGCATGTTGGGACATGGCAGTTTGCGGCGGCAAAAAACCTGATCGACCGGATCGCTGCGAACGGCTGGCGTGTGCCGGCCGGGATAACGCCGCAGGAATATACAGGAGTCTGAATGCATGGCAGAAGGATACGACCTTTTAGAGGTCTTACAGCATATAGACCCGTCACGGCTTGATTACCAGGGATGGGTGAGTGTGGGCATGGCGCTTAAGGAAGAAGGATATTCAGCTTCAGACTGGGAAATATGGAGCAGCCGCGATGCAGGGCGTTACCATTCAGGGGAATGCCTGCATAAATGGAAAAGCTTTGCCGGCGCTGCTTCCCCGGTCACAGGCGGCACGGTCGTACAGATGGCAAAAGAACAGGGATGGAGCCCGGAGCGTGAGGCGGGATATGAACTGGACTGGGACGGCATCATCAAAAGGGATGCGGGGATGGTCGTAGATAAGAACTGGATAGAGGCCAGAGAGATCACAGCACCCGATGCATGGGACCCAAGGGAACAGCTGATCACGTACCTGGAGACCCTCTTTGACTCAACTGACTGTGTAGGCTATGTGACCCATTCTTTTGAAAAAGATGGGAAACACATGCCGACCAAAGGGCTGTGTGACCGTACAGCGGGGAAACTGATACAAGAGCTCCATAAGGCAAAAGAAATACAGGACGTGGTAGGGGACTATAACCCGGAAGCAGGGGCGTGGATAAGGATAAACCCATTGGATGGGAAAGATGTCAAGACCGATAATGTAACAGAGTTCAGGTATGCATTGGTAGAATCTGATGTTATGGAGATCGAGAAACAGAATGCTGTCATCAGGGAACTGGAATTGCCAGTAGCGTGCTTAGTCCATAGTGGAGGCAAGAGCTTGCACGCCGTTGTGCGTGTAGATGCAGCAGACTATAAGGAGTACCGGAAAAGGGTAGATTACCTTTACCATATCTGTGATAAAAATGGCCTTAAAATTGATACCCAGAACCGCAACCCGTCCCGTTTATCCCGAATGCCTGGGATCGTCAGGAATGGGAATAAACAATTTATTGTAGATACCAATATAGGGAAAGCGTCCTGGAATGAATGGTATGAATGGATCGAAAGCATCAATGATGACCTGCCAGAGCCTGAGTCTTTAATAGATGTATGGGAGGATATGCCAGAGCTTTCACCGCCTTTGATAGGCAGTGTATTGAGGCAGGGACATAAGATGCTTATTGCAGGGCCTTCAAAAGCAGGAAAATCTTTTGCGCTCATAGAGCTGTGCTGTGCTATTGCAGAGGGGCGTTCCTGGCTGGGCTGGCAATGCTCTAAGGGACGGATAATGTATGTAAACCTGGAACTTGACAGGGCAAGCTGCCTGCACCGTTTTAAGGATGTGTATAAAGCGCTTGGCTGGCATCCTGACAATCTTAAGAACATAGATATATGGAACTTAAGGGGCAAATCGATCCCTATGGATAAACTTGCGCCAAAACTGATAAGGAGGGCTGTTAAAAAAGATTACATCGCAATCATTATTGACCCAATTTATAAAGTCATCACGGGTGATGAAAACAGTGCAGACCAGATGGCTAATTTTTGCAACCAGTTTGATAAGGTGTGTACAGAGCTTAATTGTGCGGTGATCTACTGCCACCACCACAGCAAGGGGAGCCAGGGCGGAAAACGCTCTATGGACAGGGCCAGCGGTTCGGGCGTGTTTGCCCGTGACCCGGACGCCCTGCTTGACCTGATAGAACTTGACCTGACAGAGGAACTGCTGAAACAGCAGGAAGATAAAGCGGCCTGTGATGCATGCATTGCTTTCCTGAATAAGAACTGTGGAGGCTGGGAAGATGAGGTGTCCCAGGATGATATGTGCAGCCGGGCGCAGATGAAGGCGTACTGTAAAAAGAAGCTTTCACCGGAGCAGTACAGCACGCTGGGCGCTGTTATTGATGCGGCGGAGAAAAAAGTGCGGGAGCAGACCGCATGGAGGATAGAAGGGACGCTCCGGGAATTCCCTAAATTTGCGCCGGTAAACCTGTGGTTTGATTATCCGGTACACCGTCAGGATAATGCAGGAGTGCTTTCCGATATCCAGCCGGAGGCAGAAAGGCCGGCATGGCAGAAAGCAGCGGAAAACCGGAAAAAGCAGGCAGCCGGCAGCCGGCTGAAAAAAAGGAATGAATTTGAGATAGAGTTCTCAAATATTGAAATGGAAGGGCGGGATGTATCTGCGCAGGAGCTCGCCGGTAAGCTTGGCACGAATCCAAAAGAGCTGCTGGCATGGCTTGGTGATACAAAAAGGCAGAAGAAAGAGCTGAAAAATGATTTTGAAAAATATACAGGGGAAAACGGAAAATCATATATACGCAGAAAGGATAAAAGTGCGCATGATTAGGAAATAAACAGTGATGCTCATAGATGCGCAATACCTGATAATTTATGGTCGTGCGCAGTGCGCAAAAGGGGTGCGCAACACCTATATATTCTATATAGTGGTAATGCGCACCCCACCTACGCGGGGGTAGGCAGTCGTGCGACAGCTTACGCACGACGACCACCCACCCCGCACGGCAGGTGGGCACCATACCTTGAGCAGAGAAAAAAGAGAATTTGGAACTTTAAAGAGGTAAAGCGGATGAGATGGAATTTAAAAGAAGCCCGTCTGAAAATTAGTATGACACAACAGCAGATGGCAGACAGGCTGAAAATCAGTTTGAGATATTATCAAAATATTGAGGCTGGGAGCCGGACAGGAGATTTTTGTATCTGGGATGCTTTGGAAGATATTACTGGTATTCATCAACGCATACTCCGAGAGATATCAGAAAATCGTCCCGGCCAAGGAGATAGTCAATAGGCACATTTAAGGTGTCAGCTATCTGCACCAGTAAAGCATACGAAGGAGTTCGTGTTCCGGTTTCATAGCACTGATAAGAACGTAGCGCGACATGAATGAGGTCAGCCATAGCCTGCTGTGTAAGGTTGCGCTTCATACGCATTTGGCGAAGTCGTTTGTTAAACATATAAGTCCTCCTGAAAAAAATAGTTGACTACGTGCATATTGTACGCTATTATAAACAAAATGACAGCGTGCGAAACGCACGTAAAAGGAGGATAATACAATGACAGTAAAGAAAATCGCATACGAACTTGAAAACCTGCAGAATGAGACGGAGAAAATCCACAGCTTACAGGGTGCCCTTTTTGAAGCAATTTACAACGGGAATAATACTCCTGAAACCTATGAATGGGCATTTATCCTGTTAGGTGATTTGACGCGTGAGGTAAAGAACAGGCTTGATGAAGTTGGCAAAGAATTATTTGCTGCTATAAAAAATGAGAAAAAGGAGATTGCGTAAAAATGGGAAAGAAAGTACTAAGAGATAAAAGATTGTTAGTGGCTTGCGATATGCCGCCAATGTATCGTACACAGCCGGGACAAAAATATAGTTATGAAAATGATGATGTCCTTAAATGGATAGCAAAACATCCTGGATTGCTAATGTATGTATTTGATAGATTAGCACAAAGTGGACATATCGAATATGATTCTGGCACCGGCAAATGGCAAGGAGTTGATTACAATGGCGACTGAATTTTTTATGGCAATGGAACCGCCTGCATGTACCCATCAGGAGAAACAGGTGGCAGTCATCAAAGGGAAGCCGGTATTTTATGACCCGCCGGAAGTGAAAGCTGCAAGGATGAAGCTGGCAGGCTTCCTGGCCGGGCATAAGCCAAAGGAGCGTTATGAATCCGGGGTGCGGCTCATAGTGAAATGGTGCTTCCCGCGCGGCAGACATGGCGATGGCGAATACCGTACCACAAAACCGGACACGGACAACCTGCAGAAACTCCTTAAGGACTGCATGACAGCATGTGGCTTCTGGAAGGATGACTGCCTTGTGGCAAGTGAGATCGTTGAAAAGTTTTGGGCGGAGATACCTGGAATTTATATCAGGATTGAGGAATTATGAGAAAACTGGCCTATGAAGTATTTGTTGACATTCACCGGCTTGCTTATAAATATCGTTTCCAAAAGCTGGACACTGCCGGATGGGAAAGTTTTATAGCAGATGGTGAAAAGTTAATGGAACGGTACAGGGGGACTGCTGCAGAATCCCTGTTCAGGAACCTTTTTGCAGCAGTACAGAATTTTTATGAAAAGTTGGGGCAAGAACAGGATTAAACGGAGGCGGAATATGAATGAGCAGGAAGCAGCCAGGGCATTGCAGGTGGGCGCAGGACTGGAACTTAAAGGGCGCCCGGAAAGGATAAAGGAATTCCGGAAAGGGCTGGAAACAGCAGCATCAGCCTTGGAGGAAATCCAGGAGTACCGTGAAATCGGAACAATAGAGGAATGCCAGGAAGCAAGGGAATTACAGGAACCGGCAGAGCCACAGGAAGTGTTGTCAGCAGGCGGCAGAGGCGTTTATCAGTGCAAGAACTGTGGGAATGAACTTTACGTAAATTCTTTCAGTGGCGTGTACTGCCACTGGTGTGGGAAAAAGCTGAAATGGGGTGATAAACCATGATAGAAAATGAATACAGGCACAACAGGCGTTTCCGGGAATATGTAGACCAGTATTGTTCGGAACATGGGATGACCGTCAAGGAAGCGCTGGAAGATGCCCGGATCAGGCAGGCGTGCCGGTGGTTTACAGAGGTGTGAGGTGGAAGTGAACAGGGTACTGAAATACCCCGGCAGTAAATGGAACATAGCGGAGAAACTTGTGGGATTGATACCGGAACATCACAGCTATGTGGAGCCGTATTTTGGCAGCGGGGCGGTGCTGTTCAGAAAGCCGGTGTCAGATATCGAAACGGTTAATGATCTGGACGGGGATGTGGCAAACCTCTTCCGGTGCATCCAGCAGGATCCGGAACGGCTGGCCAGGCTGGTTATGACAACGCCGTATTCCCGTGAGTTATACGACAGGCAGTTTGAACCGGGAGATTCGTTTGCCAGCCGGTACCAGCGGGCAGCAGGATTCCTGATCCGGTGCTGGCAGGGGCATGGCTGCCGTACAAATGGCTGTAAGGTCGGCTGGAAAAATGACGTGCATGGCAGGGAGAGCATGTACGCACTCTGGGACTGGTACCGCTTGCCAGGATGGATCATAGAGGCCGCGGAGCGGCTCCGGAAAGTGCAGATCGAAAACAGGCCCGCGCTGGAAGTGATCGGGCGGTTTAATTACCCGGATGTGTTTATGTACATAGACCCGCCGTACCTGCTGGGAACAAGGACGGGGAAGCAGTACAGGCATGAAATGTCGGACGGCGACCACGAAGAACTTTTGAAAGCGGTCCTTGGCAGCAGGGCAAAGATCATGATATCAGGGTATGAGTCAGAGATGTACAGCACCCGCCTGAACGGGTGGCGGAAAGAATCCTTTATGAGCTGCGCGGAGCATGGAAAGCCGAGGGCAGAAACAGTGTGGATGAATTACGGGATGGAAGACAGGCAGATCACCTTATGGGAGATCTTAGAGGGGAGTAAATAAAGATTCGGAAAGGAGCCGGAGCCTCTGGCCGGGGTGACGTGTACACGGGTTCCTTGAAAGAAATGAAAGAAGTCTATAAAAGCAAAGTCTATACAGAAAGGCCGGATTATGCGGATTATGATGCGCCGGAAAAATTCCAGGCGATAACCGGTATTATAATGACGCATCTCAGACAGCACCCGAAAGCAGTCTGCTCTTATTCCGGCGGTTCGGACAGCGATATCATGATCGACCTGATTGAAACCGCGAGGAAGATCGTTCCGTCGCTTCCGCCGGTAAGGTATGTGTTTTTTAACACGGGGCTGGAAATGAAAGCGATCAAGGACCATGTGAAAGAAACGGAAGGAAAATACGGGGTTGAGATCGAGGAGATCCGTCCAAAAGTAGGGATCGTGTCTGCCGTCAGGGCATACGGAGTCCCGTTTGTATCAAAGATCATGTCTGCCGGACTGTCTGAATGGCAGAAAAAGGGGATACCGCTCTCCATAGCGGAGGAATATGGACGGGCAGAGGATAAGGCGGCGAAGCGGAGAGAATTGAAGGAACGGTACCCGAACTGTGAAAGCGTGATCAATTTCCTATGCTGCTGCAATTCCGCAGGGGAACCGAGGCCGAATATACAGCTTGTGATCAACTCATCGAAGTATATGCGTGACTTTATCGGGGAATACCCTCCAGATTTTCAGATCAGCGCAAAGTGCTGCGACTGCTGCAAGAAGCAGGTCGCACATGATGTGCAGAAAGATTACGAGATGGTGATCACGGGGGAACGCAGGGCAGAGGGCGGCATGAGGTCAGTCCCGCGCAAAGACAACACTGCGCTGTGCTTTACTGAAACCAGCAGCGGGCAGTACAGGTTCAGGCCTCTTTATTATATTACGGATAAAGACAAGGACTGGTACAAAAAACGCTTTGGGCTCCGCTATTCTGACGCTTATGAGGTCTACGGGCTTACAAGGACGGGATGCTGCGGGTGTCCGATATCCCACAAGGCGGTAGAAGACCTGGAGAAAATAAGGCCTTATGAACCGAATGTTGTAAAAGCCGCCTGGAACATATTCGGGAAAAGTTATGAATACCGCGCAAAATACAATATGTATAAGGCTGGCAGGCTTAAGGCAGAGCGGGAAAGAAGAAAAAATGTAGATGGGCAGATGAGCATGTTTGACTGCCTGTCATGATACATAAATGCAGATAAAGCCGGAATGGTTGCTTGATTAAATAAATCGGGTGGGAGCCTATGAAGTGTGCAGACGATACATGCCCGTACTGGGAGAAGGATAAAGACTGTCCGTCAGCGGACGGGTGCGCGGGGTATATAGATAAAATACCATGCACGCAGGAAGAAATGGAAAGGAATGGCTGTACAGAATGGTGCGGCCTTCCATTCTGTAAATCGGATTTTAGCGGAGGTAGAAGATTGAACATAGGATTGCACGATGCGGAGAGGGATCACCTGAAACATAAGTCATTCCCGAACTACGCCATTATGAAAATATCTGCATGGCATAAATCACAGGGCGATACCGTTGAGTGGTGGAATCCCTTGTATAAATATGACCTGGTATACAGCAGTAAAGTGTTTGATTTTACTCCGGTTGATCCGTATCTTCCGGAGGATGCAGTGCGTGGAGGAACCGGCTACAGGGATATCCCTATGGATCAGGAATTGCCAGAAAAAATAGATAATATGTTTCCAGATTATTCCATCTATCCGGAATGTGATTATGCAATTGGATATCTTACAAGAGGGTGTCCAAATCATTGCCGCTGGTGCGTAGTTCCAAAGAAGGAAGGGGGTATAAGGCCTTATCGGGCATGGGAGAACCTTGTTAGAACGGATACGAATAAACTGATGCTGATGGATAATAACATTTTGTCTTGCCAATATGGAATAGAGCAATTAGAGAGCCTGATCGGAAGTGGATACAGTATTGATCTTAATCAGGGAATAGATGCCCGCTTGGTAGATGAACGGATAGCGGAAATCATTTCACAGCTTAAGTGGATACGTTTTATCAGGTTCTCTTGCGACCAGAGGGCGCAGATAGAACCGGTCAGACGGGCGGTGGAGTTGCTGATGCGGCATGGAGTAAAGCCGTACCGGATATTTATCTATCTCCTTGTAACATCAGATCTGAAGGATGCATCGGAGCGGGTGGAGGCACTGAAAAGGTATAAAGCAATTAACCTGTATGCACAAGCAGAGCGTAACGAGAGGCTGGGGATATTGCCAAACAAGCTGCAGCTTGAATTTCAGCAGAGGTATGTATACGGAGGCAGTTATCGAAAAGAGACATGGGAAGAGTACTGCAAAAGAAAAAAGCTGGCAGCGGGATAAGAAATTTTGGAGGATGAGATGGATAGGGAAGATATTATAAAAATGCTGGAATGCATTGGAAGCCACGCATTTTGCGAGGATGCCAATAGAGATTATGATTACTGTATGGAGGGAGACTGCACAGAGTGCCAGATAGATTTCTGCAAAAGGCAGCTGGAAGAAGGCAAGGTGCTTGATCTCAAAGGGGAAAATAATGACCGGCATAAAGGAAGATCGGAGGAAGGAAATGAGAGAGATTCTTTTTAAGGCGAAAAGGAAAGATAACGGTAAATGGATTGAGGGATATTATGCAGTTATCGGGGCAAAGGATGTCATCATAAAAGCGCAGGCAGAAGATTATTATTCTGTTGATGAAAATGTAAAGAAAAGCCACGGGAACGAAGTAATCGAGGTAGACCCTTCTACTGTCTGCCAGTACACAGGATTGACCGACAAGAACAACAGGAAGATTTTTGAGGGGGATATTTTAAAAAGTGATTTGGATAAAGTTGGAAAGATTGCATATAACGAATCACACATGGCATTTTTAATTTTGGAAGATAAAGAAAATAAATATTATTATATTCAAGAATGTGATAGAAACCATGTAGAAGTTATTGGCAACATTTTTGACCATCCAGAGCTGATGGAACCGGAGGCATGAAATGGAACCTAAGACAATTATAGAGAGCATGAAAGATATATTGAGGGAGGTAAGCGAGGACATCTGCGATAATTACTGCAAGTACAGGGAGACAGCGGATGAAGAATGCTTATGTGATGTGATCAGGGAGGGCGGCATCTGCCCTCTTGACAGGTTAAATTAAACTTTAGCGGAGGTGGAGGAAGAATGGAACAGCAAGAGATCATGCAAGAGGCAGTCCGAGAAATAAGGAAAATGTACATTGATACAAATAAGTCAGAAAGATGCAGTGCTTTAAAAACAGCGATTGCAGCAATTGAGAGGCAGATACCCAAAAAGGTGATTGATGATACGGAGTTTGGAATGTGCCCGTATTGCCATGGTGAATTTAATAGTGAGTTAGTAAGTGAATATAATGTGAAATATTGTCTGCATTGTGGACAGGCATTGGATTGGAGCAAACTCATTTAAACTTTAGCGGAGGCGGAAGATGAGAAAAAAGGATTTGAAATCGGGGATGATCGTTAAGACCTATAACGGTATGTATTACTTAGTGTTGCTTGATACGGGTATGGAAGTTTCCGATCGTACGGATAAAGATGTTTTGGTGGGAATTAATCAGAACGGAAGTATAAAAAGTGAAGGATGGATGCAGCTATCTGGATATAGCGATAGCTTGAAACTTGAAGATGAGGAGTGCGAAGAAGAGGAATGGGACATAGTGGAGGTTTTGTCTGTAAGATGCGCTGCTGATATCGGCAACATGAGATATTACACAAGCATTTGGACAAGGCCCGGATTTGAGGGGAATTGAACCTTAGCGGAGGCAGGGATGAATGCAAGAGAGATAGCAGTTATGATTACAGAAATGCTTCAGGAAGAAAAAGAGACATTTCTGGAATTGCTGGAGGATGAAGATTTTGGGGAAATTGAAGAAGAGATATTTTGTTTTCTTACGGAAGAGTAGCGAAGGGAATATGGTGAAATAGTCAGCTAAACTGCCCTTTAGCGGAGTAAGGAAAGGAGAGGACATGACAAAGAAAGAATTAGCGGAAAAACTTAATGGGACGGAGTATGCCGGATACAGGATATTCAGTAAAGGGATTTTGCAGGAAGCAAAGGAAAGCGGCCTGGTTATCGTTTACGGTGCGAGTGATGACCTGATGGAATTCGAAGGGGCATTTGAGGATGAAGGAAGCTGTTATGATGGCGGCACAGTTTATTTTGACCGGAATGGGGTGTCAATGGATGGTACCGTAAGAAAATATTCGGTCACTGCAAAATGGTGTGACGGGGAAGACGAGGAGGGCAACCCGGCAGCATGGAGCTATGAAACGGATATTCCTCATGAGACATTCAAAATATGGGAGGATGGGGAACTTTACTGCATAGGATTGGTGTTTGCGATTGATGATATACGATAGTGGAACAAAACAGGCAAAAGAGTATCAAATGATCAATAAATGAATCGATCCGGCAGCAGGCGTATAAGGCAGGAGGAAAAAATCATGGCAGATGCATTGGCATATGAAGTATTTGAAGAACTGAAAAAAGATATAGAAAAGGGGGATTTTGGAATATATCTTGATACCTGGGATTATGAAGACGAATATTCCCATAATGATATTGAAATTGCAAGAGGTAAATTAATTGAATTAGCTAAAGAATATTTTCGCGTGAATACGATGGATTATGAAGCGAAAGAAGTAAATGAGAATGTATATATTTTTAATAAGAGTACAGGAGAAAGGCTGTAGGAACAAGAGGCAGCAGGCGTATTGGGAAAGGAAAAGAAATGATTCCAGTAGAAAAGTTATATCAGTATGAACCGTTTCTGTTCATGGGAAAGTTAATAATACCTGATGGAAATGGAGGTATAAATGGTACATATGATCCCATGAAAGTGGCACTTGATTTTTTTACCCACAGTAATGATGCATTATTTTTGATGTATGGTTTTAACTGGGTACCAGAAGAGCCGTATTATTCAAAGGCAAGGAAACAGTTAGGAATGAAATGAAAAGCTGTGTGGTAACAGACAGATATGTAGCAAATAAACAGGCGGTACATCACCGGCTAAAGTTACTGTACCGCCACTACGCTTAAGGTTATTGTATCACAGCGGTAATCCTTAAGCAACAATAAAAATGGAGGGTTACATATGTGCATGACGAAGAATGATTTAATCAATGACGTGGCAGCAGGCCTGACAATGACATTAAACCAGGAGCAGGTAGATATTGTAAAAGCAGTTTTTATTGTTAAAATGCAGGGGTATGAAATACATGAAGTAAACACCCTTCCGTCAGTGGAAGTGGCAGATAATGATTTTATTTTAAAAAGATTCACAATAGATATGCTGGCAAAGGGTATCAAAGAAAGCAGCATTAAAGCGTATCTGAACGTGGTAAAGCCTTTCTTCAATGAAACAGGCGTAAATTTTACAGATGTGACAGCTCAGCACATCACGGATTATTTAGCAGTCAAGAAAGTTTCAAAGAATGCGAACGGGAAGAAAAATTCCCAATCCTATCTTGCCGGGATATGCAGGGTATTGTTCGTGTTCTTTGGCTGGGCATATAAAAAGCATCATATCAGGGAAGATATCATGAGGGATGTTGACCGGATAAAAACAAAGCAGAAGAAAAAAGACCGGATCACGCCGGAAGAGATGGAAGCCTGCCGTGAGATATTAAAGGATGACAGGGAAAAGGCGCTGTTTGAATTGATGATATCCACTGGAATGCGGGTAGGCGAGATTGCAAAACTTCGGATAGAGGATATCGACTTCCAGCAGCGCAAGATAAATATCCATGGGGAAAAAACTGAAAGCGCAGACCGTGACGGCTATCTAAGCATTCGGGCGCGGAATGCCCTGGCTAAGTATTTGGGGGAGAGGGTGAGCGGTTTCGTTTTCCGGCCGGTACGCAACGTGCTTCCTGACGATAAGCCAATCGGCAACGGCACGGTTGAGGATATAGCAAAGGAGATCGGAAAGAGGGCAGGGGTGCATTGCAAGACCACAGTCCATATATACCGGAAAACATTTGCCAGCGATACATACCGCAGGACTGGCAATATCAAGCTTGTGTCGATCCTGTTGGGACATGCAAACACGGCTATTACAGAGAAGTTTTATCTGGTTGATGATATGAAAGATATAGAATATCAGGCATTGTATGCGGCATGAAATAATAAATAAAATGTGTGGGAGGGGAATTGCTTTGACCAGGAAAGAGTTGGAAGAGTACAGGAGCAATAAAGAGGAAATCAAAGAATTGCAATATAAATTATTCCATCTGGGGGAGGGAGATTCCATGATGGGTAATGATACGATTCTGGATTACCGGAGCGGGTATCCTATGCCGCAGTCAGTAGTCGGTGTTGATTGGGACAAAGTAGACAGGCTTGAAAAGCGGTATGAGGATAAAATAAAGGCGCTTGAAAAGGCCTGTGAGAGAACGGAAGATTTTATTGAGTCGATACCAGACGGTATTACCAGGAGGATATGTCGAATGCATTATATTGATGGTCTGCCACAGAAAAGCATTGCAAAAGAGCTTCATATGGAAAAAAGCAGTGTTAGTAAAAGAATTTCAAAATATTTGCAACTTTCACCCAATTCATCTGATTCAATATTATAATAATAATCAGGGGGTTCAGCAAAAGGCGCCCCTATATAAAAAGGTAAAACACCTGGCTGGATTTGGCTGGGTGTTTTTTTCACGGAAATATCATGAATACATAAATGGCACAAGCCGTTTGATTTTTTACAGCCGGATCGGAAGGTGAGGAGGTGGCAGGTTACGATAACATAAGGGATAAGGGGTTTAATATGCGAACCACGGAGGAAGTGCGGGAGATCGCGTCCAGGGGAGGAAAAGCTTCCGGGGAAGCCAGACGGCGGAAAGCAGACCTCAGGAAGACGATGAACCTTTTGCTGACTGCCGAGATAGACAGCCCGGAATGGACGCCTGTCCTGCAGGCATTAGGGCTTGACAGCACATTGGAGTCTGCCGTAAGTATGGCAATGATCAAAGAGGCACTGGCAGGAAATGTAAAAGCTTATGTTGCAATCCGTGATACAATCGGGCAGACTACTAAGTCTGACAAAGAGCTTGATGAACAGGATGAAAGGATTAAATCTGTGAAGCTTGATAATGAGGAAAAACGCCAGAAAGCAAAAGAAGAGGAAGAAAGCAGCCTTGGCGATATAATAGAGAAAGCGTTTAATGCAAGAAATGAGTAAACTGGAAGAGGCGATATTATATTATTCCCGCAATCCGGTTGATTTTGTGGAAGATATCATTAAAGCAAGGCCTGATGAAAATCAAAGGGCAATTCTGCGCAGTGTAGAATCGGAACCCATGACCTCTGTACGTTCTGGCCATGGGATTGGGAAGAGCGCGGTGGAAAGCTGGGCGATCATATGGTTCCTATGCACAAGGCCATTCCCTAAAGTCCCATGTACAGCACCGACACAGCACCAGCTTTTCGACCTTTTGTGGGCGGAAGCTGCAAAGTGGCTCCGGAATAGCCCGGCGCTTGGCAGGGAGCTGGTCTGGACAAAAGAAAAAATATATATGCGGGGACACCCGGAAGAATGGTTCGCGGTTGCACGTACCGCTACAAACCCGGACGCATTACAGGGATTTCATGCAGAACACCTGCTATTTATCATTGATGAAGCCTCCGGTGTAAAAGATATTGTGTTTGAGCCGATTTTAGGGTCGCTGTCTACTGGCGGGGCAAAACTGCTGATGTGCGGGAACCCAACACGCCTTACAGGTTTCTTTTATAACAGTCATCATAAAAGCAGGGCGTCCTATAATGCCCTTCATGTAGATGGGCGGACAAGCGTAAGGGTAGACCAGGACTTTGTCAATAAGATCATAGAGATGTTCGGGATCGACAGTGATGTGTTCCGGGTGAGGGTTGCGGGAGAATTCCCAAAATCACTGGCAGACAGCTTCATTGTTATGGAATGGGCGGAGAAAGCAGCCAAAAGGATGGTGGAATCTTCTGGCGAGCGGCTAAGCCTTGGGGTTGACGTTGCCAGGTATGGCGATGATTCATCTGTCGTTTATCCGGTGTTTGACCAGAACAGGAGCGGCGAGCCGGAGGTTTACTGCCATAATGATACAATGGAACTGGCAGGGAATGTGATCCTGGCGTTAAAAAAATATGTGTCTGAAAGCCCGGCAACGATGGAATTTAAAGTCAAGGTGGACTGTGACGGCTTAGGCGTTGGGGTCTATGACCGTTTAAAAGAGCAGGAAGATGATATTTTAAAACAGATGCAGGCCATACGTGAAGAGATGGCGGAACAGGACAGGGAAGAAAGCAATGCTGCTGGCATTACCCTTGACATCATAGAGTGCCACTTTGGCGGCGCTGGGGGGAAGCTTGATGACGGGGATCCTGTAGAATTTGAAAACAGCACAGGCATTATGTGGGGAATGGTGCGGAAGCTTTTAAAAGAC
Source organism: uncultured bacterium (assembly GCA_947381965.1). Taxonomy (GTDB): domain Bacteria; phylum Bacillota; class Clostridia; order Lachnospirales; family Lachnospiraceae; genus Suilimivivens. Next base: position 26,391 of record CANCXX010000036.1, read on the forward strand.
GGGACACTGTCTATTTGGAATGATGATAAGCTGATTGCCCAGCTTAGCAATAGAAAATATACAGTGAACAGTAAGGGGAAAATAGAACTGGAAAAAAAGGCGGATATGAAAAAAAGGGGTTTATCATCCCCGGATATTGCGGATGCTCTGGCATTGGCATTATACAATCCGGTTACAGAATACATATGGTATTAAGTTGAGGTATTTGCTATGGGGATTTTTAAAAGAAGAAGGGCGTCAGACCAATTTGTCCGTGAAAGGGCGATGCAGCGTGTGATGGTGCCGCGTTATACGGCGCCTCCAGCCAGAAACACATCTGAATGGATGGCAGCTTTTGGAAAAAACCCAAGGCTTGCGCCTATTGAAAAGATTGCATCGGACTTGTCGTATGCACAGGGAAGATTGTACAGGACAGGGATGGGTGGGAATAAGGCGGAAATCCGGGAGCACCCTTTTCTGGATTTCATAAATAACCCTAATCCGTTATTTGAAATGACGGCCAGTGCTTTATGGAAACTTCACATGGAATACCTGCTTTTAAAAGGAGAGGCGTATTGCATTATAGAGCGCTACCCGGATGGGACGCCTGCGGAGCTTTGGCCTGTCCCACCCCAATGGGTGCAGGCGATTCCATATCAGGGCTTTCCTTTTTATACAATACGGGCAACGGACGGGACGGTCATGGATGTGCCGGTGGATGACATGTTCGTGCAGAAAGACCTCAATCCTTCAGACCCTTACCGCAGGGGGCTGGGGCAGGCTGAAGGGGTAGCAGATGAAGTTGAAATTGATGAATATGCAGCAAAATTCCAGAAAAATTTCTTTTACAATGGTGCGACTCCGGACACTGTTGTCCTGCTTCCGGGCGCTGATGAAAAACAGGTAAAAAGGTTCCGCGCAACATGGATAGATAAATTTGCGGGAGTATTCCGGTCACACGGGGTAGAAATCATCGGTGCGCCAAGGGAAGGCAATATGCCGTCAGTGACCAAACTTTCTGATAACATGAAAGACCTTGACATGGTCAACGGCAGGACTTTTACAAGGGATGCCATCATGGAGCATTTTGGAGTCCCACGTGAAATCATGGGAATCACCCAGAACAGCAACCGCGCAACTGCTGACGCAGCCCAGTACATATACGCTAAGAATGTTTTACGGCCGCGGCTGATGCAGAGACAGGATGCCATTAACTTACAGCTTCTTCCGGCATATGGGGACGGCCTTTACTGGGAGTATGATGATGCCGTGCCGCATGATTTAGAATTTGATAAGTCCCTGGCAATGGAGGGCTGGCAGAATGGGCTCCTGACGAAAAATGAAGCCAAGGAACTGCTTGGGATGGAAACAGACGGGAAAGGGGATATATATAAAATTGGTTTTTCCGACTTGTTTGTTGGGGCAGGTGAAGACCTGGCAGACATATCGGGGCAGATGGCGAATATGCAGTATGCAGAAATACCGGAGCCATTGGAAACGGACAGGAACACAGTGGAGATTGCAGTGAATGGAGAAAATCCTGATGATGAGGCTGTTATCCTCCGCAAGGCAGCATATATACAGGGAAGGCAGATGAAAGCGTCAAGCCGCGAGATTGAAGCGGCCAGGACAGTACAGGCGAAAAAGTTTGAGACGGCGGCAATGGGGTATTTAAAACGTCAGGGACAGATGCTGCAGAGTACCCTTTCCGGCCATAAAGCAGGCGGTGACATCTGGGAGGCAATCGGCATGGCTCAGGAAGAATACAATAACCTGACAGAAGCAGAGAAAACTGATGTTATATCCGAATTTACGGAAAGCCTGGCTGACTGGAAGAAAGAGTCGTCACTGCTGGAATCGATCCTTGCGCCGCTCTGGTCGGAAACTTACAAAAAAGGTGCGAAAACTACAAAAAAGGTGTACCGCCTGAACGGGCTTAATATACCGGAGCTGACAAACACCGCAAGGATGAGGGGCGGGCAGAGGGTTACCAAAGTGACCCAGACAACAAAGGAAGTCATAAGCCGGATTATTACAGCAGGGCTGGAAGAAGGAAAAGGCAGGAACCTTTTGGCTGATGAGATCATGGAAGAGATGGGGGCGTCAAGCCAGAGGGCGAGACTGATCGCTACCCAGGAATGCAATACTTCTTTGTTAGCTGGGAATTTTGACATGGCAAAGAAAGGGGGATTCCGTGCCAAGACATGGCATGTCACCAATATAGGCAAAGCAAGGGAAACACACCGCGACCTGAATGGGCGGACAGTACCGTTTGACGCCCCATTTATCACAGTGAGGGGCAACAGGCTGATGATGCCCTGCGACCCTGATTGCAGTGTGGCAGAAGAAACAGTAAACTGCCATTGTTTTTTAACGTATTCATAGGATGGGCTTAAGATAGATATATATATGAGGGGAAATAAATGAATAAAAAGTTTATTGAATATAGGGGAGGACTCCTGTCAGGGTATGTTCCTGACATCCCCATAATCCCGGCAGGGCGCTGCGAAAGGCAGCGCTCTTTTAAATTATAAGAAACATGGTAAATACAGCAAAGATAGGGTAGCTCCCGAAAGCGTCAAGCCTTAGGCGTTGCTTTGCTGTTTTTATAAATAAGGCTGATTTGCGGAAAGGCAGGTGCAGCGGTATGAGCGAAATAGTAGGAACGGTGATAACTTCTCCATAGAAGTGGCACAGATGGTTGGGAAAAAACATTGCGATTTATTAAGGGATATTCGTAAATATTGTGAGCAGTTGGGAGAAAGCAAAATTGCGTTGTCCGATTTCTTCACGGAATCCACATACATCACAGAGCAGAACAAAACAATGCCCTGTTTTCTGGTCACTAAGAAAGGCTGTGAATTCATAGCCCACAAGCTGACAGGACAGAAAGGCACAGAATTTACCGCTCGGTATATTAACCGTTTCCACGAGATGGAGGATAAACTTGTATCGGTCAATGCATCTGAAATCCCTTTGGGTGAATTGGCAAGCTACCTGAAAGCCATGGACAGGGTGGCACACCGGCAGAGCCTTGCGCCGTACAAAATTGCAGAGAACTTCAAAAAGGTTTCAGCACAGTTTGGTGTGCCGCTTACGGAAGACTTTGTCAAAGTCCCAGAATATGAACAGCTTGCATTGGGCTGTGTTTGGGAAGAAGCCTGAAAGGAAACATATTGCAGAAAAGGAACGCTTGGAAACAGGCGTTCTTTTTATATAAATATTCCGGGGAAAGGAGGTCTCCATGAAGGGGGAAGTAAAAAAGATACAGTTTAAGATGGATGCATACAACGAGGAAGAAGGGATTTTTTCAGGGTATGCGTCCATTTTTTCAAATGTAGACAGCGGCGGCGATATAGTGGAGCCGGGAGCCTTTACCAAGACCCTGGCAGAGGGGTGGGAGCGCGTTAAAATCCTTGCGCTCCATAATGACTGCTGGCTGCCGATCGGGAAGCCGGCGGAGCTGAGGGAAGATGCCAATGGGCTTTATATTTCTGCAAAAATATCGGATACGTCAATGGGGAGGGATGTTAAAGTCCTTTTAAAAGACGGTGTCCTGAATGAGCTGTCGATCGGGTATGACCCTGTGGTATATGACTACGATGATGCAGGCATCCGGCACCTGCGGGAACTGAAATTATGGGAAGTGTCCGTGGTCACCTGGGCGATGAACCCGGAGGCGACCATCAACGGGTACAAGTCCATGCAGGAAACAGAGGAAAGCGTCAGGGAACTACAGAAAGACCTTAAAGAAGGGCGCAGGGTCAGCCCTGCCCGGATAAAGGCGCTGGAGGATGCAAGCGGGCAGATGAAGCAGGCGTCCAGCCTGATAGACGCTGTGGTAAAGGAAGCAAGGGGAGAAAAAAGCCGCATGAAAGCGGAAGGAAAAAAATCAGAAAAACTGCAGATTGAAATCTGTATGTAAAAAAGGGAGGACCAGGAATGGCAAGAAGATATGCTAAAAGGCATGCAGGCACACAGGCAAAATCTATTAAGATGGATGCAGGCGACCTTATGGAAATGGTTTCCGAGGCTGTCACAAAAGCATTGGATGGCCGGGAAGGTGAAAAAGACGATGAAGAGGAAAGCAGTACCGGCAGCATGGCGGATGTGGTCGAGGCGGCGGTGGAAGCTGTCAATGAAAAGCGCAAATCCGGTGACGGGGTGGAAGAAATCCCGGAGGGGGACGCTGCTGAACTGCTGGAGGCGATCGCAGAAGCAGAAGAAGGCAAGGGAGATGATGACGGTGCCGCCCTTGAAGATATCGTGCAGGCGGCGGCAGACGCAGTAAATGAAAAAAGGAAATCAAGGAAGGAGGACGGCCTGAATGACGGCGATCTGGCGGATATCCTTGATGCCGTGGAAGAGATCATGGCGGATGAAGATGCGGGAGGCGATGAAAAGGCAGGAAAATCAGCCCGGGCAGCACGCCAGACGAAAGGGCGGACAATGAAAAAGAACAGGAAAATGGCGGACAGGAAGTACAGTAGCATCTATATGGCAGCGGCGCAGGAAAAAACGGAAGGGGAAAAGAAGAAAATCCCTGCAGGCATCCTGCTGGCGCGTTCTATCAAGTGCATTGACGTATTCGGCAGGAATGACCCGGAACGGGCAGCGTTTTATGCAAAGAAAAAATATGGCGATGAGGATATGGCGAGGGAGTTTAAAGCCCTCACTGCCACAGGACCCAGCAATGGCGGGTATTTGATACCGGAAATATATATGGACCAGATCGTTGAGATGCTGTACCCCAAGACGGTTATTTTTGACCTGGGGGCGCAGAAAGTGCCGTTAGAGGGAGGGAACCTTAATATCCCCAAAATGACAGCCGGCACAAGGGCAACGTGGGGCGGTGAACAGAGACGGATTTCCAAGACAGAGCCTTCATTTGGCAATATCAAGCTTTCTGCAAAGAGGCTTGGCGCGATTGTGCCGCAGTCAAAGGAACTGATTATGAGCACAAGCTATTCTGCCGATGCGCTGTTTGCAAATGACCTTACAAGGCGCATGCAGCTTGGCCTGGATTTCGGCGGCCTGTATGGAACCGGGGGAGAATTTATGCCTCTTGGCATTTATAACAACAAAGGTGTTGAGAAAGTAGATGCAGGCAAGCTGGCAGGCAATGACCTGGCAGATGGCAGCGGCAGGATCACGGCGGACTTTCCTGTATGGCTCCGTGCAAAGGCCATGAATAAGAATATTGATGATGCAAGCCTGGGCTGGGCATTTAACAGCATTACGGAAGCGTATATTATGAACCTGAAAACAACTACGGGGGCATATATTTACCGGGAAGAGATGCAGGCAGGAAAACTGCTCGGGGCTCCATACAGGATAAGCAACCAGATCCCGGTTGGCAAAGACGGGACCACAGAGATTTTCTTTGGAAACTGGGCAGACCTGATGATTGGTGACCAGATGGGGATGGAAACGCTGACAACCCTTGAAGGCTCATGGATTGATGATGAGGGGAGACAGCACAGTGCCTTTGACGAGAACCTTGTGGCTACTAGGGCGACAATGTATGATGACATCGCCATCCGGCATGAAGAATCCTTTATTGTGGCAGAAAAAGTAAAAGTAATGTAAGGAGGGCTTCCGCATGAAGAGGGAATTATTTGAAAATGTAAAGGTTATCCCGGCAGGAGCCGGTGCGGTGATTGAACGCACCGGCTTCCTTTCTGCTGTGCTTGGCATTAACGCACCTGCAGACGGGAAATTAGAGATCAGGGTGGAACATTCTGATACTGAGGATGGGGAGTTTGTAGCTTTGGATGACCCGTTCGCAGGGGTGACAGGGGAAATAAAAGATATTGATGTTGGAGCAGGGACGGTTACTAATATCTGCATAGATTTGATTGGATGCAAGAATTACGTGAAGATCAGTGTTGAGGGCGGTGAAACTGGTGCATCCTGCGCAGTTGCCCTTGGCGACCCTGTGGCAGCGCCAGTATAAGGGAAAGGAGGATCAGATGAAAATAAGGACATATAAATCCCCTCCGGCTTATAAGCCTTCAAAGAAAGAACAGAAAAAGCCCGCGCCTGATGCAAATAAAAAGCAGGAGAAACCATCAGAAGTGAAATAGGAAGGCGGCAGGATGGACGTAAAGCTTAAAGACAATGCACTGACTACAGTGGAAGACATGCTGGAATTTATCGGGATGGATGCAGAAAACACGCCGGATTCTGTGAAGAACAATTTAACCCGGCTGATTAATGCTTATTCTGATTATGTGGAAAGCACCACAGGGAGGAAATTCCGGAAAGCACAGTATGTGGAACGGCATGAAAGCACTGGGTTCCAGAGCCTTGTGCTGCGTGAATACCCAATCGTGTCAGTTGAGTTTATCCGCGATGTAAACAGCGGCGCAGTTTTTGAGCCGGATGCTTATGACTGGAAGCAGGATGGCGAAGCAGGCGTCATATACTTTGACAGTGGATGGCCCATGAAAGGATACAGGGAGGGGCTGTCAAATGATGTCCGCCTGCTGAGCCGCTACCTGGAAATTTCCTATACAGCGGGTTATGTACTGCCGAAAGATGCGGACGAAGAAAACCCGGCTACACTGCCGGGCGACCTGCAGTGGGCTGTGTGGCAGATGGTACAGCAGCAGTGGAACCTTTCCAGCAATGGCGCAAATGGGCTGGCGGCATTTTCCATTTCGGATGTAACGTGGACTTTTGACAAAGAAACGAACCCGCAGGTCAGCAGCGTACTGGGGCAGTACACGAGGTTTTGCAGTTAATGGTGATTGAAGATAATATCTCGCCTGAACTGGAAAGGATCAGGCAGGAGCTAAAGAAATTAAAAAATATGTGTATCCATGTGGGAATCCAGGGGGCGCCGGGTTTCAGCAAAGACGGAGGGGCCGCAGAGGGCGCCCCGGCAGACCTTTTGACGATTGCTGGCGTGCATGAATTTGGCGCAACAATTAAACCCAAAACAGTTAAGCATTTGGCAATACCGATTGATAAGAAAGCGGCAGGGAAGAGCCCAAAGGATTTTGAGGGGCTTTTTTTTATAAAGTCAGACGGGTATCTTTTTGGGTGCATCAGCCCAAAGCGGAAAGGAGAGGGACCGAAACGGAAAACCTCGCCTTCCGGCAAGGAGCCTGATTTAAAAAAGCATAAAAATGAATTCCATAAGCCGGAGGAAGAGGATATCCAGTTCCTTTTTCTTCTCTTAGAGTCAGCCAGCATCCCGGAAAGGAGTTTTATCCGTGCAGGGTATGATAACAGCAGGGATGAATTAAACCAGGCATGCAGGGAAGCGCTTGAAGGAATCCTGTTTGAGGGCTGGGATGCAGAAACGGCGGCAAATCATATAGGAATGAAAGCTGTAGGCTGTATCCAGATGTATATGAGTGCATCATCAAACTTTAAAGAAAAGGGGGACATTACAAAAGAGACTTCCAATTGGCCGGACAACCCACTGGTCGAAACAGGAAGGTTAAGAAATTCTATTACATACCGGATTGAAGGGGGTGGATCATGAGCAATATATTCCGGCAGGCCCTCCCGATGATACCGGGCGGGCTGCTGCATGAGATGTATGAGCTTAAAAAGTCAGGAGGGCATTATGATTATGAGCATGGAGGGCAGTGGGTTCCCGGCGGCGAAGAACGGATACCCTTCCAGGGGGCAGTCCTGCCAATAGGAAGCAAAGACTTGGAGAGGGAATTTATTGGAGCATATACGAGGACAAGCCAGAAAATATACACAAACGGCTATGCCATGCAGGCAGGGACCAGAGTATATGACCCGCAGGAAAACATCACGTATACCGTAACGCAGGAACTTGGCCATAACTCAATACACCCCATGAAGCGGTATTTAATAGATGCAAAAGAAGGAAGTGCAGAAAGATGAAAGCAGCAGATGTAAGGGATAAAATAATAGCCGGGCTGCACCAGCATCTGCAGGTTCCGGTGCTTCTTGCCGGCCAGGTAAGCCCCGAAGCTGAACTGCCTTATGTAATCTACTCGGTCACATCCCACTATATAAAGGGCGCTACCCTGGGGCATTTTAACCTCCGCCGCGACAGCAGTGGGAATGTGATTGAGACACGTTCAGAGCAGGCAGGGATGAGCCTGTCATTTACAGCATGCAGCCAGAACAGGATGGGGGATGACGGCGCCTGGATACAGGGCGAGGACGAGGCAATGAGCCTGGCCGAGGCAGCGCAGGGGTGGTTCCTGCAGTCAGGGCGCCGCTTCCTTAGCCCGTGCGTGGTCGTGGAATCCGTTGAAAATGCAGCGTCCAGAAGCATGCTTATAGTGGACGAGGAAGCAAACCGGTACGGATTTGATGTGCTTGTAAAGTATATCCGTGAGGATGGGGCGGATGTGGGAGAAATAAAAACAGCGGTGGCGGAAGAAAGGATAGGGACTGGATGAAAGATGTTGTTGTAGTCGTGACAGCAGATACGAAACCCGTGTCAGTAGACGGGCTGGATATCCTGCTGGTACTGACAGATGTGGAAAAAGAAATGAAAGAGTACACAAGCCTTGAAGCAGTCAGAAACGAATTCGGGGAAAGCAGTGTTGCATATAAAAAAGTTGCAGCTTTATTTAACCAGGGGAAAGCAAGGCCTACGCCTGAAAAACTGGTCCGCAGTGTCAAAATCGTAGGGCTGGGTGCATTGGAAAGTGGGAGGCTTGTGCCTGCAATCCGGGAATACCAGAGAAAAGATGATAACTGGTATACGTTAATCACAGACCGGAATGATGATGCGTCAATCCTGGCACTGGCTGCGTTTGCAGAAAAAAGCGAGCCGCTGGAGGCAGAGTTGGCATCAGGCGTGGAGGACCATAGAAAGTTTTATGTTGCCCAGACAGATAATAAAGAACTTGCTGTGGGTAAAGCAAGGGCGGCGGTCATCTATACACAGAGCCTGGAAGAACATGCCGATGCCGCATGGCTTGGCGCGGCAGGAGCCTGGTATCCGGAATATGTAACGTGGAAGTTCAAGATGCCTGACGGGCTTTCCGTGCCGGAACTGACAGAGGAAGAACGGAATTCCCTTAAAAAGAACAATGTAAATTATGTGACGGATGAATACAAGCGGAACTATGTGAAAGACGGCATCTGCACAGATGGGGATTATATTGACAGTGTGCTGGGCAAGGACTGGATCGCGAAAGATATGCGGAACCGTGTCTATGACGTGTTTTGCGAAAATCCTATTGTGGGCTATACAAATGCCGGGTTTACCCTTATCGGCGCAGCGGTGCTGCAGTCGCTGGGGAAAGCGGTGGAGCATGGCATAATCGCGTCCGACGGGGATAATAAGAACGGCATCTATTCGGTGAAGATCCCATCAGAAGACGAGGCAACGGAGGAAGAGCGCAGGATGCGGCAGATGCCCCCGATCATATGGGAAGCACAGATTACCGGTGCAGTCCATAGCGCTAAGGCCAAAGGGCGTCTGGTAGTTGGATTGTAAAGGAGGGCTGGTATGAATATTACAAATTATGACCCAAGAAAAGTATCGCTTATAATCAGCGGGCTGGTGATCACAGGTTTTGCGGAATCTTCCGTAGTGTCTGTTGCCAGAAATGAAGATATCGTGATCCCGTCAGTAGGTTCCCAGGGTGATGTGGTCTATTCGGAAAATGCGAACGAATCGGCGACAGTCACATTTTCCCTGCAGTCAACATCAGCCTCTTTATATAAGCTCAGGTCTTTGGCAATCGGAAGGCGTGAGGTAGATGTGGTCATATCAGATGCAAGCAATGATGGCAGTGAGCTGCTGAGTGCAAACCGGTGCAGAATCACAAAGGTTCCGGACAGCAAAAAAGAAAAGACGGCCGGTTCTGTGGATGTTACAATCTTTGCGCCGGCTGTAGACCAGCGGTAGGCGGTGCGGAATGAAAGCATGGCCGGACAGACCAAAAGGATTAAGCGAAAGGAGTTATAGAAAATATATGGCAAAGCAGAAAAAAGTAAAAGTTAATGGAACAGAATTTACACTGCAGAGTATTTCGCCGAGGGCTTATTTTGACCTGAATGATTCCTGCGGCATGACAGGGGGGAAGAAAGCGACAGCCAAATACTTGGATGGATTATTCCGAAATGTAGTAATCGAGCCAAAGGAAGTATCAGCAAAAGGACTGGATTATTTTGAGGATGCGGATGATATTGACGGCCCGGAGAAACTTCTGAAAGAAATCGAATCCTTTCTTAGAGAGTGAACGCAGCGTAGGAAAAGCGCAGATGAACGCCCGCAGGAATGAGATGTTCTGGTCTATGGTGTTTGCAGGGAACGGGATAAGCTATACAGAGCTGAAAGCAATGGACCTGGCGGAGTTTGCTGAGGCAGTGGAAGCCAGGATATTTTTTAATGAGAGGATAAAAAGGCAGAAAGAAGGTGAGGGCCTTGGCTGACAGTAGGAACCTTACTATTGGGATGCAGTTTGCCCTGAGGGAAGCGGTCAGCCAGGTTGAGGACCTGCTGGAGTCCCTGGAGGATATAAAGCAGGGGATGATCTGGGCTGAACAGGAATCCGACGAGATGGGCAGCCGTGCCGGCAGGGGAGCCCGTGAAATTGAGGATGGGCTTAAGTCCGCCGGTGCGCAGGTACAGGAAACCGGGACAAAGATAGCGGAAACATCAGGGGAGGCTGAAAGCGATTTCAGGAGAGTTGGGAGCAGTGCGCAGTCAATGGGTGAGGCCATTGTCAGGAGTGCGGATAAGGCGATGAAATCGACGGGTAATCTGGGTACGGCGGTTAAGGCCGGTATAAGCGGAACCGTCGGTTTTGCAGAAAAACGTTTTGAAACCTTTGGCAAGAATGTAGATTCACGCCTGAAAAAGATAGGCTCTGCGATACGACATCCGGTGCGGAGCATCAGGGACGGCCTGGCAGGGGCTTTAAATAAAGCAAGGGAAAGCCTGGACGGTGTCGGAAAAGAGGCTGATGAAACAGAAGAAAAGCTTAGTGATGCCGGGAAAGCCGGGGAAGATGCAGGGACAGGCATTAAAGAGGCACTTGGCAGTGCCGCCGCTAAATTAGTAGCCCTGCAGGCCGGGATTGAAATTTTTAAACAGGGCGTAGAGACTGCAAAGAATTTTGCATTGTCCATCTATGAGGCTGGCGCCAACGCTGAAAGATTGAAAGCCCAGTTCAGTGCGGTATTTGATGATAAGGCAGTCGGGCAGTGGGCTGAAAACTTTGCAGACGGCATTAACCGGAGCAAATCCGAAGTGCAGGAGTTTTTAGTCGCAAACAAGTCACTGTATGCTGAATTAGGGATTACCGGGGAAAGCGCTGATGACCTGTCAAAAATAACGACTTCGCTTGCATATGACATTGGGGCGGCATTTAAAATGGAGGACTCCGAGGCTCTGTCTGTCCTGCAGGATTATATAAACGGGAATACAAATGCCCTTGCAGGATACGGCGTGCAGATAGATGATGCGGCGCTGAAACAGGCTGCCCTGCAGATGGGCATCCGGAAAAATATTGAGGACATGTCCGATGCGGAAGCTGCCCAGGTCAGGATGAATGCCCTGCTTGAAAACAGCACATCGGTCCAGAGGCAGGCGGCAGATGCAGAACTGGGATATGCCAACGGGGCAAAAGCGGTAAAGTCAAAGCTGGCAGATCTGAAAGAAGAGATTGGGGCGAAATTTGAGCCTGTATTTTCCAAAGTTGTTGGAAAGCTGCTTGATGCATGGCCAAAGATTGAGCCAAAAGTCATGTCTTTTTTTGACAGGCTTCAGGCAGGATTTTCCGGGGCAGCGCCTGTTCTTGCAGACTTTGCAGTATCAGCACTGCCGCAGGTGGTCACTGCGCTTTCACAGGTTTTGGACGCAGCGGAACCAATAGGGGGCGTACTGATTGACCTGGCAGCAACGGCGCTCCCGCCATTAATAAGTGCAATAGGCCCTGTGGCCAATGCCATATCAAATCTGGCGCAGACAGTGCTCCCGCCATTTGGGGAGATTATAGGGAAGTTAGCGCAGACTGTAGTCCCTCCATTTATTGAGGCAGTGACATTGGTGGCGGAAAAGGCAGTAAAGCCGCTCATGCCTCTCATTGAAACGATAGCAGAGGCGATACTCCCGGTGATCACAAATGGCATACAGGCATTGATGCCATTACTGGGGGCGGTGCTGCCCATTTTGGAGCCTATATGTTCCGTGATAGGCGAGATTGTTGGATTCCTGGGCAAGGTAGCGTCATATGTATCATCCGGAATCGGAACCGTAATAGATAAAGTCGCCGGACTGTTTAATGGCGGAGGCGGAAAAGCTGGCGCGGATATCCCGCACAATGCTTCCGGTACGCAGGATTTTAAAGGCGGCTGGACGCATATCAACGAACAGGGCGGCGAGATGGCTTACCTGCCGGGCGGGAGTACGATCATACCGGCAGATAAAAGCCAGCGGCTGATTGATGGGATGAAAGCGGGAAACCAGGAGGTCGAAGTGTCGCTGTCCATGCCTGTTAACATACAGGGGAATGCCGATGCAGACACTGTAAGGGTTCTTGAAGAGAGGGTGCGGCGCGTGATAAGGGAAGAGATGCGTGATGTGGTCAGAAAAGCCCTGGATAAGCGGGACTCTGATATTGCGATACAGGAAGGGTATACGTAGGAGGTATATAAATGGCATACAGGCTGTCAGGGCAGAAAGCGGGAACAGCCCGTTTTGAACCGGATACAGGAACGGTCAACAAAGAAAGTGAAACGATGTCCAGCAAGATGACGGCTTATGCCCTGGAAACGGGGGCGACAGTCAGTGACCATGTGTTTAAAAACCCGGAGCAGATACAGATCAGCGGCGTCCTGGTCGACGGCATGGATGGAATGGAAACGTTAAAGAATATGTGGAGGAGCAGGGACATTGTATCTTACGAGGGGCGGATACATGCCTCTGACATGGTGGTCATCAATCTGCAGGATACGACATCGGCGGGAAATGCAAAGGGCTGCTCCTTTACGGCAACACTGCAAAAGGCGTCTATGGTATCAAGCACTTATGTGGAGATTACCGGGAATATACCCATGAGCCAGATGGACGGGCAGAAAGGGACAAAAAATGCCGGGAGAAAGACGGTGGCGAGCCAGAGCGTATCTTCAAACGCTTACGCAGCATATGTTTCATCTTATGATGGAAAAAGCAGTAACGGACCGAACCAGAGAAAGACAGCAAGCTATAATGGAGTGACGGTGAAATGAATTTACAGGCAGCAGGCTCCAAAAAGCAGGTTGAGTATATTCCAGTGGACAGGGCATCTGTTCCGTATTCTTTCGATATTAAGCTTGATGACCGGACATTTACTTTGTGCTTCCGCTATAATGACCAGGGAGGTTTTTACACTGTGGACCTGTCCATTACGGCTACAGGGGAAGTATTGTGCTACGGTGATCCTGTCAGATATGGGAGGCCGATGTTCCGGAGTGTAGAGGATGAACGCTTTCCGATCCCCGTCATCATTCCTTACTGCCTTACAGGGGACGAAAGGGAAGTGACGAAGGATAATCTTGGGAGGACGGTGCAGCTTTACCTGCATGAAAGGAAGAGTGAGGATAATGTCAGCATTTTGGATCAGGAGCGCGAGTATACAGATCGGCAGCCAGAGTTATAGCATGGATGCCGGCCTGTATTTTTCTTTTGAGGTTCCGTTTAAAGATTCCGAAGAACTGGAAAATATAGTATTTACAGTTTATAACCTGAGCCCGGCAACGAGAAATAACATTAAAAAAGGTGACCAGGTAATCTTAAATGCCGGATATGAGGGTGATATCGGATGCTTGTTTATTGGTGTGGTCAATGACGCTAAAAGCGAAAAAAAGAATACAGAGTGGGTAACTGAAATCTCCGCAACGGTGGCCCTGAAAGAGTGGCTGGAAACCAATATCAATAAGACTTATATGCCGGGAATGGATGCGGAGAGCATAGGGAGGGACCTGCTCAACATATTTGGCGTAGAGGTTGGGAAGGTGGAGTTGGCTGAAAATATAGTTTATCCGCGGGGGAAAGTGTGCCGTGGTAAGGTAAAGGACATCCTTAAACGGATATTTGTTGAGGAATGCGGCTGCAGGATGCTGATCAGGAATTATCAGATCATTATCAGTGCTCCCAATAAACCAATCAGCACCGGGATTTTTTTATCTCCTGAAAGCGGGCTGCTGGAGGACAGCGGCGAGAGCGATGCAACAATCATTGCGACTGCCGCAGATGATAAAAAAAGCCAGAACGATAAAGAAGAGGATGGAAAGACGGTACATCTGAAATGCCTGCTCAACCACAGGATAGGAGCCGGTGACATCATATCGGTACAGTCGTCAAAGCGGAGCGGGGTGTATCAGGTAATAAGCGGCGTGCACAAAGGTTCCCCGGATGGGGAATGGTTTACAGAGCTGGATGTAAAAGCGGCGGGAGGATAAATGGATGAACAGGTCAAAAGCATATGCCGCCTGGCAGGCAAAAGCCCGGGGGCTGAGAAAGAGTATCTGCGTGGCAGAGCTTGTGCTGGTAGCGGCATTTTATCCGGACGATATGACTGTTGATGTCATACCGCTGGTCATGGATAAGCAGGCGGATGATTTTGTTGAAAAATCTCCCCTTTTAAAAATACCTGTGCTTCTGTTGGGGAGCCTTGAAGTTCCTGTAAAGCCATGGTACCAGGAAGGTGATATCGGGCTTGTGGTATACCTGGATCAGGACAGCGATAATGTACTTATGTCTGGCAGCTCCAGCGAACCGCAGACAACAGGATACCATACGGGGGAACATGGCATTTTTATAGGCACGATACTTTCCGGCGGGAAAGCATTGCAGATTCCGGATACTCATGATAAGAAAGCGGTCTGCGCAGGGATGCCAGGGCATTATGTAGCCATTACAGAGGATGAAATCAGCATCAAAACAGATAAAAAAATTAAGATTGAGGGTGAAGTCAGGATTGAAGGCGCCCTGTTTGTAAACGGGGCAAGCGTACCGGGCTTAAGTTGATCATGGAGAATATGACTTTAGAGATAAGCCAGAAAGGCGATCTGGTAATCGGAGAGGATGGGATCATGCAGACCATAGGGGGTACGGATACAACTGCCCAAAATATACGCATGACATTAAAAGCCGGTAAGGAAGATTTTCCGCTGGTGCCGGGGCATGGGACTGAATATGGGACTGTGTTTAAAGAGGGAGCGGACGAAAGGACAATACGGGAAGCATACCGGGAGGCAATATTCCAGGAGACTGACATTGCGCAGATAAACAAACTGTCTGTAAAAGTGGACGGAAGGAAAATAAGCATGTCGTTTGAAGCAGCAACAGAAAAAGGAACGGAGGTGAAGGGAAGCCTATGAGGGAATCGGAAGTGTGGGGGTTGACACCCAGGGGATTTTACAGGCCGGCATATGTGGAAATCCTGAATGCGCTGGAGTATAAAGCAAGGGAATTATTTGGGGATGGCGTAAATCTGACTGTACGTTCGCCCATAGGCATGTTCCTGCGGATTTATGCCTGGATGATGAACATCCTTTTTGCATTAATGGAAGACGTATATAACAGCCGCTATGCAGATACGGCAGTGGGAAATTCACTTTATAATCTGGGAAGAAACATTGGGCTGAAAGTGCTGGCTGCGAATAAGGCAGTTGGCTATATAACTGTTAAGGCAAAGGAAGGGACTGTCATACCGGCAGGATATCTTGTAGGCACGCCGGGAGGCTTGCAGTATGTCACATTGGATAAAACGTCTGTTGGAACGGAAGGTACGGCGCTGGCAATCATCCAGGCAGTAGAAACAGGGGAAATCTATAATACGCCTGCCGGAACTGTAACTATGATTGTAAATCCTGCATCTGTAAAAGGCGTTGAGTCTGTTATAAATGAAAGCGATATCACAGGCGGCAGGGAAAAAGAAAACGATGATGAATACCGGAAACGGTACTATGAATCAGTAGATTATGCAGGCGGGGTAAATGCAGATGCCATCCGGGCGGCAATTTTGCAGGACGTCAAAGGCGTACATAATGCCATGGTTTATGAGAATGATTCAGATGAATATGATCCTGTCTTTGACCTTCCCCCACATAGCATTGAAGCAATTGTATACGGAGGGCAGCCAAGTGACATTGCGGGGGTTATCTATCACAGAAAGGCAGGCGGAATCCAGACTGTTGGGGATGTAGGGGTGCCGGTGCTGTCAGAATCAGGACAGCTTATAAATATTCAATTTTCAAGACCTGACTTAGTCAAAGTTTATGTAAAGATTTATAACCTGCGGACAGACCAGTCCTTTTCTGGAAATACAGCGCTTATAGAGGCATTAATGAAAGCGGTTGGCAGTGATGGCGTGGGGGGATTGAATGTAGGAAGCGATGTGATATATATGGATATTCCCGGGCGGATCATGGCAGTTCGGGGGGTAGTGGATTTTGACATGCAGATTGGGACATCTATGGATAACCTGGGATGGAAAAATATCCGGATCGGCATCCGGCAGAAGGCCGTCGTTGATGAAGGGACGGTGGTAATCCAATGAGCTTTGCAAGGGATATGATGGAAATGCTCACCAGCGCGTATGACAGAAGCGATATACCCAGATTCAAAAGAAATGAAATGCCGCAGACAAATGTGGGAAAACTGTTTTTCCTGCTGGGCTATGGGTTTGACATCATCAGGGAAAATACTGAACGGGTAAGGTTGTGGGATGATATTGACCAGGCACAGGGTAAAAGCTTAGACCGGTATGGAGGAAACTATGGGGTATACCGTGGCGAGGCGCCGGATGAGTTATACAGGATTATGATCAAGGTTAAAATTTTATCCATGCTTTCAGCCGGCCAGATGGATACGATCATAAATGCGGCTGCTGTTCTGTTTGGAGTTGACAGCCAGGAAGTAAGGGCAGAAGAAGTATTTCCGGCAAAAATATGGCTGTATATTGACCTGGATAAATTAGAGGAGGACAGGTTAAGGCTTGCCAATACGATTGCGGAGCTGATGAGAAGGATCAAAGCCGCCGGTGTCGGTATGCGGATTTTTTTGGTGGATTATTATTTGGGGGAAGAAACATTATATACCGGAGCAGTGGCATCTGTTTTCCCGCAGATTAAAGCCCCGGCTTACTATGCAGGTGGAAAGTATGAAGGAAAAACAGGGATATATGCCGGAATGCCAACACTGCTTTATGCTAATGTGCAGTTTGGGGTTAAGGAGGGATAGAGGTGGGAGAAAATCTGGCGAAAACAGAAGATAAAATATCAGGCACAATATTGACAAAAAAGGGAATACGCTTGATTGCTAAGGTGCTTGGCTCTGAAACTGTACTTAAAATTACCAGGGTAGCTGTTGGGACTGGCAGTGCGCCGGAAGATTTTGACCTGAAAAACATGGAAGAACTATGCAGTTATAAAACAGACGGGAAAATCTCAGGCATAGGAAAAATAGAGGGTGAGGATCAGGTTAATATAACGTTCCAGGTAAGTTCTGTTGGCGTAGAAGAAAATTTTGTAATTACAGAAGCGGGAGTATTTGCTGAAGACCCGGATGAGGGAGAAATTTTGTATGGCTATCTGGATATGAGGGATGACCCGCAGCTTATTTACCATTCCAGAAATGCCATTTCAAAAATGGTTGAAATTACAATGGCGATTATCGTCGCCACAGCAGACCATATTTATGCAGAGATTAATCCTGGTAGCCTGGTATCTATAGGAGACTTTAATAAGTTAAAGAAAGAAATACAGGATCAGTTTGCCAGTTTGACTGCAAATTTAGAAGCGTATATTAAGGCACGGTTAGACAGCCTGCAAAAACAGATCGGTAATCTTGATCAGTTGATGACAGAAAAGAAATGCTGCCTTGTTGATGCAGTCAATGAGATAGCGGAAACTGTAAAGCCGCTGATCGAATACAGCATCGCTACAGATAAGGATATTGATAATGTTATAGAGGAAAACCACGTTGATGACGTTGACTGGGCCACTACGCTGGATATCGCGGAGGACAGCGATATTGATCTTGTGATTGCGGGTGGATATGAAGAGGAACCTGGAGACGAGTCAGGCACGGCAACAAATGAGGACATTGACGCTGTTATTGACGGGAGCTACGTGAATGAGGATGAAGACGAAGGGGAGCTGACGGAAAAGGAAATAGATATGATTGTAAAAGAAGCATTTTAGAAAGGCGGCAGAAATGGGTAAAGATATATTAAAAGGGATTATGGCAACAGATGAAGATATTGATGCGATCATATCTGGGGCATTTCAGGAAGGCAGCAGGAAAGGACCGGGTGCGGCAGGGGATAAGGATGCTGATCCCATCATTACTGAGGATGACCCGGCAGGAAAAGAGATAGACAGGATAATAAAAAATGCATTCGGGATGGAGTGATAAGAAATGGCATGGGTGGCAACGAAGCATTTAAGGAGGTTCGCAAACGGGTTTGCAGCAAAGGTGGCGGAACTTTTTGCAAAAAAGACGGATATCCATAACGGCACGCTGATAATACAGAGAAATGGGGCCGCGATCAAAACGTTTACAGCAAATCAGATGGATGATGTTACAGCAGATATCACGGTGCCAACGAGGGCTTCGGAATTGGAAAATGACCTTGCCGAGGCGACATCCACCGCAAAGGGACTGATGGGGGCTGGTGATAAAAGCAAGCTGGATGGGATCGCGGACAGGGCGACTGCAAACGCCCCGTCGCAGACAGTACCGAAAGCGAACGGGAATGCAGCGGCTGGCACAGAAACTGGATACGCGCGGGGAGACCATGTGCACCCTCTACAAGAAAACGCAACCACTGCCACGAAGCTTGCAGAGGCAAAAAAGATCAACGGCGTAGCATTTGACGGCTCGAAGGATATTACTGTTGCGGACAGTACTAAAGTGCCGCTTTCCGGAGGAAAAATGGCCGGGGAGCTTGTGATGAAAAATGTCAGGCTGACTGATGGCGTGCATGATGTGACAGTTATGGTCATATATGATGACGGGGATGGGGATGCAAATTATGGAAGCGAGCTCCTTATCGGGGCGAATGGCAGCCTGTTTATTGGTTCAGGCGAATCATATAAAAATCTCCGGGCAGCCCTGCAAAGCGCTGTAGGGGCTGGGGAATCGTATGCAAAAACTTCTGAGAATGCTTATTTTTCGGCTGACACTATTTTGTTTTTTTATTCAAACTGCAATACGATTGCAAACCGTAAAGGGCTGGCATTTGACGGTGGCGGGAATTTAAGGCCGCTGGTAAATGAACAATTATCACTCGGGACATCTGCAATCAGCTGGCTTAATGCATTCATAAAAAATATTACTGCTACATCGTTGACATTAAAGGATGGAGGACAGATCAGAAGACCGGGGAAAAGCGGGTTATGGTATCAGGGCAGGGATCTGGCAATGGTCCGCCAGAATAGTGCTGCTGTAAATCAATACCTGCCTGTATTAAGCGTGAAAACTGAGAGTGGGTCATGGGAGATAGGGCCTTATACGGGCAATATTTTACACCTCAGTTACATAACCGATATAGATTATAATGCAAAGACAAATAAGCAGACAGCGGACATCCAGTTCCTGCCGGATGGCTCGGTCAAGGCCAATGTCACCGGAAAAGTAAATGGGCATACAGTTGAAGCCAATGTCCCGGCAGGGGCAAAATTTACAGACACAACGTATTCGCATCCCACATCGGCGGGGAATAAGCACATACCTTCCGGCGGGGCGTCGGGGCAGATATTGAGATGGAAAGCAAACGGCGAAGCGCAATGGGGGGCGGACAACAACACAACATACGGGGCGATGAAAGGAGCAACGGCTTCGGCGGTGGGCGCGGCAGGCCTTGTCCCGGCGCCGGCCAAAGGCGCGAATATGAAGTTCCTCCGCGGCGATGGGACATGGCAGGAAATGCTGGAGGCAACGGATGCGGAGATCGATTCCATCATTGCCGGAACATATAAATGATAAGAAAGGAGCGTATCAATGAAACTCATTACATTAAACAAGCTTAACCGTTTATGGAAAAACGGAGTTGTTGCGAAGATGATTGCTAAGACAAAAGTCCTCACAACAATGGAGCAGGTGAAAGCAAATACGAATGCGGAGAATGTGACAAGCGCGATAGTCACTAAAGAGCTATATAATAATTTAAATGCCAAATTAGCGCAGGGAAGGGTACAGCTTGTAGTGCAAAGTGA
>CANCXX010000037.1 GCA_947381965.1 uncultured bacterium
AAGCCATTACTAGCTTTGCAGGATGTTTTGAGATGATTAAGTGTTAAACTCCCGACCAGCTGCGACAGGGCTTATCGGCGGCATCGGTTTTATTTTTACAGCAGCATTTCTTCTTTATCAGCTCTACAAAGAAGAACAGATGAAAAAAAACTGATTTGCGTGAAAATTTTCCCAAAACTATTGCAATTCTGGTGCTGGAGTGCTACAATACAGTAGAATTAAAAATGATTACTAGATTAGAGTGGACTTGGCGGTCCACTCTTTTTTAAGCAAAAGTATAAGAGGTGAATAAATGTCAAAAAAGGAAAAATATGAATCCAGGACAGAGGAGATGCTTGCGCCCATTGCTGCCGAGAATCAGGTGGAGATTTATGATGTGGAATATGTAAAAGAAGGCAGCGACTGGTATCTTAGGTGCTATATTGACAAGGAAGAGGGCGTTACGATTGATGACTGTGAGAAAGTGAGCAGAGCGCTTTCCGATGAACTGGACAAGGGGGATTTTATAGAGGATGCCTATATTCTGGAGGTTAGTTCGCCGGGACTTGGCAGACAGCTTAAGAAAGATAAACATCTGGAAAAGAGCCTTCTTGAGGAAGTGGACATTAAAACATATAAACCGGTAAACGGAAAAAAAGAATTTACGGGAGTTTTGAAAGCGTTTGATGAAAATACGGTTACACTTGGAACCGGGGATGAAAAAGAGACAGAGGACATTGTTTTTAACAGAAAAGAGATTGCAGCAATAAAGTTGACACTGGATTTTTAGTCCGGACAGATAACGGGCAGAAAGGGATAAGGGAAAATGAACAAGGAATTAATGGAAGCATTGGATATTTTGGAGAAGGAGAAAGAAATCAGTAAGGACACGCTTTTTGAAGCGATTGAAAACTCTCTGATTACAGCCTGCAAGAACCATTTTGGAAAATCTGACAATATAAAAGTGGAAATTGACAGAGATACCTGTGACTTTCTCTGCTATGCGGAAAAGGAAGTGGTGGAAGAGGTGGAGGACGCCTGCCTGGAGATATCACTTGAAGATGCAAAGGAGATTAAATCTAATGCAGCCCTTGGCGATATTATTCATGTGGAAATTAAATCCAAAGAATTCGGACGTATTGCCACCCAGAATGCTAAAAATGTAATTTTGCAAAAAATAAGGGAAGAAGAGAGAAGCGTTATTTATAACCAGTATTTTGAAAAGGAAAAGGATATTGTAACAGGAATTGTACAGCGTTATATTGGCAGAAATATCAGTATCAATTTGGGAAAAGCGGATGGCATCCTTAATGAGAGCGAACAGGTAAAAGGCGAAGTGTTTAAACCCACTGAGAGAATTAAGGTATATATTCTTGAGGTCAAGAATACACCTAAGGGACCGAGAATACTGGTCAGCCGGACACATCCGGAACTGGTGAAACGTCTCTTTGAGGCGGAGGTTACGGAGATTAAGGATGGCACAGTGGAAATTATGAGTATCGCCAGGGAAGCAGGAAGCAGAACAAAGATGGCGGTAAGATCCAACAATATGAATGTGGATGCTGTGGGGGCCTGCGTAGGACTAAATGGCGCCAGGGTTAATTCCATTGTGGATGAACTGCGGGGGGAGAAAATAGATATTATCAACTGGGATGATAATCCCGGAAACCTGATTCAAAATGCCCTTTCTCCGGCTAAAATCGTTGCCGTGTTTGCGGACCCGGACGAAAAAACAGCAAAGGTAGTGGTGCCGGATTACCAGCTTTCTCTTGCAATTGGAAAAGAGGGACAAAATGCAAGGTTAGCGGCAAGACTGACTGGTTATAAAATTGATATTAAAAGTGAAACCCAGGCGAAAGACGCTCCCGGATTCCGGTATGAAGACTATATGGATGAGTATGAAGAATATGATGGATATGAAGAATATGAGGAAGAGTATAAAGAAGACTCTTCTGAGGAAAATATAGGCGGACAGGATGCAGACGGGGAGGAATTTTATACGGAAGCATTTGAAGGAGAGCCGGAAGAAGAGCTTCAGGAGATTTTGGAAGGAGAGACGCAGGGGGATACGGAAAATTTAGAGGATGAAGCATTTGATGCAGACGCAGAGGATGAATACCAGGAAGAAGAGGAAATGGAAGAAGAGGAAGAAGGCAGTCAGGCAATAGAAGAGGATGAGGATTCTTCCGGTTTTACGGAGTAAGGAGGCGTTTTAATGGCAAAAAAAATTCCCATGCGGCAGTGTATCGGATGTGGGGAAATGAAAAGTAAAAAAGAAATGATGCGTGTTCTTAAGACACCGGAGGATGATATCATATTGGATGTAACAGGGAAAAAAAATGGAAGAGGCGCTTACCTTTGCAGGAACATGGAGTGTCTGCAGAAAGCACGGAAAAATAAAGGTGTGGAACGGTCTTTTAAGGTAAGCATACCAAGTGAGATTTACGATAATCTGGAAAAGGAGTTTGATACTTTTCATGAATGATAGAATATTATCCCTTTTGGGCCTTGCCGCAAAGGGAAAAAATCTGGTGAGCGGCGAATTTTCCACAGAAAAGGCGGTTAAGGAAAGAAAGGCGGCACTGGTGATTGTCAGCAGTGAGGCTTCCGATAATACCAGAAAACTATTTACGGATAAGTGTATGTTTTACAACACACCGATTTACTTTTATGGAACAAAGGAAGCGCTTGGAAGGGCAGTCGGTAAAGAGATGAGGGCATCTGTGGCAGTTACGGATAAGGGATTGGCAGAAAGTATAATAAAGCGTTTGGAAGAGTCACAGAATTAAGACGGAGGTAAGGGAATGGCCAAAATTAAAGTGCATGAAATAGCAAAAGAAATGGAAAAGCAAAGCAAAGAAATTATTGCTTTTTTACAAAATAAAGGGATAGAAGTGAAAGCAGCCCAAAGTGTTCTTGAAGAAGAGGCAGCGAATATGGTCAGAAAAGCTTTTGGAAAAGATACGGATAAAGGGACGGAAGCCAAAGTCCAGGCAAAACAGGCGTCAGGGTTGGATGAAAAAA
Source organism: uncultured bacterium (assembly GCA_947381965.1). Lineage (GTDB taxonomy): Bacteria > Bacillota > Clostridia > Lachnospirales > Lachnospiraceae > Suilimivivens. The sequence continues at coordinate 3,004 of CANCXX010000037.1, forward strand.
GGACGGCAAAACCGGAAGAAAAACAAGAGGCCCGGTCAGTAAACAAAACGGAAACTGATCAGGAAGCAAAAACAGAGAAAAAGCAGGAAACAAAGGAATCCGGGCAGGGAGAACAGCCGAAAAAAAGAAAGAAAATTATTTTTGTGAGCAATCCCCATAACAGCAATATTCCAACACAGCGGTCTTTGGGAGAACGTAAGCAGGGACAGGGAACACAAAAGGCCCAGAGTCAGGGAGGCTCCAGAAACCAGGGACAGGGCACATCCAGAAGCCAGGGGCAGGGAACACAAAAGGCCCAGAATCAGGGAACCCCTAAGGCTCAGGGACAGGGAAAACAGGGAAACAGACAATCTCAGGGAAAACAATCCCCCAGACCTGCCCAGGGAAATCAAAGAAAGGAAGTTCCCCACAAAATTATCCGTCCCCTTACAGCTCCTTCTGTGCCTGAAAGTATGCAGGTTGATTTTAAGCAGAATGCACGAAAGCTGGAAAATGAGAGAATAGCAGCCAAAAATGCAAAGGCGGCTCAGGAGGCGCAAGCGGCAAGAGAGGCTCAGGCTGTTAAAGAGGCCCAGGAAGCATTGGCGGCCAAAGCAGAAAAAGAGGCCAGAGAAGCGAAGGAGGCTAAGGAAGCCCAGGAAAGAGCAAAACTTCAGGCCCAAAGTATTACGGAAAAGCCGGAAAGAGCAGAAAAGCAAACGTCTGCTGCAAGGGAAAACAAAGGATCCAGACAGTCGCAGGGAAATGAAAGGCATCAAAGAGATGAAAGGCATCAGAGAGGTGAAAGAAATCAGGGAAGCACTGGCAGTAATCAGGGCGAAAGGAATGCGAGAGGCGACGGTAAAAGATTTGAGGGCGCTAATCGTTCCGGTGGTCAGGGCGGCAGGAATGATTTCAGGGGTAATGGCTCTGACAGGAATAATAACAGACCTGGTGGAAATAATAACCGAGGCGAGAGAAGCGCTCAGGGACAGGACAATCGATTTAAGCGCAATGAAAAGCCAGGTAAAAGTTTCGTTCCGGAAGCCCCGGTTAAAGATGAAAAGCGCAGGGATGACGAGAAGCGCAGAATTAGTCAGGAGAGGGATAAGAAATCAAGGAAAGACTTTATCTATGAAGAAGACGAGGCAGCAGTAAAGAACAAAAATAAAGCAGGCAGATTTATTAAACCGGAAAAGAAAACGGCAGAAGTGGTGGAAGAGCAGATTAAGGTTATCACCATTCCAGAATCTCTTACCATCAAAGAACTGGCTGACAAGATGAAGCTGCAGCCCTCCGTAATTATTAAAAAGCTGTTCATGCAGGGACAGATTGTTACGGTGAACTCGGATATTTCTTTTGAAGATGCAGAAAATATAGCAATTGAATATGAAATTATCTGTGAAAAAGAAGAAAAAGTTGATGTGATTGAAGAATTGCTTAAGGAAGAAGAGGAAGCAGAAGAAAAAATGGAAAGCAGACCGCCGGTCATCTGCGTTATGGGGCATGTGGACCATGGGAAAACTTCGCTTCTTGACGCTATCCGTAAAACAAATGTGACAGATAAGGAAGCGGGAGGAATTACCCAGCATATAGGCGCATATACTGTAAATATTAATGGACAGTCTATCACGTTCCTTGATACACCAGGACATGAGGCGTTTACGGCAATGCGTATGCGGGGGGCAAATTCCACGGATATTGCAATTCTGGTAATAGCGGCGGATGACGGTGTAATGCCCCAGACAGTGGAAGCAATTAATCATGCCAAGGCAGCGGGAATTGAAATTATTGTTGCTGTAAATAAGATAGATAAGCCTGGAGCTAACATTGACAGAGTCAAACAGGAAATGACAGAATACGAACTGATTCCTGTAGACTGGGGCGGAACCACAGAGTTTGTTCCTGTTTCTGCAAAATCGGGGGAGGGAATTGAAACCCTTCTTGAAACGATTCTGCTTACCGCTGAAATTATGGAATTAAAGGCAAATCCCAACAGACAGGCCAGGGGACTTGTAATTGAGGCTGAACTTGATAAAGGCCGGGGGCCGGTTGCCACAGTATTGGTGCAGAAAGGTACCCTTCACGTGGGGGATTTTATCTCTGCAGGCGCAAGTCATGGTAAGGTAAGAGCAATGATAGACGACAAGGGAAGAAGGGTAAAAGAAGCAATTCCTTCTACTCCGGTTGAAATTTTGGGCCTTTCCGATGTGCCAAGTGCAGGGGAAGTGTTCATCGCCCATGAAAATGATAAAACGGCAAAATCTTATGCAGAGACTTATCTGGCCCAAAACAAGGAAAAAATGCTGGAAGAAACCAAGGCCAAAATGTCGTTGGATGATCTCTTTACACGGATTCAGGAAGGCAATTTGAAAGAGCTTAACATTATTGTAAAAGCAGATGTACAGGGTAGTGTGGAAGCGGTAAAACAAAGTCTGATGAAGCTTTCCAACGAAGAAGTGGTTGTAAAATGTATTCATGGCGGCGTAGGCGCTATTAATGAATCCGATGTTTCCTTAGCTTCAGCGTCATCAGCAATTATTATCGGGTTTAATGTCCGTCCAGACGCTACGGCCAAAGCAATTGCTGAAAGGGAAGGCGTGGATATCAGGCTTTACAGAGTCATTTATCAGGCCATTGAAGATATAGAGGCGGCAATGAAGGGAATGCTGGATCCGATATTTGAAGAAAAAGTAATCGGCCATGCGGAAGTAAGACAGATATTTAAGGCATCTGCAGTAGGAAATATTGCCGGATCCTATATTCTTGACGGTACTTTCCAGAGAGACTGCAAGGTACGCATTACCAGAGAAGGCGATCAGATTTACGAGGGCGCGTTAGCTTCCCTTAAGCGTTTCAAGGATGATGTAAAAGAGGTCAGGGCAGGATTTGAGTGTGGTCTTGTATTTGAAGGTTTTGACCAGATGCAGGAGCTTGACATTGTAGAAGCATATATTATGGTGGAGGTTCCAAGGTGAGAAAAAACAGTATGAAAAATACCCGGATTAACGGGGAGGTGCAGAAAGTCCTGGCAGAAATTATACAGGGGGAGATTAAAGATCCAAGGGTCAGTTCTCTGACCTCTGTACTTTCTGTGGAGGTTGCGCCCGATTTAAAGACCTGTAAGGCATGGGTAAGCGTATATGGCGATGAAAAGGCCCAGAAGGACACGCTGGAAGGTTTAAACAGTGCGGAAGGTTTTATACGGAAGGAACTGGCACGGCGGGTAAATTTACGCAACACTCCTGAGATACGCTTTATTGTGGATCAGTCTATTGCCTATGGAGTAAAAATGTCTAAATTGATAGATGAGGTTAACCAAAATAAAGAGCAGTAGAAATCGGAGAGAGCTATGAATATTTATGAAGAAGTAAAGGATGCCGGCAGTATTGGAATTGGAGGCCATATCAGGCCGGATGGTGACTGTATTGGAGCGGCTATGGGGCTTTACCTGTATTTGAAAAAGGTATGCCCCGCTGCCTGCATCCAGGTAATGCTTGAGAAGCCGGCAGATGTCTTTTCCTGTATCAGCGGAATAGATGACATTCATACGGATTTTGCTTCGGAGGTTGGAGCTTTTGATGTGTTTATTGCGCTGGATACGGTAAAAGAGAGAATGGGCGGTGCAGAACAGTATTTTGATGAAGCGAAAAAGAGGATTAATATTGACCATCACATCAGTAATAAAGGATGTGGTGATGTAAACTACATAGTGACAGATGCAAGCTCTACCAGTGAATTGGTTTATGATGTGATTGGGGATAAAAGCTTACTGGATAAAGAAGCGGCAAAAGCCCTTTATATAGGAATGGTTCATGACACAGGCGTGTTCCAGTATTCCAATACCTCCCCAAAAACCTTAAGAACTGCAGCGGAACTGATTGCCTATGGTTTTGATTTCTCCCGTCTGATAGAAGAAACTTTTTATGAGAAGACTTATGTCCAGAATCAGATATTGGGCAGGGCTCTTTTAGAGAGTATAATGTTCATGGATGGCAAATGTGTGGTAAGCATGGTAGACAAAAAGACCATGGGCTTTTACCGGGCGCAGCCCCATGATCTGGAAGGAATTGTGAATCAGCTCCGAAACACCAAAGGAGTGGAGTGTGCAATTTTTATGTACCAGACGGATATCCTGCGGTATAAGGTAAGCCTGCGCTCAAATGGAATTGTGGATGTGGCGAAGGTTGCCATGTTCTTTGGCGGAGGCGGACATAAGCGGGCAGCAGGGGCGGATATGCAGGGAACTTTTCATGATATTGTAAATAATCTTTCAAATCAGATTGCGGCGCAGCTGCGGACGGCAGGAAAGAATGTGTAATATATTCAGATTAAAGGGAACATGCAGGCGTTTTTGGCAGCCTTTGAACTGTGTGGAGATGAAAAGGATATGTACCATGGAATAATTAATGTATATAAAGAGGCAGGATACACTTCTCATGATGTGGTGGCAAAGCTTCGTGGTATTTGTAAACAGAAAAAAATTGGACACACAGGAACCCTTGACCCGGATGCGGTGGGGGTTCTTCCTGTGTGTCTGGGAAACGGCACAAAACTCTGTGATATGCTGACGGATAGAAGCAAAGAATATATCGCTGTGCTTCAGCTGGGGCTGGTGACAGATACCCAGGATATTTCAGGCAGAGTGCTGGAAGAGCGGAATGTGCAGGTGACAGCAGAGCAGGTGAAAGAAGCCGCATACTCCTTTCTGGGAGATAGGATGCAGATACCGCCTATGTATTCCGCCCTTAAAGTAAACGGCAGAAAGCTCTGTGAGCTTGCAAGAAAAGGGCAGGAAATAGAACGGGCGGCACGTCCCATATCAATCTATTCGATTGAGATATTAAAGGAAACTCATCCGGAATATACCATAAAGGTGGCGTGCTCCAAAGGAACATATATCAGAACACTGTGTCATGACATTGGACAGCTTCTTGGCTGTGGCGGAGTGATGAAAAATCTTACAAGAACAAGAGTTGGGGAATTTAAGATAGAGAATACATGGACACTTTCTAAGCTGCAGCAGCTGGCAGATGATCAGGAACTGGAGGCAGCTCTGATTCCGGTGGAGAGAATGTTTGAAGGACTTCATTCACTTCATATAAATGAAAATGGGTACAGCCGGCTGAAAAATGGGAACCAGCTGGAACAAGGAGACATATTGCCATGTTTGGGAAAAGGTATGGCGGATGATTTGAAAGATGGACAGCAGTTTCGGGCATACAGCCATAAAAATGTATTTTATGGAATTTACTGCTATGATGAAACACGGGAGCTGTTTCGTCCGGTGAAAATGTTTCTGCCAGGATAAGAGGGCTTGCGGAAATTATGAAAATTATTAATGAGACAGATTTTCAGATAGAGGGAAAAACAGCGGTTGCCATTGGAAAGTTTGATGGTCTTCACAGAGGGCATTTACAGTTGCTTTCCCATATTATCAGGCAGAAGGAGAAAGGACTTTTGGCGGTGGCTTTTACCTTTCATCCTTCTGCCGCAGTTTTTTTTGGTCAGGTTAAAGGGAAAGAATTGACCACCCGACAGGAAAAAAGAAAATTATTTGAAAAACTGGGGATGGATATTCTGATAGAATTTCCCTTGAATAAAGAAACGGCAGCTACACTGCCAGAGGATTTTGTAAAAAAGTATCTGGCAGGCCAGATGCGTGCAAAATACATTGCGGCAGGGGCAGACTTGTCTTTTGGTTATAAAGGGATGGGCAACAGGGAGCTTTTGCAGCAGATGTCAGAAACCTATGAATATCAGGTACAGGTAGTCGATAAAGTGTATTACAGAGAACGTGAAATCAGTTCCACTTTTGTCAGGGAAAAGGTAGAGCAGGGGGACATGACCACAGCGGGAGAACTTCTTGGCAGGTATTACAGCTTTAACGGATATGTAGCTTTGGGAAACCGCCTTGGCAGGCGGCTGGGGATGCCTACGTTAAATTTATATCCGGAAGAAGAAAAACTGCTTCCACCAAGAGGCGTGTATTATTCCATTGTCCACGAGGGAGAGATGTCTTATCCGGGCATTACAAATATTGGATATAAGCCTACTGTAAATGAAACCGGAGCCGTCAGTGTAGAGACATATCTGTATGATTTTGAAAAGGATATGTATGGGAAAGAAATTGTAACAGAATTGTTACAATTTAAAAGGCCAGAGCGTAAATTTGGAAATGTACAGGAGCTGAAAGCGCAGATGGAAAAGGACATTGCACAAGGAAGAAAATTTCATTTTCACTAACGGTTTTTAGCGGCATTATTGGACATAAATGCAGGCAGTACTGTTCCTGACGGGCTTTGAAAATATTGTGCGTTTATCCTGTTGGAAAATATTTCTGAAAAAAATTAAAATAGTTATTTGACATCCTTAGTGTTAATTGTTATAATAGCCATGTTGAATTGTAACAATTTTGTAATAACTTTGGAGGTTGAGTTTTGAAAAAACAAATGATTTGCGGGGTCTGTGTTCTTACATCGTTTATGCTTCTGGGAGAACCCCTTTCTGTTTATGCGGCAGAACTTAATGGGAAAGGTACACAGGTTACAACAGATAATACGGAAGACTTACTGACAGCAGGAGCAGGGAATTTATTTATTTCTCCCCTTACAAAAGTTGAATATGTGGAAATAGCAAAAAATGCAGAGGGTGCCTTATGGGGTTATACCCACCTGGGAATCTGTAATGTTTCGGAAAATAACTTAAATATCAGAAAGGAACCTGATGAATCAGGTAAATTGGTGGGCAAGCTGCCTAAGAATGCTGCATGTGAGATTATCAGCACAGAAAATGGATGGGCCTATATAAAATCAGGCAAGGTAGAAGGATATGTCAAAGAAGAATATCTGCTTACGGGTTTTGAAGCCAAGATGCGGGGGGAAGAGCTTGCATCGGCAATAGCGGTATCAACGGCAGATGCCCTGAATATCAGGGAAGAGCCAAGCCTTGAGGCTGAAATTGTCACTCAGGTGGCAGCAGGAGAAATTCTTGACATTGTGGAGATACAGGATGATGGATGGATAAGAGTTTATCTGGACGATGAAGAGGTTTATGTGTCTTCTGATTATGTGGAGGTAAAATCAGAATTAAATACAGCAGTCACTATGACAGAGCTTTTATATGGACAGGGAGTTTCTGATATAAGAGTGGATCTGTGTCAGTATGCCAAACAGTTTCTTGGCAATCCTTATGTGTGGGGAGGGACAAGCCTGACAAATGGTGCAGATTGTTCAGGGTTTGTTCTTAGCGTATTTGCCAAGTATGGTGTTTCTCTTCCCAGAACATCCAGAGAACAGGCAACCAGAGGAACCAGAATAGATGCTGATGACTTAAAGCCGGGAGATCTGGTCTTTTATGCCAAAGGCGGCACGATAAATCACGTGGCCATTTACATTGGCAGCGGACAGGTTATTCACGCCAGCAGCCCCAAAACAGGTATAAAGATTTCTTCTTATAATTACAGGACACCTCATAAAATGGTCAGAATTTTATATGATTAAAAATATTACTTTACATAGTATATAAGTTGTGCTATGATTGGTAAATGTGAGGTCAGCCGTTGCCCGGAGTTCTGGACACTCCGACCAGCTCTTAGCATCTGGCGTTTAAAAATAAGGAGGAAGAAAGATGATTTCTAAGGAAAAGAAAACAGCTATCATGAAAGAATATGCAAGGAGTGAAGGTGATACCGGTTCACCGGAGGTACAAATCGCTGTATTATCCGCGAGAATCCAGGAACTTACCGAACACCTGAAGGTTCATCCGAAGGATAATCATTCCAGACGTGGTATGTTTAAAATGGTAGGTCAGAGACGTGGTCTTCTTAATTATCTTAAAGATAAGGATATTGAAAGATACCGTGCTTTGATTGAAAAACTGGGACTTAGAAAGTAACCATGTCATGCGAAGCCTGATATGGCAGACCGCATGGCCATCCATATTGTACAAGCCAAAAAGTTTTAGGCAGACTGTCATTTATGCAGCATAGGAAACGACAAATGTGTTTGTTTTGTGGGAGCGCATGTGCCTGCCTTGTAAATCAAAGACTTGTATATAAAAGAGGGTAGTTTTAGGCGGAGCAAATTTAATGCTCCGTCTTTTTATATCATGTAGCCGCCTGTCCAAAAGCGGCTGGTAAGAGTAGAAAAGGAGAGAGATTATGTACAAGACATTTAAAATGGAACTTGCAGGCCGTACACTCAGCGTTGATATTGACAGGGTGGGAAAGCAGGCAAACGGATGTGCGTTTATGCACTATGGCGATACCACGGTATTGTCTACTGCAACGGCATCGGACAAACCCAGAGAAGGGATTGATTTTTTCCCTTTAAGTGTAGAATATGAGGAAAAATTATATGCGGTAGGAAAGATACCGGGAGGATTTAACAAAAGGGAAGGAAAGGCATCCGAAAATGCTATTCTGACAAGCCGCGTGATAGACAGACCTATGCGTCCGCTGTTTCCTAAGGATTACAGAAATGATGTTACTTTAAACAATATGGTAATGAGCGTTGATCCCGACTGTCGGCCGGAGCTGGTGGCCATGCTGGGAGCTGCCATAGCGACCTGTATTTCGGACATTCCTTTTGACGGTCCCTGTGCCATGACCCAGATTGGCATGCTGGATGGGGAATTTATTGTTAACCCGTCCCAGGAGCAGTGGAAAAATGGCGATTTGAATCTGACAGTTGCTTCTACCAAAGAAAAAGTCATTATGATTGAGGCAGGCGCCAATGAGGTACCGGAAGAGAAAATGATCGAGGCAATCTATAAGGCACATGAAATCAATCAGACAATCATTGCTTTTATAAATCAGATTATGGCAGAGGCAGGCAAGAAAAAACATGAATATACAAGCTGTGCGGTGCCGGAAGAACTGTTTACCGCAATTAAGGAAATTGTGCCTCCTGCAGAAATGGAGGAAGCAGTATTTACCGATGAAAAGCAGGTTCGTGAAGAAAATATTAAAAATATAACCGAAAAACTGGAAGAGGCTTTTGCAGAAAATGAAGAATGGCTTTTGCTTCTGGGAGAGGCAATTTACCAGTATGAAAAGAAAACGGTTCGTAAAATGATTTTAAAGGATCATAAGCGTCCTGATGGCCGTGAAATTACCCAGATACGTCCTCTTGCAGCAGAAGTGGATATTATTCCGAGAGTACATGGTTCGGCTATGTTTACCAGGGGACAGACACAGATTTGCAATGTCTGCACATTGGCGCCTTTATCTGACCAGCAGAAAATTGATGGATTGGATGAAAACGAAGTAAGTAAACGTTATATGCATCACTATAATTTCCCTTCCTATTCTGTAGGGGAAACAAAACCTTCAAGAGGACCGGGGAGAAGGGAAATAGGACATGGGGCACTGGCAGAGCGGGCATTGGTGCCTGTGCTTCCTTCGGAAGAGGAATTTCCTTATGCAATTCGGACGGTTTCCGAAACTTTTGAGTCCAATGGCTCTACTTCTATGGCATCTACCTGTGCATCCTGCATGTCGCTGATGGCGGCAGGTGTGCCTATAAAGAAGATGGTGGCAGGGATTTCCTGCGGTTTGGTAACAGGTGAAACAGATGAAGACTTTGTTCTTCTAACCGACATCCAGGGGCTGGAAGATTTCTTTGGCGATATGGATTTTAAGGTAACCGGAACCACAGAAGGCATTACGGCTATTCAGATGGATATTAAAATCCATGGGCTTACCAGACCCATTGTGGAAGGCGCTATTGAAAGATGCCGGCAGGCAAGGCTATTTATCATGGATAATTGTATGAAAAAAGCAATTGCAGCTCCCAGACCGGAAGTAGGACCTTATGCGCCTAAAATTATTTCTATTCAGATAGACCCTGAAAAGATTGGGGATGTAGTTGGACAGAGAGGAAAGACGATCAATGAGATAATTGCCCGTACTGGCGTTAAGATTGATATTACAGATGATGGAAATGTGTCTGTATGCGGTACCGATGCGGTGATGATGGATAAGGCTGTTGAATACATTAAGACAATTGTGACAGATTACCAGGAAGGACAAATTTTCCAGGGAATTGTAGTTAGCATTAAGGAATTCGGCGCATTCATAGAATTTGCGCCTGGCAAGGAAGGAATGGTTCATATTTCCAAGATTGCCAGAGAGAGAATAAACCGTGTGGAAGATGTGCTTACTCTTGGCGATAAAGTGACGGTTGTCTGCCTTGGTAAGGATAAGATGGGAAGAATGAGTTTTTCCATGAAGGATGTGGCACAGAAATAAATACAAAAAGGAAAAAGCAGGCGATAAGCCTGCTTTTTTTGTACACTTTTAAAATAAAAATTAACTTATTGGAATAACCTGGACAAAGCATCATATATTGGGATAAGGGGTGAAGGTGATGACAAAGAGAGAAGAAATTTTACGGATATTTCCGGATAATATGAAAAGCCGATGGGACCAGGCATTGCTGCGGGCGGATAAACTGCAGGAAATCCGTCTGGGTGTGGGACAGCCAGTAAGACTTATTTATTCCGGGGAAGAGAAATTTTTGTCCGGAAGAGGAGTTTTGTGTACGGACATCCGTGATTCCTGGTATTTGACGGAAAAAGAAATGGACGAAATCATAAGAAATATATGCAGATATTCCATGTATGCTTTTGAAAGTGAAATCAGACAGGGATTTCTTACGGTTCCGGGAGGACACAGAGTGGGAATGGCCGGACAGGTTGTTTTAAATGAAGATGGAGCTATCAGAAACATTACACATATCCGTTTTTTGAATATAAGAATTTCCCATGAAATTATTGGGGCGGCAACTGAAGCTATGCCTTACTTGTACGAAAACGACCGTTTTTTAAATACCCTTCTGGTTTCCCCTCCTGGGTGTGGAAAAACTACCTTGCTGCGGGATATTGTAAGACAAGTGTCGGAGGGAAATCCTTATGGGACGGGCAGGCAGGTGGGGGTAGTGGACGAGCGGTCGGAAATTGCAGGGAGTTTTATGGGAATTCCGCAAAACCGGGTGGGAATCCGTACAGATGTGCTGGATGGCTGCCCTAAAGTGCAGGGAATGATGCTCCTTATGCGTTCTATGGCTCCTGCAGTTGTGGCAGTGGATGAAATAGGCGGATATGAGGATATGAAGGCGATTTTAAGTGTACTGCAGTGCGGCAGCAGTGTGGCAGCCACAATACATGGCAATTCCATGGAGGATGTGTCTAAGCGCATAAGGACAGGGCAAAAGTTTTTTGAAAGATATCTTTTTTTGGAAAAAGAGCAGGGGGTCTGCCAGATTAGAGAAATTCTGGACAGAGATGGAAAAAGGGTACATAAGGGTAGATTATGGAAAAACTAATGGGATGTGTATTTGTGATAATGGGATGCGCCGGATTTGCGGGAAGCCATTGCAGGGAGACAGAGGTACGGTTACAAATGTTGAAACAGATAAGAAGCATTTATGAGGATATGAAATATTATATTAGCTACCAAAAGGCTGCCATTCCGGAAGCTTTGTGGAGAATATCTCAAAAGATAGAAGAACCTTTTGCAGGAATTTTTCTGGATATTTATCAGAGGACTTATGAATATGGAGAGGATTTAATTCTTATATGGATGCAGCAGATGGAAAAAGCGCTGAAAAACTCACCTCTCACAAAAAAGGAGAAAAAGCTGGTTTATGATTTTGCCTCCTGTCTTGGCTATATGGAGGAAGCTGCACAGGCAGGGGCGCTTGATGAACTGCAAAGAGAGGTAAATTTGCAGATTACGGAGCTGGAAAGGGATAAAAAGAGCAAGAATAAAATAATCATGAGCTTTGGGGTGGCGGCGGGCATACTGATATCCATTCTGCTCCTGTAGCTTTAAAAGTATCGCAGGAAGGGACAACAATGGAAATCAATCTGATTTTTAAGATAGCGGCAGTGGGAATATTGATAACGATTTTGGGGCAGATATTAAAACACAGTGGAAGAGAAGAACATGCTTTTCTTATCAGCCTGGCGGGATTAATTCTGGTACTGACATGGATACTTCCCTATATTTACGATTTGTTCATTATGATTCAGGATTTATTCAGCATTTGAAAGCCGGGCCATATAGACGGATGGCTAAAAGCTGCCAGTTTATACCAAACTGCAGGTGAAGGTCTGGGGATATGGGGAGGTCAAAATGGAAATTATTAAAATAGGGCTCCTGGGGGTGGCAGGAGCAATGCTTGCTCTGCAGTTTAGGAGTAACCGGCCAGAGTATGGCTTATATTTGGGAGCTGCAATTTGTCTGATAATTTTCACATTTTCGGTAAATGGACTGAAAATGCTTCTTGAAAGGATGGAGGGGCTTTTCTCCTATTTAAATGGAAATAATGAGTATCTGGGACTGTTGCTTAAAGCAGTAGGGATTACATATGTCTGTGAGTTTTGTGCATCTATCTGCCGTGATGCGGGCTATGGGGCAGTGGCAGGACAGATAGAAATATTTGGGAAACTGTCAGTGCTGCTTATGGGACTTCCTGTTCTTGCAGCTGTAATTGAAAATATTAATGTTATAGCAGGATGACAGTAAAACTGGCGGTATGCGGGGGAGTGGCAATGAAAAAAAAGTGGAAAGGGGTACTATTCCTGCTGGGAATAACTATGTGCTTTTTCCTGCCTGCCATGAAAGTACAGGCAGAGGAGGAAATGCCGGTAAATGATTTTGAATATATTGATAAATGGCTTTCCTCTTATGACATGAGCTCTGTCAATGAAGGAATGGAAGAACTTTTTCCAGGAATAAATATTGATGCTGACGGTTTTTTAAAAATGATATTGAAGGGGAAAGCGACAGAAGCCTTCCAGGTTTTTTTCAGGCAGATAAAAAGCGCATTGACAGAGGAACTTTCAGGGGTAAGGCATATTCTTGTATATATTCTGGTTCTTGGAATAGCGTCAGCGCTTTTTGCGGAGTTTTCCGACCTTTTTTCAGGACAACAGATTGCCCAGGCAGGATTTTACTTTTTATATCTGTTTTTGATGGTGGTGATGACAAAGGTATTTGTTTTTGTGGCAGGTGTTGCGCATACATGTATAGAAAATATTGTTTTATTTATAAAACTGTTTATACCTACATATTTTATTGCGGTAGGGGCAGCCCAGGGAGCCGGAGCTGCGGTGTATTACTATCAGCTAATGCTGGTAATTGCTTATCTGGTAGAAAGTTTTCTGAATACAGTGCTTTTGCCCTTTATTTACAGCTATGTACTGATTGCGCTGTTAAACGGCCTGTGGGCGGAAGAAAAGCTGTCCCTTTTATTGGAATTTATTGAAAAGGGAATTGGGTTTGCCTTAAAAGCTTCTATGGGAGCTGTTACGGGTTTGAGTCTTGTACAGGCTGTTATTGTTCCGGCGGCATCCCGTTTAAAAATCTCTGCCATGCGGAAAGCGGTTTCAGCCATACCAGGCATAGGCGGTGTAGCCGAAGGCGTAACGGAACTGATGTTAGGGTCGGCCGTTTTAATCAAAAACAGCATGGGAGTTTTGCTCTTGGTAATATTGCTTGGTGTCTGCCTTGTTCCGGTTTTAAAGATACTCATTATTACGGGGACTGTGAAATTAGGGGCTGCAGTTAGTGGAATTGTAAGCGACAAAAGGATTTCCAGCTGTGCCGATCAGGTAGGAAAAGGATGCTTTCTTCTTTTGCGGTGTGTGTTTACATCAGCAGCTTTGTTTATTATTGTGGTTGCGGTAGTATCTTATACCGTTTCAGCTTAAACTTCCGGGAGGGTGGCCGAATGATTTCTGTTATCAGGGAAGTATGTATATTTATGATTATCGCTCAGGCGGTTCTTTATTTTGTGCCGGGCAGTTCTTATATGAAATATGTAAGAATACTGGCAGGCATTATGGTTATTCTAAAAATAACAGAACCATTTTTCGGTCTGCTTATGGACGATGGGCAGAAACAGGAAATACAAAGCCGGGTGGAAATGCTGGAAAAAGCAATAAATGAAAGCCGGGGAGAACTACAGCTTGAGGAAAACTACATAAACATATATGAGGAAATTGGGGATGAACTGAAAATGCGGCTGGCAGAATGCGACTCCAGATATGAAATTGTCAGTGTGGACATAAGGGGATGGATAAGCCAGGGGGAAGAAAAACCACAATTTGATGCAGGAAGAGAAAAGATAATTATAACGCTTATGGAAAGGAAAAAAAATGGAGAGGAACTAATTCAGATAGCGCCCATACATTTGGATGATAATAAAGGAGGGGAGTGGCAAAAGGAGGAAAGCGGGCTGAAGGAACTTTATGGGAAATGTATCGGAGTGGACGCTGAACGGATTGAAATCAGAATGAAATAAATTTTTTGCAGTCCCTGATTGGGAGAAGGAAAAACGGAGGCTGTATATGCAGGAAAAGGAATTAACAAATAAATTAAAAGGAAAGTTTACAAAGGACAATTTTCTGATATTGGTCCTTGTGGGGATTCTGCTTCTGGTGATAGCATGGCCTATGGAAAAAAAGGAGAAAAACAGCACAAAGTCCGTTCAATTGGACAACGAAACTGATATGATAAATATACGTTCAGTAAATATCCAAAGCTCAGGAGACGGGCAGGGAGCAGGAATAAATGAAAATGTTCTTCTTTCCTATGCTTCTGCACTTGAGTATTCCTTAGAAGAGCTGCTTGGTACTATGGCAGGCGTTGGAAAAGTCAAAGTGATGGTCACACTGGAAAGTTCAGGGGAAGCGCTGGTAGAAAAGGATATAAATACAATAAGGAATGGATCCACGGAAGTGGATTCTGCCGGTGGCAGCAGAAATACCACAGATATAAGTGAAACTATGGAGACTGTCCGTATGGGAGGGCAGGGGAGTGATGATATGCCTTATGTAAAAAAGGTTATTGCTCCCCGTATACAAGGAGTGGTGGTATCCGCGCAGGGCGGTGGAAATGCGAAAACTGTTAAGAATATAACTGAAGCAATTCAGGCATTATTTGGCATAGAGGCACATAAAATTAAAATAGTTAAAATGATATCACAGTAAGAAGGAGAAACGGATTTGAAAAATATGGTAAAGAAGAATCAGATTATGATTACGGCGCTGGCAATTATGATTGCTGTTGCAGGATACCTGAACTTTGCCGGCAGCAAAATTACAGAAGAAGAAATTATGACTGCAGGTTCCGATACGGTAGTTGCAGGCGGGCAGCAGACCGTTACGGATACAGATGCAGATGTAGCCGCACTGTTTGAAATATCGGATGAAGATATGGAACAGGCAGGTTTTGGAGAAATTGAAAGTCTGGATTCTGATGTGGTGATGCAGCAGGACAATTACCTGGATGAGACTATGGATGAAGTTCTGGCAGAAAACAACACGCAGGATATCTCAAATCAGCTTTCAGGGGGAGAAACACCAGGGGAGGCAGTATTTACTTCAGCTTCCAGTCTTGATACACTTTCCGGCGCCCGCCTTTTAAAGGAACAGACGAGAGCAAGAAATAAAGAAACACTGCTTGAGATTATCAACAATGTTAATATCAGCGAAGAACAAAAGCAGGAGGCTGTGGATAATATGATTGCCATTACAGATGTGGCAGAAAAAGAAACGGCAGCAGAAATACTTTTGGAGAGCAAGGGATTTGAAGATGTGGTGGTAAGCATAACAGATGAAACAGTAGATGTGGTGGTGAATGCAGCAGAACTTACTGAAGCACAGCGGGCACAGATAGAAGATATTATCATCCGCAAAACAGGAGTTTCTCCTGATGCTATTGTAATCAGCACCCTGCCTGCTGAATAAATAGATGCTATATTTAAAAAAATGTGGTATCCTATTACAGGAAAATAAAAACAAACCCTGTTAAGGAATTTATTAGAAGAGGAAAGGGATACCCTGATGAAAAGAGTTTTTTTAATTGTTTTGGACAGTGTGGGAATAGGCGCGATGGATGATGCTGCTGAATTTGGCGATGCGGGAACCAATACCCTGCGCTCAGCGTCAAAAGGCTCCTGTTTCCATCTGCCAAATATGGAACAGCTTGGATTATTTAATATTGATGGAATTGACTGGAAGGAAGGCGCAGCCCACCCCACAGCACGGTATGGCAGAATGAGGGAAGCTTCCAAAGGAAAGGATACAACAATTGGTCATTGGGAAATTGCAGGAGTGATCTCTCCGAATCCGTTGCCCGTTTATCCGGAAGGATTTCCGGCAGAAATAACAGATGCCTTCTGTGAAATGACCGGAAGGGGGATTTTATGTAACAAACCCTATTCTGGCACAGAAGTAATTAAAGACTATGGCGATGAACATGTAAGAACAGGAGACTTAATTGTATATACGTCAGCTGACAGTGTATTTCAGATTGCAGCGCATGAAGAAGTAATACCAGTGGAAAAATTGTATGAGTACTGCCAGATAGCCAGAAGGCTGCTTTGCGGGAAACACAGTGTGGGCCGTGTAATAGCCAGACCCTTTACCGGAAAGGGGGGAAACTATATAAGAACTGCCGGAAGACATGATTATTCACTGACTCCGCCTGGGGAGACAATGCTGGATGCAATAAAGAAAGCGGGACAGGAAGTGATTGGTGTAGGAAAAATTAAAGATATTTTTGCTGGTCAGGGAATTACCTCTTATGTGTATACAAAAGGGAATACGGAAGGAATTACAAAGATTATGGAGTACCTTGATAAAGACTTTGAAGGCTTATGCTTTATTAATCTTGTGGACTATGATATGCTCTATGGGCACAGAAATGATATTGAGGGTTATGCACGGGCATTGACACAGTTTGATGAATCGCTTCCTGAGATTATGGGAAAAATGCGAAAGGACGATGTGCTGATGATTACAGCAGATCATGGCTGCGATCCCGGTTATACAGTTTCTACTGACCATTCCAGAGAATATACTCCGTTACTTATCTGGGGGGAGGGGATTGAACCCGCTAATTTGGGAACCAGAAACACTTTTGCGGATATTGGAGCTACCGTACTTAAAATTTTGGGCGTCAAAGGAAATATAGCCGGAGAATCTGTGCTTTAAAATACACTTGGAACAAATGGAGGAGAAACAGGTGGCTAATTATGAAAAGGAAATAAACAGAAGAAGAACATTTGCGATTATTTCCCATCCGGATGCTGGTAAAACAACACTGACAGAGAAGTTTCTATTATATGGAGGAGCGATTAATCTGGCAGGAAGCGTTAAGGGGAAAGCGACCGCAAGACATGCGGTTTCTGACTGGATGGAAATAGAAAAAGAAAGAGGAATTTCAGTGACATCTTCTGTACTGCAGTTTGAATATGATGGTTTCTGTATCAATATTCTGGATACGCCGGGACATCAGGATTTTTCAGAAGACACTTATCGTACATTAATGGCGGCAGATTCGGCGGTTATGGTGATTGACGCTTCCAAAGGGGTGGAAGCCCAGACACGTAAACTTTTTAAAGTCTGTGTTATGCGGAAAATTCCAATTTTTACATTTATAAACAAATTGGACAGGGATGCCAATGATACATTTGAACTTCTGGATGAAATTGAGAAAGAACTTGGGATTGCAACCTGTCCGGTTAACTGGCCGATTGGCTCCGGAAAGCGCTTTCAGGGAGTTTATGACAGGGACAGGCAGTGTATAATTACGTATTCGGATACAGAAAAGGGAACCAAAGAAGGAGAGATTGCAGAAATATCTACCGCAGATACCAAGGCGCTGGAGGCGGCCATAGGAGAAGAAGCCGCAGGGATTCTTAAGGATGAAGTGGAACTTTTGGATGGAGCAAGTGCGGAATTTGATTTGGAAAAGGTGCAGGCCGGAGAACTTACTCCTGTATTTTTTGGATCTGCACTTACTAACTTTGGAGTAGAATTTTTCTTACGACATTTTCTTACAATGACAACAACGCCGCTTCCAAGAAGGGCCGATGCTGGTCTAATCTCTCCAACTGATAATGATTTCTCTGCTTTTGTATTTAAAATACAGGCAAATATGAATAAAGCGCACAGAGACAGAATTGCTTTTATGAGAATTTGTTCTGGAAAATATGAGGCAAGTATGGAGGTTAAGCATGTACAGGGAGGTAAGGTTATGCGGCTTTCCCAGCCTCAGCAGATTATGGCAAGCGAAAGAAAAATATTAGAAGAGGCATATGCCGGAGATATTATTGGTGTGTTTGATCCGGGTATCTTTGCTATCGGGGATACCCTCTGCATGCCCAAGGAACAGTTTTGCTATGAGGGAATTCCCACCTTTGCCCCGGAGCATTTTGCAAGAGTGAGACAGCTGGATACCATGAAAAGAAAACAATTTGTAAAGGGAATTACCCAGATTGCCCAGGAAGGCGCCATTCAGATTTTTCAGGAGTTTAATACGGGAATGGAAGAAATCATAGTTGGTGTAGTGGGAGTGCTTCAATTTGATGTACTCAAATATCGTTTAGAGAATGAATATAACGTGGAAATCAGACTGGAACCTCTTCCCTATGAGCATATCAGATGGATTGAAAATAAGGATGTGAATCTGGACAAGCTGGTAGGCACTTCTGATATGAAAAAGATAAGGGATTTAAAGGGGAATCCGCTGCTTCTTTTTATTAATGCGTGGAGTGTGGGAATGACACTTGATAGAAATGAAGGGTTGATACTTTCAGAGTTTGGACGTGATTAAATGAAAATAAAAAAAATCATATGGATAATTTCCTTCTGCCTTTTAGGGCTTACCGGCTGTGTGGATGTTCCAGGTGAGGAAAGCGCTGGAAGCGGTAAAACACAAACTGATATTTGGAGTCCCAATAAGGGAGTTCCTAAACAGGAAACCCTGACTGCAGATGGAAAGCAGGCAGTCGATGCAGGAGAACTGGAGAGCATTGCAGGCGTTCATACAGGTGATACTGCGCTTATCAGAAAACAACAGATGGGACTGTTCCATTATGACAGGCTGAATGAGAAAGAACAGATAACATATGCGGAAATATTAAAAATTCTTCAGGACTTTGAAGAAGGAATTGCCCTATCCTGTACAGAAACAGATTTAATTGAAAAAGTTTTCCAGTGTGTGCTTAATGACCATCCTGAGATTTTTTATGTGGATGGATATACTTTTACCAGATATACGTTTGGGGACGAAGTGAAGAAAATTACTTTTTCAGGTACTTATAATGTGACAGAAGAAGAAGCGGCTCTTAAGAAGGATCAGATAGAGCTATATGTAAAAGAGTGTCTGTCAGGTATGGAAGAAGGAATGGACCAATATGAAATAGTGAAGTATATTTATGAATATATAATCAACCGGACAGAATATGATGCCGCAGCGCCAGATAACCAGAATATATGCTCCGTGTTTATCCATCAAAAAAGTGTCTGTCAGGGGTATGCAAAGGCCACACAATACCTTCTGGAACGTGCAGGTGTTCATGCTGCTTTAGTTATGGGAAAAGTTTCCGGAGGAGAAGGACATGCGTGGAATTTGGTAAAACTGGATGGAAATTATTATTATGTAGATACTACATGGGGAGACGCGTCATACCAAATTGTAGAAGGAAGTAGCGAACAGGCAAAAGGCAGCATTCCGCCGATCAACTATGATTATTTGTGTGTGACAACAAGTCAGCTGGAAAAGACACATACAATAGATTCTCTTGTTGAGATTCCAGTGTGCAATTCCATTGAAGACAACTACTATGTAAGGGAGGGGCGTTATTTCACCGAAGTGGATGATGAGAAACTGAAAGAAGTTTTTGCATTATCTTATGAGCAGGGAAGTACCTATGTGACTTTGAAATGTGCAGATAATCAGGTATATAGGGAAATGATAATCCATTTGATAGAAGAACAGGGGATTTTTAAATATTTAAGCGCAAATGAAGGAACAGTTTCCTATGCGGAAAATGAGGAACAGCAAAGCCTAAGTTTCTGGCTGTAGTATGTGGCTAACTTAAAAGAAAATTGAATTAAGGCCCTGCAAGCAGGCAGAAAAACTGATTTGTGCGGTATTTTAAGTCAGGGGCTATGCAAAATGCTGAATTTTTGATATGATAAAAATATTGAGACTTGCAATGTAAAAGAAAGGAACATTGTTTTATGGAAAAAACTTTTGAACAAAACACAAGTATATTACAGGAAAACGAGGAACTTGGTACAGTTAAAATTGCAGATGATGTGGTAGCAATGATTGCAGGTCTGGCGGCAACTGAGGTACAGGGAGTTGCAGCCATGGCGGGTAATATCAGCAATGAATTGATGAGCAAAATGGGTGTGAAAAATCTGGCAAAAGGGGTAAAAGTGGAAGTGATGGGCAAAAGGGTAAAGACAGAACTGGCGCTTATCATTGAATATGGTCATAATATTCCGGCTGTTTCGCAGAGGGTTCAGGAAAAAGTGAAATCAACCATAGAAAACATGACTGGTTTGGAAGTATCTGACATTGATATCCGCATTGCAGGTGTCTGTATGCAGAAAGATAGATAAGTATAAGGTGGATACTCATGAGCAGAAGAGGAATGAGGGAACAGATTTTCAAGCTGTTGTTTCGTGTTGAATTTAATGCCAGGGAAGAAATGTCAGAGCAGGAAGTTTTGTTTTTTGAAGATGAGGAAAACAGCGGAGAAGAATCAGAAAATGCTTTGATAAGCAGAAAGTTCAACAAAATTCTTGAAAAGCTGGAAGACATTGATAAAGTATTAAATGATAAAGTACAGGGATGGAATACAAGCCGGATGGGAAAGGTTGATCTTACGATACTGCGGCTTGCAGTTTATGAAATGATATATGATGAAGAAATCCCTACAGGGGTCGCAATTAATGAAGCAGTGGAACTGGCTAAAAAATTTGGACAGGATTCTTCCCCTTCCTTTATTAATGGAGTGCTGGCCAAATTTGCGTAATGAAAAAGCCATTGTGCTGTGGTATGCAGGAAAAGAAAATGCAAAATGTTTATACAGTTGGACAGGTTAATTCATATATTAGGAATATGTTTGCGCAGGATTTTTTGCTTCAGGAACTGTCTGTCAAAGGAGAAGTCAGCAACTGTAAGTATCATTCTTCCGGACATATCTATTTTACGTTAAAGGATGAAAAAGGAACAATTTCCTGTGTGATGTTCGCCGGAAACCGTTCCGGTCTTACGTTTCGGATGATGGAAGGTATGCAGGTGGTAGTCAGAGGCACCATTGATGTGTATGAGCGGGATGGTAAATATCAGATGTATGCCAAAGGCATCCGGCAGGACGGTGCAGGGGCTCTTTATGAGCGGTTTGAGAAATTAAAGCAGGAATTGCTTGAAAGGGGAATGTTTGCACCTGAATATAAAAAGCCGGTTCCAGGATTCATCAAGACCCTTGGTGTGGTGACAGCGCCCACCGGAGCTGCTGTAAGGGATATTATTAACATTGCTTCAAGAAGAAATCCATATGTGCAGATTATCCTGTACCCGGCGATTGTACAGGGGGAAGCGGCTCCGGCAAGTATTGTCCGGGGAATACGTGCACTGGAGCGCCAGCAGGTGGATGTAATGATTGTGGGACGGGGAGGAGGTTCCATTGAAGACTTATGGGCGTTCAATGAAGAGATGGTTGCCCAGGCAGTGTTTGACTGTCACGTGCCTGTTATTTCAGCAGTTGGTCATGAGACAGACACAACAATTATAGATTATGTGGCGGATTTGCGGGCTCCGACCCCTTCTGCCGCTGCGGAGCTGGCAGTTTATGATATAGCACTTTTACTTGGCCAGCTGGAAGGAATGAAGGCGGCGCTTAACCGACAGATGCAGGGGCATCTGAAAATTGACCGTGCCAGACTTATGACGCTGGAAGCAAAGCTCAAATCAAATAGTCCCATGGGAAAAATCAGGGAGAGACAGACCTTTATGCTTGGTTTGGAAGAGAGAATGACACAGGCAATGAAAAATCATCTCACAGGCAGCAGGCACAGAATGGCAATTTATATTGAAAAATTAAAGGGCCTTTCACCTCTTGATAAGTTAAATCAGGGCTATTCTTATGTGTCCGGTAAAGACGGAAAAACAGTAACAGATATAAACAGGATTTCTATAGGGGATGATCTGCTGATCTATGTAAAAAACGGCAGGATACAGGCACAAGTTACCAAGACATATCCGATGGAGGAATGGTATGATAAATAAGGATTTGTCAGGTATAAATGAGGTATATCGATGCAGGAAAAGGATTTGAAACTGGAAGAAGCTTTTGAAAGGCTGGAAGAGACGGTTGCAGCATTGGAGCAGGAGGATATCTCTCTGGAAGAGTCATTTCGAATTTATAAAGACGGTATGGAACTGCTAAGAAAATGCAATCAGGCAATTGATCAGGTGGAAAAAAAGGTACTGGTACTGAATGATGATGGAGAAACACATGAATTTTAATGAAACACTTAAAGCCAAAAGAAAAAGGGCAGAATCTATTTTAATGGAGTATTTGCCAAAGGAGGAAGGGTTTCAGGCAAAGGTGATAGAAGCCATGAATTACAGTGTGTCTGCAGGAGGTAAGCGTCTGCGGCCGATTTTTATGGAAGAAGCGTTTCTTTTATTTGGCGGTCAAGGAAAGCAGGCAGAGCCGTTTATGGCAGCGCTTGAAATGATTCATAATTATTCACTTGTACATGATGACCTTCCGGCTATGGATAATGATGAATTCCGCAGAGGACAAAAGACAACATGGAATGTTTATGGGGATGGCATGGCGGTGCTGGCAGGAGATGGCCTTTTGAACCTTGCATATGAAACAGCGGCAAAGGCATTTGATATGGCAAAAACACTGGAAGAAATGAAAAGAATAACGAAATCCCTTCAAGTCCTTGGATGCAAAGCAGGTATTTATGGGATGATTGGAGGACAGGCGGCTGATATAGAGGCGGAAACATGTGGGACCGTAAGCAAGGATCAGCTTTTGTTTATTCATGAAAAAAAGACAGCAGCTCTTATTCAGGCCGCAATGATGATCGGGGCTATTCTGGCAGGAGCAGATGAGACTTCCGTTGCTTTAATGGAGAAGGCGGCCTATAATATAGGAATCGCTTTTCAGATTCAGGATGATATACTGGATGTGACAAGCACAGGAGAGGTTTTGGGAAAGCCTGTTGGAAGTGATGAAAAGAATCATAAACTGACTTATGTGGCACTGTATGGATTGGATGCCTCTGGAAGGAAAGTAAAAGAATTATCAGAAGAGGCGCTTCATATTCTCGGTTCTTTTAGGGAACGGAATGAATTTCTGGAGGAATTGGTAAGGATGCTGATTACCAGGGAAAAATAACACTGCCATAGGACAGAAGAAAAGAAGGGTGATAAAATGCTGCTTGATAATATTAAGGGTGTCAATGATATCAAGAATGTGGAATCATCAGATTACCAGGAACTTGCACAGGAAATACGAGATTTCCTGATCGAAAAAATATCCCATACGGGAGGACATCTGGGCTCTAATTTAGGTGCTGTTGAGCTGACTATGGCGCTGCATCTGGTATTAAATCTTCCGGAAGACAAGCTGATATGGGATGTAGGTCATCAGTCTTATACCCATAAGCTTCTTACCGGAAGGAGAAATGGGTTTGAAAATCTGCGGAAACTGGGAGGAATGAGTGGTTTTCCCAAACGAAAGGAAAGTGAATGTGACTGTTTTGACACGGGGCATAGTTCCACATCCATTTCAGCAGGATTAGGTCTGGTAAAAGCAAGGGACATTCAAGGAGGCACCCATACGGTGGTTTCAGTGATTGGAGATGGCTCCCTGACAGGGGGAATGGCTTATGAAGCACTGAATAACGCAGCACGGCTTGAAACAAATTTTATTATTGTTTTAAATGACAATAATATGTCAATTTCAGAAAATGTAGGCGGCGTATCCAAATATCTGAATAACATTCGCACAGCAGAAACCTATCTGGATATTAAGGAAGGAATATATAATACACTGAAGGATATTCCCAGAGGAAATAAAGTAGTGGAGGGAATCCGTAAAGCGAAAAGCAGCTTTAAACAGCTGGTGGTTCCTGGGATGTTTTTTGAAGATATGGGTATTACCTATCTTGGACCTGTGGATGGACATAATATTCCGGCTATGATACGGGTTTTCCAGGAGGCAAAGAGAGCAAGAAATGCTGTGCTTGTCCATGTAATAACCCAAAAGGGGAAAGGGTTTTTGCCTGCAGAACGCCATCCTGCCAGATTTCATGGAGCGGAACCTTTTGATATTGAAAGCGGACTTCCTACAAAGCCAAGAAATACAGCCAGTTATACAGATATTTTTTCTACTGTTATGACGAAATTAGGCGCAAGGGATGAAAAGGTGGTAGCAATTACAGCTGCTATGCCAGATGGAACCGGATTAAAGCGATTCAGGAATATGTATCCGAACCGCTTCTTTGACGTTGGAATTGCGGAAGAACATGCGGTTACTTTTGCTGCTGGCCTGGCTGCCGGAGGATTAAAACCGGTGGTGGCTATCTATTCTTCTTTCCTGCAGCGGGCCTATGACCAAATTCTGCATGATGTGTGCCTTCAAAAGCTTCCCGTAGTGTTTGCCATTGACAGGGCAGGGCTTGTTGGAAGCGATGGAGAAACACATCAGGGCATCTTTGATCTATCTTTTTTGTCTTCTGTTCCCGGAATATATATTATGGCTCCCAAAAATAAATGGGAGCTTTCCGATATGATGAAATTTGCTGTTACATTGGAACAGCCTGTGGCTGTCCGTTACCCCAGAGGGGAGGCTTATGCCGGGCTGAAGGAGTTCCGGGCTCCTATTGAACTGGGAAAGGCAGAACTTCTTTATGCGGAAGGGGGAGTTTGTCTGCTTGCAGTTGGCAGCATGGTGAAAACTGCCATAGAAGTGAAGGCGATACTAAATGAAGCAGGGCATAAGTGCAGCATTATTAATGCAAGATTTGTAAAACCAATTGATGTTATGGCTGTAAAATGGGCGTCTGAAAATCATGATCTGATTGTTTCCATGGAAGAAAATGTGGCCAGTGGAGGCTATGGGGAAAAAGTCAGGGACGCGATGGCACAGTCTAAAGGAAAGGCAGTTTTTTTGCAGATTGCAATACCGGATGAATATGTAGAACATGGCAATGTGGAAGAACTCAAACGCGAGGTGGGAATAGATTCCCGGACGATTGCTGAGAGAATAAAAAAAGAAATGGAAAACTTATAATGAAGGAGCGGCTGGATGTTTTGGTGGTAAGGGAAGGGCTGGCACCTTCCAGAGAAAAGGCGAAGGCCATTATAATGGCGGGCAATGTATTTGTGGACGGTCAAAGGGAAGATAAGGCAGGAGCTTCTTTTGACCCTGAAAAAGTGCATATTTCATTGAAAGGCAGCTCCCTTAAATATGTGAGCCGGGGAGGGCTAAAGTTAGAGAAGGCAGCCAGGGACTTTTCTTTAGCGCTTAAAGGAGCTGTATGTATGGATATTGGCGCATCTACAGGCGGTTTTACAGATTGTATGCTTCAAAACGGTGCAGATAAAGTATATTCAGTGGATGTGGGGCATGGGCAGCTTCACTGGAAACTAAGAAACAATGAGAAAGTTGTCTGTATGGAAAAAACAAACTTTCGGTTTATGACACCGGAGAACATAAATGAAGCGCTGGATTTTGCATCTGTTGATGTCTCCTTTATTTCTCTCACTAAAATTCTGATTCCTGCAAGGTCGCTTTTAAAAGATACCGGAGAGATTGTCTGTCTAATTAAGCCACAGTTTGAGGCTGGAAGGGAGAAGGTTGGAAAAAAGGGCGTGGTAAGAGAGCCGGAAATCCATGAAGAGGTAATTAGAAAAATTGTGGATTATGCGGATTACATAGGTTTTTCTATTCTTCATCTGGATTTTTCTCCAATTAAAGGGCCAGAAGGAAATATTGAGTACCTGCTTCATTTGCGAAAGAATATGGTAAAAATGGAGGAAACCAGAAATATTACAGAAGCAGAGGGAGAAGAGCGGCTTTTAGAGATTATAGAGAATAAAAGTGGGTATTCCTGGAACCCGGAAATATCCGGGATGATTAATGAAGTTATTTTAAAGGCCCATAAAGAGCTGAAACAGCAATAAAAATAATTTCTACAAACAATGAATGAGAACACAATCTGACATTTAGCGTTGGCGTTTTAGTAAGGCGCCAGGGCATGGAGGATTAATATGGAGCATTTTTATGTGATAACAAATCCAAGAAAGGATGCCAATCTGGGGACAGCCCATTTTATTGAAGAGTATTTGAAACACAGGGGAAAAACCTGTATTGTGGATATGGGAACACAAAAGCCGGGAAGGGAAGGATACACTTATAAAGCCCAGATGAATGGTGAGGTAGACTGTATTCTTGTGCTGGGAGGGGACGGAACCCTGCTTCAGGCGGCAATTGATCTTGCAGACAGGGACATTCCCTTTCTTGGTATTAATATGGGAACGCTGGGATTTTTGACAGAAGTAAATAGGACAGGAATAGAAGATGCCCTTGAAAAGCTGATTTATGGTAATTATGACATAGAAAAGCGGATGATGCTTTTGGGAAAATGTTATGTGGGGGAACAGATTAAGGATGAAGCGAGGGCTTTAAATGACATTGTAATTACAAGAAAAGGGTCCCTTCAAATTATTAATTTTAACATTTATGTGAACGACCAGTTTTTACACCGGTATCACGCAGACGGAATGATTGCCTCCACACCTACTGGTTCCACAGGATATAATCTGTCGGCAGGAGGGCCAATTGTGGAGCCAAAAGCGGAGGTTATTCTGCTTTCCCCTATCTGCCCCCATTCTATGCAGAACCGGAGCATTGTACTTGCTCCGGAGGATAGTATTACGGTGGAGATAGAAAGTGACAGGGACGGCAGGCAGATGGAGGTTGAAGCTATATTTGACGGATGCCATAAAGTGGCTTTACGGACTGGGGAAAGAATTGAGATTAAAAAGTCTGACAAGACTACCGGGATCGTTAAATTAAGTCAGGTAAGTTTTCTGGAAGTACTACACAGAAAAATGAACGATTAACCGGACAGAAGCGTATTTTTTGGAGTATTGATATGAAAAAGAGCAGGCATCAGAAGATAAAAGAGCTGGTTGAACAGTATGAGATTGAAACCCAGGAAGAGCTGGCTGACAGGCTTAAGGAAGCCGGATATGCGGTTACTCAGGCAACTGTATCAAGAGATATCAGAGAACTAAAACTTTCAAAGATTCCTATGGGGGATGGACGGCAGAAGTATACCATACTGATTCATAGCGATCATTATCTTAGTGATAAATACATACGGGTACTTAGGGATGGATTTGTGTCAATGGACATGGCACAGAATATCCTTGTAATAAAAACCGTATCAGGAATGGCAATGGCTGTTGCTGCGGCTGTAGATGCCATGAAATTAAAGGAAATAGTAGGTTCCATAGCAGGAGATGATACCATTATGATGGCTATAAGGACCGTGGAAGATACAGAAATTGTTATTGGAAAAATCCGTAGTGTATTGGAAGAATAAATACCGACTATGCGCTTGAGGGAAGGGCGTAAGGAGGAAGAATATGCTTGAAAGTTTACATGTTAAAAATCTGGCGCTGATTGACGAACAGGAGGTAACCTTTTCATCTGGAATGAATATTTTGACTGGTGAAACGGGAGCCGGTAAATCAGTAATTATTGGTTCTATTAATCTTGCACTTGGTGCAAAAGCAGGGAAGGATTATATACGCACAGGCGCTGACTATGCGTTGGTGGAGCTGGTGTTTTCCTTAAACGAGAGACAGTGTGCCATAATAAGAGAAATGGAATTGACTGTGGAGGAGGATAACACCCTTATTCTGCAAAGAAAAATAACATCAGGACGCAGCATCTGCAGGGTAAATGGGGAAAGTGTCAGCGCAGGCCAGCTAAAGAATCTGGCAGGCTGTCTTTTGGATATGTATGGACAGCATGAGCACCAGTCACTGTTAAAGCCTTCCGCGTCCAGAAAGATGCTGGATGATTATATTGGGGAGAAAGCGGCAGCGCTGAAGGAGCAAATAAAAGAGAGACTGGCCGATTACAGAAAAGTATTGGAAGAGCTGGACGAACAGCAGTCAGATAAGGCTGTGAGAGAAAGAGAGGCAAAACTTCTTGAATTTGAGATTAATGAAATAGAAGCAGCCGGTTTAAATCCTGCAGAAGATGAACAGGTGGAAAAAAATTACCGGCGGATGGTTAATGCAAGAAAAATGAAAGAGGTAGTTTATGCCGTTCACAGTCTTACCGGCTATGAGACAGAAGGAAGCGCAGGTCTTGCCGTAGATCATGCGTTAAGGGAGCTTAAAACGTTAGGCAAATTTGATGCGGAAAGTGAGCCTTTGATTGCCCAGCTTACGGATATTGACGATCTGTTAAACGATTTTAACCGTTCCATGGCACAATATAAGGACAGTCTGGAATTTGATGAAGAAGAATTTGTGCAGCTGGAAGAGAGATTGAATGTATTAAATCATTTGAGAGATAAATATGGAAGTTCTTTTGAGGACATTTTAAACAGTCAGAAGGAAAAACAGCAGGAACTGGATAAATTAAATAATTTTGAGGAATATAGAGAAAAGCTGAAACAGAAGGCGGACGCCCAAAAGGAAGAAATACTTGGGCTGTGCGAAAAGTTGTCCGTATTCAGGAAAAAGGCAGCAGTGCCACTTGCTAAAAAATTAAAAGCGGCAATGGTAGACTTAAATTTTCTGGATGTGGAATTTACAATTTCAGTTACAGACGAAAAAGAGGAATTTTCTTCAGATGGATACAATAAAATAGAGTTTTTAATTTCTACGAATCCGGGGGAAGCTGTTAAACCCATGTGGCAGATTGCCAGCGGAGGAGAGCTTTCCCGTATTATGCTTGCTTTTAAAACCGTTTTTGCAGATAAGGATGAGACAGATACCCTTATTTTTGATGAAATTGATACTGGAATCAGCGGAAAAACTGCATGGAAGGTTGCGGAGAAACTGGGGAAACTTTCCAGGAACCACCAGATTATTTGTATTACACATCTTGCACAGATTGCATCCATGGCAGAGAGGCATTTTTTAATTGAAAAAGGCGTAAAAAATGAAAGAACTGTGACAGGTATCAGAGAACTGGCAGAAGAAGAAGCTTTAAGAGAAATGGCAAGACTTTTAGGAAGCGGGGAACTGACACCGGCTGTTCTTGGAAACGCAAAAGAAATGAAAGAAACGGCCCGAAAAGTAAAAGGATAAAATAATAGCAATATTTGGAAGTAAAAAAACAAAATTCACAAATTAAAATTTAAAGTTTTTCACATACTAAAAGGGACATACATCCGTATGTCCTTTTTTGATAGTAAGCTGCCGTGCAGTTTCTATCAGATATCTGATTAAAAATAAAGGATGTGGAAACTTGGAACGGTTATGTGAACCAACTCATGGCAGAATACAGATTTATAAAAGATTTTTATATGCTATGCTGGCATTTGGTATCATTTGTGTGCTGCTTTCTGTTTATTATTTTATGTGGGTCAGTGTTCCATCCACCATCATGATTAAAGCGGGGGTGGATCAGGAATTGGATTTTAAAGTGCCTGCAACAGGAGAATTGTATAAAGAGGCAGTGGAAGTAAGCACAAGTACAGGCACTGATACAAAAGGCCGTATTCATATTAATTTGGGTAAAACGGTTACGGTAAAGGCAAGTCAGGTTGACCAGTATAAGTTGCAGCTAAAACTTTTCGGCTTAATACCACTTAAAGAAGTCAGTGTAGAAGTTATACAGAATTTACAGCTGAAACCAGCAGGAATTCCGATTGGCATATATGTGAAGACAAAAGGTGTGCTGGTTGTGGGAATAGGAGAATTTGAAGGGGAAAACGGACAGAAAGTAAATCCGGGAAAGTATGTGTTTCAGGTGGGGGATTATATTTTAGAGATAAACGATGAAGAAATCAATGCCAAAAAAGAACTGATTGAGAGAATAACCCACAGTGACGGTCAGGAGATGGTATTCAAAGTACAAAGGGGCGATATGCAGATTGAAGTGAAGGCCCGGCCGGAACTGAATCAAAATGGAGAATATAAAATGGGAATCTGGGTCAGGGATAATGCCCAGGGAGTCGGCACTATGACCTATATTGATGAGCAGGGATGTTTTGGCGCACTGGGACATGGGATTAACGATGTTGATACCAGTACACTGATGACCCTTTCAAAGGGCACTTTGTACCATACGGAGATCATCGGGATTACAAAAGGAGCAACTGGTTCACCAGGCGAACTGACAGGATTTATTGAATACGATGATAATAATATTATGGGAGACATAACGGCGAATACTCCAAGAGGAATATTTGGAATCTGTACGCCGGACACAATTGCAGATGCAGAGCATGAATATCTGCCATTAGGACTTAAACAGGAGATAAAAAAAGGACCTGCACAGATAATCTGTTCTTTAGGTAATGGAACACGTTCCTATGATGTGGAAATTACGAATATTAATCTGGAAAATGACAATATAAACAGAGGAATTGTTTTACAGATAACAGACCCGGAATTACTTATGGAAACGGGAGGAATAGTCCAGGGAATGAGCGGAAGTCCCATTATTCAGGATAATAAACTGATTGGGGCTGTCACACATGTTCTGGTACAGGATCCTGCCAGAGGATATGGAATATTTATTGAAAATATGCTTGTACATTAAGTATTAAAATATTTTTTATTTATGTTCTGAATGGAAATAGCAAACGGCAGAAAATCTGTCGTTTGCTTCAACCTTCCCCTTCTTGGTATCCGTATAATTTTCAAAAATATTTCGTTCACTCTTGCCGTATCCTTTTTAAATATCTGGAAAGCGCTTCATCAATAAATTCCAAGTCATCTTCGGATAGAAGTTTTAGCTTGTCAACAATATTGTGAATGTGGTCTGGAGATTTTACACTGCTGTCAAAAAACTCCATTGGACTGATATTAAAGTAATCGCATATTTCAAAAAAGGCGGATAAAGAAGGCGAGGTTCTGCCTGAACCGATAGACTGTATATAAGACTTGCTATGCCCAAGCTCAAGACTTAACTGATATTCAGAAATATCGGCATACATTCTTAATTCTGTTATTCTGTCTCTAACAAATTTTTCATCCATATTATCACCCCATAAAACAGTTTATATAAAAATGGCTAATTAAATACCGCTTACAGTAGTAAAATTGTTTTAATTAAATGATTTCGAGGATATTTTAAGTATTTATTTGGCAATAAATGGCCTTTATCAAAGAATTTTGTCGGTGGGAGGGGATAAATCAAATAAAAGATTCATGATGCGGGATATCTTTTAACGCTCTGTCATAAAGAATTGAATATTGAAATATTGACATAGGATTGTACGCTTGCTAAAATAATAACATTATGAATGTCCATGACCAGCCCATTGCTTATGGGAACAAATAGTATGTAAAGTACAGGAGGAAGCAAAAATGTACCTTTGCCGTATTCAGTTCTATCTGTTAGGCCGCCAGTGCAGAACATTTGATATTATAAGGAATATGCCTGCATTTGAGCATTTTGAACATGAGTTTTTAGAAAGCGATGAGCCAAAAGAGACACTGGCCGCTTTCGCAGATGTGATAGTAATTAATCTGCAGGATGTGGATTTAAAAGAAATATTACGAATGCTGGCTGCAAACAGGAAGCAGGGAGCGGAGGTCATATTGCTTACTGATGAAAATCAGAAGGTTTTTTTGGAGGACAATATATCAGTATTTAATGATATATGGAAGCTGCCTATGTCAGAAGCGGAAATCCGGTTTCGCTTTCTAAGATGGCAGCAGACATATAAGATGAGCAAGGATTTCTGGCAGACCAGCCAGTTTCTTGATGCAACGATTAATAATATTCCTAATCTTGTCTGGTATAAAGACAAAACAGGGATTCATGAAAAGGTAAACAACAGTTTTTGCAGAACGGTTAATAAATCAAAAGAGCAGGTAGAAGGACGCGGTCATGCTTATATCTGGGACGTAGAGGAGGATGATCCGGTCTGTGTGGAATCGGAGATGGAGGTTATGAGTAAGAAAAAAACCTTTATATCTGAGGAAATAATAAAAACTGGCGATGGAATGAGAACGCTTGCTACCTATAAATCTCCACTGTATGACTTAGATGGAAGTGTGATGGGGACAGTAGGTGTAGCAATTGATGTAACCCAGGAGCGGGCTTATGAACAGGAGATAATAAAAAAGAACCGCACACTGGAGATGATCTTTACCACAATAGACTGCGGTGTCATGCGTCATACAATTGATGGAATGAAAGTTTTAAGTATAAACAGGGCGGCGCTTAAAATTCTTGGATACGAATCCCAGGAAGAGCTGGTGGCGGAGGGATTTGATTTAATTGCAGCTTCTGTTGTGGAGGAAGATAAAGAAAAACTCAGGGATAACATAAAACTGCTGAAAGAAGAAGGTGACAGCGTCAGTGTGGAATATCGTGTAAAGCACAGGGACGGGGAAGTGCTCCACGTTATGGGTAACATTAAGCTTTTAAAAGAAAATGGACAGCTGTTTTATCAGCGGTTTCTTTTGGACTGCACAGCCCAAAAGATGCAGGAAAAAAAGAACGAAAGGCGTCAGACGGAACTTATTCAGGCGCTTAGCATAGACTATAAGCTGGTTTACTTTTTCGACCTTGATACAGGAGTGGGAATTCCGCTTAGAAACAGCGAATATAATGAGCAGGAATTTGAAGGTATTTTTAACGGGGAAATGCTGTTGGAAGAATTTATGGAGCAATACATACAGGAGGTTGTCTATGAGGACGACAAAGAAATGCTTCGTAAAGCATCTTCCAGAGAAAAATTAAAAAAAGAACTGACAGAAAAAAAAGTATATTGTACAAACTACCGTGTCTGGAGAAAAGGGAAAATATTATATTTCCAGATGAAGGTGGTGCGTGCCGGAACAGGAGAAGAAAATTATGGCATTGTTTTGGGACTGCGAAGCGTAGACGAGGATACCCGCAAGGAGATGGAACAGAAGAGTCTGCTGGAAGACGCTCTTTCCCAGGCAAACAGGGCAAGCAGGGCCAAAAGCGTTTTTCTTTCTAATATGTCCCATGACATTCGCACACCAATGAATGCAATTGTAGGTTTTACGAATCTGGCTATTACACATATTGAAAATAAAGAGCAGGTAGAAGAATATCTAAAAAAAATAACATCTTCAGGAAATCATTTGCTTAGTTTGATAAATGATGTTCTGGATATGAGTCACATTGAAAGCGGAAAGATAAATTTGGATGAAAAGCCATGTAGTCTGCCTGACATTCTACATGGATTGCGCAATATTCTGCAGGCAGATGTCAATGCAAAACAGCTTGAACTTCAGATAGACACAGTTGATGTTCTTGATGAAGATATTTATTGCGACAAACTAAGGCTTAATCAGGTCCTTTTGAATTTGCTCAGTAATGCCGTCAAGTATACGGGAGCCGGTGGGACAATCAGTATGAGAATTACAGAAAAATCTGGCGCCCCGGCAGGCTATGTGAATTATGAATTCTGTATCAGAGATAATGGTATCGGCATGAGCAAGGAATTTGTAAAACGTATTTTTGAACCTTTTGAAAGAGAAAAAAATTCTACAATTGGAGGCATCCAGGGAACAGGCCTTGGAATGGCGATTACTAAAAATATTGTAGATATGATGAATGGTACGATTGATGTAAAGAGTGAACAGGGGGTAGGCACAGAATTTACAGTTTCATTTACATTTCGCTTGTATACAGGAAAAAAAGAACTGCAGGAAATCCCGGAACTTCGAAATTGCAGGGCGCTTGTTGTGGATGATGATTTCAATACCTGTGACAGTGTTTCATATATGCTGGGACAGCTTGGAATGCGTGCAGAATGGACCTTATCCGGGAAGGAAGCGGTACTGCGTACCCATCAGGCAATTACACGCGGGGATGACTATCGTATATATATTATTGACTGGCTGCTGCCTGATATGAATGGTGTGGAAGTTACCCGGAGAATCAAAAAGGAAACAGGAGGAAATGTTCCTGTAATTGTACTGACGGCATATGACTGGTCTGATATAGAAGAAGAAGCAAGAGAAGCAGGCGTTTCAGCTTTTTGCAGTAAACCTTTATTTTTATCAGAGCTTAGAAGCTGTTTGAACCAGGTTATAAGCACAGGCAGAGCGGGTGAAGAGAAAAACTGTAAAGAAACGAAGAAGCATCATACAGGACGTATTCTTCTGGCTGAAGATGTGGAACTGAACCAGGAAATTGCCACGGCTATTTTAGGAGATGCAGGGTTTTCTATAGAAGTTGCTGGAAATGGAAAAATCGCAGTGGATATGCTTAAAGAGTCTAAACCAGGACACTATCAGCTGATTCTCATGGATGTACAGATGCCTGTGATGAATGGTTATGAGGCAACGAGGGAAATCCGTAAGCTGGAAAACCGACAGCTTGCATCAATCCCCATTATAGCTATGACAGCAAACGCTTTTGAAGAGGATAAGCAGGAGGCTTTAAAATGCGGAATGAACGGACACATAGCAAAACCGATTGATATTAATAATTTATTTAAGACATTGGATAAAGTCTTGGTGGATTAATTGTATGAAAAAGGTGTAGTATCAGTTAAAAATCTTGATATTACACCTTTTTCATATGCAGGGATTAAGGAAGAGCGATCCTTTCCGCCTGACTTTGTAATTTAAATCAAATCATTTAATACATATGCAAGTCCATCATGGTCATTATCATATGCAGTTATAGTGGTTGCTGCCATTTTAACATCCTCACATCCGTTTGCCATGGCAATTCCCATTCCGGCTGCCTCTATCATAGAAAGATCATTTTGGGCATCACCAGCGGCAACTGAAAAGTAAGGGTTTATATCTAAAATTTCACATAATTTTTTTATAGCGGTCCCTTTTCCGGAAGCAGATGGGTAAAGCTCCAAATAATAAGGATTGGAGTAGACCAATGAAATTCCTTCCTGGTTAGCCCAGGGAAGAAGGGAGCGCCGGAAGCCTTCCAATTTTGCAGAGTCTTTTAGCTCTATGGCAATACATTTACAGGGGCCTTCAGTCAAAGTGTCTGTTACATCTGTACAAATAATAACAGGGGTTTTAATTACTCTTTTATAATAGAGTAGTTCCTCATCGTCTCTGGGGGAAATAATATGGGTGTCAGAATAAGTATGCACATGTACGCCATATTTTTCCGCAGCGTTCATAATATATGAGGTTTGGGAAAGCGTAAGCGCTGTTTTGTAAATACTTTTTTTCTGGTCACAATCATAAATCTGACCTCCATTATAGCCGATCAGGTACATGCCGGGAAGATGAAGGTCCAGCTCCTTTTTTACATCCATTACACTGTTGATATCTCTGCCGGAGCTTAAAGCAATTTTATGTCCGGCTTTACTCCAGGCGTTTAAGACATCCCTTGTATAGTTGCTTATCTGTTTCCGGCTGTTTAACAGCGTGCCATCCAGATCTGTAAAAAGAATTTTATTATATTTTAGCTGTTCCGGATGACGTTTCATCCAGTCTCTTCTTTCGTTTATTTTATCCAGAATTTCTTCCGGAATAAACAGCTTCCCATATCCGGTGGCAAGGTCAAGGCCAGGTTTGGCACTGCCGTGAAAATCGGACCCGCCGCTGATACAAAGTCCGTATCTGGCAGCAAGAGTCCGCATTTGCCTTTCATCGGAGGAACTATAAGACCCATAAATTGCTTCCAGTCCCTGCAGTCCCATATCTTTTAAAAGGGAAACCAGTTCTTCCAGTTTTGCCGGACTCATATGGTAAAGCATGGGATGGGCAAGCACAGGGAAACCTCCTGCTTTTAGGATAATTTCCACTGCACGCATGGGAGTTATTTTTTTGCGGGGAACAAAGCAGGGACATTGGTCGCCAATGTATTTTTCAAAAGCCTCCTTGAGACTTTTGATGTAACTATGGTTTAACATAAATTTTGCATAGTGAGAGCGGGTAATGACACAGTTAGGAAATTCTGCTGTCAGTTCATCATAGGTAACAGGAATACCATGTTCTGTCAGTCGGCGGCACATTTCCTTGTTACGGATGGTCCGGCCGTTTACAAAGCTGATAAGGCGCCGCTTGAAATAGTCACTTTTATAGTCAATATAAAGACCAACAATATGAATATCCTGTCCCTT
Source organism: uncultured bacterium (assembly GCA_947381965.1). Classification (GTDB taxonomy): domain Bacteria; phylum Bacillota; class Clostridia; order Lachnospirales; family Lachnospiraceae; genus Suilimivivens. The sequence goes on from CANCXX010000037.1 coordinate 39,109, forward strand.
ATATTCTGAAGAAAATTCAATGCCGGGTATGACTTCAATGTTTTTATCTTTTGCGGCCTGGAGCGCTTCTTCAATTCCGTCTGTTGTGTCATGGTCTGTCAGCGCAAAGGCAGATAGTCCTTTTTTTATTGCATAATTCACCAGCTCCGCAGGTGAAAGACTACCATCGGATTTATTGGAATGCACATGTAAATCAACAATTTTCATATCAGTTCTCGTCTTCTTCTGTCTGCTTGGTGTAAACGGTACGTTTCCTTGCCATTTCATCATTTGCCAGATATTCGTCGTAAGTGGTGATTTTGTCAATCAGACTTCCGTCAGGAAGGATTTCCATAATTCTGTTGGCAGTAGTTTGTACAAACTGGTGGTCATGGCAGGAAAAGAGCGCTACACCAGGGAATTTAATCAGTCCATTATTTAGGGCAGTGATGGACTCCATATCAAGGTGATTGGTAGGCTCGTCCAGAATCAGACAGTTGGCGCCGCTGATCATCATTTTTGATAACAGACAGCGTACTTTTTCCCCACCAGAGAGAATCCGTACTTTTTTTACACCATCTTCACCGGCAAACAACATACGGCCCAGAAAACCGCGTACATAGGTTACATCCTTTACGGGAGAGTAACCGGTGAGCCAGTCAACAATTGTATAATCATTGTCGAATTCTGAAGTACTGTCCTTGGGAAAATATGCCTGGGAAGTGGTAACGCCCCATTTATAATATCCTGTATCTGGTTCTATTTCTCCCATCAAAATCTGGAATAACGTGGTTTTAGCCTGCTCATTGCTGCCGACAAAAGCGATTTTATCATCATGTCCTACAATAAAAGAAATATTGTCAAGGATTTTTTCCCCATTAATCGTCTTGGAAATACCTTCTACCATTAAAACTTCATTGCCGATTTCGCGGTCAGGGCGGAAATCAATGTAAGGATATTTGCGGCTGGAAGGCTTAATTTCATCCAGTTCAATTTTTTCTAAGGCGCGCTTTCTCGAAGTTGCCTGCTTGGATTTGGAGGCATTGGCAGAGAAGCGGGAAATAAACTCCTGGAGTTCTTTAATTTTTTCTTCTTTTTTCTTGTTGGCTTCCTTCATCTGTCTGATAAGGAGCTGGCTGGATTCATACCAAAAATCATAATTGCCGGCATAAAGCTGGATTTTACCATAGTCAATATCTGCAGTGTGAGTGCACACTTTATTTAAAAAATACCGATCGTGGGAAACAACAATAACAGTATTTTCAAAATTGATGAGAAATTCCTCCAGCCATGCAATGGCATCTAAGTCCAAGTGGTTGGTAGGCTCATCAAGAAGAAGAATATCCGGGTTTCCGAAAAGCGCTTTGGCAAGAAGAACCTTTACCTTTTCATTGCCGTTTAAATCCTTCATTTCAGAATAGTGGATGGAAGAATCTATTCCAAGCCCGTTAAGCAGCATAGAAGCGTTTGACTCTGCCTCCCAACCATCCATTTCTGCAAATTCTCCTTCCAGCTCGCTGGCACGAATTCCGTCTTCATCTGTAAAATCTTCTTTGGCATAGATAGCGTCTTTTTCTTTCATAATTTGATAAAGACGCTCATTGCCCATAATAACCACATCCATCACAGGGTAGGCATCATATTTAAAATGGTCCTGTTCCAGTACAGAAAGGCGCTGGCCAGGTGTAATTGCAATTTCTCCGTTAGTGGTGTCTAATTGTCCGGAAAGTATTTTTAAAAATGTGGATTTGCCAGCGCCGTTAGCGCCAATGAGACCGTAGCAGCTGCCCTCTGTGAATTTGATATTAACATCTTCAAATAAGGCTTTTTTACCAACCCGGTATGTTACGTTATTTGCACTGATCATTTCTTCTATACTCCTCTCAATTTGAAATATGTTAGGTAATTGCGAAACTCGTAAACTTGCTGAATATTCTGACAATATATTCTGCGAAAAGCCTTATGCACCATGGAATCAAGACCATAGAAGGCAGGAGGGACGCTACCCGACTGTCTTCTGTCCTGCTGGGCTTGATGGAATCAGGATTTGGGTGGAATATATTGTCAGAATATTTCCACAACTTCAAATTTCGCAATTACCTATGAAATATGTTTATTGTTTGTTTTACAATTCCCTATTTTACAGGAAAATAGGGAATTTGCAAGAAAAAGATGGTTTATTCGTGTGTTCAATGTTAGAATAAATTTAGAATCAGCTCCTAATAACAAATCAAAAAATTTAGAAAGGAAAATTCATGAAACTGAATTACAAGAGAACATTTTTTATCGGACTGGCTTTCTTATCAATTAGCGCCTTCTGGCAGATGTATGATAATATTATTCCGTTAATGCTGCAGGGGACTTTCCATCTGGGGGAAACGGTGACAGGGGTGATAATGGCAGCCGACAATGTACTTGCATTGTTTTTGCTGCCTCTTTTTGGAAGCTTGTCGGATAGAATGGATACTAAAATGGGAAAGAGAATGCCCTTTATTGTTGGAGGAACCCTGCTTGCAGTGATTTTTCTTATGTTACTGCCTTTTGCAGACAAATTTGTGAATCTGCCTCTTTTTGTTATTTCACTGTTTGCACTGCTGATTTCCATGGGATTGTATCGTTCCCCTGCAGTGGCCTTAATGCCGGATTTAACACCTAATAAACTAAGAAGTAAAGGAAACGCTATTATTAATCTGATGGGGGCGGTAGGAGGCGTTTACACATTGATTATGATTAAGCTGCTGGTAGGCGGAGGAGAACATGTGAATTATCTGCCTTTGTTTATCAGTGTGGCGGCTCTTATGGTGCTTTCAGTGGGAATTCTTGTAATTACCATCAATGAAAGAAAGGTTAAAAGCCAGGTGGAAGCGGAAGTACGGGCTTATGAGGAAAAAGAGGGTGTTATTGTTGAAACGGAGGATAATGGGAAAGAAGAGGAAAAAAGAGAGAAGCATCCTATGCCAAGGGAAGTAAAGCGCAGCATGGTGTTTCTGCTGGCGTCTATTTTTCTGTGGTTTACTGCCTATAATGCGGTTACAACTGCTTTTTCAAGATATACCAGAGTTGTCTGGAAAATGGAGGGAGGCGGTTTTGCCGACTGTCTGATGGTTGCAACAGTGGCGGCAATTATCAGCTATATTCCAATTGGCCATATAGCAGGAAAAGTAGGGAGAAAAAAGACAATTTTGGGCGGAATTGTGATGATGAGCCTTTGTTACCTGGCAGCAGTTTTTGCTAATTCTTATCATCCGCTTATCAATGTTGCATTTGCAGTGATTGGGATTGGATGGGCGGCCATCAATGTCAATTCCTATCCAATGATTGTGGAAATGGGTAAAGGCAGCGATATCGGTAAATTTACGGGAACCTATTATACTTTTTCCATGACAGCCCAGATTATTACACCAGTTTTATCAGGCGCTCTTTTGGAAAATATTTCTTACAGGACATTGTTTCCTTATGCACTTTTGTTTTCTGTGCTGGCTTTCTTTACCATGCTGCAAGTGCATCATGGAGATGCAAGACCAGATAAGAAAAAAAGTGTACTTGAACATTTTGATGTAGATGATTAGAATAAAAGGAAAATCAATACGAAATGAAAAAGGAACAGGTGATTATAGAATGAAAATGAAAACTGTAGCAGCAGGGATGGTGGCGGCGCCGGCAGTTCTCTACCTGCTGGCAATTATGCCAGGTTTAGGAGACAAAAAAAACCGTAAGGATTTTTTGAAGGTTTATTATGCACACAGAGGGCTTCATAATAATGAATCGGAAGCCCCGGAAAATTCCATGGAGGCTTTTAAAAGGGCAGTGGACGCAGGATATGGAATTGAAATGGATATTCAGTTATCCAAAGATCAGGTACCTGTTGTTTTTCATGACTTTACCCTTGAAAGAGTATGCGGAAAAAAGGGGCGGGTATGTGATTATACTTCTCAGGAGCTGAAGGAATGCAGGCTGTACCAAAGCAGGGAAACAATCCCTTTTTTTGAAGAGGTTTTGAAGATGGTGGATGGAAAAGTGCCTCTTATAGTGGAATTTAAGGCAGAGTGGACCGATATATCTGTCTGCCCTGTTGCGGATGAACTGCTAAGGAAATATAAGGGCCTGTACTGTATAGAATCTTTCAACCCCCTTGTTTTATTATGGTATAAGAAAAACAGAAAAGAAATCGTACGGGGACAGCTTTCCGATGGGTTTGTAAAATCTGGTGAATATAAGGGGAAATTGCATTATATCCTTCAAAATTTACTGCTGAACTGGATAACAAAACCGGATTTTATTGCATATAATCATAAATACGCCCAAATTCTGGCAAGAAGGATATGCCGTAGTCTATATAAAAATATGGCAGTTGCATGGACCATAAAAAGCCAGGAGGAACTTGAAATGGCAAGAAATAAGTTTGACACTTTTATTTTTGATTCCTTCCTTCCGGATAAAAAGTAATTTTGTACCCTGATGGGACGTTTACTGTTCTCAAAAAGCCGGAAAATGATAATTTTGATGAAAATAATATGTAAATTTTCCAAAATATAGTGAAAGTTAGACAATTTTGTGTTATACTGTTTGAAAAGGGCAGAAGGTTATCTGCTGCCTGAGAATTAGTAAGGGAGAAAAGAGTATGGTAAAATGGGTTTATTCTTTTGAAGAGGGAAGCGCCGATATGCGAAACCTTTTAGGGGGCAAGGGCGCTAATCTGGCTGAAATGACGAACTTAGGTCTGCCGATCCCTCAGGGCTTTACAGTAACGACGGAAGCCTGTACAGATTACTACGAAAAAGGAAAGCAGATTTCAGACGAAATCAAAGAGCAGATTTTTACTGCTTTGGTTCAACTTGAGGAAAAGCAGGGAAAGAAGTTTGGCGATACGGAAAATCCCCTTCTTGTATCTGTTCGTTCAGGTGCGAGAGCGTCCATGCCCGGTATGATGGATACCATTTTGAATTTGGGACTTAATGATGTTGCAGTGGAAGGATTTGCAGCAAAAACAGGTAATCCTCGTTTTGCGTATGATTCTTACCGCAGATTTATTCAGATGTTTTCAGATGTAGTAATGGAAATACCCAAATCTTTCTTTGAGAGAATTCTGGATGATATCAAAGAAACAAAGGGCGTTAAATTTGACACAGAACTGACAGCCGATGATTTGAAAGAGGTTATCAGCAGGTTTAAGGCAGTTTATAAGGATAAAATGGAAGCTGATTTCCCACAGGATCCCAAGGTACAGCTTATGGAAGCTGTAAAGGCAGTATTTCGTTCCTGGGATAATGAGAGAGCGATTGTATATCGTAGAATGAATGACATTCCAGGTGACTGGGGAACAGCAGTTAATGTACAGGCAATGGTATTTGGTAATATGGGAAATACTTCAGGAACCGGAGTTGCTTTTACCCGTAATCCCTCAACAGGCGCTAAGGGAATTTATGGTGAGTACCTGATTAATGCCCAGGGTGAGGATGTGGTGGCAGGTATCAGAACCCCTCAGCCCATTACAAAACTGGAAGAAGATTTGCCGGAATGTTATGCGAAATTTATCGAGATCGCCAATAGACTTGAAGATCACTATCGCGATATGCAGGATATGGAGTTCACTATTGAAAATGGAAAACTGTTTTTCCTTCAGACAAGAAATGGAAAACGTACCGCACAGGCAGCGCTGCAGATAGCATGCGACCTGGTGGATGAAGGAAAGATTACACCAGAAGAGGCAGTGCTTCGTATAGAAGCAAAATCTCTGGATCAGCTTCTGCATCCGACTTTTGACCCGGAAGCGCTTAAGAGCGGTACAGTGATAGGACAGGCGCTTCCTGCTTCTCCGGGAGCAGCAGCAGGTAAGGTATATTTTACTGCTCACGAAGCAAAAGAAGCTCATGAAAAGGGAGAAAGAGTGGTATTGGTGCGTCTGGAAACTTCACCAGAAGATATTGAAGGGATGCACGCAGCGGAAGGAATTCTGACTGTCCGCGGCGGTATGACCTCCCATGCAGCAGTAGTTGCCCGTGGAATGGGAACTTGTTGTGTATCCGGATGCGGCGAAATATCTATTAATGAAGAAGATAAAGTATTTGAACTTGACGGCCATGTATATCATGAGGGAGATTATATTTCTTTAGATGGATCTACAGGAAAGATTTATGATGGCGATATTAAGACACAGGAAGCTTCTATCAGCGGTAATTTTGGAAGAATTATGGGCTGGGCAGATTCCTTCCGCAAATTAAAAGTCCGCACCAATGCTGATACTCCGGCGGATGCTGCTAATGCGGTAAAATATGGCGCAGAAGGTATTGGATTATGTCGTACAGAGCATATGTTCTTTGAACCGGATAGAATTCCTAAGATTCGTCAGATGATTCTTTCCAGAACTGTTCAGGAAAGAGAAAAGGCATTAAATGACCTGATTCCTTATCAGAAGGGTGATTTTAAGGCACTTTATGAGGTAATGGAAGGAAGACCGGTTACAATCAGATTCCTTGATCCTCCACTTCATGAGTTTGTCCCTACGGATCCAGGAGATATTGATGATCTGGCAGTAAAAATGATGATGACAGCAGAACAGGTACAGGAAGTTTGCGATTCACTTCATGAATTTAATCCGATGATGGGACATAGAGGATGCCGTTTGGCTGTGACATATCCTGAAATTGCAAGAATGCAAACCCGTGCTGTTATGGAAGCTGCAATAGAAGTAAAAAATGAAAAGGGATTTGACATTGTTCCTGAAATTATGATTCCATTGGTTGGAGATAAAAAAGAACTGAAATATGTTAAAGATGTGGTTGTAGAAACAGCAGAACAGGTTAAGAAAGAAAAAGATTCTGACATTCTTTATCACATAGGGACAATGATTGAAATTCCAAGAGCAGCTCTTCTTGCAGATGAAATTGCAGAAGAAGCAGAGTTTTTCTCTTTTGGAACAAACGACCTGACACAAATGACCTTTGGGTTCTCAAGAGATGATTCAGGTAAATTCCTGAATGAATATTATAAGAAGAAAATTTATGAGTCTGATCCTTTTGCAAGACTGGACCAGAATGGTGTAGGACAGCTTGTTAAAATGGCTGCTGAAAAGGGAAGAAAGACCAGGCCAGAGATTAAACTTGGCATTTGTGGTGAGCATGGTGGAGATCCTTCTTCTGTGGAGTTTTGCCATAAAGTTGGTCTTACTTATGTATCTTGTTCACCTTTTAGAGTGCCGATCGCGCGTTTGGCGGCGGCACAGGCGGCTATATGCAATAGGGAGGGGAAGTAATCTATATGTTCTTGCAGACCGCATTTTTGCTGTTGGCAGATTATAATTTTTGCTGAGAG
>CANCXX010000038.1 GCA_947381965.1 uncultured bacterium
AGAATTCATGCGGGTTGTCGGATTTTTTTATTCACTCAAGTGTTGAAAACGGGTTTGTTTGTCAAGGCAATTTTGCCCTTTGCTTAAGTTTTCACAATTTAAGGGCATCTTCCCCCCAGCAGGCTCTCAGAGGCAGAATTACTGCCTCCTGTACCATTTGGGGACGACCAGGCAGCTTGCGCATTGTACCTTGTATGGATGCAGTCTCAGATGTACCTGGTGTATTTGTCGGAATAACTTCTGGCACTGGTGGGTCTGTTGGTTTGGCTGTTGGCTCATCTGTTGGATCCGGTGTGGGCGGATTTGTAGGTTCCCCCGATGGTTCCTTTGTGGGCACTGGCGCTTCTGTTGGTGAATTTGTAGGCTTTTCCGTTGGTTCAACTGTAGGTTCCTTTGTCGGAAGATACGTTGGTTCTATTGTAGGCTTTACTGTAGGAACACTACCTGGTGTACCAGTCGGTATTGGCGACCCCTCTGTTCCAGGGCTGGCGCTGGATGATGCTTCCGGCAAACCGCTGGGTGTCGCTCCCGGTGAAATGCCTGGACTTCCCTCTGGTGAACCACTTGGGTTTCCCTCTGGCGAACCACTTGGATTTCCCTCTGGCGAATCGTTTGGCACTGCCCCTCCCGGTGTCCTTGTTGGTGTTGCCGTAGGCACTAACGGCCTGATCGACACCGACGACCCTGAAGGTGACGCACTGGCGGAAGCGCTTGGAGATGGGCTGGTATTTCTTCCGTCATCCGGCTCCAGTTCATCAAAGGAGTACGTCACATCCTGTCCGTCATCCGCCACCACAATTTCATAGCTTCTTGTAATATATCCTCTTCTTCTTAACGTAATCGTATGTGTGCCCGGTGTCTTTTCGTAAGTGACCGGAACCGTCCCCATATACAGGTTGTCCTGATAAACGTCTACGTCTGCAGGGGCCTGAATAGTAATTTTGCCCTTCTTCGCATTTTCCCCGTCTTCTGTTTCTTCCTTGCCGGGGGAGGCATCGCTCTCTGCCTGATTATCCTCTTCCTGCTCTGACAGTTCCATGGAAACCGTTATTGTTTCTGGTTCCACTTTTATATACTGTGCAAGACTGTCGTACCCGGATGCCTTTGCCATCACCTGATGGATTCCCAGCGAAAGTTTTAATGGATATGTCGTCTCCACCTTTTCGTTATCCACATAAACATCCGCGCTTTGAGGCGTAATTTCAAATATCACTGTGCCCTCGTCCGGTTCCGGTATCACAATATCGCTTAAATCCAGTTTTGTTTCCCGGTTTCTTTCTATAACCACTTCCCTGGTTTCATCCACATCCTGTCCGGTCAGGCGAACCTTATAACTGCCCTCCGGCACAGTAAAGAGCATATCCGGGGCAATCTGGGAAATCACACTCTGGCCAATTTCTATCCATCCGCCCAATACCACATCTTCATTGGTAAGTTCCAGATAGCCATGCCCCTTATCAACTGTAATGCTCATAACATTGCGCCCCATTCCCTGAAAAGAAAGCACATCATGATGAATAATTTCTGCAACATCAATAGGCTTTCCCTCCGAAAACGCCATTACGCCTTTGCCGATACTGTATCTCTCTTCTCCAATGGTTATGATTCCATTTCCTGCGTGAAGATTGTATCTTTCCACTCCCTCATAGCTCCAGGCTTCTTCAGAAAGAGTAATCCTTCCCAACTTCTTCAGCTCACTATTATAAGCGATTTTGGCTATATCCCCGGATTTAAGCTGCGCCATTGACATAGCGCCGCCATACGCATCTTCTATGATGGTTGTTCCGTCGTAGCTTAAAACCCTGTTTTCATTTCTGTCAATCAGATGCAGGGAAAGTTCCTGATTTCTTCCGTCAATCGCTTCTATGACAGCTGATGCAGAGGAAGTATAGATATCCACCTGCTCTTCCTCCGTATACACTTCATTCACATTTGTATAAACAGCTCCCCGTGTCACACCTGCCCTGCTGCATCCTGTAAGCAAAAGACAAAATCCACAGAAAAATCCCCCCATTATCCTATGTACTCTACTTTTTATCATTCCATCCCTCCTGCATACCATAGACCTGCCTGCAATATCCGAACAAAATAAGCAGTCTGAATGCACTTCCCACATCACACAAAGCGTTATTCATGGGCCCCTTGTGTATTAAATTATACTCCATCAACGAGTATAACACGTTATGTCTGATAAGAAAAGCACTAAGCCAAATCATATTGGGACTTAAATTTTTCCAAAAACAGTTGTTTGTCTTTCTCCTGTTCCGTTACTTTCTTAAGCTTTTCCAGATTTTTCCCCGGAATCCATGCTTTGCCGGAGTTATAATAAAAGTTCACTATCTTCCAGAATTTTTCAGGATATGCAAGGCGGTAGTATAGCTGGAGATATTCATTTTTATCCATAGGCCTTATCCTGTCATATGTATTTACAAGCTCAAATCCTATATTATCTGCCCATCCGCTTTTTTCAAGAAGCTTCCTCATAAATAAATATAAATCTCTTACCGGACTGTCCACAGCACATTTTTCAAAATTAATCAGATTCATTTCGTCGCCGCAAAGTATAATATTATGGTACTGAAAGTCTCCGTGACACACAAAGCGGCTTTCTTTTTTATCCTGAAAGAACCTTAATTCCTCTGTAATCTGCAGCGCCAAATTAAAGAAATAGTCATAATTTTTCAAAAGGCAGATTTCAAAATCCGTTTTTTGTCCCCTGTCCTTCAGATATTTTCTGACCCGCCGCAGCTCTCTGTTGTGCTTCTCAAATTCCATGTGGGCATAGCGGGGCGTACAAAAACCGGGCAGCAAATCTTCTTCCATCCGGGCAGCAATATGCAGCTTTGCAAGGGTTTTTACTGCCTGCCGGCACTCTTCCATATCCCTGACATTGCATTCCCGTCCTTCAAAATAAGTCTTAAGGATATAAAAGGTTCCATCCTGATCCTGAGTTAAAAGCTCCTGCTCTTTATTCTTAAGGATGCGTTCCACATTTTTAAACCCCTTCTCCTGCACCATGGAAAGCAGTGCGTCCTGAAATACAGCCTTTTCCTTACGCCCGGCATACTCCTTTAATATAAGAATTCCCTGCTTTGTCTCACAAAGAATAGCCCCCCGTCCCTTCCATGTGCGAAGCACTTCTATATCATAATTTTCCAGCAGATTTACGCTTCTGTCATTCACAGCGATTACCCCCAATTTGTGTCATATCCTATCATATGAGTAACCGCTATAAAGTATTACAAAAAATCTCTTGCTGCTTTTAACAGAATATCCCTTTCATTTAAAGCCGGATCATCCAGTACCATATCCAGCAGTTTATTAAGCGCCGCGCCTATCTCCTGCCCAGGCTTCATCCCCAGCGTCTCAATCAGATCCCTTCCTGATACTGCAAGCATCTTTAAAGAAACGCACTGACGCTCTTCCTTTATCTGTTCATATACCCGAAAGAGAGCTTCCAGTCTTTCCTCTTTTTCCTTCCTTCTATACATACTCTGGGCTTTTAAATCTGCCTTTTTTATCTCAAACAGATTCACAAAAATATCTTCACCCATTTTCATAACTGCCCGCCTGACATACTTTGGCTCTGGCTCCACATCATAGTCGTGATATTTCACAAGATTTGTTACCATGTATATTGTATGATTGTCAAATTTAAGCCTTCCCATAATCTGTTTCGCCAGCTTCTCTGAAATCGCCGGATGACCATAAAAGTGACTGCCCCCCTCTTTATCCACGACCAGCGCTTCCGGCTTCCCCATGTCATGAAACAGCATGGAAAGACGCAGCGCCTTATCAGGTCTGATTTCTTGCATAGACTTTAAAATATGCTCCCCAACCGTATAACAGTGATGAGGGGTATTCTGCCGGGTTTCCATACAAATGTCAAACTCTGGCAATACCACTTTCGTTATTCCGGTTCTGTAGGCAACTCTCAAATTTTCCGGATGAGGGGATATTACCAGCTTTACCAGCTCCGCCTGAATACGCTCCGCACTGATATAGGTCAGATTAGAAGACAGCTTTTCAATTGCCTTTGCAGTTTTTTCTTCAATCCGGTACCCCAGCTGGGAGGAAAACCGCACTGCCCGCATCATGCGCAGGGCATCTTCCCCAAAACGCTCCTGCGGGTTTCCCACACAGCGGATGGTCTTGTTTTCTATATCTTTTATACCGCCAAACAAATCCACCAGCCCCCTGTCGTCATTATACGCCATGGCGTTAATGGTAAAATCCCTGCGTTTTAAATCCTCTGTCAGATTTGCCGTAAAAGCCACTTCTTTTGGATGTCTGCAGTCTTCATATTCCCCGTCAATCCGGTAAGTCGTCACTTCAAACCCTTCCCGTTCCAGCATAACCGTAACTGTCCCGTGACGGATGCCGGTATCAATCGTATGGGGAAACAACTCTTTAACCTGATAAGGAAAAGCGGAAGTGGTAATATCCCAGTCATCCGGCTTTCTGCCTAATATAGAGTCACGAATGCAGCCGCCTACTGCATATGCTTCGTAGCCGGCCTGCATCATCGTGTCTATAATATATTTTACTTTTTCGGGTAACTGTATGCCGGGCATGTTTTCCATCTGAAAACCCTCCCTCTGCCTAAGTCCTTCTAATACGCCCTGCCCCAATAAACCATCTTTTTTGCAGGTTTCCCACAATAAACACAGGTGTCAGAAATACATTCCTGTTCAAAGGGCATACACCTGCTGGTAACAGCCATATTTTCCTTGATAGCCTCTTCACAATCCCGCTCGCCGCACCACATGGCCTTTACAAATCCAGCCTTTTGTGCAAAAATCCTTTCAAATTCTTCCCGGTTCGCAGCCGTATATGTGTGCTCTTCCAAATGCTTCTTTGCCTTTTCCAGCATATCCTTCTGGATACTCTTGAGTATTTCCCCTGCTTTTTCTTCCAGCTGGTCAAGGGAAACCTCTGTTTTTTCTCCTGAATCCCTGCGGCAGATAACACATTTCCCTGCTTCTATATCCTTAGGTCCAATTTCCACACGCATTGGAATTCCCCGCATTTCCTGCTCTGAAAACTTCCACCCCGGACTTTTGTCGGAATCATCAACCTTCACCCGGAAATTCCCCAGTCGATCCCGAAGTTCATACGCCTTATCAAGCACGCCTTCCTTTTTCTGCTGGATAGGAATAACCATAATCTGCACAGGTGCAATCTTTGGAGGCAGTACCAGCCCCGAATCGTCTCCATGTACCATAATAATTGCTCCGATAATTCTGGTTGACATTCCCCAGGAGGTCTGATGGACATATTTCAGCTGATTATCTTTATCCGTATACTGAATGCCAAAGGCCTTTGCAAAACCATCTCCAAAGTTATGGCTGGTACCTGACTGAAGAGCCTTTCCATCGTGCATCAACGCTTCTATTGTATAAGTAGCTTCTGCACCTGCAAATTTCTCTTTCTCTGTTTTGCGTCCCTTAACTACAGGAATCGCCAGTACTTCCTCACAAAAATCAGCATAAACATTCAACATCTGTTCTGTTCTTGCTTCTGCCTCTTCTGCCGTGGCATGGGCCGTATGTCCCTCCTGCCATAAAAACTCCCTGGAACGGAGGAAAGGTCTGGTTTCCTTTTCCCAGCGCACCACACTGCACCACTGATTGTAAACCTTAGGCAAATCCCTGTAAGAGTGGATATCTCCTTTATAAAAATCGCAGAACAATGTTTCAGAAGTAGGCCTTACACACATTCTTTCTGCCAGAGGCGCAAGTCCCCCGTGTGTTACCCAGGCAACCTCTGGCGCAAAGCCTTCCACGTGGTCCTTTTCCTTCTGCAAAAGACCTTCAGGAATGAACATGGGCATATAGACATTTTCAACCCCTGCAGCCTTAAACCGATCATCCAGCTGCCGCTGGATATTTTCCCATATAGCGTAACCGGCAGGTTTAATCACCATACATCCCTTTACGTTGGAATAATCAATTAACTCTGCCTTTTTCACCACATCCGTATACCACTTTGCAAAATCCTCACTCATGGATGTGATTGCTTCAACTAATTTCTCCTTAGCCATTTTCTCCTCTTTTCTGTGCGGCCACAAGACTCCTGCTTTCCATCTCCCGCACCAGTTCATTTAATATATCAGCTTTTCAAATTGTAGAAAAAAATTTATTCTTTGTCAATATTCCCCTCTTCTATTGCATGGACTCAATTTTCAAAGATTGTCGCTTCTCTGTTAACAAAAACTCTCCCATCCCCATTAGCAGAAATACATAAGGCAGGTTCAGCACATGGGCAAAGCTTACCATATTGTGGACAGCATAGCAGAACACACATACCGCCAAAGCGTAGACTTGAGGACTTTCCGCTCCCTTACGCATACATCTGCAAATAAAAGATATAAATATCCCCATATAAAGGCAAATTCCTAAAAGTCCTGTATTTACAAGTCCTGTAAGCAGTTCATTATGGGCATTGGTAAGGATGCTTTCCCCATAAAAATCTCGCAGCCTGGCTGCAATTTCCGGCTGGGAATAAGCATATGCTGAAAAGCAGTCCGGCCCAATGCCAAAAAGCTTATGTATCACAGGCATCTTTCCATACATCTTTATACCGCTTAAAACAGCCGCTCCTCTGCCATGTCCCCACTCTTCGTTTAACAAAAATTCACTTCTCTGTTTCAGCCCCGGTATCCCAATCTGTGTATTCATTCCTGATAAGACCAGCCAGAGTAAAATGCTGCCCACAAGAAATAAAAGCATCCCTCCATGAACCGCCTTTTGTATGCCCGGAGCATCTTTTGTAAAACCGCTCGTCTTCTGTGGGTCCGTCACTCCTTTTCTGCTCCCCAGATATCCGTACAAAAAATAAACCCCAAGGGAAATGCCCCCTGCAAGCAGCGTCAGATTAGAGTCTGTCATATATGCGCACAAATTGTTTTTTTCATAATTATATCCCCCTGGCATCAAAATACGCATCAATCTTACCGCCTGCCCCGAAAATCCCCAAAGCGCTGCCAAAAGAAAATAATCCCTGAGCCATATCTTTTTTTTCACTGCAATCCATAATAGCGCAAAAAACAAAGCCCCGAAGAAAAGGAAAACGCTGCTGCTGCCCTGACAAAACCCTGCCATAAACGAGACTACTATGTAAAAACCCAAAAGCAGCCTTTGGAATTTATCCTGCAAACTCCGTTCTCCTTTTTCCTTCCGAAACAAAAACAGACAAATTCCTATAGGCGAAATCACTGACAGATATCCGCAGAACCAGTTAATGTTTCCCAGGGTAGAAATAAAAGAGGGCTGCCGGATTTCCAATGGAATCACCGAAAGAGAAAACCTGTCCAAAATCCCCAATATATATACCACTCCTGATGCTGCCATTCCCACATAACATACAGCCTTTCCGCCATTCCAGAATCTGGATGTAAAAAAATAAAATAGGCACAACAAAAACAAAAGCAAAAACCCCATATGCCATCCACTCATTCCCCACAAAGCTTCTGATGGATAATCTGATATGAAATAGGAAATAAAAATTTCAACGGCATATAGCAACACAAACCAGTCCGTTGCAGACAAACGCTCCCACGCAATCAGATACGGTTCCCTCTTTTTTATACGGCGGCTAAGAGACTCCCACAGACACATAAAACCGGCCGGACCAAGTATTCCAAGCGCCCCAAAAGAACAATATATAAAAAAATGATACTTTGCTTCTCCGATATCCACATACCCCTGTTTCATAAAAAAAGGATAAATACCAAATATTAATATCAGATATGCCGTTGCAAATGTATTTCCTGCTTTTTTTGCCAATCCTATATCCCCCTCTTTCCCCAATGTCCATAATACCTATAGCCAACAGGACGATTGTATTCTTTCACCCTTCCGGCGCCGCCTGCTCTTTTTCCTTCCATAAATACTTACAGGTTTCACATATAATCACCAATGCCAGAGGACCTTTGATAATCCCCCCCACGCCAAATAAATGAATTCCCGCAAATACAGCAAACAAAATTCCCACCGGCCAGACGCCCACACGTTCTCCAATCAGTTTTGGTTCCAAAAATTCTCTAATAAGCGCACATACCGCATACAGTCCAAAGCATACAAGCGCCTGATAGTAACTGCCGTTTATCAGACGCAGCAGCGCCAGCGGAATCAACATAATTCCTGTTCCTATAAAGGGCAGCATGTCCATAATCCCCGTAATAATCCCATACATAATCCCGCCCTTCATTCCCATTACCGCCAAGGTAACCGCACATACAGTACTGATAATGCAGAGAATAATTATCTGGGCCTTGATAAATGTCTTTACATATAAAAGCACCTTTTTTCCAACTTCCCTTACTCCCTTAAAATCCTCTTCCTCCTTCAGCTTTAAAAGAAGTGCGTCATAATCTTTCATAATAAGAAGGACTGCAATTATCATAACCACAACAAAACTTACAAAGCCCACAATATTCTTTACATATCCTACCGATTTTCCCATAACCGCAGGTAAAACCTTAACCTCCAGATTTTCAATAAAGACGTTTACCTGCTCCATAATAAAATTTTCAATCCGAACGCCATCCACACCAAACCGCTGCTCCACCATATCACAGCAGTTTCCCAGAAAATGGCCCAGTTCCTTCTGATAATCCGGCATCTGCACCGCCATCCGGCTTCCACCTGTTACCAGTGCGGAAAGCAGCAGCCACAAAAATACTGCAATCAGCACACAGCCTGCAAACAAAATTATCCCTGCCACAACCGGCTTACGGATTTTTATTTTCTTATGGATATATTGTGCCGCCGGATTTAAAACTCCTGCCAGCAAAAACGCTAAAATAAACGGCGATACTATGGGACTTATAAACTTCATAAAACAATAAACGAAAAAACACGTCGCTGCCACAATTAAATATTTTTTTGTTCCTTCTGTCAAATGAAATTTACTCATAAAAAATCACCCACACCTCACCAGCTTTTCCAATTATCACTGGTAGTATGGGTAATTTCAGGTAAATTATGACCATTGGAACATTAAAATGCACTGGTAAAGAAAGGTAAAAAGATTTCCCCTTCCGGCTGTTTTTCAAATTCCAGTTTTTCTCCTGATACAGGATGATAAAATGTCAGTTTATATGCGCAAAGCGCCACATTCCTGCACCCGGCTTTTTGGCTTAATTCTTTTGACCCTGGGCTTCCATATCTGTTATCCCCTAACAACGGCATATCCCTGCAGGATAGCTGTACCCTGATTTGATGATGCCTGCCCGTTATCAGCCTGATCTCTACAAGAGAAACCTCTCTCTCTTTTGAATGACTCCCGTGCTTTCCGATACACATATCCTCTTCTAAAGCCATCAGCGTTTTTACCAGCTTGTACTCCAAAACCGCTTTTTTGGCATTTGGAAACCTTTCATCCACAACCAAAGACTGATTGTTTTTTCCATCTTTATATAAAAAATCCTCCAGTCTCCCAGCAGGCTCCTTTGGCTTCCCATATATTACCGCGTAATAGTATTTCTTCATTTGTCCATCTGTAACCTGACTGCCAAGTCCGGCCGCCGCCTGCCTGCTCTTTGCAAATACCAAAAGCCCGGAAACCGGCTGGTCCAGCCTGTGCACAAGTCCAAGATATGGTTCCCTGTTTCCTTTGCCCTTTGCCCCGGCCGCCAGATAATTTTTTAGTTCACTGACCATATCCTGCTGGCAGGTGCGGGCTGTCTGGGTTGCAATTCCTGCTGGTTTATACACCACCAGAATATCTTTGTCTTCATAAATAATGTTTTTCATCATTCATTCCTGTGTGTATTTTCTCAAACCTTAAACCGGTATCCTACGCCCCAAATTGTTTCAATATACTGGGGCTTTGCAGAATCAAATTCAATTTTTTCCCGTATCTTCTTAATGTGTACGGTCACCGTTGCTATATCCCCAATCGAGTCCATATCCCATATTTCCCTGAAAAGTTCTTCCTTTGTATATACATGATTGGGATGCTCTGCCAGAAAAGTCAGAAGATCAAACTCCTTCCCTGTAAAGGCCTTCTCTGTACCATCCACCACAACCCGCCTTGCAGTCTTGTCAATACGGATGCCTCTGATTTCAATAATATCATTGCTCTTTTGGTTGGACCCCACCAGCCTGTCATACCTTGCCATATGCGCTTTTACCCTGGCCACCAGCTCACTGGGGCTGAAGGGCTTAGTCATATAATCATCCGCTCCCAGACCAAGTCCCCTGATCTTGTCAATGTCATCCTTTTTGGCTGATACCATAATAATCGGAATATTCTTCTCCTCTCTGATACGTTTACAGATTTCAAACCCGTCCATTCCAGGAAGCATTAAGTCAAGTACAATTAAATCAAACTCCTCTGACAGCGCTGTCTGCAGGCCGCCTTCGCCTTCGTTGCAGATTGCCACCTCAAACCCGCTAAGCTCCAGATAATCCTTTTCCAGATCAGCAATCGCTTCTTCGTCTTCAATAATTAAAATTCTGCTCATTTCATTTCCTCCCATTTATATAATAAGCCTGATTTGTATTTTCATAATCTGCGCTTATTCCGTTTCCTGATATTTACGGATTACAAAGTGCATACAGGTTCCTTCTCCTTCTTTGCTGGTTGCCCAGATATAACCGCCGTGGTCTTCAATAATCTTTTTGACAATGGAAAGCCCAATGCCGCTTCCTCCTTTAGAAGAATTTCTAGAAGCGTCCGTCCTGTAAAAACGTTCAAATATTTTGGGAAGATCTTTGGCTGCAATTCCCTTTCCATTATCTTCAATTTCCACTCTTATGGAATCCAGTTCGTCCAGAATACGGATATCAATTTCTCCCTTTTCCTTATCCAGATACTTAACACTGTTTCCTATAATATTGTTTACCACACGCTTTAGCTGCTCCGGATCTGCAATGATTACCGTATTAGGCGCCGCCAGGTTTGAATAATTCAGCTCTATATTCTTGGACTCCAAATCAAGTCCTACCTCTTCCACGCAGTCGCCAAAATACTCTGAAATATTAATCCTGTGAAAATGATAAGGTATTCTGTTGGAATCAATCCCCGAATAAACTGTCAGTTCGTTAATCAGTTTATCCATATCGTTAGCCTTATTATATATGGTTCTGATATATTTATCCATCTTTTCCGGCGTATCCGCAACACCGTCCATAATGCCTTCCACATATCCTTTAATTGCAGTAATCGGCGTCTTTAAGTCATGGGAAATATTGCTTACCAGCTCCTTATTCTGCCTCTCTGCCAGAATTTTTTCATCTGTCGACTCTTTAAGCCTAAGCCTCATATCCTCATAATTACGGTAAAGCTCCCCTATCTCTCCATCCTCGCTGTCCGGAAGCATATATTCTAAATTTCCCTCCGCAATATTCTGCATGGCAATATTAAGCTGGTTGACAGGGACAAATACCCCTTTACTTATCCAGTTGGTGAGAAACAGGCTGGTAATAATTAAAATAACCATAATGGCAATTGCCATATCCACAAAAAGTCTTCGGGTCAAAATCGAATTAGCTCTTGTAACTACAAAAAAACTTCCTTCGCTTCCATCCGCAAAATAAAAATCCATCTGCCGGACCAGTTTTTTCATATCATCATAATAATAACTCCGGTTTAATTCCCCAAGAGCATCTTCCTCCTGAAAATCAGGAAGCCTGTCAAAAATTTTTCTGGCCGCCACCTCGTTGCCTGTGTAATACAGTTCATCTTTATTCCTGACTATAATGTAGGAGGATTTGTTGACAATCCTTTCATTAATTGTATCAAGCACCTCTGCATCTTCCAGCTTGAAAGGGTCTTCCTCCAGTATTCCTTTTACCGTCAGAAAAATCTCATCTGAAATAAGCCTTGATGCGTCTGCCGGATCAATCAGCATATTATAATCATTATTTCTAAATCCATATTCCTCCTGCTCCTTAGCAAGCGCTCCGCCAATCAGAATAAAGGCTGTACTGGCAAGTACTAACGGTAACAGAATAATTGTCAGAAAGGTGACTACCAGCCTGGTTTTAAATTTCATAAAAATTCCTCATTCCTGCTTTGGCCTGTCAAATTAAGGTGTCAGCACAAAATCCTGTCTTTATTTCGATTATAGCACATACATGAAAAAGCTTGTTATTAAAGAATAGGGGAAACTATAAAAATTTTATAAAATGCTCTTGACATTCCCCAATATACTTATATAATAAAGCAGTAATAATTATTATTTTCGATAAAAGGACTCCATATGATTTTAAAACACAGCAAACAGCGGGATTCCATAAAGGAATTCCTTTCTACCCGGAAAGACCATCCCACAGCGGATGTGGTTTATATGAACGTCCGCAAATCTTTCCCCAACATCAGTTTAGGAACTGTCTACAGAAATCTGACACTGCTTGCCGATATTGGAGAAATCACCCGTCTGCGGGTGGGTGATGGCGTGGATCACTTTGATTTTGACACCTCACCCCACTGCCATTTTGTCTGTACGGAATGCGGGAATATTTCTGACCTGTATTTATCATTTACAGAGCAGATTGTTGAAGCTGCCCAGGAAAATTTTGATGGTGAAATAAATGGTCATAAAACTTATTTTTATGGCCGCTGCCGCAACTGCGTGTGCAAATCCATAGAATAGGCTGTGTCTTAGCCTGTTTCAATGGATTAATTATATAAAGAAAAGGAGAAAATCTATGAAATTTGTATGTCAGGTATGTGGTTATGTTTACGAAGGTGAATCTGTACCGGAAAAATGCCCCGTTTGTAATGCGCCTGCTGAAAAATTCACCGCTCAGGGTGAAGAAAAAGTCTGGGCTGCAGAACATGTTGTAGGTGTTGCCAAGGGAGTAAGCGAGGATATTCTTGCTGACTTAAGGGCAAACTTTAACGGCGAGTGCACAGAAGTTGGTATGTATCTTGCAATGGCAAGAGTTGCCCACAGAGAAGGCTATCCCGAAATTGGATTATATTGGGAAAAAGCTGCTTACGAAGAAGCAGAACATGCTGCTAAATTTGCTGAACTGTTAGGCGAAGTGGTAACCGACTCTACCAAGAAAAACCTTGAGCTTAGAGTTGAAGCTGAAAACGGAGCAACCGCAGGCAAATTTGACCTTGCAAAACGTGCAAAAGCAGCTAACCTTGACGCTATCCATGATACCGTCCACGAGATGGCAAGAGATGAGGCTAGACACGGCAAAGCGTTTGAAGGACTTCTTAAGAGATACTTTGGTTAATTCATATTGTAAATAAACTGTTATTTATTGAAAGGAGAACTACAATGAAAAAATATTTTTGCAATCCCTGCGGATATACCTATGATCCTGAAAAAGGCGATCCTGAACATGGAATCGCACCTGGAACAGCTTTTGAGGATCTGCCTGATGACTGGTGCTGCCCTCTTTGCGGCGTAAGCAAGAGCATGTTCCAGCCCTGCATTGACAATTATAACTAAAACTTTTCCAAATGTTTAAAGGGACAGGTTGACTCCTGTCCCTTTAATATGCCTGTAAATCATGTTTTAATTTATTTTTGAATATCCAAATCCATTGGCAAAGGCGTCAATTGCTTTTCCATCCCTGCAAAGGGCGCAGCCTTCCGGCTCATATGCCTTATAGTCAGGTATATCCGCTATGGAAAACAAAGATTTAATAGGAATTCCCATCACACTGTTAGCTGCACTAAAGACCGCGCTGATACCGCTGATTTTAGCGCCATAATAACACAATGCCTGAGAAGCCTTTACAATCGTCTGGCCTGTTGTGGCAGACGTCAGCAATAGAAGCACATGTTTTCCTTTGATCATGGGAAGCATATTTTCCCTAAAAACCAGCTGTCCTGAATTGACATATTCAGGAGTGACTATGTATATGGTATTATGTGAATTCATGGAATAGACACCTGCCCGTGTCAAATCCTCTGCCAGAAAAGCTCCTATAATTTCACATCCCTCAATACACACTATCGTATCCACCACTGTTGTTGCCGATATCTGTTCACTTAAGGCTTTTGCCGCTGCAGAAGCTTCACTTAATCTGGATTTTAAAGTGGTCATATCCAGAAAATAATTTACATGTGAATTTGGTGTAACAAAATGCCCCGGTATTGCTTTTAGAATAACATTCGGGTGTACCTTTGATTTAATTTTAATAGTTTCTTGCATTGGCATACCTCCTTAAATCTTTTTATCTCTTTTAAGCAATTCTCTACTTCTATAGTAAATGATATGGCAATATTATGCAATCCTTTCTTTTGTCAGACATTATAATTTCCGCCCCATAGTCTGCAGCATACAGCTTCTTTATTTTCTTCCATAAAATTTACTGCATTCTGACCGGAAATTATCAAGCGTACCATCCTCCCTATATTCCACCACCAGATAGTAACCGCCTCTTTTCCATTTATAAGAATCGCCAGACTCTGACTCTCTTTCCGGCTTACCCAAAACCTCCGCCAGCGCTTCTACAGTTAGTCCCCCAAACCCTACGCCTTCCAGGGCAGTGGATTCTGCCTCATAATAATCCCCGCAAATGCAGATACTTCCTACCTTGCATTCTGCCAGTGGTATTTCTGTGGATTTTCTGTTTACTGCTGAAACCAGTGCCGCACATTGCCCATCTTTTACAAGAATAATAGATGTGTAGACCGTATTTCCGTCCGCTTTGGCAGACAGGTCATAAAGTTCTGAATATTCAAAAGAAATATCTTTCCCATTTTGGACCGCCCTTCTGCCTCCGATATCCGAAAATCCATACCCCTCGTCAGCCAGGTCCTGAATACTGGTTCTGCCTGGCCTGACCTCCACATTTCCAAGCATCACCAGATAAGGCTCTCCAAAGGCTGACACCTTTCCATTCATCAGATTGGCCAAAAAGAAAAAAACTGTTGCCGCTACCGCAATTATCAACCCTTCCACCAGCTTTTTTCTTTTGCCTTCCAGACGGTTTTCTTCCTCCAGCTGCTCCCTATCCCTGTCCACTATCTGCATTGTACTACTCTCCTGCTTTGGTCCGGGAAGTACGCACAGCAGCCGCACATACTTCCCAGACCGAAAGACTTTGTTTTTTATTCTAATGTATAACTATTTAAATATTTTTCCTGTTCCGGTGTCAGAACATCAATTTCCTTTCCTAAGAATGCCAGCTTTCTCTTTGCCACATCCATATCCACCATTCTCGGCACATCAATCAGCCTTTCCGTAAGCTCGCTGCCATGTTCCACCAGATACTTAGCTGATAATGCCTGAATTGCAAAGCTCATATCCATAATTTCGGCCGGATGACCGTCACCAGCTGCCAGATTTACCAGACGGCCTTCTGCCAAAACGAAAATCCACTGCCCGGTGGGAAGCTTGTAGCCCATAATGTTCTTTCTCTGCTCCCTGGTTTCCACAGCGATTTCCCGCAGTCTTGCCATATCAATCTCACAGTCAAAGTGACCTGCGTTGCAAAGGATTGCACCATCCTTCATTACCTTAAAATCTTCTTCATCAATAACCTTATCACATCCGGTAACTGTCACAAAGAAATCGCCTACTTTCGCTGCTTCATTCATAGGCATCACATCAAATCCATCCATCACAGCCTCAATTGCCTTAATCGGATCAATTTCCGTTACAATTACTCTTGCCCCTAACCCCTTGGCTCTCATGGCAGTTCCTTTACCGCACCATCCATAGCCTGCTACTACCACAATTTTACCAGCCACAATCAGGTTGGTAGTACGGTTAATGCCATCCCACACCGACTGTCCGGTTCCATAACGGTTATCAAACAAATGCTTGCAGTCCGCATTGTTTACACGGACCATGGGAAATTTCAGCTCCCCTGCACGGTTCATGGCCTCCAGACGGATAATTCCGGTGGTGGTTTCTTCACATCCGCCGATAATATTTGGTATCAGCTCAGGCATCTGGGTATGAACCATATTCACAAGGTCGCCCCCATCATCAATAATAATATTGGGCCCTGCCTCCAGTACGTGGCGGATATGAGACTCATATTCTTCCGGTGTACAGTCATACCAGGCATGAACTTCAAGTCCTGCTTTAACCAGCGCCGCCGCAACATCATCCTGTGTGGATAATGGATTGGAGCCTGTCACAAACATCTGGGCTCCCCCTGCTTTCAGCACCAGGCAAAGATAGGCTGTCTTTGCTTCCAGATGAACGGAAAGCGCAATTTTCTTTCCTTCAAAAGGTTTGGTTTTGCCAAACTCCTCCTCCAGGGTACGGAGCAGATCACAATTTCTTTTTACCCACTCAATCTTGCGCTCACCGGATTCGGCCAAATTAATGTCTCTGATTTCACTGTTCATTTGTTGTTTCCTCCTATTCCAGTTCCGTAACCGCCCTTCCCGCGCCTTTCATCACAGAGAAATTTGGAACTGCATAGCCGCCAGTATTTCCCCCTGGCACTTGCCGAGCTGTTGCCGGACTATAAAATTATTAGAATATTCAGCCGAATTTTTATTATAGTGATGGTCGTCTGCCCTGTCATCACTTTTTAATATAAAACAGGCGTTTTCCTGTTTAATATTCCTTTTTATCCAGTTCCATCCGCGTGATGATTTCATTCACCTTCCGGTATACCAGTTCCTCATCCAATGTAAGGACTTTCCGGTTTTCCATGGTTATCTTTCCGTCTATAATAACTGTCTCCACCTCTGAACCATTTGCCGAATAACAGAGCCCTGCTATCAGATTATTTCTTGGTGTCAGGGAAGGTGTATTTAGGTTTAAAATAGCAATATCCGCTTTTTTTCCTTCCTCCAGTGAACCAGTCTCTTCTTCAAGTCCCAAAGCTTTTGCACCATTTATGGTGGCAATCCGCAGCCCCTCCCTTGCACTGACACACTGAGGCGTTTTCTTAACTCCTTTGTGAATCAGGGTAAGCAGGCTAAGCTCATGGAACAAATTCAGGCTGTTATTGCTGGCCGCACCGTCCGTTCCAAGACACACATTGATTCCCTTTTCCAACATGGCGGGCACTGGTGCAAAACCGTTTCCAAGCTTCATATTGCTGGCAGGATTTGTAACCACACTCACATTCTTCGCCTTCAAAATATCCATGTCGCTTTCTGTTATCTGTACACAATGAGCAGCAATGGCCCTTCCATCAAACAGACCGTTTCTTTCTGCCATCTCAATAGGAGAGCAACCATACTTTTCCCTTATCTGCTCTATCTCGCTTTCACTTTCTGATAAATGCACATGGATTCCCATTTGGTTCTTTTTTGCCTCTTCTGAAACGATACGCATATAAGCTTCGTCACAGGTGTAAGGGGCATGAGGGCCTAACATAAAAGACAGCCTGTCACAGTCCTTTGCCCCATCCCGCTCCTCAAAAGCCTGACGCAGCCGCATCTGTCCGCCTTCATCACTTCCGCTTCCCACCAGCCCCCGGCTTATTACCGCACGCATACCGGACTCCTTCACAGCCCTGGTGGTCTGGTGAATGTTCATCTGCATATCGTTAAAGCAGGTAGTTCCACTTTTCATCATTTCAATAATTGCAAGGCAGGCGCCCCAGTAAGTGTCCTCATCTGTCATTTTCTGCTCAATAGGATCAATGGTTCCAAAAAGCCAGTCCATAAAGCTTAAGTCATCCGCCACATTTCGCATAAACGACATATAGGAATGAGTATGACAATTAATAAGGCCAGGTATGGCAAGCCTGTCCCTGCCGTCAATCACCTTTTCCGGCGTAAAGTTATCCGGCTTTGCACCAATCCCTGCAATCCGGCTGCCTTCTATATAAATATCCGTTTCCTTTATCACGTCTTTTTCGCCCTCCGGCAATACAGCCAGAATGTTTTTTAATAATATTCCCATTATTTCTCCCTTCTTTTGGATGCTTCTGGCAGCCACCTTTTATCCGGCGCTTTCCCGGCGCACATCCAGCCTTATTATAGATTAACAATGTTTCTGTCCTGCCCATTTAAGAATGCTTTTATGTTCTTACAGGTTTCAGATACACACCTGCCCCTGGCCTCAATACTCGCCCATGCCAGATGGGGGGTGATCAGCAGTTTATTGCTGTCTTTTATTCTGCTTAAAGGATTGCTTTCCTTCATTGGTTCTGTCCCTGTCACATCAAGCCCCGCTCCCCCAATATAGCCTTCTGTAAGAGCCGTATATAAATCTTCATCATTTACCACCGGTCCTCTTGCCACATTAATCAGTATAGCGCTCTTTTTCATCTTCTTAAGAGCCTTTAGGTCTATCAGGTTCCTTGTCTTATCACTTAAAGGACAGTGGAGTGAAAGAAAATCCGCCTCCGCCAGAAGCCTGTCAAAGTCCACCCTGTCATACTCCGTACAGGTACTTTGCCCGGAAGCCGAATAAAAAATCACTCTGCATCCAAATGCCTGCGCGACTGCCGCCACCTTTCTTCCAATATTGCCCATACCGATAATGCCCCAGGTTTTTCCTGCAAGCTCCGTAAATGGAAGGTCAAAATTAGAAAAGCGGTCCTGGGAAGCATAAGCGCCAGACTTTACATAGTCATCATAATGCCGCAGCTTTTCAAGTACATAAAAGCAAAGGGCAAAGGTATGCTGTGCCACCGCATCGGTAGAATAATTCACTACATTTGCCACTTTAATTCCCCTGCTTTTGCAATAGGCAATATCCACATTATCATATCCGGTCGCAAATTCACAAATCAGTTTAACCTTCGGCGCTTCCTTTAATACTTCTTCACTCAAAGGGGCTTTGTTGGCAACAATAATCTCCGCATCTTTAATTTTTTCTTTTACATCTGCCGCAGTAGTGTTGGGGTAAATCACTGTCTCTCCAAGATCTCCTATTTCCTCCACTGAAACATCAAGCCCTACACTGTTTCTCTCCAAAACAACAATCTTCATATTCTGCCGCTCTCCTTTTTTATCTCAGTTTCCAAATTATATTATACATAATTCTTTCCATTTTGGACAGATAGCATGAAAAAAGATTTTAAAAACACTCTTTTAAATTTATATTGACAATTATATATCAAAATGATATCATTTATACATCACATAAAATTAATTAGGAGGTATTATCTATGGAAGAAAAAGTATTAAATTATAAAAAGAACGGCATTGCCATGCTGCTTCTCCTTCTCTGCTTGTATGCAGCAGCAATTGCATGTCTTATTCTGGGTATTATCCGCCTTGACGCGGGCAGCAAAAATCCTGTTTTATTTATAATAGGTTTTATTTATCTGGCGCTTGGATGGATTCCTTTTATCGGTTTAAAGGCGATTAAGCCCCAGGAAGCTTTAGTCCTTACTCTATTTGGCGAATATGTCGGAACTCTCAAAGAAGCAGGCTTCTACTTTGTCAATCCATTTTGTTCCAGCTTTAACCCGGCTGCCAAAACCAGGCTGAAGCAAAGCGGAGACGTAGACGGCGGCGGAGCAATTGGCGGTCTGACCATCACCACAAACGGTACCCCCCAGGCTGAAGCCTCCGGCAACAGGATTTCTCTAAAAGTAATGACCTTAAACAATAACCGTCAGAAAATCAATGACTGTCTTGGAACACCTGTGGAAATCGGAATTGCAGTCATGTGGAAAGTTACAAATACAGCAAAAGCAGTTTTTAATGTGGATAATTATAAAGAATATCTTTCCCTGCAGTGCGACAGCGCGCTTCGGAATATTGTCCGCTTATATCCATATGATGTGGCTCCTAATGTAGACACCACAGGCGATGGTATTGCAGACGAAGGCAGCCTTCGGGGATCCAGCGAGGTTGTGGCAGAAAGAATACGGGCAGAAATCCAGGGGAAGGTAGAGGAAGCCGGACTGGAAATTATGGAAGCACGCATTACCTACCTTGCCTATGCACCGGAAATCGCAGCCGCTATGCTGCAGCGTCAGCAGGCGTCCGCCATTATTGACGCCCGGAAAATGATTGTGGACGGAGCTGTTGGAATGGTGGAAATGGCTCTTGCGCGTCTTAGTGAAAATGAAGTTGTAACATTAGACGAAGAACGGAAAGCCGCCATGGTATCCAATCTTCTGGTCGTGCTCTGCGGAAACCGGGATGCCCAGCCCATTGTAAATTCAGGAAGTTTATATTAATATGGCAGACAATACCAAAAAACAAATTCCCCTGCGGCTTTCCCAAAAGCTTTATGACGCAATCGCTTTATGGGCAGAGGATGACTTCCGTTCCGTTAACGGGCAGATAGAATATTTACTGACGGAATGCGTCAGGCAAAGAAAAAAGAACGGAAAGCCGGTACCTGATGAATTTGACGTCCCGCCAAAACTTGATTTATAGGTATAAGTTTAGAAGTAAGCTTCCAAATAGTCTATTGATGCAGTATCCCAAGCAAAAGCCTGGGATACTGCAGGGGTATAAAAATGAATGAAAAAAGTAAACTGCTTACCATTGGCCAGTTCGCTGCGCTGCATGGCATCAACAAGAAAACCCTTATGTGGTACGATGAAATCGGATTATTCAAACCTGCTTCCATCAATCCGGTCAATGGATACCGCTGTTATAATTATCATCAAAGCCCTGTGCTGGAAACCATCCTGCTTCTGCGGGAACTGGATGTATCCATAAATGAAATACAGGATTTTATGAAAAACCGTTCTGCCGAAGGCCTGAAAATCCTTTTGGAAGAAAAAATCGCCTGCCTGGACTTACAGCTTGTCCACCTGCAGGCAATCAGAAAAACCTTATGCAATCATCACCAGAATATGGTCACTTTACTGACCATGGACTTATCGGAAATCAGCATTATAGAAAAGGAGCCACGCTGTCTGGTAACTGTGGATATTGACAAAACTGTCTCTTTTGAAAAGGAAGTGGAACTAATCACCACAGAAACTGCACGTTACCAGCTTGGCCGCCTTCATGATGCCTCCTATGGCTCCATGATTTCTGTTGACAGCCTGCAAAAAGGACATTTTGACAATTATTCTATGCTGTTTATAGAAATCCCTTTTCTCACACAAAAAGCCGGACTGCATATACAGCCCGGCGGAAAATATCTGCGCGCCTTTCACAAAGGGGACTGGGACGGGCTTTCAGGACGGTATCAGTCTATCCTGGACTATGCCTGTAAACACAGCCTTACTCTGTGTGGTTTTTCCTATGAAAAAGGTATTAACGAAACAGTCGTCGATCGGATTGAGGACTACATTGTACAGATTGAAATCCCAATCCTTGGATAATTTTTCAGGAACCGCCTTCAGGTTTACATTAACGGCGCAATCACTTTCATAAGACGTCCCGTTAACTTCACGGTCCACTTTTCCCTGTGGACCGTTTCCATTGTTACCTGTCTGCTTCTGGCAATTGCCTTCTGAAAATCCGCCTCAATTGCCGGAATACATTCTGTGGCATAAAGGTATGTGGCACATTCAAAGTGGTGGTACAGGCTGCGGTAGTCCAGATTGATTGTTCCAACCACTGCTTCCTGTGTGTCACTGACAAATACTTTTGCATGGACAAATCCTGGTGTGTATTCATATATTTTCACACCGGATTCCAGCAGCGACGCATAATGGGTTTTAGCAAGTGCATAAGGTATGGCCTTATCAGGAATGCCGGGAAGTAAAAGCACTACCTCCACGCCCCTTTCTGCGGCAAATTTCAGAGCCGTTTCCATTTCTCCATCCAAAATCAGATATGGGGTCATAATATGTACATATTTTAATGCCCTGTTTAAAATATCCATATACACCCGTTCTCCCAGCTTATCATTGTCCAGCGGACAGTCTCCATAAGGAATGACATAACCTGACGCATCTTTCACCGGCAGCGTTGGGTATGTGAGAAAATGGGCGGATTCATCCTCTTTTTCATCGATTCCCCACATTTGCAGGAACATTAAGGTAAAGCTTTTGACAGCTTCCCCCTTCAACATAACAGCCGTATCCTTCCAATGCCCAAATTTTCCTTTTTGGTTAATATATTCATCTGCAAGGTTCACGCCTCCATTAAAAGCTGTATGCCCGTCAATCACCAAAATCTTTCTGTGATCCCTGTAATTATAATGGGTGGAAACAAAAGGGGATACAGGCGCAAACACTTTACACCGGATTCCAAGCGCCCTTAGACGTTTGGGATAATCATGGGGAAGCAACGCAAATTCACAGGCGCCGTCATACATCACTCTGACGTCTACACCCATTGCTGCCTTTTTAGCAAGTATCTCCAATACCCGGCCCCACATCAGCCCTTCGTCCACAATAAAATATTCCATAAAAATAAAATGCTCTGCCCCTTCCAACTGTTTAAGCATTTCATCAAACTTATCCTCCCCCAAAGGGAAATAGGTGACAGAGGTCCTGTCAAATACCGGGTGGCATCCGCTTCTGTGCATATAGCCCGCCAGTTTTGCCACTCCCGGCTTCTCCTGCGAAAGTCTCTCCATTACCTCCTCTGACTGTACAATGCTTTCCTTTGTGCCTGTAATAATCTGATTCACACGCGCCTTTAATGCTCTGTGTCCAATATCGCTTTGCGTATACAGAAATAACAATACGCCAAACACTGGCAGAAGCATTATCACAATCAACCACGTAATTTTCGCTGTAGGGTTAATCCTGCTGTTTAAAAGATAAATAACCATAACAAAGGTAAACAGTATGGTTCCTCCGAAAATATGCGGCAAAAATTCCTCAAACCACCGGAAAATGCCAAAAAGTATAAGAATCTGTGCAGCCAACAGCAGTAAAATCAACCCAAAGCGACTGAAAACAGCATGTATAATTCCCTTTTGCCCCTTTTTTAAAAGAGTCAGTCCCTTATTTTTATAATCAATCATATTCTGATCCTCCTAACTGACTATCATTATAAACCCTACAGCCGCCGGATGGTCAATAAAGAAATTATAAAAAATAAAACTATCCGGCATATTCTGCCGGCATTTATACACAATGGGCTTGTATCATTTCTTTTCGGGGCTTATAATTTAAACAATACCCCAATACACAATACCTACGGAGGAACACGCCTATGGCCAGAACTATCATTATGGATCATCCTCTGATACAGCACAAGATAGGCTATATCAGACGCATTGAAACAGGAACCAAAGACTTTCGTCAAACCATTAAAGAAATTGCAATGCTTATCTGTTATGAAGCGACAAGAAATCTCCCACTTTCAGATGTGGAAATTACAACCCCAATCTGTACTGCCACAGTCAAAGAGCTGAAAGGGAAAAAAATGGCGGTCATTCCCATCCTGCGGGCCGGCATCGGCATGGCGGATGGAATCCTGGAACTCATACCCACTGCAAAGGTAGGGCATATCGGTTTGTACCGGGACCCCCAAACCTTAGAGCCCGTCGAATATTACTGTAAGCTCCCTGCGGATTGTGCGGAAAGGGAAATCTTTGTGACAGACCCTATGCTGGCTACCGGAGGCTCTTCCGCCGCAGCCATACGGATGCTCAAAGAAAAAGGCTGCAAAAAAATCCATTTTCTGTGTATCCTCGCCGCACCGGAAGGCGTTGCCCGGATGCAGGAGGCGCACCCGGATGTAGATTTATATATAGGCGCCCTGGATGAAAAACTAAACGAACATGGCTATATTGTTCCCGGCCTTGGCGATGCCGGAGACAGAATTTTCGGCACAAAATAACCGGCGCAGCTTATGCTGCACCGGTTATTTTTACAGTCTCTTTAACAATTCTTCTCTCTGAGCCTCATATCCTGGCTTTCCTAAAAGAGCGAACATATTTTTCTTATAGCTTTCCACACCTGGCTGATTGAAGGGATTCACTCCCAGCAAATAACCGCTTACCCCGCAGGCAAACTCAAAGAAATAAAATAACTCTCCCAGATAAAATTCATTTACTTCCGGTACTGTCACCATAAAGTTAGGAACCTGTCCATCCGTATGGGCAAGGATTGTCCCGTTCATTGCGCTTTTATTGACAAAATCCACGCTCTTTCCTGCCAGATAATTTAATCCGTCAAGATCTACCGGTTCTTCCTCCAGAATAATTTCTTCCCTGCTTGTTTCCACATTGATAACGGTTTCAAACATATTTCTGGAACCATCCTGGATAAACTGTCCCATAGAATGCAAATCGGTTGTTAAATCAACACTCGCCGGGAAAATGCCCTTCTGGTCTTTTCCTTCGCTTTCTCCATAAAGCTGTTTCCACCATTCAGAAACATAGTGTACACAGGGTTCATAATTAGCAAGAATTTCTATGCCTTTACCTTTTCTTAAAAGAATATTGCGCAGAGCAGCATATTTAACGGCATCGTTTTCTTCAAAAGGAGCTTCCAGCGCCGCTTTACGTCCTGCCTGTGCACCTTCCATCAATTTATCAATGTCCGCGCCGCTTACTGCAATTGGAAGAAGACCTACAGCAGTAAGAACTGAGAAACGTCCCCCTACATCATCAGGAACCACAAAGCTCTCATACCCTTCCTCATTGGCAAGGTTCTTAAGGGAGCCTCTCGCCTTGTCCGTGGTAGCATAAATTCTCTTTGCCGCCTCTTCTTTTCCATATTTCTTTTCCAGCATTTTCTTAAACACGCGGAATGCAATGGCAGGCTCTGTGGTAGTGCCGGATTTGCTTATCATATTAACAGAAAAGTCTCTCTCCCCAATCACATCCATCAGGTGTTTAATATAAGTGGAGCTGATAGAATTTCCAACAAAATAAATTTCAGGGGTATTCCTGATTTCCTTACTTACTGTATTGTAAAAACTGTGTCTTAAAAACTCAATGGCTGCCCTTGCACCCAGATAGGAACCTCCAATACCTATAACCAAAAGGACCTCTGAATCGCTTTGGATTTTAGCTGCCGCTTTTTTAATTCTGTCAAACTCCTCCTTGTCATAATCCACCGGAAGATCAATCCAGCCAAGGAAATCATTTCCCGCTCCTGTTTTGGAAACCAATACTTCCTTTGCATCCATCGCCAGTTTCTTCATGGATTCCACTTCATGATCCTTGATAAAGCAGGCTGCTTTGGAATAATCAAATGTTACTTTGTTCATAATGCACGCTCCTTTAATATTTATAAATTTCAAAATACTTTAATATTAATAATAAGTTTAGCAAATGGGCCGGAGTTTTTCAAGGATTTTACCTAAAATAACCATGTACTGATAAGTCTTGGCATAAGCATCGACACTCCCACACCATAAGCTAAGTCCAGCCAGAACATGGAACCCAGCGCTCCCAGATAAATCAGCCCAATAAAAGGGGCCGTTACAATCTTAGCCAGAATATTGACCTCCTTATTCTTTAACACACTTTCTACCAGCGCCGCCGCGTCTCCCGTACTTGGAAAGGCGTGCATCAAAATAGATACCCCCAGCCAGTAAAGGATATAGCTGCACAGCTTTACAAGTATCCCCAGCGTATCGTCCGAGGGTCCATAGCCAAAAACATTGGTATAGGCAGGCAGGGTTATCAATATGCCAAGAATTGTATTTACAAAAAAGGGGCCAAGACCAGTCATTAAATTTTTCCACGGGTTTGACGTGGCCTCATGCAGCACATAACCACATGGATTCTTTATCTGAAAATATTTTACCTCATAAACCGGTATTCTTCCAATCCTGCAAAATATCTGATGTGCCAGCTCATGAACCGCAACTCCCGGAAAAGTGGCAATTGATATTAGTATTCCCGGTACAATCATAACGTTACCCCCTATTCTCCCACATAATATTCTTCCAGTGTCATTTTTCCATCCAGAAAGGCATACAGGTCATCATCAAAAACATAAGTCTCTTCATATTCTTCCGCCAGTGCCCTAGCTTCTTCCACCCTGCCATTTGCAGTCAGAGCTACAATATAAGTGTCTATCACATATTCTCCTTCCGGATACATATCAAAGGCCTGGGCTGCAAAATCCAGCCCCTTTTCCAAATTTCCTTCTACAAGCTCCAAGGTGGAAAAGGCTCTTAAAACCGAATAATCCTCTTTATTAATTTTATAAGCATCATCCAGCCACTTGCGCGCCGACTTAAAATCTCCCTGACGCCGGTAGGAATTGGCAACCTGTGCGTAAGCATCATAATAGTGGGGATCGGTTCTGATGCACTCCACAAAATATGAATTCCTTTCATCCTCATCCAGGGACATATACCCCAGATAATAATATAGCAACGCCTGGTCGTAGGCTTTATTCCCTATGTATAATGACATTTCTTCGTTGTAATCATTGAAAATTGCCTCTATGTCATTCTCATCCTCTACATATGCGTACACGGTTTCCCAGACTTTATCATTTAAATCAAGAGTATCATAATAAATATCTATCTGCTTTATGTAACCATTAATCTTATTATACTGCCCGTCCGAAACCTCTTTTCCCACCAGGAAACTGTCTATTGCATATGCCGCATAATCATAATACCCATATTTCATCCCAATATCTGCCACCCTTATGGCCACATCTTTGTTATCAGGATTTTCCTCCAAAACAGCAAGCAATTTCTCCATTGCCGTAATCACATATCCGTCTTTTGCAAGGCTTTCCGCGCTGGTATAAGATTCCAGCTTTTCAAAGCCCCTTACAGAAGTAAAGAGTGTAAAGGCCATGAGACAAATTACCACCACACCAATTATAAAAAAGTAAGGCGGTATTCTTAATTTAATTAATTCCTCCCGACAGTCCCTGCACAATTCAGAATCCGGATTTTCCGTGCGGTCTATCTGTTTCCGCCTGCACCTCTTACAAAGGTTATAATCCAAATCCGCAAAAGGATTTCCAGTATACCCATAATTACTGTCCTTATACTCTTCTCCGCTTGTCTGCTGCATATTCTCTTCCTGTACGCCCTTTTGATATTCGTTTTCCATTGCCTCCCCCTTCTATTCCAGTTCCGCTCACGCTCCTCCAAGCTCCTTCTTCCGGCAGAGGCAATCCGGTCTTCTTCGATGCCCGTATTCCCTCTGGGCGCTTGCCTCCGCTCACGCTATTCCAGTTCCGCTCACGCTCCTCCAAGCGCCCACTGTTTACAACATTTCTTTATTATATACAGCTCTTTCTCCGCCAATAAATTTTCCTCTTGTCCTTGCACATACCAGGTGCGCTTTTCCAATCTTTTTTATTTCTGTCCGCACAGGTACGGCCACATCCGCAAGGTGCATTCCTATCAGCGTGTCGCCTATATCCATGCCTGCCTGTGCCATGATATGCTCTACAACTGCAGGACGGACAAATCTTTTGTAGGCGGTCGTCCCAAAAGAACCGCCTGCTTTGGGCTGGGGAACCACATTTACCATAGGGAGTCTTTCTCTCTTTGCAAGTTCTTCTTCCACAATAAGCGCCCTGTTCAAATGCTCACAGCACTGGGCCGCCAGATAAATGCCCTGCTTTGAAATCACTTCATAAATTCCCTCAAATACTGCCTCCGCTGTATCTAAGCTTGAAGCGGTTCCAATCCGCTCACCAACAATTTCACTGGATGAACATCCCACTACCAATATATCCCCTTCGGATAAATGAGACTGTTCCAGCAGTTCCCCCACAGCCTGCGCTGCACGCTCCTTAACTTCCCTTAAAAATAATTCTTCCATTTTCCCTCCATGCACAAAAAGGCGGTCAAGAACCGCCTTTCCCTTTTATTTCTTTTTAAATTTTGCAACTTTAAATCTTCTGATAAGTCCTTCCAGCGTGGTGGCCTGACCGCTCATTTCCTGACTTGCAGCCGCACATTCCTGTGAGGTTGCAGAATTGGTCTGTACAACATCGTTAATATTGTTAACTCCCTGATTAATCTGAACAAATGATTCTGCCTGGGCTTCAAGGGCGTCTGCCACACCATTGACTTCCTCTGTAATAATCTTGGAACCACTGACTACATTCTGGAGCTGCTGGGCTGTTTCATCTGCAATTACCATTCCCTTGCTTACCGCCTGCACGGAAGATTCAATAAGCACTGTTGAATCTTTGGCTGCCTCCGCACTTTGGGCGGCTAACACAGATACCTGATCCGCCACAACTGCAAATCCTTTTCCTGCCTCTCCTGCTCTTGCCGCCTCAATAGAAGCATTAAGCGCAAGAAGATTGGTCTGGGACGCAATGTCATTAATTGTGGCAATAATTTTGCTGATTTGATTGGAGGACTCATTGATTTCCTTCATAGATGCAACCATCTCGCCCATTTTACCATTACTTATAATAATCTCTTCCCCTACATGTTCCACCCGTTTGCTGATTTTCTTGGCATTTTCCGCATTTTGTGATACCTGATCTGAAATATTTTCTATGGTGGCGGACAGCTCTTCTACTATACCGGCCTGCTCGGACGCTCCATCTGCAAGATCCGTAGCGCTTTCCGATACCTGCTGCGCCCCATCCTTCACACTGTCTGCAACCTTCTGGATTCCTTTCACTGTATCCGCCATACTTTTTTCAAATCCTATAAAGGAGTCCAGTATACCTACAAAATCTCCCTTCCACTCCACAACAGGCGTTACGTCAAAGTTGCCGGAAGAAAACTCTTTCATAGCCCGCGCAATATCATCCACATATGTGCTCAGTGTGTCTATGGATTTTCTAAGATTGTGGGCAAGGCTTCCAATTTCATCAGATGAATGATAATCCAGTGAGCTGTGAAGATTGCCTGCCGCCAGTTCACTTGCAGCAACTTCCAGTTCCTTAATCGGTACCGTAATAGACTGGGTAATATATTTCCCGATTTTAGCTGATAAAAGGGTTGCCACTATAACAAATACAACCATAAGCACAACACCGCCTACAAATGTGTTCATACTGATTCGTAAGGCATCCTGTTTTAGCTGGTTCGTAACGGCATCAATCTGCTCGGAAACACTTACCACTGTCTCCAGTGCAGGGATACATTCATTAAGCATTTTATTATAGGCAGCTTCGTTATTCCCTGCTTCCATGTCATTTATTATATCATAGCCAATGTTTCCCCATTTATTCAAGGCATCCGAGTACTGCTGGCAAAGTGAATTATCCACTTTCTCCGTATTTCTTAAAATCTCTAATTCATCATTTATTGACAATAAGCGGTTCTCTACTTTCTCCTTATAGCTTGGATATGTACTCTTATCATCATTTAACATCATTTCACGGATATTTCTGGCTGCTATATTAATATTAATCCTGCAGTCTTTCACAGCTGTATCCGCCCTTTGCGCTCCATTGGCGTAATTCTGCAGATTTTTAAATATTATCACCATGCCTATCATGCTGAACAAAGTTGATATTACCATTAATCCAATGACTACACCATAACCGAAATTAAGCTTTTTTTTCATCTTCATCTGATTCAATCTCTTCAACATACTGACACCTCATCCATTTTATTATTCATACAATAAAAATAATTAACACTTTTTCTTTGTTCCGTCAATAGTTTTTTTGATTTTTTATTTCTTATTTTTATATGTACATGAAACCAGGTGCGGTCAACATTTATCAGGCATCCGTTCCAAAATCACCTCAAGCCGTTCCACACGCTGGGCAGTAAAGCCATTCAGCCAGTTTCTGCAGGGAAGCGCCTCAATTTCTGCTGATGTCATTTTGCGTATATCCTTCTGTCCCCCATTATTTTCCTGTTTTTATTAAAATATCTATGGAATGTTTCCTAAATCTTTATTAAGATAAAGAAAGCAGACAGCAGACATAGGAGGAAAAATGAATGAATACAATACCAAGACCGGAACATCCACAGCCCCAGATGGAAAGAGCGGACTGGATGAATCTGAACGGGGAATGGGACTTTGCATTTGATTTTGGTAACAGCGGAATTGACCGGAAATTATATGAAAAAACTGAATTTTCAGAAAAAATTATGGTTCCGTTTTGTCCGGAAAGCAGGCTAAGCGGTGTGGAACATAAGGATTTTATCCCTGCAGTGTGGTATCACCGGACCTTCTGCATTTCCCCAAACCAATCCCAGAGTAAAATCCTGCTGCATTTTGGCGCAGTGGATTATGAGTGCCATGTATGGATAAACGGCAAAGAAGCCGGACTCCATAAAGGCGGCTATTCTTCCTTTCACTTCGATATTACCAGCCTCATAAATGAGGGAGAAAACCACCTCACCGTCTATGCCGGAGATGACACCAGAAGCGGCAGACAGCCCCGCGGAAAACAGAGCAGCAAGTACGATTCTTCTGGCTGCGATTACACACGGACCACCGGAATCTGGCAGACTGTATGGCTGGAATTTGTACCGCAATGCCATATCGAAAAACTGCAGTATTATCCCAACATCGCAGAAGGCACCCTGACCATCAAAGCTCTGACCTGCGGCTGCGGGACGCTTGTGGCAAAAGCTTCTTATCAGGGACAGGACTGCGGCTGCCAAAGCGTAAAAGTAAACGCCACAGGAGCC
This sequence comes from uncultured bacterium, assembly GCA_947381965.1. Taxonomy (GTDB): domain Bacteria; phylum Bacillota; class Clostridia; order Lachnospirales; family Lachnospiraceae; genus Suilimivivens. The sequence goes on from CANCXX010000038.1 coordinate 30,262, forward strand.
ATTCTGACTCTGTCTCTCTCCCAGCTCCATCTATGGGAGGCTGGGGCAGGAAGACTCTATGACCTGGAGCTTACCTTTGGACAGGATAAAGTAAAAAGCTACTTTGGCATGAGGGAAATTAAAGTCGAAGGGGAAAAAGTCCTTATCAACGGAAAATCCGTTTTTCAAAGACTGGTGCTGGATCAGGGCTTTTACCCGGACGGCGTCTACACTGCGCCCACAGAAGAAGACCTCAGGCAGGATATTCTGCTGTCCCAAAAGGCTGGCTTTAACGGCGCACGCCTGCACCAAAAGGTATTTGAGCCCAGATTTTTATACCACTGCGACAAGCTGGGATATCTGGTTTGGGGGGAACAGGCAAGCTGGGGCATGGATGTAAGCGCACCATCAGGGCTTAAATATTTTCTGCCAGAATGGATGGAAATCCTTGAAAGAGATTTTAACCATCCCTCTATTGTTGGCTGGTGTCCCTTTAATGAAACCTGGGATTATGAAGGCCGTATGCAGGATAACGACCTGCTGTCGAATGTATACAAAATGACAAAGCTTTATGACACCACCCGCCCCTGTATTGACACCAGCGGCAACTACCATGTGCTCACAGATATTTACGACCTCCATGATTACGAACAGGATCCTGAAATTTTTGCCGCCTCTTATCAGACATTTTCCCAGGGCGGTGAGCTGAAGGATACCCACCCCCACAGACAGACCCCCATAAAAGGCGTTCCCGTATTTATCAGCGAATATGGCGGCATCAAATGGGATATCTCAAACCCAAACGAAAAGAACTGGGGTTATGGGCTGTCTCCTGTCACAGAAACAGAATTTATTCAAAGATACCGGGGACTTACCAATGTAATATTGGACAATCCGCATATGTTTGGATTCTGCTACACTCAGCTTTATGATGTGGAACAGGAAGTGAACGGCCTGTATACTTATGAACGAAAGGCCAAATTTGACATGGAAATTTTTAGAGGGATTAACAGCCGCAAAGCTGCCATTGAAGATTAAGTTTAAGGGGAGATTTTCTCTCCCCTTTTCCCCATGTAGCGTGAACCTTTTTTCACACTTTTTTGTCCGATTAGATAAAAATGTTTAAATCATACCTTCTTTTATTATCTCATGGTCACGGAGCACTTTTTCGATTACCGTGCCTTTTATCACACGGAGTATGGGTTTCTTAAGCGCGTTAAGAGGTCCTGGAAGCTCAATCTCCAAAGGAGACTTTCCATCCATCAGTTTTACACTGCTGTCTAACAACTCCCGGATATCATAAACACTGCCCCAGACCTCCGGCACTCCCCGGTCTATTCCCAAAAGCCCATATACAGCTTCCATAGCAGTTCTTACCGAATACTCTGTGGTAAACACCGTATCCCTTGGGGTTTCCGCAAACTGACCCAAAAATGCAAAGTTTACACATCCGTCAGGAATTACATCCGGACGGTCCCCTTTCGCCCTTGGCATAAAGAACGCCGTAATATAAGGCATCATAGTGGGAACACAGACTGCGCTGTTTTCTGCCAGATCAGGAATTTCCTCTGTGGGAACGCCTAAATGGTACAGCCATTCCTGGGTAATCTCCTTACCTGTACATTCCTTCATAGGCTTCTTTATAAAATCGCCGGGAACATCTGTAAACAGGCCATATACCCACACACATACCTTGTCCTTATCCTGCTCCTTAAACTGCCCCTGCCTGTTGATGGTCCAGCTCATCAGCCAGCTGGAATCCATACAGCTTACAATACCTCCTGTTACCACTCTTCCGCTTAAAGGATCACGCTTACAGATATTGGTAATATAGGGCAGAATTTTATCATCCAAAGTTGTTACTGTTGCAGATTCCCAATTGGTTTTAGCCACATCCGAGCAGAATTTTTCGGGATGTCCAAAGGAAGGGTCCTGCTTTGCAATATTTTTCCATAGGCTCCAGCATCCGCTGGTTCTCACTTCCGCGTCTCCGTTGGGGGCATGGTTCTGATCCCCATATATTGTTCCTTCTGTACAACTTCCATTGGTCACAAACACAAGGTCGTTTTCTGTAAGCATAATGCCCTCTTCTACCCCTTTAACCTTACATTCAATGGCCTTTGCCGTCTTTTTGCCATCCTTTATTTCAAAAATAACATTTGTCACTTCTGTATTAAACTGGAAGTCAACGCCTGCCGCTTCCAAATATTTTTGCATGGGAAGGATCAGTGATTCATACTGATTGTACTTGGTAAACTTAAGTGCGCTAAAATCTGGCAGCCCTGCAATATGATGGATGAATCTCTGGAAATAAAGCTTCATCTCCAGTGCACTGTGCCAGTTTTCAAATGCAAACATGGTCCGCCAGTATAACCAGAAGGTAGAGTCAAACACTTCTTCATCAAACACATCCTCTATTGTTTTGTCGTATAAATCTTCATCCTTTGTCATAAACAGCTTCATAATTTCCATACAGCCCTTCTGACTCAGGTTAAACAATCCATCTGTATGGGCATCCTCCCCCCGGTTTACCGTCGCTCTGCACAGGGAATAGTTAGGGTCCTCCTTGTTCAGCCAGTAATACTCGTCCAGCACAGATATGCCTGGTGTTTCCAGAGACGGAATACTGCGGAATAAATCCCACAGACATTCAAAATGGTTTTCCATCTCACGTCCGCCCCGCATTACATAGCCCCTTGTAGGGTCGTTGATGCCATCACATGCTCCTCCTGCAATATCCATTGCCTCCAGAATATGAATATGGGAACCTGGCATTTGCCCGTCACGAACCAGAAAACAGGCTGCTGACAGTGACGCTAATCCGCTGCCGATCAAATATGCGTTTTTATAATCCACTCCCTCTGGTTTCCTGGGCTTTGCAAAAGCTTCATAATTACCATTGGAATAGTATATCCCCTTACTGTTTTTCTCGTTCTTTCCTCTCTCTGTATTGCGGTACTCATGCTCTTTTACGGATGTTCCTGTTTTTTTGGCTCCTCCGTCCTTTTCCATTTTCTCCGCCTTTTTGTGATTCTTTGCCGCAATTGCCGCTACGCCTGCACCTGCCGCAAGAGCTGCCACGCCAATTCCAATATTCTTTTTACCTGCCATATCAATTTCCACCTTTCTTTTATTCCTGCGGAAAACTTTAAACAAAATTTTAAACCATTTTATACAGCTATCCGCTTTGTTCTTTGCTTTGATGTCTATATATTATTCCATAAAACTTCAGATTTCTATTTACAAAACAGGCGGAATGATAAACTTTTAATCATTCCGCCTGTTTTGATAAAATCATATTCACTTGTACCATCCTGCCTTAAAAGCTGCGTACATCCTGTTTGTTTACCTGCTCAAAGTTGTGAATAGAATTAGCAATATTTCCATAAAGAGTAATGCTCACTCTTCTCACAATCTCCCTGTAATCGTCTTTCATTCCTCTTCCAATCCAGTCCAGCATGATGCCCACAAAAGCATATTTGTAAAATTCTGCAATAAAGGCTTTATCCGCATCCGCCAGGTCACTGCCCATACACTTTTCCTCCACCACATGGGCAATTAATTCAAAGGTTAGTTTATATAAATAATTTTCAATCTTTTCCCTGCTGACGCACCGGTAAATATTCAAAATAAAAGGCTTATTTTCCATTACCGCCTCAAATACCTGCAGCATCCCCTCCTGCCAGGTGTCATAAGTTTTTTTCCCTTGCAGCGCCCGTGTTCCATCCTCCACGCATACCCATTCTGCCAGGTCATAAATATCTTTAAAATGGTAATAAAAAGACATCCGGCTAATGCCGCAGTCTGCCGTCAGGTCATTGATTGTAATCTTGTCCAGGGGCTTTTGCAGCAAAAGTTTTTTTAATGACGCTTCCAGTGCCAGTTTTGTCGTGTTTGGCATATTCCTTCCTCCCAGGATAAATTTTCAAACTGCCTGCAGCACAGCAGCCGCCTCCGCCACAACTTTGGCATCAGTTCTGTAAATACTGAATTCGCTCATCCCCGGAAGCCCCATGGGTACACCCTCTTTACGATATATCATGTCACTGTCTAAAACTTTTTTGGCTGATAAGTGATAACAGGAAACATCCGTCTGATCCAGAAATTGTCTAATAACCTCCGGCGTCACCCCCGCCCCTGCCATAATCTTTGGTCCTTTTGTCTCCTTTTGCAATTCGCATAACTGCTTTATTAACGGCATCCCCTTCAGACAGTTGTCTTCCTGCCCCGAAGTCAAAATGGTGTCAATCCCCAGCTCCCCAGCCTGCCTGTAAGTTTCTGCCGGATCCGCGCACACATCAAAAGCCCTGTGCAGTGTCACCTTCATATCGCCTGCCCTTCCTATCAGCTCTCTCATGTATTCCATATGAAGCTTTCCATTCTCCTTAAGGCAGCCAATCACCACACCGTCAGCTCCCGCTTCCCTAAACAGCTCCACCTCTCTTTTTATAACTTCAAACTCATGGCGGGTATAAAGGAAATCACCAAAACGGGGCCGCAGCAATACACGGACAGGCGTACTGCAAAATTTTCTTATCTGTTCAAATAATGCAAGACTTGGAGAAGTGCCTCCTATTACCAGCGACGCACAAAGCTCCAGACGGTCGGCTCCTCCCTCCGCCGCAGCAAGGGCTGACTCCACACTGTCTACACAACATTCCAAAATGTACTGTTTCATATAAATTCCTCCTGATTTTTCAAACACGCTCTCACAGGCGCAGACATCCGGCCTTTCTTCCTGCCGTCCCCTTCCGGCCCTTTCGTGTAAATACCATTGAAAAAAATATACCATAAATGATTCAAAAATAAAATCATTTCTATCGAAATACATTGTCTGATCAATAACTGTAACTGTTCTTTACACTTCTTCATATTTTAATTCTATAGGAAAAAGGAGAACCAAAATTTATGGCTATTGGTTATATAATTATACAGGCGCGGACTGCCCATGATGCCGTCCCCTTAAGCGGAATAATAATCAAAATACTGGATAACCGGGAAAACACAATTTACCAATTGACAACCGATGAAAATGGGGAAACCGGGAAGCTTCCCCTGGAAACACTGGAAAAAAGCTTTTCGCAAAACCAGTATTTCACCGGTATTCCCTATATAGGATATAATGTACTTGCGCAAACTTCAGGTTTTAATACTCTTTACATCACAGATATTCCTATTTTGGATGGAGAAACAGCAATTCTCCCTCTTTCTCTCGTCCCCATGCAGGAAATGCAAAGAACCCCTATCCAGACAGAAATCCACATTGGGAAACCTGCTGTTGCCATGAGCGGCGCCCGCAGTCAGGATGGAACCCTTTCCGAGCCCTATGTGCTGCGTCAGGTTGTGATTCCCAATCCAATTACCATACATCTCGGACCGCCGGAAGCGTCCGCACCCAACGTCCAGATTTCCTTCCCTGACTATATCAAAAACGTAGCCTGCAGTGAAATTTATGCCACCTGGCCCGATGCGTCCCTAAGAGCCAACATATACGCAATCATTACCTTTGCTTTAAACCGTGTTTACACTGAATGGTACCGGAATCAATAGTTTTTGGGGCAGTTTTCCATTGAATAGAAAAAAGCAGCGCCGCATAAGCATATAATAAATAAACATTCTAAGGATACTTCCATGCGTCCAGATTCAGTATATGAGACTTCATTTTCTTTTTCCTGCAAAAACAAATCAACCCAAGTCACGCTTATATTTCCCCGACAGTCTGATCCGGAAGCGGTCCAAAACTTTACCGCCAGACTAAAAGAGATTTATCTTGACAAAATAACCCACATTGCAGCTTCGGAAAAAACACCCTCTTTCCTTTCCTCTGTCACCAAAAACAGGGAGGAATACAACTTTGTGTAAAAAAGTACGAACCCTGCTGCGGGTATCCTCCAGACAGCAGCTTCACGATGACGATATTCCCATTCAGAGAGCCGAGGCCATGCAATATATTGCCCAACGTCCTGAATGGGTATTTGACCAGGAGTATATTGAAAAAGCGGTATCTGCATACAAAAATACAGTGGAACAAAGGGAGGTTTTACAGAAAATTTTAGCAGACGCCCGAAACCGCCAGTTTGATATTCTTCTCACCTATATGTCAGACCGGATTGGAAGACAGGAAGAATACAGTTTTTATGTAGCCGCATTAAACCAGCTCGGTATAGAAGTCTGGACTATTAAAGACGGGCAGTTAAAAACCCAGGAACACATTGATAAATTGCTGAACTACATACGCTTCTGGCAAAATGAAGGGGAAAGCAAAAAAACTGGCATGAGGGTAAAAGATACACAAAAGGAACTGGTAAAATCGGGAAAGTTTGTGGGCGGCAGAGCGCCTTATGGCTATCAGCTGGTTCCTTCCGGTATGGTCAGCAGCCACGGAAGACTTCTAAAAAAGCTTGAAATTATAGAAGAAAAGGCTGAAGTTGTCAGGAAGATTTACCATCTGGCCATCCATTGCGGCATGGGATATGAAAAGATAGCCAAAGAGCTAAACAGTCAGGGAATACCATCCATTACAACTGATAAATGGAAATCCGGAACCATAAGGAGCATCTTAACCAATCCCATTTATATGGGGTATCTAGCTCTTAACCGGAGAGTCCATCAAGGGGGATATATCCATTTGGACCGGAAAAACTGGATATATTCTGATAAGCAGCTTCCGGAATTAATGATTGTACCGCCACAGACCTGGGAAGCAGCCCAGAAAATCCGCGAAGCAAGAAAAGCAAAGATTAATGCTTCCAAGGAAAAAGCTTCAAAAGAGTATGAACTGCAGCATCATATACCTTTCAGCACAAGCGGCAGGCTTGCCCTTACGGGCCTTGCCTATTGCGGATACTGCGGAAAAAGGTTAAAAAACGGAAGCTACTGCAATCACTGGACAACCAAAACAGGGGAAAGCAAAACTTCCTATGCAGGCAGGTATCTTTGTCCTTCAAAATGTCCACAGCGCTCCTGCTACTCCCAAACTTACCTGGAAAGTATTGTCTTTGAAACAGTTGAACGCTTCCTGGAAGACTTAAAACCTATTAATCTTACTGAGGAATGGCAGAAAATTAAGCAAAATCAGACTGCAAAGACTGAAAAAGAACGAAAGGAACTTCAAAAAAAACTTCAATTGCTAAATAATGATATTCATACCCTTGAAGAAAAAATACCGGACGCCATCCGGGAAAACTATTGCTTCAGTGCCGAAAAACTGGCCTCCATCATTAAGGAGAAGGAAACCGAAAGGCAAAAGCTATCCCAAAAAGCCTGCCTGCTTAAAAGTCAGCTGCTTCTGGCATCAAAGCAATATCGTCAGGCAGAAAAAAGCTTTTCCCTGACTCCAGACTGGAAAAAAGAATTTCATAACGCAGACACTAAAATAAAAAAAATGCTTCTCTCTTCTCTCCTTGATAAAGTTACAGTGACAGACAATCAGGTTTGCATTCAGTTCAAAATACGCCCGGAAGATTTTACATAACAAAATACCGGCCTTCCCCCTACTACATTTTACTTAAACCCATTGGTTTCGCTGTACAAAAGCCGGGGATATAGCTTTGACATAACTAACAGCACCGCTTATGACCAGTATTTTGTATATGGACGTCCCATTTATGAATCCATCAGCAGAATTGTTGACGAAATTTTCAATCAGTACGTCCGCATACAGGGGCAAAACGCTCCTTACTTTACCTCTTTCTGCAACGGTACTACCGCTACCTGCCGCGGAATGTCCCAATGGGGTACCGTTACACTGGCAAATCAGGGCCTGTCTCCCCTGCAAATCCTGCGCACCTACTACCCAAAAAATATAGAAATTGCGGAGACAAACATTTATACAGGCGTACTCTCCTCTTATCCGGGCACCCCCCTTAAAACAGGCAGTACCGGGCTTGATGTGGAAACCATACAAACTTATCTGAACCGGATACGGCAAAACTATCCTGCCATCCCTGTAATTACCGATGACCCAGGTATTTTCTGGGACAGCACCAAAGCCGCCGTTACCAAATTCCAGAGTATCTTTAACCTTGCCCCCGACGGCATTGTTGGAAAATCTACCTGGTATAAAATTTCAAGCCTCTATACGGCCGTTACCAGGCTGGCAGAACTTGACAGCGAAGGCACTACCTTAGGAATTGGAACAGTTCCGCCGGATTCTGTGCTGCGCCAGGGATCCAGAGGTCAGGATGTGATTACCCTGCAATACCTTTTGGATGTAATTTCTGAATTTTATCCCGGCATCCCGGCTCCCGCCCAGGATGGCATCTTTGGCAGCGGCACCAGACAATCTGTAATTGCCTTCCAGCAGACAATGGGGCTTAACGCCGATGGCATTGTAGGCGCACTTACATGGAAAGCCTTATATGACACTTATCAGGGAATTAACCAAAACGTTCCTTCCCCCAAGCCGGAACCAGGCATCACCACATATGTAGTCCAGGCCGGAGACAGTCTGTGGCTGATTGCCCAGCGGTATAACACCACCATAAACGCAATCAAAAATCTGAACGGGCTTACCAGTGATATGCTAAGCATTGGGCAGGTACTAAAGATTCCGGCTTCCCAGGCCCTGCCTTATATTGAATATACTGTCCGGTCCGGGGATACCCTCTGGCTGCTAGCCCAGCGGTACAACACCACCGTGGAGGCAATCAGAAACTTAAACGGACTTACCAGCGACATATTAAATATTGGTCAGGTGCTTCGAATTCCGGCAAACTAAAAAATGGTAATTCTGACTTCCACAAAAAGAGGAACCCGCAATGGATTCCTCTTTCATGCTACTCCCCATATTTTTCTTTTAATAAAGCAATTCCATATTCTCTGGGCGTGCCCTTAAGACGCTCTATATAGGACTGCAAATGCCCTCTGCAATGTTCTGGTCCCCCTTCCCTCATAACAGTCCACATTGGATCTGCATCGTACCGGGAGTTTTTCATCATCTCATCATTCCAGTCAAGAATCATCTTTGCCCCCTTCGCACACAGCTCCGGACATTCTTCTGCCAAATTATGCTGCTGATGAGGGTCTTTTTTAATATCAAAAAGCATTTCATCAGGCAAAAGATGATATCCTCCATGTACCGTACGGATGTATATATAATCTTCAAACCGGACACTGCGCTGACATACATGGGCGCACTGGGAAAGCACCACATAAGGCTTGGAACAGTCCTTTCCATCCTTCAGTGTCTGCGCATAAGACACACCATCATAGCGATAGCCATCCCAAGTAACCATTGATGTCCCCAAAAGTTCCTGTATAGTAGGCAGCAAGTCCACATTATCATGAAATCCTTCCGCCACAGTCCCTTTCTGCATCCCCGGCCACCGGATAATCATCGGAATACGGCAGACTGGCTCGTCCGCCATTCCATGTTCGCCATATACGCCAAATTCTCCTATATCCTCACCGTGGTCTGCTGTGATAATAATCGCCAGATCCTCGTCATACAAATTATTATTCTTCATCCAGCTAATAATCTGCCCAATGTTGTCATCTGTATAACGCACACCGTCATCATACAAATTCATAAAGTGTTTTGCCTCTGCAAGATTTTGAAGCTTTCCGGGATGCTTCGGCCACTGTTTAAAAGTATCGTCATTCCACATATTAATCTCATTTGCACCATGAGGACCAATATGCCGCAAATGTTCTTCAAAAATTTCCTCTGTAATCCAGTCGTCCGGTAAATCATCCTCCTTAAAACAGCTCTTATAATCTGCAGGCGTGCGGTATGGCGTGTGCGGATCCCAATAATGTACATGTAACATCCAGTTATCTTTTCTGCCATTACGTTCCAGCCAGTCAAGCACATGAGGCGTTACCATCTCTGCAGATTCACCTCCCCGGTTCCCCACATTAAAGCACTCATTAAAACCTGCATTAAACCACCATGCCGAATGACGCTCCGCAAAAGTTGAAAATGAAACCGTATGCAGTCCGGCGCGCCGGAACTGCATAAACAGCCCGTTCTCAGAACATTCGTCGGTAAAGCTCCTGCTCCGTCCCTGAAGCCTTAAATCTGCTGCAGTGCCCCCATGACCTAAAATCCCGTTATGTACACCGTACTGGCCGCTGATTAAAGATGCCCTTGATGGCAGACAGGGGGCATTGGGGCAATAATAATTGTCAAACCGTATCCCCTCCCTTGCAATCTCGTCCATAACAGGGGTTGTATTCCTGCCATATCCATAACACCCCATATGATCCGCACGAAGCGTATCAATATCAAACATAATTACTCTCATTTTTTCCTCCTTAAAGTTCCGCTTTCGCTGTTTTTCGTTCTGCTTCTGCCCTCAGGCTATTCTTCTTCCTCCGTCTCTCCCATACGCATTTTTAATGGGGCAATTCCATAACAATTATGAAAATGCTGGTAAAAATAATTCATATTGGAGTACCCCACTTCCTCCGCTACCACTGATATTTTTTCCTCTGTGTTTAAAATCCTGCTGCGTGCCACATTCATTCTATATGCCATCAGATACTCGGAAAATTTCATATTCGTTTCTCTGATAAAAATTTGTCCTAAATAAGTGGGATTCATTTTAAAACGATCTGCAATACTCTTTAATGAAATACGCTGCCCATACTCTACCCCCACAATCATTACAATTTTTCGTACCAACGGAGATAGCTCTCCATAAGGCCGCTTTAAGATCGGATCCTCTTCCTTGTGTATCTCGTCCTGTACGGTCCCATTTAATTTCTCCACAATGACTTGCTGGACCCTTTTTAACAGCTTCCCTCCATCAATGGGTTTTAATAAATAATCCAGTGCTCCACAACGGAGCGCTTCGCAGGCATAAGAAAACTCGTCATAACCGCTCATCATAATATAGTTGGACCGGATTCCCATTTCCTTTAAACGGTTAATCAATTCATAACCATATTCATTTCCAATGCATACATCCACCAGACAGATATCCGGCTTCCAATCCACCACATGGGAGACTGCCTCAAAAAAGCTTTTTGCAGTTCTTACCTGATCAAACCCAAGCCCTTTCCAGTCAAGCAGTCTGCTCATTCCCTCCAGCACTGCCGGTTCATCATCCACAATCATTAATGTATACATTTTCTACCCTCTCCTGAATACAAAATCTCTCATAAATCTTCTTTCACTGAACACTGCCTGCTGGTAAAAAAACAGTAACCCGGAACCCTCCTTCCACATTGTTTCCGACTTCCATCGAAAATCCATCTCCATAAAAATAATTCAGCCGCATATACACATTGCGCAGGCCAATGTCCGCCTCCGCCTCATCATTCCCCTCAAGCATATTGCGGCGAATCTCTGCAAGCTTTACAGGGTCCGCTCCACATCCATTGTCAATCATCTCTATTTCCACTCCGCCTTCCTTTGCAAAACCATTCACAATCAGAAGATTATATTCGCTTTCGCGATCAAATCCATGAGCAAAAAAGTTTTCCGCCAAAGGCTGCAGCCAGAAATTAATTGTGGAAATGTCCCCAATCTCTTTTTCAAGCTCCATCTGATATACAAAATTATTTCCAAAACGCAGTGCCATAATTTTTAAGTACATTTCCAGAAAAGCAAACTCCTCTTTCAGGGAAATGGCATCTGCCTTGTGCATCCTTGCCCGATATAAAGCCCCCAGCATTGCAATGGCATCTGCCATATCCCGATCCTCATGCACCAGAGCCTTTGAACGGAGCATTTCCAATGTATTATATAAAAAATGAGGATTAATCTGATGCTGCAGAGCACGCATCTGGCTTTCCTGTTCTTTCAGCTTTAATATATACTCTGTCTCAATATAACCTTTCAGTTTCATTCCCACATCTTTTAAAGCAGTTGCAATCATCTCATATTCATTTTCCCGGTGTCGTACTGGCAAAGCCTGTTTTTGCAGCCGGCTAAAATTTCCACTTTCCATGGAAGAAAGCATGTCCATTATCATAGACAAAAAAGCCGCATCTGAATGGATACCCGCCCAGTAACACGCCAGTACCCCCAGCGCCACAAGAATAAAGGCTGCAATTATAACTGAAATAGTATATATATTATCAGCCAGAATTTCCCCAATATTCTTCAAAACCAAAAATGAATATCCATTTTCTTCCGAGTCCTGATGCACAAAAAACACCAGTCCTCCCTTTTCTGCCAGAAGCCAGCCTGATTGCTTCTCATCCATAGCCAGCTGTCTTATCAACTGTTCATTCTGCCTGTCTGCCCCACCGCCAAACGCAATTTCTTTTTCTTCATTTAAAAGAACCCAATTTGCAGAAACCACATTTTCTTCATAAATGTCCCGCTTTTTTACCCAAAAACCAATTTCTCCAAGCGTCTGATCCATATGCTTTGGATTACGTACCGAATAAAAAGCTGTCAGGATATCTCCACGCCTGGTAAACCCCGCTGTATCTTCCGCACCTGCCTGATCAAAGCATAGCCTGATATCACCATATTCCAGCCAGATATCTTTCTGTCCTTCATCCGACCAAAGCGTCACACCCGTAATCAGGTTTTGATTATCCAAAAGCACCTTTTTAATGCTGGCTGGCAGATAACCAATCTGTGTGCTGCTTCCAAGACTATTTTTTCTTCTTTTCTGAATATACTCATTCAGGTCGCGGGAGCAAAAAAGAGCCGCAGCATCCTCCATTAGCTTTGTATTCTCATACAATCCGTTTGTGTAATCCATCGCCCACAACCGGATATCATTTATCCTTCTTTCCCTTTCCATAAAAGCATTCTGTGACTGCTGCCTCAAATCATTTGTCCAGGTATTCATTAAAAAAGCCAGCACACCCAAAAAAACAACAGCGCTTATCAAAAATACAAATCCCACAATCTTAAAAAATTTTATTCTGTAAATCCGATACCCCAAAAAGATACTGCGAAATCTGTTCATCCTGCCATCCTCATCCCTCAAAGGCAACATCCCTGTTATCGCCCAGACGCTTTTGATAAACCTATTATATCTGCTTATATTTTCAGTTGCAAGAATTAACGCTTCAAAGGCAATTTTAAAACCCCGGACAATTCCTGTCCGGGGCCTCTTAACATTTTTCTTATATCTTCCGGAATTTTACAACAGACTGTTTTCCATCTTCCTATTTCTTATTTGAAAAATTCATCAATCTGTTTCTGCGCTTCCGCAATAATCGTATCCAGACCTGCTGCTTTAAGCTCTTCCACACACTTAGGCACTGCAGTTGCAGGGTCTGATGCTCCTGTCAGCATATCATATTTGTATTTATCCCAAACAGTATTTACATTGGATACTTCATTTTGGATATTGGTTACATCCAGTGCAAATCCCAGACAGGTAGATGCTGCTGCTTCCTCATTCTGCTTCTTAACTTCGTCCCACTGATTAGGGTCTGCGCCTTCCTGGTTACTCATAACAAAGAAAGTTCCTTGTGTGTAAGCAGGCCATGTCCAGTCGTCTCTCAGTCTCTTAACAGTTCCATCTTCTAAATACTCAAAATGGTTTCCTTCTACACCAAATGCGCACATATCACGGAATTTGGAATCTGTATTCATCAGCTCCAGAACTTTTAATGCCTCTTCTTTATAATTGGAGTTTACAGAAATTGCGTTCATAGATCCCTGAATTGTCTCTGTTGTATACAAAGGTCCAAACACCTTTACCGCATCGTACTTTTCTACTCCCTGTAAAACCTGCCACTGTGCAACTGCGCTGGGCCATCCCTGTGCATTACCAAACGCATTGCCTTTACTGTCTTCTGAAACTACGTTTGCATCAGGATTGATAATACCGTCTGAATACCAGGAATGCAGAAGTTCCAGGTTAGCCAGGATATCTTCCTGTTCCAGCGTGCAGACTACCTTACGTTCAGCATCGTCAATTTTTACGCCAATTGCCTGAATACCGCTTGCTAATCCGTCATATTCATTAAAGAAGCCATTCCACAATGCCCCCTGATTAAGTTTTAAGGGATAGAAGGACTTTCCTTCTCCTTCTTTAATTGTGCGTACAATCGGGTCAATAGATGCCATATCCTTTACAGTGCCCATATCAATATTATATTTCTGTACATACTGGTCATCAAAATAATAGAACTGTGTCAGGGATGAATCTTTATAAGTAGGTACCGCATATACATTTCCATGAATCTGGACACCACTCCATAACTTCTCCGGTACAAAACTGTATAGTTCTGGTGTAGCGCTCTGTACCAAATCACTGATATTCTCAAATGCACCTAAATTTACAAATTTACTGTAATTGGTGTTATTGGTAAACATAATGTCAAAATACTCCCCAGCATTGACAATGGTATTCATCTTGGAATCATAATCATTCCATCCTGCAATTTTTACATCAATTCTTACGCCGATTTTTTCTTCTGTATAATCGCTGATCTGTGCAATTGCCTCATCAAAATCATCTGCCGGTGTACCGCCTACTGTCCACCAGATTAAAGTAGGCACTTCTCCGCTTGCCTGTGACGCATCCTCCGTTTTGTTATCAGCCGCGTCAGAAGCATCTGCACTTTCACTGTCAGCGCCAGCGTCTGTGCTTCCGCTGTCAGCAGCCGGCTTGGACGCATCGTCTCCTGTTGTTGACCCATCACTGCCTGAATTACCACAGCCTGCCAGCATTCCTGCAGTCATAACAGCAGCCATTCCCAGTGCAAGCAACTTGCTTAAACTTTTCTTTTTCATATAAATCCTCCTTATTTTAAAATTGCAGCCAGACTTCCTGCTGCCTTTATATCTTCCGGCTATCTCTCATATCTGACAGACAGCCAGGTTGATACCATAATTTAGTACAATACTCCCCATAATGTGCCAATATCAATCAGCCTTTTACCGCTCCCAAAGTAAGACCGGATATAAAATACTTCTGGAAAAACGGATAAGCGCATGCAATTGGAGCCACAATAATAACCACAATTGCCATACGTGCTGCTTCCTGCGGCATCTTTGCCAGCATCTCCGCAGCCCCTAAGCCCACAGTTGCAGCATTCTTTGCCAGCATTTGAATATTCGTCAAAATTGTATTCAGCAATGCCTGTAAGGAATACAGCTTGGAGTCCTCAATATAAAGCATAGACTGATACCAGTCATTCCAATAAGCAAAACAAAGAAATAGCCCTATGGTTGCCAGCACCGGCTGGGAAATCGGCAATACAATTCTTGCAAAAATAGTAAACTGACTGGCGCCATCCATTTTCGCTGATTCAATCAATGACTCCGGTACAGTTGTCTTAAAGAAGGTACGGCAGACAACCACGTTGAAGGATGAAACACTAAGCGGCAATATTAGCGCCCATACAGTATTCTTCAATTCCAACAACTGACTTACCACATAATAAGTGGACACCAGACCACCGTTAAATACCATTGGGATAAACACTACCATGGTAAGAAAACCATTCAGTTTATATCCCGGCCTTGAAAGCACATACCCCATTAAAGTAGTAAGCAGCACTCCAAGAGCTGTTCCTAAAATTGTCACAAAAAGCGATACCCCAAGAGCCCGGATAATCATCTTGCTCTGGGAAAGCAGGAAGGTGTAGCCTTCCAGCGAAAAAATCTTCGGTATAAACCGATAACCATATTCTGTAATAGACGTTTCAGCTGAAAATGAAATTGCTACCACCAGCAGAACCGGTATAACACATGCTAATGCCATCAACAGAAATATAATATTTAAAATCACATTTGCCGGTTTGGAAATCCGGTTAAAGCGGTCAAACCCATCCGGTTCGTCTTTTTTTATTCTCCGCACCTGTTTCACATTATCCATAGTTCCTCCTATTCCAGTTCCATAAATGCCCTCCCTGTCGCCTTTCTCCTCAGAGCAATTTCTTCACGCTCCGCGTTCATAAATTCTCTGGGCGCCTGTCCGGGCATTTACTGATTTCCAGTTCCATAAATGCCCTCCCTGTCGCCTTTCTCCTCAGAGCAATTTCTTCA
>CANCXX010000039.1 GCA_947381965.1 uncultured bacterium
AGAGGTAAGATAACACCCTCTGCAAAAAAGGTATCGTTATCTTACCTCAACAAAACTGATATCTATAAACCCTTCACGCATGACAGCGCCAAAGCAATCTGCTTCACTCACTTCTGCAAAGGAATAACCAGCCGTCCCTTTGATCTTGCTGCCCCGTTCAGGGGCTTTCCCTTTGCCAAAGAAATAGCCACGGAAGATCACATCATTTCCGTTCCATTGTTCCATTTTTTTTTGTTCTCACCTCACTTCCGTACAGTCAAAAAATCATTTACAATAGTTACATACCGCCAGAATGGCAGTACCCTGAACCGGGCCAACACAGAATTGTATAATTGATATGGGGGGGTGTTCCTACCCCTTCCGCAGCCGCCGCACGGGTGCTTATTCAATAATTTCTGTTACCGCTACATTGAGGGCCTTTGCAATCTTCCCCAGCGTGGAGAGTTTGCAGTTCCCTGTTTTGATGATCCGCTGATAAGACGGATAGCTGATCTCTGCCTTGCTGCATACATCATAAGGATTCATGCATCGTTCGGCCATGATAAGCTGTACCTTTCTTGCAGATACCGCCAGCATAGATTTTGAGGTAGTCATTTTTTCACCTTCCTTTCTGGACATAGCAGCCCTTTTATAAAAATTGTCTATTGTCAGCACACGTTGAAACAGTCAGGCGTGTCTTGCCCTATCAGATTTCACCCTAAAACCTGAAAACTTGCTATCCAACAAAGGGATTTTTCAAGCGTTGGTTCCCTTGAACCGCTACCCCGTTTTCACATTAAAAACCGGGCGAAAACTTGTTGACCAGCACACAATAGACAATGTTTATAAAAAGACTGCTACTGTTTATTTGACTATACTGAATGACCTGCCATCATCAGACACGGGAAGTCAACCCCGCATGACGGGCTTATTGCCCGTTTCGGCTATTTCACGTCTATATAAAGTTTATTGTCATCCTGCCATGTGAAAGATTCAACTTCATGGTGCATATAATTCAGAACATTATCCTGATACCAGTTACCATGTGCCAATACATGAAAACCCGTGTCACGAATGAATACTTCTGTGTTATCTCCAATTAGCCCCATGAAAAATATTTTTTCTATTGTCATATCCTAACCCCTTTCTTTTTGACAGATATTTTTATATATAAGCAAATGCTTTAGCAAAACCTTAACATAATCTTTTGATTAAGTCAATGTATTTTTTTAAACTTTTGCTTTATTTCCTTTTTCTCTTGTGATATACTTATTGAAAGAAAGAAGGTGAGAATATGGAAGTAGGGGAGAATATCAAACGTATTAGGAAAGAAAAAGGGTTTAAACAAAAAGATTTAGCAGAAGCTTTAAGAGTTTCGGATGTAATGATTAGCCAATGGGAAAATGGATCGCGAAATCCTAAGCAAAGCACTCTAATTAAAATTGCCAAGGTTTTAGACGTTCACTTGCGGGATCTACTGGATTCTTCTATCTGGGAAGACTTTGACAAAAAGCATGCTGATGAAATAAAAAGTACAGTTAAATATTTGGAATTTATAGACTTTTTGAAGTCAAGCGGCTACAGCTATGACTATCAGGTCACAAAATGGCATTACGGGGAAGTAATTGACGAACCAGACATCAGAGAAAAAATAATTGATGAATCTGAAACCACTCTTTCCAAAGATGGGCATAAAGCCACTTTTACCGAAAAAGAATTTGAGGAACTGCAAGCTGGAGCAAAAGAAGCCATTGAAGGGAAATTTTACAAGAAAGTTTTAGAACAGCAGAAAAAGAAATAATCAGCACAGTGACAATATAATATACTTAACCGGGCAGCCGGGGGACGTGTTCTCACCTGATCCGAGTTCTGCGGAAGGGGTGATTATTATGAGTACATATGAGGAAATGCAGATTATACTTACTATTGCTTTACTGGTAGTTGCAATTCTGAATTTGAAAAATAAGAAATAGCCGTCCTGTTCACTGGCCATGACCGGACGACTATTTCTTTTAGTTTGATTTAATTATGCGCCGGGTCGGGTGATCTGCACTCACCTTCCGGCTGTCCTGTTAAGTATATTATAGGTCATTGTTCCCAATTTTTCAACCACATATTTTAATGAATCTTATTATCATTCTTACCCCCTTCCGCAGCCGCCGCACGGCCAGAATGGAAAGGAATGATATAATGAGACTGCCTAATGGTTTTGGCAATGTTTCCAAACTTCCGGGGAACAGGCGCAAGCCTTACCGTGTCCGGGTAACTGTCGGATGGGAAATGGACGAAAAAGCCGGAACGTGCAAGCAGAAATTTAAGACCATAGGGTATTATGAGACAAGGGAAGAAGGGTTGATTGCGCTTTCCAATTACCACCAGAACCCCTATGATATGGATTGCTCCAAGATCACTTTTGAAGAAGTATATCAAAAGTGGTCAGCTGAACATTTTCCAAAAATATCAGAATCCAACGTGAAGGGCTACGCCGCTTCTTATCTGCTATGCGCACAGCTTTATAAAATGCGTTTTGTGGATATAAAGAAAAGCCATTTACAGGGGGTAGTTGATACCTGTGGGAAAAACTACCCCACCTTGCGGAAATTAAAGGTACTGCTCACCCAGCTGTACAAATTCGCCCTACAAAATGACATTTGCGGGAAAGACTACGCAAAGTTTGTTGACATAAGCCAGTATAAGGATAAAAACCCCAACGCTTTCAACAGGAAGCCTTTTACCAAAGAAGAGATTGAAACCGTCTGGAAGTGGAAGGACACAAATGAATATATGTCGGTTATCCTCATGCTGATTTATTCCGGTGTAAGGATCGGGGAACTGCTGGATCTGAAAAAAGAAAATGTCAGCCTATCGGAAAAATGGTTTGATGTGACCGCATCCAAAACAGAAGCCGGGATCCGAAAAGTGCCGATTGCAGAAAAGATTCTTCCATTTTTTGAAAGCTGGATGCAGAAAAACGATTGCAAATACCTTCTTTCCACACCAGAAGGGAAGCACTTCATTTATCGGAATTATTATGATTCCTACTGGATGCCGCTAATTGAGCAAATGGGGATGAACCACCGCCCACATGATACCCGCCACACTTGCGTTAGTATGCTGGCTGTAGCCGGGGTTGATGATAAGATCATTAAGAAAATTGTCGGTCACAAAGGGCAGTCGGTAACAGAAACAGTCTACACCCATTTTGAAATTCAGGAACTTTTGGAAGCCATAAACAGGATATGAGGAACCGGGGAAAATCGCCCCGGTTTTTCCTTATTTTCGTGTGTCATATAAGTGTCATATGTGTGTCATACGCA
Organism: uncultured bacterium; assembly: GCA_947381965.1. Taxonomy (GTDB): domain Bacteria; phylum Bacillota; class Clostridia; order Lachnospirales; family Lachnospiraceae; genus Suilimivivens. The sequence goes on from CANCXX010000039.1 coordinate 3,297, forward strand.
CGGGATTTTAACGGATTTCAGCGGCACTAAACACACTAAACAGCATAAAGAAAACCCTTGAAAATACTGGACTTTCAAGGGTTCTGTAAAATCTCTTATTCTGTTCCAAACTATCTCTTGGAGAACTGCGGTGCCCGACGTGCTGCCTTGAGGCCGTATTTCTTTCTCTCTTTCGCGCGGGGATCTCTGGTTAAGAAACCGGCTTTCTTAAGAACCGGTCTATAATCTGCATCCACCTGGAGAAGCGCTCTGGAAATGCCATGTCTGATTGCACCAGCCTGACCTGTATAACCACCGCCGCGTACATTTACAAGTACGTCATATTTATCAACGGTATCTGTAGCAGCCATAGGCTGACGAACGATAACCTTCAAAGTTTCCAGTCCAAAATATTCATCTATAGGTCTTTTATTAATTATAATATCACCTTTACCGGGCATTAAATATACTCTGGCAATTGATTTTTTCCTTCTGCCTGTTCCGTAGAATCTTGCTGCTTTCGCCATTTTCATTTTCTCCTTTCAGTCCCTTTTAAAATGTTAATTCTTCGGGCTTCTGAGCCGCATGAGGATGCTCAGGACCTGCATATACATGAAGTTTTCTATACATCTCTCTTCCTAAAGGTCCTTTGGGAAGCATACCCTTAATGGCAAGCTCTACTACCTTTTCAGGCTTCTTAGCCATCATTTCACGCAGGGTGGTTTCCTTTAAACCGCCAACGTACCCTGAATGATGAAAATATATTTTCTGATCCAATTTTCTGCCTGTCACCTTTACCTTATCGGCATTTACCACGATCACAAAATCGCCGGTATCCATGTGAGGCGTGAAAATCACCTTATTTTTACCTCTTAAAACTTTAGCCACTTCTGAAGCCAAACGTCCCAGTGTCTTATTCGCAGCGTCTACCACATACCATTTTCTTTCAATTGTAGCAGGACTAGCCATAAATGTTTTCATGATATTACCTCCGTTAAATTTTATATGTGTAGTACACATAACCTGCTCCCAGCCTTCTATTAAACAGTGGCAGATGTCCGGGCCGCCATAGCCGTCTAAAGACTGCCGGATAATCTATTATAATGCCTTATCTAGGGATAGATAAACCTTGCCAAACAGATGCAAGTATTTATCAGATAAAGCATTAACAAACTAAATCCATGTATACCGCCCTCCTTGCTTTCAGTATTAACCAAATTCAAGCTTCAAGATGCGGTACATACAGCAAAGTGATAAATCCTGCAAATCCAACACAGCGTTCTTTGCCTCTTTAAATTTGTCTTCGCACTTTGCCACACTGGATAATTATATTATACGGTTCCGTGTGTGTCAACCATAATTTTGCCGGATTTTACTATTATATGCTTATAGGCAATGTTTATAACTATTCACAACTCAGGAATGCACAATGACTGCGCTTTCCTTAAGAATATGTTCAGGTGCAAGGAGATAAGATCGCCCCAAATGGTCACTATTTACAGAAATTCATATTTTACCAAAGTCAGTCCATTGGCCGGAGCTGTCGGTCCTGCCGCCTGCCGGTCTTTTGCCGCAAGGATTTCCGCCATCTGTTCCGGTGCAAGGTTTCCCCGTCCGGCTTCCATCAGCGTTCCCACTATAATTCTCACCATATTATAAAGAAATCCACTGCCACATATCTGTATTACAATTTCGTCCTCCTTCTTATCCACCGTCAGCTGATACACAGTTCTTATTGTGGTTTCGGCTGTCGACGCCACGGAACAAAAGCTTTTAAAGTCGTGTTCCCCTAAAAGGAACCGGGCCGCTTGCTTCATTTTTTCCACATCCAAAGGCACATAGGTAAAATGTGCATACAGACGTTTTGTGGGAAGTGAAAATTCCCTGTTTAATATTCTGTACTCATAAGTTTTCCGGCTGTTACAGCGCCGGGGATGAAAATCCGCCGCCACCTCCACTGAGTTTTGGATTTTAATGTCTTCTGGCAAATAACGGTTCAGTGCATAAGAAATTTTTTCTGCCGGAATACGTGCACCGGTATCAAACACAGCCACATTGCAAAGAGCATGAACGCCGGAATCTGTCCTGCTTGCGCCAATCACCTGTATCTCCTCTTTTAAAAGGCTGGTTAAGGCTTTGTTCAGCTCGCCTTCTATGGTGGGCGCCCCCGGCTGGATCTGCCATCCCTGATAGGCGGTTCCGTCATAGGCTACCACAAGTTTTATCCGTCTCATAGCAAAATCTTTCCAAAGAGCACACAAAGGGTCAGATAGCAGACCACCGTTCCATAAGCAATCCCATCCCTTTTTTTATAAATAAGGGGTTTCATTTTGGTGCGGTGTTCGCCGCCTCTGTAGCACCTTGCCTCCATTGCCATAGCCAGGTCATTGGCCCGTCGAAATGCGGAAATGAACAACGGCACCAAAAGCGGCACCAGACTTTTGGCTTTCTTTATCAAATTCCCACTTTCAAAATCAGCGCCTCTGGCAATCTGGGCCTTCATAATTTTATCAGTTTCCTCCAGTAAAATCGGAATAAACCTGAGAGCAATTGACATCATCATTGCAATTTCATGAACTGGTACTTTCAGCTTTCTTAAAGGGCCAAGAAGCTTTTCCATGCCATCTGTCAAGTTATTAGGCGTAGTTGTCAATGTCATGACAGACGAACCCATAATAAGAAAAATAAGTCTAATTGCCATAAATACGGCCAGTCTTATTCCTTCTTTTGTAATTTTCAGCTTCCAGAAAGTAAAAATTGCTTCTCCTGGTGTCAAAAACAGGTTAAATACCACTGCAATAATCAAAAGAAATATAATTGACTTCATCCCTCTTACAATAAAACGCGGCGGAACTTTTGACAATTTAATTACCAGTGCCAGGAAAAGACCGGCTATCAGATAGCCTACAAGATTGTCCACAATAAAAAGTGATATAATATAGCAAATGGTAGTAACCAGCTTTACACGGGGATCCAGCCTGTGTATGATGGAATCCGTCTGATAATACTGGCCAAGCGTAATTTCTCTTAACATTTTTTAACTCCCTTTTCGGAAAAGCATTCCCTCTATGAAAACTTAACAACTATCTGATAAACGGAAATTTTAGCAATTCTCTAAAATATTAAGCATTTCACTGACGTAGTCCCGAAATTTTCCAATATCTGATAACAATCCGTCTTGTAGCTTTTGAGAGACAGCAAGCGCCCGATTGTATTGCGGTGTGGTAATTTCACCTGTTTTCAGCGCTTCCTGCAATTCGTCCATATCATCTACCATAATCTCTCCCTTTGGATAAACCACCAAATCCAAATATAAGTCGTAAAAATACGGAACATTGTCATCATCATATCCCTGTGTGTCAATTATATCTATATAACAAACTTTAATTATAAAATTATCATCCATCATTACTGTAATACAGTAAAACTCATTTTCCGGCATAATTGTCAGCCAGTGATAACCTTTATCACATACAATTACATCTTTGTTATTGTATTTCCATATTTGCTTATCTGAAACAGAATTTATGGTCAGCAGTCCAAGATACCCTTTTATTATGGGGGTATTTACCTGCTTGCCGATTCTGTCTTTTGAAATTATACATTTCCATTCATCATAGGTCAATCTGCATTTATACATTGATATACTACCTTCTAATGTGACTGTTTATCCCTTTACCGCCCTCAAAATAGCTTCTTTTGCCTCTTCAATGGTGGTGATATCTGTATCAACATGAAAACCTGCTTTTTTAAACGCCTGCATAATGTACGTCACCTGAGGCGCCGCAAGTCCCACTTCTTCCAGTTCTCTATAGTGTCTGAATACTTCTTTGGGTTCATCATCATACATAACCTGCCCTTGATTCATAACAATGATTCGATCCACATAGCGGGCCACATCCTCCATGCTGTGGGAAACCAAAATAACCGTCATCCCCGCCTCCTCCCGGAGTCTGGCAATCTGGTCCAAAATTTCATCCCGCCCCTTTGGGTCAAGTCCGGCCGTAGGTTCATCCAGGATAAGCACTTCCGGCTTCATGGCAAGCACGCCTGCGATTGCCACTCTCCGCTTTTGACCTCCTGAAAGGTCAAAAGGCGACTGGTAGAAATATTCGTCCGAAAGTCCCACCTGCTTTAGCGCCGCATATGCTCTAAGCTCCACTTCCTTTTTATCAAGTCCCAGATTTTTGGGTCCAAAGCAGACGTCAGAAAATACATCAATTTCAAAAAGCTGGTGTTCCGGGTACTGGAACACCAGCCCCACCTTGCTTCGAAGCTCTTTCTTATTATAATCCTTGTCATGTATGTCCGCCCCATTATAGTAAATATTTCCCTCTGTAGGCGCCAGCAGTCCGTTCAGGTGTTGAACAAGGGTCGATTTGCCGGAACCGGTATGTCCGATAAGGCCAATAAACTGCCCCTCCGGTATCACAAGACTGATATCCTTCAGCGCCGCATACTCCATGGCTGTCCCAGATTCGTATATATGACTTACATGATCCAAAATAATAGACATTTCTACCTCACTTTCAGACAGGCCGCCACCAGTTCTTCACAGGTCAGTATCCCTTCCGGAATGGCAAGGCCGCCTTTTCTAAGCTCATGTGCCAGCAGAGTAACCTGCGGTACGTCCAGCCTTAAACTTTTCAACTTTTCAACCTGGCTGAACACTTCCCTTGGCGTCCCCTCCATGGCAATTTTTCCCTTATCCATCACAAAAACCTTATTGGCATGTATAATCTCTTCCATATAGTGGGTAATCAGAATTATAGTGATCTCTTCCACATCATTCAGCGCCCTGGCCGCACGGATTACTTCTTTCCGTCCATTCGGGTCAAGCATGGCAGTTGGTTCGTCCAGTACAATACATTTCGGGTGCATTGCAATCACCCCGGCAATAGAAACCCGCTGTTTCTGGCCCCCGGATAATTTATTGGGGGAATGCTTCCGAAATTCATACATTCCCACCGCCTTAAGACTTTCCTCCACCCTCTGCCAGATTTCTTCTGTAGGAACCCCAAGGTTCTCCGGGCCAAACCCCACATCCTCCTCCACAACCTGTCCAATAATCTGATTATCCGGGTTCTGGAACACCATCCCGGCTTTCTGCCTGACCTCCCAGAGACTGGATTCCTGCGAGGTATCCTTTCCATCTACCCATAAAGTTCCCTCCGTAGGATAAAGAATCGCATTCAAATGCTTGGCAAAAGTAGATTTCCCGGAACCGTTATGTCCAAGAATTGCAACAAAATCCCCCTGCTGTATATCAAGGCTTACGTCGTCCACTGCACGGGTAATGCCCTCCACGTTGCCCTCTTCATCTCTTCTTATATACTCATAAACAAGATTTCTGGCTTCTATAATTCCCATTTTTCTTCCTTCATTATCCAATCTGTTCTATTGACCACTGCCCTTGATTTCCATTTCCATCGCTGCTATTCACGGCCTGGGGTTCCCTCGTAGTAGCCCTTTGGAACGTTATTCTCCCTCGCTCCTGAACCATGTTCTCACAAAATACACAGCCAATACGCATTCCTGAATGAAAATAGTAACTTTCCGTCCTATATTGTACAGGATATTAATTTTAATTGCAATACAATGTGTTTTATCGTATGATAAATTAAAATATAAAATGTTACTATTCACGGCCTGAGAGCCGCTCATAGTAACAATTCGGAGCGATATTCCAAGTTTTGCTTCGCAAAAATCGCCCCTCACTCCTGCATCATGTTCTCACGGAATGCGCAACAAGTGCACATTCCTGACCCGTGAATAGTAACTATAAAATCTGCAGAATGTCTATGGTACCGGAATGGAGGATTTAATATGGAAAAAATTTTGAAACCACTTGTTTTTCTTGTTGTCCTGGTTGTAATTAGCTCTGGTCTGGCAAGGGTCCTTACAAGAGGTGAAACGCTTCTTGAATATGCAGAAAGCAACCCGGAAATCGCTTATGCCACTCCCAGCGTTTCGACCAGCCCCACACCCTCTCCATCTCCCACCGCCACTCCTTCCCCGACGCCGACTCCCACCACTATGCCCTTTGTTCCGGCTGACGAAGAATCAGACGCAAGCGTCCATTATGCGGATGGTTTCTTTTATCAGCCCCTGTCTGATGCAGTAATAGCCAAAATCACAGGTATCTCCTATCCGGTTGCAGAGACAATGGCCCCTTTATTATCTTTACAGGTTACTAATATCATATCCGATGGTGAAATTCCTGCCATAACATATGACGACCTTCGCTATGTCAACGTGCTTTATTATGACTTTGACGGCCAGCCCCAAACTGGGGAATTAATCTGTAACAAAGGAATTGCCCAGGACTTAGTGGAAATTTTTTATGAACTTTATCAAAATGAATACCAGATTGAAAAAATCAGATTGATTGACGAATATGGTGGTGATGATACAGCCTCTATGCTGGATAACAACACTTCATGCTTTAATTACCGACTGGTAGACGGCACCAGCAGCCTGTCCAAACATGCCCTTGGATGCGCAATAGATATTAATCCCTTTTATAATCCTTATGTAGTTTTCAATAAGGATGGAAGTGGTGATACTTATATTTCCCCTGCCGGAAGCGAAATATATGCAGATCGCTCGCAAAACTTTCCCTATAAAATTGATGAAAACGATCTGTGCTACCAGCTGTTCAAAAAGCATGGCTTTACCTGGGGCGGAAACTGGAATTCCAGTAAAGACTATCAGCACTTCCAAAAAGTGGTAAATTAAAGAACGTCTACGGGCTCCTCCCAAATACTTTGGATGCCGCCATCCCTCTCTTGGTTATCCTGTGTCCATTTTCTGTCTTTATATTCTGTCTCCAGAATAAGGGCGATCATATGGTTTTCCATAACCCTTTTCTGGTGATGGGATATAAAAAGGCAGAATACCACGCACAAAAAGGCTCCTGCAATAACCATTAAAATATGTACATTTCCATTCATTCTGCTCCCCAGAAGCAAACCTGCGGCAAGCACGAAAAAGAATATTGCCAGGGCTATTGCATAAAATCCGTTCCCGTCTTCCTTCATCTGGGCGCAGATTTGGTAGTATTGATCCCTGTCGCTAACTTTATTCTCCAGTTCATCGCGTATTCTCTGCATTTGTTCTTCCTTATATCCCTTCTTTTTTAATTTTCCAATAAGAGGAATCTGACCTGTGTATTTTGAGGGGAAATGAGGATGTAGCTTTTCCAACAGGCAGGCAATGCAGTTAATAAGAGAAGTCAATAATTCGATAACTGCAACAAATAAGTTAATAAAGGATTTAAAAAAATTTTTTATGGCCTGATATACGGCGTCCATGTTTATATATTCCCTTCTTTTGTTCATTCAAAATTGAGTAGGAAAAACCAGCTTCTCCCAGCCCCATTATACGGAGCATTTGTCAAACACGCTCTAACCTTCCTACACGCCTCTGCACATTAAACTGCCTTATGCACAAAAGACCGCTGCACAATTATTGTGCGGCAGCCTTTTTCATCTTATTATTAAACTAACTCAAGAACTACTTCCATAGCTCCATCACCCTTACGCTGGCCGATCTTGATGATTCTTGTGTAACCACCATGACGGTTTACATATTTAGGGCCATATTCATCAAACAGCTTTGCAACGAGGTCAACTTTCTTTGTTCCCCTCTTCCTTCCGGCTTTGGTTGCAGGCACTTCAGTTACCGGATACAAAACTCTAAGTATCTGATGCCTTGCATGTAACCGGGAGGGCATATCTTTCTTGATTTCTTTTTCAATAATTTCAAATTTAGTTACTTTCTTTCCGTCAACAACTTCCTTTACTCTCTTTCCGTCTTTATCCTTTACAGGAACCTTAGCGGAAACCTTTACCGTCTCATAGTTGTCCTTTTCCTTTGCTGCAAGCGCAATAATACCTTCTGCAATTTTCTGTACTTCTTTTGCTCTTGCTAAGGTTGTGGTGATCCTGCCTTTATAAATAAGCGCTGTCACCTGATTTCTAAGTAATGCTTTTCTCTGGGATGAAGTTTTTCCCAATTTTCTGTATTTTGCCATTTCCGGCTCCTTTCCTCAACGGGTTAACAAACCCTTCATGGTACATCCGGCCACGCTCTTTGGACTTACTTACCGAATGCAGTTGCTTTCCATTTTTGAGAACGCACTGCGTACTCTTTGGCTTTACCGCCTGCGTTTCGCAAACAGACAGGATTTATGCTTCCTCGCTTGGATTCAGCTGTAATCCCAGTTCTTTCAATTTAGCTAAAACTTCCTCCAGGGATTTCCGTCCAAGATTACGGACTTTCATCATATCTTCAGAAGTCTTATTTGTTAATTCTTCAACAGTATTAATACCAGCTCTCTTTAAGCAGTTATAGGAACGAACTGACAATTCTAGCTCGTCAATGCTCATTTCCAATACCTTTTCCTTTTCATCCTCTTCCTTTTCTACCATAACCTCTGCAGTCTTGGCGTTTTCAGACAGGTCAATGAAAAGGCTTAAATGTTCGCTGAGTACTTTTGCAGCAAGGCTGACCGCTTCGTCAGGTACCAGTGTCCCATTCGTATAGACATCCAGTGTCAGCTTATCGTAGTCCGTGATCTGTCCCACACGTGTGTTTTCAACCGTCACATTCACTCTCTCCACAGGTGTGTATATAGAGTCTACTGCAATGACACCAATAGGCAAATCCTCGCTTTTATTTTTATCAGCGCTTACATAACCTCTGCCTTTTGTAATGGTCAGCTCCATGTAAAGCTTGGTATTTTTACCGTTTAAGGTTGCAATTGTAAGGTCTGGATTAAGGATCTCCACATCCTGGTCACACTGGATATCCGATGCTCTTACCACGCCTTCGCCTTCATACTCAATATAGGCAGTCTTCGGTTCGTTTGTATCACTGTTGTTTCTTATGGCAAGGCTTTTGATATTCATAATAATTTCAGTTACATCTTCCTTAACGCCTTCTATGGAACTGAACTCATGAAGAACACCTTCTATCTTAACCTGGCTTACAGCAGCGCCGGGAAGTGAAGAGAGCATAATTCTTCTAAGCGAATTGCCAAGCGTGATACCGTAACCTCTTTCCAACGGTTCTACGACAAATTTGCCATACTTTTTATCCTCAGAGATTTCTGCTACCTCAATATTTGGTCTTTCAAATTCGAACACTGCAAATACCCTCCTTTACGAACAATACAAGTAACACTCATAATTCTCCATATGATATAGACGCTCTTAGGCAGCGTACTACGCTGCCTTAAGAGTTTCTTCTCATAGTTTATTTAGAATATAATTCGACGATGAGCATTTCGTTAACAGGAACGTCAATCATTTCTCTTGTCGGAAGGTTCTTAATTGTCCCCTTTAATGCTTCCTGATCCACATCAATCCATTCAGGAACCAGTCTTCCTGATGTCACTTCAAGGATATCTTTGTATCTTTGCAGGGATTTGGATTTTTCCCTGACTTCAATCACATCCCCGGCTTTCACCTGGTAGGAAGGAATCTGAACTGACTTTCCATTCACCAAAAAATGCTGATGGCCAACTATCTGTCTGGCTTCTCTTCTGGTTCTTGCAAGTCCCATTCGGAATACCACATTGTCCAGCCTGCATTCCAGCATAACCATCAGGTTTTCACCTGTCATGCCCTTCATTCTGTCGGCTTTTTTATAATAATTTCTGAAAGGCTTCTCAAGTACACCATAGATGAATTTTGCTTTCTGCTTTTCCCGGAGCTGAAGGCCATATTCACTTACTTTTTTGCCAGCCCTTGCGTTTGTTCTGTTTGACTTTTTGTCATAACCCAAAAATACAGGATCAAGACCAAGTGATCTGCATCTTTTAAGTACCGGAACTCTGTTTACTGCCATTTAATTTTCCTCCTGTTTTCAGTTCGGACCAATTCTTTCAGATACCCTCTGACCAGAGCCTGACACTTGCCATGTCTTTTCATTTCCAATTTGGTATCTGTCTGTCGAACTGTTATTGTTTACAGCGCCTTTACGCCTTCTTCCAACTTTTAATTACATAATACTTTATTAACCTGTGAATTTCCATTCACAAAAGAACAGCCTCTGCTCTTTTAATACGAAACCTGATTTTCCGCATTATACACGACGGCGCTTGGGCGGACGGCATCCATTATGAGGTACAGGAGTCACGTCCCTGATGCTGGTAACTTCCAGACCGCAGGCTGAAAGGGCACGGATAGCCGCTTCACGTCCTGAACCAGGTCCCTTAACCATAACGTCTACTGTCTTTAAGCCATGCACCTGTGCTGCCTTTGCTGCTGTTTCAGCAGCCATCTGAGCCGCATAAGGAGTAGATTTCCTTGAACCTCTAAAACCAAGACCGCCGGCACTTGCCCAGCTTAAGGCATTTCCTTCATTGTCTGTCAGTGTAACAATTGTATTGTTAAATGAAGACTGGATATGTGCCTGTCCACGTTCAACGTTTTTCTTGACACGTTTTTTTGTCACTTTTTTGGTAACTTTTTTTGCTGCCATCTAAACTAACCTACTTTCTTCAAATCATGATGAATTGTTTCTTCTTATTTCTTCTTATTTGCTACTGTTCTCTTAGGTCCCTTTCTGGTTCTTGCGTTGGTCTTTGTCTTTTGTCCACGCACAGGAAGTCCCTTTCTATGGCGAATTCCTCTGTAGCAGCCAATTTCCTGAAGTCTCTTGATGTTCATTGCAACCTCTCTGCGGAGATCACCTTCCACCATATAACCAGCTTCAATAACTTCACTGATTCTCTTGACTTCATCATCGGTCAGCTCTCTGACACGGGTATCCGGATTAACCTTTGCTTCTGCAAGAATCTTGTTGGCACTGGTTCTTCCAATACCATAAACATAAGTTAAACCGATTTCCACACGCTTTTCTCTAGGTAAGTCAACACCTGCAATACGAGCCATTTACATTTCCTCCATTTTCTTTGCGCATTTTCATGCGCCGACACTAATTGATTGGGGCAGCCTCCTGCCCAACCGGATGTTTCCGATCTTACGCGAAAATTCTCACGAACCAAGAAGTAATCACAAGGCTCATTTGTACAATTATATAATCAGTACAGCTTTTAGCTGCACTGCAGCCGCTTCATAATAATTGGACAAGAACCCTTCTGTTTTAAAACAGCGGATTATCCTTGTCTCTGTTTGTGCTTCGGATTCTCACAGATAACTCTGATACGTCCTTTTCTTTTAATGATCTTGCACTTTTCGCAAATCGGTTTTACTGATGATCTAACCTTCATGTTAAACCCTCCTTTCAAAAAAGACCGTTTCACATTATACCATAGTACAATCATAAATGCAATGCCCTGATGGAATTATTACATTTTATTTATCTCTCCAGATAATTCTCCCTTTGCTTAAGTCATAGGGGGATAACTCAAGAGTCACTTTATCCCCCGGAAGAATACGGATAAAGTTCTGCCTTAGCTTTCCGCTAATGTGTGCAAGTACTCTGTGTCCATTTTCAAGCTCCACCTGAAACATTGTATTTGGGAGTTTCTCTACTACGGTTCCTTCAATCTCAATTACATCAGCTTTTGACATGTGTTACCTCCTTCATAACATAAAAGCATCCTTCCGCTCCATCTGCCAGTTCTTCATTCTGTTTTTGATGGAAAACCTGATTTCCTCATTATAAATGATATGTCCATTTTTTAATTTTTCTGCCAGAATTTTATCGGTATCTTTCTTCACAAGCTGAAGATGCTTTTTTCTTTTCTTTTTGGGATTTTCCATTCCTCTTATCTTTCCATCTGCCAGATAAAAGAAATCCCCTTCTTCCTTAATTATAATATACATCTGCCCCTTGTCGTGGCCCGCCTTGGATATTGCAAACATTCCCAGCATATAGCTTCACCTGCCCTTTCGGTTCAAAGGCATCGCTTCAGATGCCGGCATTGTAAGCAGCTCCGGTTCCCCCTCTGTTATCAGCACCGTATTTTCATAATGAGCTGACAGGGAACCATCCCTGGTAACTACCGTCCAGTTATCTTCCAGCCACTCCACGCTGTAGTTGCCTATATTCACCATCGGCTCTATCGCTAAAGTCATTCCTGGCCGCAGGCGCGGCCCTCTTCGCCACTGTCTGAAATTCGGTATCTGAGGCGCCTCATGAAGGCTTGTGCCAATTCCGTGTCCCACCAGGTCACGCACAACGCCATACCCCTGCCTGACACAAAAAGAGTCAATCGCATTGGATATATCAAAAAGATGATAACCTGGTCTGGCATATTTAATTCCTTCAAAAAAGCTTTGCCTGGTGACCTTAATCAGTCTGGCCGCCTCCGGGCTTACTTTGCCCACCCCATAGGTCCGGGCTGCATCGGAATGATATCCTTTATAGATTACGCCTGCATCCAGACTCACAATATCTCCTTCCTGCAAAATACGTTCTTTAGAAGGGATGCCGTGAACCACCTCATCGTTTACAGAAACACAGATAGAGGCCGGATAACCATTATAATTTAAGAAACTTGGCACACAGCCAAAACTGCGAATCAGCTTTTCGCCTAAAGCATCAATATCCCAGGTTGAAATTCCCGGTTTAATTGCTTTTCCCAGCTGCACATGAACCTCTGCCAGAATCTTTCCGGCTCTGCGCATCAGTTCTATTTCTCTTCCTGATTTTATTGTTATGGCCATATGATTAACCTAAGATAGCTGTGATTGCCGCAAACACATCTTCCATGCCGGCCGTGCCATCTACTGTTCTCAAAATTTCCTTTTTCTGATAAAATTCAATCAAAGGCTGTGTCTGCTTATGATAAACTTCAAGCCGGTTTTTAACCGTTTCCGGTTTGTCATCATCGCGCAAAATCAGTTCTTTTCCACAGGTGTCGCAAATTCCTTCCGCTTTTGGAGGAATAAATTCCACATGATACGTAGCGCCGCACCCTGGACACGCACGTCTGCCGCCCATTCTGTTTACAATATTTTCATCCGGCACATCTACGTCAATGGCATAGTCGATTTTATCATTAATGTCATTTAGTGCATTTTCCAATACTTCCGCCTGTGGAATGGTTCTCGGAAATCCGTCCAGCACATAACCATTTTTGCAATCCTCGTTTGAAACCCTGTCAAGAAGTATTTTTACTGTAAGTTCATCTGGCACCAGCAACCCCTGGTCCATATATTTTTTGGCTTCCATTCCCAGTTCTGTCCCGTTTTTTATATTTGCCCTGAAAATGTCACCTGTAGAAATATGAGGCACACCATATTTTTCCGCAATCATTTTTGCCTGTGTGCCTTTTCCCGCTCCTGGCGCACCTAACATGATTATCTTCATAATTAATCCTCCACATACTGCAGGATTTGCCTGCAAAACAGCGCCCAACATAAGTTCCAACGCCTGGGAACTTACTTAAGGCTTAAATTCATTTCTTCATTATGTTAATATAGAGGCAAAGGAAAACAGATCTGCTTACGCCTGTATTTCCCTTAACCTCTAATTGTTTAAAAGTCAAATAACTCTTTAGTCATTTAAAAAACCTTTGTAATTACGCACCAGCATCTGTGATTCGATCTGTTTCATGGTTTCCAGCACCACACTTACGATAATAATCAGGCTGGTTCCTCCAAAGGAAACCTGTGCGCCAAATACACCGTTAAATATAAATGGTATCACACATACAATCGTAAGCCCTACCGCACCAATAAAAATAATATAATTTAATATTTTCGTCAGATATTCGCTGGTTGGCTTACCCGGTCTTATTCCAGGAATAAACCCGCCCTGTTTTTTCATATTTTCTGCGATTTCAATTGGATTAAAGGTAATAGAAGTATAGAAGTAGGCAAAGAAAATAACCAGTACTATATATACAAGCAATCCAATCGAATATACAGGTTCGCTGGGTTTACACCAGTTGCCGGAATTTAATCCTCTCAAAATGTGTCCCCAGAATCCACTGCCGCTGTATCCAAAGAAACTGCACACTACAATGGGAAGCTGCATCAGCGATGATGCAAAGATAATCGGAATCACACCAGAGGTATTTACCTTTAAGGGTATGGATGAGGTTTGTCCTCCCACCATCTTTCTGCCCTGTACCTTTTTTGCATACTGGACAGGAATCTTCCTAACCCCGTCATTTAAAATAATTACCAGGACCACCATTACCAGAATAATGGCAACGATAATAATTGCCGCTACCACTCCCATAGCTATGGGTCTGCCAAAAACAAACTGTTCAAACAACTGGGAGATATCCTGCGGTATTCTGGAGATAATGTTGATAACAAGCACAATGGAAATACCATTTCCCACACCGTTTTCTGTTATCCGCTCACCTATCCACATAAGAAATGCACTTCCTGCAGTAAGCGCCGCAATTACCGTAATCACATTGAGAGCATTAAAATTCTCCAAAAGCCCGCTGTTGCCAAAAGCAAAGGCCATGGCGGATGATTCAATAAGCGCAAGGGCCACCGTCACATAACGGGTAATGGAAGCAATTTTCTTTCTTCCATCCTCGCCTTCCTTTTGCATTTCTTCCAACTTGGGAATCGCTATTGTAAGCAGCTGCATGATAATGGAAGACGTGATATATGGCGTAATATTTAATGCAAGAATTGACATGTTAAGAAACGAACCGCCAGTAAAGGCATCAAAAAAATTGAATGCGTCACCAGTCTGCTGTGCAAACCAATTGGAAAAATAATGCCTGTCCACACCCGGCACAGGCAGCTGTGAACCAAGCCGGATCACAGCGAGCATGCCAAGTGTAAATAGCAGTTTATTTCTTATTTCTTTGATTTTAAACGCGTTTTTTAAGGTTGTAAACATTACATCACCTCTGCAGTTCCACCAACAGCTTCAATTTTTTCTTTTGCGGATGCACTAAACGCATTGGCTTTTACTGTAAGCTTTTTGGTAATTGTTCCATTTCCAAGGATTTTGATGCCATCCTTAGGATGTCTGACAACACCTGTTTCAAGTAATGCGTCCATATCTACTACAGCGCCATCCTCAAACCTGTCATTGAGCGTTTCCACACTGATTGTAACAATCTCTTTGGAGCTCGGACATGTAAATCCTCTTTTAGGGATTCGTCTGTATAATGGCATCTGACCGCCTTCAAAGCCTATTCTTGGTGCTCCTGAACGAGCCTTCTGACCTTTATGGCCTTTACCAGCTGTCTTTCCATTTCCTGAACCGTGTCCACGGCCTCTTCTAAAATTATTACTGTGCTTGGAACCTTTTGCCGGCCTGAGACTGGATAATTCCATTACGTGTTCTCTACTCATTGCTGACACCTCCTTATCTTTTAAACTTCTTCAACTTTAATTAAATGTCTGATCTGCTGGATCTGACCTCTTGTAGCCGCGTTGTCCGGCAGTACAATCGTCTTGTTGAGTTTTCTAAGTCCCATGGATTTTACAGTAGCTCTATGCTTGGGGACTGCACCGATAGGAGATTTTACTAATGTAATCTTTAACATTTTCTGCTCTGCCATCTTTTCATTCCCTCCTATGCCAAGATTTCTTCCACAGATTTACCACGCTTTCTTGCTACTTCTTCCGGTGTCTTAAGCGCATTTAAGCCTGCGATGGTTGCAAGCACCACGTTCTGCTTGTTATTTGAACCTAATGACTTGGTACGGATATTTTTGATGCCTGCAAGCTCGCAGACAATACGTGCAGGACCACCTGCTATAATACCTGTACCTTCAGGAGCCTTCTTCAAAAGAACTGAGGAAGAACCATATTTTCCTGTAAAGTCATGTGTAATACTGTTATTTTCATTCCTTGCAACGGAAACCATATGCTTAATGGCATCCTCTTTTCCTTTACGGATCGCTTCAGGGATTTCTGTTGCCTTTCCAAGGCCAGCGCCTACATGTCCGTTCATGTCCCCAACTACTACCAGGGCTGTAAAACGCATATTCCGGCCGCCTTTGACAACCTTAGTTACACGTTTGATGGAAACGACTTTTTCAGTCAATTCCATTCCGCTGACATCAATGATCGTATGTCTCATGTTAAGTTTCTCCCTTCCTAGAATTTAAGGCCAGCTTCTCTGGCCGCCTCAGCTAATGCCGCAACTTTACCATGATAGATATAACCGCCTCTGTCAAAGACTACGGTGTCAATCCCCTTTTCAATTGCTCTCTTTGCAATAACTGTGCCTAAGTATGCTGCCGCATCAACGTTATTGGTCTTCTCAAGTTCCGCCTTTACATCCTTTTCAACTGTAGAGGCTGCAACCAAAGTATTTCCAACGGTATCATCAATAATTTGAGCATACATATGATTATTGCTTCTGAACACTGCAAGACGCGGTCTTTCAGCGGTACCGCTAAAACGGTTACGTATTTTCATGTGTTTTTTTACACGAACTTCTTGTCTTGACTTTTTACTAACCATCTTTACACTCTCCTTATCTATTTCTTACCAGTCTTGCCGACTTTACGCCTGATTACTTCATCAGCATACTTGATTCCCTTGCCCTTATAAGGCTCCGGTCTTCTCTTATCTCTGATTTCAGCAGCGAACTGGCCAACTTTTTCTTTGTCAATCCCCTTAACAATGATGACGTTCTGACCTTCCAGCACAGTTTCAATTCCTTCCGGATCAGTCATCTCAACAGGGTGCGAATATCCTAAAGATAAGGTCAGCTTATTGCCTGACTTGGCTGCCCTGTAACCTACACCGTTTACTTCCAGTTTCTTTTCATAACCATCGGTAACACCTTTTACCATATTAAAAATAAGTGTTCTTGTAAGGCCATGTAAAGATTTCATTCTCTTTATATCATTAGGTCTGGATACAGTAACCTCTGCTCCTTCCACCTTGATCTCCATTTCAGAGGGATGCGTTCTTTCCAGTGTTCCTTTAGGACCTTTTACAGTCACTTTGTTATTTTCTGCAACTTCCACAGTTACGCCTGCAGGAATTGCGATTGGCATTTTTCCTATACGTGACATGCCCGTACCTCCTATAATATTTTAATTGCAATCCATTAACCGCTAAACAACATTACCAGACGTAAGCTAATACCTCGCCGCCTACCTGTAGCTCTCTTGCCTTTTTGTCAGTGATAACTCCCTGGTTTGTGGAAATAATTGCAATACCAAGTCCACCAAGAACTCTGGGAAGCTCATCTTTTCCAGCATAGACACGCAGTCCCGGCTTGGAAATTCTCTTAAGGCCGCTGATAATTCTGTCATTTCTGTCAACACCGTACTTTAATGCAATACGGATTATTTTAAAATTCCCTTCATCAATCAGGTCATATTTCTTAATATAACCCTCCTCCAAAAGAATATCTGCAATCGCTAATTTCATTTTGGAATTGGGAACATCTACTGTATCATGTTTTGCAGTATTTGCATTACGGATTCTTGTAAGCATATCTGCAATAGGATCACTCATTGTCATTTTATTTCCTCCTATACGATTTCAATGCAATATCCTTTTACCAGCTTGCTTTCTTAACACCAGGAATCTGGCCTTTATAAGCCAATTCACGGAAGCAAATTCTGCATATTCCGTATTTTCTAAGGACAGCATGGGGACGTCCACAAACTTTACAGCGGGTGTATTCTCTTGTAGAGAATTTGGGTTTACGCTGCTGTTTTATTTTCAATGATGTTTTAGCCATGAATTTACCTCCTCCTATTTCGCAAATGGCATATTAAACAATCTTAATAATTCACGTGCTTCTTCATCTGTCTTTGCTGTTGTAACAAAGATAACGTCCATTCCTCTTACTTTGTCTATCTTATCATATTGAATTTCAGGGAAAATAAGCTGCTCTTTGATACCAAGCGAGTAATTTCCTCTTCCATCAAATGAATTGGGATTTACTCCTCTAAAGTCACGCACACGGGGGAGCGCTAAGTTTACCAGACGATCCAGGAAATTGTACATCTTTTCCCCACGTAAAGTAACCTTACATCCAATTGCCATTCCTTCTCTGATTTTGAAGTTGGCAATGGACTTTTTCGCTTTTGTAAGCACTGCCTTCTGACCTGCGATTGTCTCAAGATCCTTTACTGCTGATTCCAACACTTTTGCGTTTTCTTTCGCTTCGCCTACGCCTATGTTGATAACAATCTTGTCAAGTTTCGGCACTTCCATAACGTTTTTATATCCGAACTTTTTGATCATAGCATCTACGATCTCGTCATTATACATTGTTTTGAGTCTGCTCACGCTTCCAGTTCTCCTTTCCTAGAATTAATCAATCACTTCTCCTGTTGACTTCGCAAAGCGCACTTTCTTGTCGTTCTCAAACCGGAAACCAATTCTTGTGGGTCTGCCTTTGTGAACATACATAACGTTTGACCAGTCAATAGGAGCTTCCTTTTGAATAATTCCGCCATTCTGGTTAGCTGCCGAAGGCTTTGCATGTTTAGTAACCATGCCTACGCCTTCCACTACGACTTTATGCTTTTTCATATCAACGGAAATTACCTTGCCCTCTGTGCCTTTATCCTTACCGGCGATTACTCTTACGGTATCGCCCTTTTTAATCTTTGTAGTTGCCATACCAAGCACCTCCTATAATACTTCGGGAGCCAGGGAAACAATTTTCATAAACTGTTTTTCACGAAGCTCTCTTGCTACCGGTCCAAAAATACGTGTTCCTCTGGGAGTCTTATCATCTTTAATGATAACAGCAGCATTTTCGTCAAATTTAATATAAGAACCATCTTTACGGCGCGCGCCCTTCACTGTACGGACAACCACAGCTTTCACCACATCACCTTTTTTTACAACGCCGCCTGGTGTTGCATCTTTGACCGTGGCAATAATTACATCGCCGATACCTGCATATCTTCTGGTGGAGCCGCCCACAACTCTGATGCAGAGGATTTCTTTCGCGCCTGTATTGTCAGCGACTTTCAGTCTGCTTTCCTGTTGAATCATGCTAATTCTCCTTTTTCTTTAACATATCCGGCTGCAGGCCGGTATACTATTTTGCCTTCTCAACGATTTCCACAAGTCTCCATCTCTTGTCCTTGGACAAGGGTCTTGTTTCCATCACTTTAACCGTGTCACCGATACCGCACTCGTTGTTTTCGTCATGTGCCTTCAGCTTGTATGTGCTCTTTACAACCTTCTTATAAAGAGGATGCTTTACATGCTCTTCGATTGCAACAACGATTGTTTTATCCATTTTATCACTGACTACCTTACCGGTACGTGTTTTTCTTAAATTTCTTTCCTGCACGATGTTTAGTCTCCTTTCTTCGACATTCCTGCAACACTTCTGGCAGGCTGGAATTTATCCTGCCTTACGCTTCCTTTTTCTTCTGGGTAATTACGGTCTGAATTCTTGCAATGTTCTTTCTCACTTCTTTAATTCTTGCGGTATTGTCCAGCTGGTTCGTTGCATTCTGGAATCTCAAATTGAAAAGCTCTTTCTTTGCTGCTACTAAATCCTGCGCCAAAGCTTCTTGGGATTTTCCTTTTAATTCATCTAAATATTTGCTAGTTTTCATTTGATGCACCACCTTCCAAGTCTGCCTTAGAAACGATCTTGCATTTGCAAGGAAGCTTATGTGTTGCAAGGCGCAACGCTTCTTTTGCGATTTCCTCGGATACTCCTGCGATTTCAAACATAACACGGCCGGGCTTAACAACTGCTACCCAGTATTCCAGTGTTCCTTTACCGGAACCCATACGTGTTTCTGCGGGTTTTGCTGTTACTGGTTTGTCAGGGAAAATCTTAATCCAGACTTTACCTCCACGCTTAATATAACGGGTCATGGCAATACGGGCAGCCTCTATCTGGTTTGATTTAATCCAGCACGGCTCTGTTGCAATAATTCCATACTCACCGTAGGTAATCGTGTTGCCGCGGGTCGCTTTTCCTCTTATGGAGCCACGGAACTGTTTACGACGTTTAACTCTTTTCGGCATTAACATTATTTATCGCTCCCTTCCTGCACTGTCTTTTCTTCATTCTTCTTTGTGGGAAGTATTTCACCCTTGTAAATCCATACTTTAACACCTACTTTTCCATAGGTGGTGTTTGCCTCTGCAAAACCATATTCAATATCAGCACGCAATGTCTGAAGAGGAATGGTTCCTTCACTGTAAAACTCTGTACGCGCCATGTCCGCACCGCCCAGACGTCCGGAAACGGAAGTCTTGATACCCTGTGCGCCTGCCTTCATGGTTCTTCCCATACAGGACTTCATTGCACGTCTGAAAGAAACACGGTTTTCCAGCTGCTGTGCAATATTTTCCGCAACAAGCTGTGCATCTTTGTCAGGTTTCTTGATTTCTTTAATATCTACCAGCACTTTCTTTCCGGTCATTTTGGAAAGTTCTTTTTTTGTAACTTCAATCTCTGCGCCGCCCTTGCCGATAACCACACCGGGCTTTGCTGTATAAATAATTACTTTCACTCTGTCAGAAGCTCTTTCAATTTCAATTCTGGAAACTCCCGCACTGTATAATTTTTTCTTAAGAAATTTTCTGATATTATAATCTTCTACAAGAAAATCAGCAAATTCCGCTTCTGCATACCATTTAGAATCCCAATCCTTAATAATACCAACTCGAAGGCCATGAGGATTAACTTTCTGTCCCATATATTATTTTGCTCCTTTCTCTACTGGCTTGCGAAGCACAAGCCCCTCTCCTATCTTTCATCCAGCACAATTGTGATATGGCTCATTCTCTTTTCAATCCTGTAAGCCCTTCCCTGTGCCCTTGGTCTTACTCTTTTCATTGTAGGTCCTTTATTTGCATAACATTCCGCAATATAAAGATGATCCGGATTCGGATACTTTGCAGGGTCCTGGCTATGCAGATATTCTGCATTTGCACGTGCAGACTCCAGCAGCTTCTTGATAATACTGGAAGCATATCTGGGGTTGTATTCCAAGATACCCAGAGCTGTTTCCACATCTTTGCCTCTGATAGCGTCTAATACGAAACACGCCTTCTGAACTGACACTCTTGCGTAAGACAACTTAGCGGAAGGTCTTGTATCTTTCTGCGCATTTCTTTCTCTCTTGATTTGGGATCTATGTCCTTTTGCCATAATAAAAACCTCCTATCTTACTTTAGACTTCTTTTCGTCTTTTCCGTGTCCTCTATAGGTTCTGGTCGCAACAAATTCACCCAGCTTATGTCCTACCATATCTTCTGTCACATACACAGGCACATGTTTTCTTCCATCATGTACTGCAAATGTATGCCCTACAAAAGAAGGGAAGATTGTAGAACGGCGGGACCAGGTCTTGATAACCTGCTTCTGTCCTGCTGCATTCATTGCATCCACTTTTTTAAGCAGACTCGCATCTGCGAAAGGTCCTTTTTTTAGTGATCTAGCCATTTTCTTCTCTCCTCCTTATTATTTGATGGCCCTGCCGTCTCTTCTTCTTACAATCAGTTTGTCAGAAGCTTTTTTCTTCCTGCGGGTCTTAAGACCAAGAGCAGGCTTGCCCCAAGGTGTTGAAGGACCTGGACGTCCGATACCGGTTTTACCTTCACCACCGCCGTGAGGATGGTCGTTGGGGTTCATAACGGAACCGCGGACCGTAGGACGGATTCCCATGTGGCGCTTACGTCCCGCTTTACCAATCTTAATCAGGTTGTGATCTCCATTGCCTACAACGCCCACCGTTGCACGACAGACAATCGGCACCATTCTCATTTCACCGGAAGGAAGACGGAGAGTTGCATACTTTCCTTCCTTCGCCATCAGCTGCGCGCTGTTTCCGGCAGAACGTACCATCTGGCCGCCCTTTCCGGGATATAACTCAATATTATGCACCTGTGCACCTACCGGGATTGCAGATAAGGGAAGGCAGTTGCCGACTCTTACTTCCGCTTCCGGACCGTTCATAACTTTCATTCCGTCTGTCAGGCCCGCCGGTGCAAGGATATACGACTTTTCACCATCCGCATAGCAGATAAGCGCAATGTTCGCGGAGCGGTTGGGATCATATTCAATTCCAATTACAGTAGCAGGAATCCCATCTTTGTTTCTCTTAAAATCAATTATTCTGTATTTTCTCTTGGCGCCGCCTCCCCGGTGTCTGACAGTTATCTTTCCCTGATTGTTACGGCCGGAATGTTTCTTTAAAGGTTTGCAAAGAGACTTCTCAGGCGTCTTCTTTGTTATTTCCGCAAAATCGGAACCGGTCATATTTCTTCTGGAAGGTGTATATGGGTTATATGTTTTTATTCCCATGAAATTTTCTCCTTTCAAGCTTCATTTCATATCGCACTTTTCTTGTGCATAAGCATTTTCCCTGTCCGGCCAGGGTCTTTACCCCGCCGCGGTTTTGCAGGCTGCATATCCCTTCTGCCGTCTGGCCGGGGCTTTCCTTTACCGTCCCGTCCAGACGTGGGAACTCTTAAAGACCTGCAAAAATTTCAATTTCCTTGCTGTCCTGCGTAAGCCATACTATCGCTTTCTTTTTCTTTGACGTTTTGCCCACTGTTGTGCCGCGTCTTTTTTTCTTTACAGGCATATTGATTGTGTTTACCTTTGCAACCTTTGTGCCTTCAAACATCTTTTCAACGGCTTCCTTAATCATTGTCTTGTTAGCTTCCGGGTGAACCAGAAATGTATATTTCTTTTCGCTCATGCCTGCCATACTTTTTTCTGTAATGACCGGTTTAAGGATTACGTCATAATATAATACCGCTGCCATTATGCAAACACCTCCTCAATTCTGGCTACTGCATCTTTAGTAAGAACCAGTGTATCACCTTTAAGGATATCATAAACATTAATCATATCAGCCCGTGTGGTTGCAATATCCGGCAGGTTCCTTGCGGACATGGTAACTTTTTCGTCAATGTCGCCTGTTACCACCAGTGCCTTGCTTACCTTTAAGTTGTCCATAACAGCCTTAAACTTCTTTGTCTTGATTTCGTCCATTTTCAGTTCGTCCAAAACAATCAGTTTGCTGTTTAAAACTCTGCTGCTAAGCGCAGACTTAAGAGCTGCTCTTTTTTCTTTTTTATTTAACTTAAATGAATAATCTCTCGGTACGGGAGCAAATACCACGCCGCCGCCTTTCCACTGAGGCGCTCTGGTTGAACCCTGCCTTGCATGTCCGGTTCCCTTCTGCCTCCAAGGTTTTCTTCCGCCGCCGGAAACCTCAGAACGTGTTCTTGCTTTTTGTGTTCCCTGACGTTTATTTGCAAGATGCTGCACAACTGCCATGTGTACCAGGTGTTCATTTACCTCAACACCAAACACCGCATCGTTTAATTCTATTGTGCCGACTTCATTGCCTTCCATATTATAAACAGATACGTTTGCCATCTGAATGGTCCTCCTTTCATCTATCGCTTATGCGTCCGCCTTCACAGCTTCTTTGATTGTAACCAGCGCTTTTTTGGGGCCCGGAACGGAACCTTTAATCAGCAGCAGATTTTTCTCTTCATCTACTCTTACTACTTCAAGGTTCTGCACAGTAACCTTTACGCAGCCCATATGTCCCGGCATTCCTTTTCCCTTAAATACACGGCTGGGTGAAGAGCAGGCGCCATTGGAACCCTGATGGCGGTGAAATTTGGAACCATGTGTCATAGGACCTCTGTGCTGTCCATGTCTCTTGATTGCGCCCTGGAATCCCTTACCTTTGGAAATGGCAGAGGCATCAATTACATCCCCGGCAGCAAACACACCAACTTTAATTTCACTTCCAAGCGTATATTCTTCTGCATTATCAAATTTAAACTCTCTTACGAACCTTTTACACGGCACGCCTGCCTTTTCAAAGTGTCCTTTCATAGCCTTGTTAACGCCATGTCTGCGGAACACTTCCTTTTTCCCGCTTTTGTCTTTGTTGCTGACTCTTTCTTTCTTGTCGACAAAGCCAACCTGTACAGCGCTGTAACCGTCATTCTCCACAGTCTTAATCTGTGTTACCACACAGGGTCCGGCCTGAAGCACAGTTACAGGAACCAGCGTTCCGTCTTCGCTAAAAATTTGTGTCATTCCGACTTTGGTAGCCAAAATAGCTTTTTTCATTTTTTACCTCCATTAATTCTACAGCGGGCCCATATCGGGCCATTCTAGTGCACGGGGTTACTGCCCTTTGTCTGCCATAAAAGCTTCCGGCAGACAGCTTGCAGACACACATTATTTTGTTTTCATCTTGATATCAATGTATACGCCTGCAGGCATCTCCAGTCTCTGCAGCGCATCTACCGTCTTGGGGGTAGGTGTAATGATATCAATCAGTCTCTTGTGTGTTCTCTGCTCGAACTGTTCACGGGAGTCTTTATACTTGTGTACCGCCCTTAAGATGGTGATAACTTCCTTCTTTGTGGGAAGGGGTACCGGTCCGCTCACCTGTGATCCGTTCTTTTTAACTGTTTCAATAATTTTTTTGGCAGATGCATCAACCAGCTGATGATCATAAGCCTTGAGTGTGATTCTCATTACTTGACTTGCCATAAAAAAAGCCGCCTCCTTTTCGCACTTTATTAAAATGAAATAAGTACGACAAGTGGTGACTGTACACTCTCCCGTGCGTGTCCTGCCTGCTTACAGACTTAAGTGTGGATTTCCACACTTCCTGTCAGGCACGGTTAACGCCCGTTTTCTGTCATCAGCATCTTTATCCTGTCGGATATCTGCCTTGCAGAGTATGTTTGTACAGTGACTTGCCGTCAGGTTCTTAGGTACGGATTTCTCCGTTCCTCTTGACATTCGCTCCACGGAAAACCTGCCCTGCCTTTCGGAAGTGCAGCAACCTCACGCTTCTTTGCTATCATGCCACAACAATTTGTAGTATACATGATGATTTCCAATCATGCAAGTATTTTTTTATAAAATTATTTAAAAAATATTTATTTTCTGTTTTCCAGCAAAATCCGACAAAACAGCACCGGACATGCTATATTTCATGTCCGTGTATTTTTGCCTTTGACTATCCTCTGTTCCTTTCAGGCCTCTTCCTGTTCACATCGTCAAAAGCCTCCCTCATCTCTTCTCCCGGCGCAGGTGTGACAAGGCTTATGGACACAATAAATAAAAGGCTTACAGCAAATCCCACCGCCAAAGAATAGAGTCCCGTAATGCTTCCTAAAGTCTCTCCCTGCACCAAAGGAATATAATCCCACACAATAACTGTAAGAGCGCCGCTTACAATTCCGGCAACCGCCCCCTGGAAGTTGGTGCGTTTCCAATACAGAGAAAGAAGTACTGTGGGCCCAAAAGCGGCTCCAAGTCCCGCCCAGGCATTGGATACCAGCCCCATAATGGAACTGTTGGGATTTAAGGCGATGAGATAAGCAATTACAGCAATCACCAGCACAGTAATACGGCTGATTTTAAATACGGTTCTGTCGGAAGCGTCTTTTTTGATAATACCTTTTACAATATCTTCCGCCACACTGGAAGCGCTCACAAGAAGCTGGGAGTCTGCAGTGGACATAATTGCCGCCAGTATCCCGCACAGAAAAATTCCCGCCACAATCGGCATTTTTACATCTTCCGTAAATAACCGGACAATCATATTGATAAACACTTTTTCCTCTTCTCCTCCTGAAAGCACTTCCGGATACAGATAGGCTCTGCCTGCCACTCCGATTACACAGGCAAGAATCAGAGAGAGAAACACCCATATAATGGCAATGCTTTTGGACTTATTTAATTCCTTTTCATTTTTAACCGCCATAAAACGGACAAGAATATGAGGCATCCCGCAGTATCCAAGTCCCCAGGCAAGCCCGGAAATAATATCTACCGGGCGATACGGCTGCCCGCCATTTGAAAAAAGACTTAAGTATGCGGCGGACCCTCCTGCCACACCGCTCCCTTCCAGATTGGAAATCACATTTCCCGCTCCCGTAACGCCAAGCGCCGCAATAGGCACCACAAGGAGCGCCACAAGCATTAATGTTCCCTGTATAAAATCTGTGGTGCAGACCGCCAGAAATCCGCCCATAAAAGTATACGCTAAAATGACTACCGCCCCAATCGTAAGGGCAATGGTGTAATCCACATGGAAAACAGAGTTAAATAACTTTCCTCCTGCTGCCAAAGCTGATGCGGTATACACCAGAAAAAATATAACAATGGTAACAGAAGAAATAAAAAGCAAAACTCTCTTTTTATCATGAAACCTGTTTTCAAAATAGGTGGGAAGGGTCAGGGAATTATTAGCCCGGATTGTATATCTGCGAAGCCTTCCTGAAATAAACAGCCAGTTTAACACTGTTCCTATAAAAAGGCCAATTGCAATCCATGCCTGTCCTGTCCCCAGCGCATAAACAGAACCGGGCAGCCCCATTAAAAGCCATCCGCTCATATCAGAGGCCTGTGCCGACAGCGCCGCCACCCATCCCCCAAGCTTTCTTCCTCCCAAAAAATAATCTTCCGTACTGTTATTCTTTTTGCTGTACAGTACCCCTACCAGAATCATAAGCAGCAAATACAATACAAACGCCACCACAATCCAGACAATTGAATGATTCATAATTTCTCCTCCCTGTTCCAATTCCGCTTCCCCCCCCTTCCGGGTGCGGAAGCTGTTTCCAGTTTTGTCTCCTCATATACTATATATGAGATGGGACGACCCGTCAATTAAAATTTTAGCATAGCACCTCATTAAAGCGTTAAATGGCTACTGTCTGTGGCAGTTCAAAATCTGGTAAATGATTGACACTTTCCCATACTTCAACGTATAATTAATGGAAAGAAAGACTGAAGGAGGAATCCCTATGCCCCAAATCACACCTTTTCAAAGCATCCGACCGGTACCGGAACTGGCTCCGCGGATAGCCGCCCTGCCCTATGACGTATTTAACCGGAAGGAAGCGCTTGCGGAAGTTATGAAAGAGCCTCTTTCCTTTTTAAGAATTGACCGGGCAGAAACCCAGTTTCCTGATGATGTGGACACCTATGACCCAAAGGTATATGCCAGGGCAAAGGAAACGCTGGACTCACTGATTACTGACGGCACATTTATAATAGAAGAAACTCCCTGCTATTACATTTACGAGCTTACCATGAACGGCCGCTCCCAGACTGGTATTGTTGCCTGTTCCTCTATAGACGACTATCTGGGCCAGACTATCAAAAAGCACGAAAATACAAGAGAAGAAAAAGAACTGGATCGGATACGCCATGTGGATATTACCAATGCCCATACAGGTCCGATTTTTCTGGTATACCGCTCCGTGGAAGAAATTAACCGCCTGGTAAACGATGTTAAAGACTTGTCCCCTCTTTATGATTTTACATCTCCCGATGGCATTACCCACCGGGTATGGCGGATTTCAGAAAAAGGAACCATTTTACAGCTGGAAAATGCCTTTGGCCAGGTTCCCTGTACCTACATAGCAGACGGTCATCACCGCTGCGCTTCTGCTGTTAAAGTTGGATTAAAAAGAAGAAAAGAACACCCTGGCTACACAGGCAGAGAGGAATTTAACCGTTTTCTTTCCGTTCTCTTTCCTGATGACCAGCTATATATCATGCCCTATAACCGGGTAGTAAAAGATTTAAACGGAATGTGCCCGGATTCCTTTTTGAAAGCCGTTGAAGCGGCCGGATTTCTTGTGCAGGAAAAAGGAACTGAAAAGGTATCTCCTGCCGAAAAGGGCACCTTTGGCATGTACTTATCCGGCTGCTGGTACCATCTTACCGCCCAAAGCTTTCTGCGCTCCTCCCATCCTGTAACCGGACTGGATGTATCCATTTTACAGGAAAACCTGCTTGGTCCTGTTTTAAATATCAAAGACCCAAGAACCGATAAACGCATTGATTTTGTGGGAGGCATCCGTGGACTGGAAGAACTGGAACGGCGGGTTTCCAAAGATATGACTGTGGCTTTTTCCATGTATGCCACTTCTATTTCCGAGCTGCTAACAGTGGCAGACGCAGGCCTTCTGATGCCGCCTAAGTCCACCTGGTTTGAGCCAAAGCTGCGAAGCGGCCTGTTTATCCATCAGCTGTCATAAGCACACAGAAACTTAAAAATATTGGGTTATTCCCTGCCTTTAGAGCGTGCTTGAAAAATGCTCTAAACAGGCAGGGAGTCAAACTCATTGCTCGCTGAAATAAATCAGATTAGTGGAGCTTTTAATTTGTGCACTTCCATCTACCCCAAGTTCATCCTGTCCGCAAGTTTGGCAATACCTCCAACAGAACTGTCCACACTTTCCAACACCACAATATCAGGCTGGTATTCCTCTACAATTTTATATATATTGGGTATATTCAACCAGTCAATGCTTAACGTATAAGAGAAGCTTTCCGCAATATCGTCTTTTAAAAACATCCGTATAAAGCTGTCTCCCAGCATAAGTATTTTCAAATCATTTACGCAGTTTTTATTTTCATACACATGGGTATGCTCTTTGTATTCCAGCCAGCTCCACCTGTCAGAAACACTTTCTGTAATCTCAACAGCTTCCGGCTCCTTTATCTGATACTTTGGACACTTTTCCAGACAGGGATAAGCAAAACCGTAAATCTCTGTTCCCCGTTCCTCCTCATAAATCTGATAATCTTCCTCTTCCAGTACCGGAACCTGCCCAAAGTCCCTGCATATTTCCCGCATCAGCAGCCGGTACCCCAGATAGGCCCCTTTTTCATTCCAGTGGGTTAAGTCCACATACTGGAAATAAATATTTTCGTCCTCCGCCCTTTTCATCAGCTCCATTTTACAGTCCACAAGGCGCACATCTGTCTTTTGCCGTATGGCGTCCATCACCTGTTCCGTTCTGGACTTTCCGCCGCTTTGCAAAATACTTTCCACATACATATCATCATAAATCATTTCCTTATTATAACACTGAAAATAGTAAAACCCGATGCCCTTATTCTCCAGATAAGAAGATAGCTCCTGCAGCCTTTGGGCAAATGCTTCCATTTCCGCTTCTGCCATCAGGTTCATATGCTGGTACTCTTCGATCTGCTCCTCTCTGTTGGCAAAAAGCCACCCCTCTTTTCCCTCCATAGTATCTGTCTTTACGATACGCCGGAACAGGGAATACTGTACCGCCGCATTTAGCTGCGTAAGAAGGGTCCGGCCTTTCAGATTATCACTCAGCCAGTTTTCAAATTGGGAAGTATATTCTGTATTTATTGTATTTCCTTCCCCCAGCAAGGACGGGTATCCCGCAAGGGTCCGGTTTTCCATTTCCGAGATACGCCCCTGGGGAAGTCTGTGCGCAAACACATAGGGCAAAGTAATTGTCAATAAAAATATCACTATAAACACCAGATTCAATTTTCGTTTTCCCATGATTAACCCTCCCATGTCCCAGACCATTGTCCGGGAAACCGCCTCATCCTGAGAGTCCCTTTAAAACTGAAAATATATAAAGGGATTGTAGGTGCCTGTGACCACATAGATTATGGAAATTCCCAGAAGAACTAAAGTAAAAATATTGGAAACTGCCGTAAATGCCGTTTCCGAAAGCTTTCCCTTTATCCATAAGCCGACTCTTTTCCCAAGAGGCAGCATGGCAAGAAAGGCAATCAGTAAAATAAACATTTCATATTTTCCCAAATACCATGTAAGCTTATATCCCACTTTGTGAAGCTTAAGAACCCCAAACAGGGATTTGTAATACGCAAGACTCTCTCCTAACGTTTCCGCCCGGAAGAGCACCATGCTCATCATCCACAAAAACATAGTGTATATCACAGACAAAGCTTTTGGAACCTGAATATTTATTTTCATATGCCTGCCCACAAATCGTTCCGCCACCACAATCACGCCAAAATAAATGCCCCACAAAACAAAATTCCAGGATGCGCCGTGCCAGATTCCGGTAAGGACAAACACACAAAAAAGGTTCAGATATATATTTCCCTTTCTGCTCCCGCCAAGCGGGATATAAACATAATCCCGGAACCAGGAGGACAAAGAAATATGCCATCTTCTCCAAAATTCAGTAACGGACCGGGAAATAAAAGGATAATTAAAGTTTCCGGGAAAACGGAATCCAAACATTCTTCCAATGCCCACCGCCATATCGCTGTAACCTGAAAAGTCAAAGTACAGCTGGAAGGTATAGCATATAAGTCCCAGCCATGCAATTGCAGGCGTGTTCTGGCTGGAAGGCACATTAAAAATTCCATCTGCAGTTAAAGCCACCGAATTTGCAATTATGGCTTTTTTGGCCAGACCAACGGTAAAAATACGGATGCCCTTTGCAAAATCATTTACATGATGCTCCCTTGCCGACAGCTGTTTTTCTATTTCCGCATATCGCACAATGGGTCCGGATATCAGCTGGGGAAATAATGCAATATACAGCCCCAGCCTTAAAATGCTCTTCTGCACAGGCACTTCTCCCCTGTACATATCTATCACATAGCTCATTCCCTGAAAGGTAAAAAAAGAAATTCCAATGGGCAGAAGGATTTCCGGTATCGTAAAGTCTGCTCCTGTAAGGTTTTGGACTGCATGTAAAAGAAATCCCGTATACTTCCAATAGCACAGATTCAGAAGATTAAGGGCTATCACTGTCCCAAATGCAATGGACCCTATTTTGTCTTTCTTTTTCTGCCGCAGATAGTCTATAAAGACCCCTCCGGCATAGTTTAATATAACAGAATAAATAATAATGGGTAAAAAGCAGTACCCTCCCCAGGCATAAAAAAGCAGGCTGGCCAAAAGAAGCCAGGTATTTTTTGCCTTCATGGGCAGTAAATAATAGCCTGCCAGCGCTGCCGGTAAAAAGAAAAATATAAAAATCGTTGAGCTAAATACCATTTACTTCTTTTCCCCAATTCTCATGGTCAGTCCAATCCGCTTTTTGGCAGCATCAACTGTTAAAACCTGCACATCCACAATGTCTCCTACGCTGACTGCCTCAAGAGGATGTTTAATAAAGCGGTCGGTAATCTGGGAAATATGCACCAGCCCGTCCTGATGGACGCCAATGTCCACAAAAACGCCAAAATCAATTACATTACGGACCGTTCCTTTTAAAATCATGCCTGGCTTTAAGTCTTTCATATCAAGCACATCGCTTCTTAAAATGGGAGAGGGCATATTTTCCCTTGGATCCCTGGAAGGCTTTTCCAGCTCTTTTAAAATATCGGTTAAAGTGATTTCCCCAATGCCAAGCTCCTGTGCCATCACCTTTTTGTCCTTTATCCTTTTCTCAAGGGCGCTTACCACATTGCCATTCCTTTCCTCTCCTGCAGCAGCCTTTCCATTTTTCCCTGCTTTTCCCTTAACAGGTTCTTGTGTAAGAGGCTGCGTCATACCTCCCATGGCTGCCGCCAGTGCCTTACCCATGGCTGTATTGGTGTTGCGTATGACCACCTTAGGCTGCCTGCTCTTTTCCTCTTTTCTTGGGGCAGGCCCTTCCTTTTTCAGGCTTCCCTTATTTGGGGCTGCCTGTTTCTGGGCTTTTCGCACATCTTCCATGGTAAGCCCCAGCTTATCCAAAAGCTTTAAGGCAGCCTCATAGGATTCCGGGTGCACGCTGGTAGCGTCAAGGGGATTGTCCCCCTCCGGGATACGCAAAAATCCTGCGCACTGTTCATATGCCTTAGGCCCTAACTTGGGAACTTTAAGAAGCTGGGCACGGTTTAAAAAGCGTCCGTTTTGCTCCCTGTAATCCACAATATTTTTTGCAATGGTCTTGGAAATGCCTGATATATATTCCAGCAAAGAAGCGGAGGCCGTATTTAAATCCACTCCCACTTTATTCACACAGTCTTCCACCACACCGCCAAGGGTTTCTCCAAGCTTCTTCTGATTCATATCATGCTGGTACTGCCCCACGCCAATTGATTTAGGGTCAATCTTTACAAGCTCCGCTAAAGGGTCCTGGAGACGCCGTGCAATGGAAGCCGCACTTCTTTGTCCCACATCAAAATTAGGAAATTCCTCTGTTGCCAGTTTGCTGGCGGAATAAACAGAGGCCCCCGCTTCATTTACAATCACATACTGCACAGGCGTATCCAGCTCTTTAATCAAATCCACAATTACCTGCTCTGATTCTCTGGATGCTGTGCCGTTGCCCACGCTGATAAGGGACACGCCGTACTTTTTAATAATCTTCTTTAACTCCGCCTTGGCTTCTTCCACCTTATTCTGGGGAGCTGTTGGATAAATCACCTTTGTGTCCAGCACTTTTCCGGTGGCGTCCACTACAGCCAGCTTACAGCCTGTGCGGAAAGCCGGGTCCCAGCCTAACACGACCCTGCCTGCAATTGGAGGCTGCATCAAAAGCTGCTCTAAATTTTTCCCAAACACAGTAATCGCGCCATTCTCCGCCTTTTCTGTTAAATCGTTTCTGATTTCGCGCTCTATGGCAGGTGCAATCAGCCTGTCATAAGAATCCTGTATCACTTCCTTCAATACAGGCGTAGTGTATTCATTATCCTTTGTAATCACCTTTTTCCCAAGATACTGCAAGATCCTCTCCTGGGGAGCATTGATTTTTACCGTAAGGAACTTTTCGTTTTCCCCTCTGTTAAGCGCCAGTATCCGGTGCCCTGCTGCCTTTTTCACCGGTTCTTCATATGCGTAATACATTTCATATACGCTTTGCGCCTTTTCATCCTTTGCCGTGCTGGTAAGAACCCCTTCCTCCATAGTAATGTTTCGGATATATATACGGTAATCCGCCTCGTCAGAAACCATTTCCGCTATAATATCCTTTGCTCCCTGCAAAGCTTCCTTTTCATCCTTCACCTCTTTTTCTTCACTTATGTATTTTGCCGCTTCCTCCGCCAGAGGGTGATCCGCTTCCTGCTGCAGAATGTACTGTGCCAGGCCATCTAAGCCTTTCTCCCTGGCCACACTTGCCCTGGTCTTACGTTTCGGGCGGTAAGGACGGTAAAGATCCTCCACCACCACCAGGGTTTCCGCCGCCAAAATTTTTTCCTTCAGCTCATCTGTCAGTTTTCCCTGCTCCTGTATGCTCCCTATAACCTGCTCTTTCTTTTCTTCCAGGTTCCGCAGGTAATTCAGCCTTTCATAGAGCTCCCGTAACACTTCATCATTCAGGGAACCGGTAGCCTCCTTACGGTATCGTGAAATAAAAGGGATGGTGTTGCCTTCATCTATCAGCTTAACGGCAGCCTCCACCTGCCATTTCTCCACCTTCAGTTCTTCTTTTAACTTTAAAATTATATCCATATTCTTCTCCATTCCTGTCTGCTGATGCCATGGAATCATTGACTGATAACCATGCTCCGAAACAATTTTAAACACCTTCCGGCGGTTCACCCTCATCCTGACAAAATGCCCCGCTTTCAGGCAGTAACACTATTATAGTAGATAACCTGTCTCTTTTTCAAGAAAGATTTGTAATATCCGCCAGAAAGTGCTAATATAATTATAACTTTTAATCAAAACGCATTGCAGATATCTGCATCACAGAATAAAAATCAAAACCCGGCGGCATTTATCAAATGGATGCTTTGTATCCGCTTGACTCATTGCTGTCAGAAATAAAAGAAAGCTGAATCTCTATGGACTATAACAACTATAATAACAATAATAATCCTTATAACCAGCCAAATAACAATTACAATGACGGTCAGCCTTTCCGCAATCCCGGACGGAGTATGGCAACGGCATCCATGATTTTAGGCGTTGCCTGTTTTTTTACCCTGTTTACGGTATATATCCCTATTGTCTGCGGAAGCATTGCCATTATTCTGGCTGTTCTTTCCAAAGGATATGGGAAAAAAATGCTGACCACTGCCTGGGTCGGTATCGGAAGCGCCATTGGCGGAATGCTTCTTATCGTCTCCCTTATGGGATCTGTAGCCGGAATGCTTCTTTCCAGCAGCCGTGAGGACCTTGTCAATTTTGGAAGGCAGATGGACCAGCAGTTTGAACAGCAGACCGGGCGGGAGCTGGAAGAGCTTTTCGGCCAGTCTTATGAAGATGTTATGAAGGCTTATTCTGAAATGATGGGAAAACATTGATAGCAAAAGGAGGAATTTATGAGCAGCATCATCACAGGAAATTATGATTACATGAACCCATATGCCGGCGGATACCCCGGCAGCTCCATGAAAGCAGGCAGCGGAAATGCAGTTTCAGGGGCAGGCAAACCAGTGGTTAATCCTGGTGAGTCTACCCAGGTAAATCCCGGCCGCAAATCTTCTCCCGCCGAATGTGAAACCTGCAAAAACCGCAAGTATCAGGATGGCTCCGACGAAATGGTTTCTTTTAAGTCGGCTTCCCATATTTCCCCGCAGGCTTCCGCTTCCAGAGTACGCGCCCACGAACAGGAGCATGTAAGTAATGCTTTTAACAAAGCGGCAGAAAAAGGGGGCAAAGTGCTTTCCGCCAATGTCACCTTAAAAACAGCGGTCTGCCCGGAGTGCGGAACCAGCTATGTGGCAGGCGGAACTACTGCAACCAGAATAAAATATCCAAATGAAAGCAACCCTTATATGAAGGATAAAAAAGCGCAGGATGCTCTTTCTTTTATTGGACGTAATCTGGATATTGCAGTTTAAATTAATTTTAAAACAGCCTGTGCCGGACAGAGCGTACGCTCTAAAAACGTTCATCAGGCATGGAGGATATTATGAATCAATATTTATCTTCTGCCAGCTTAAAAACTCTGGCAAAAGGTCAGCTTCTTGGGAAATATGGTACCGTAATTGCAGCATATCTTATCCATCTGCTCTGCATTTTTACGGTAAACAGAGCTATCTCTTTACTGATTGGCACAGGCACAATAATCAGCATCCTGCTATCTGCCATTGCCAATTTTCTGCTTAGCCTATTTTCCGGTTATTTTCTTGCAGGAGAAGCCTTTATTTATTTAAAAATTGCATGTAACCAGAGGCCTCTGGTAAGTGACCTGTTTCACTTTTTCCGCGGCGATACCTCTAAAGTAATATCCATTCAGATTATTACGGCGGGGGTAACTTCTGTCAGTTTTCTGCCTTCAACAATTGTGGCTTATTTTCTGGATCAGTCTTTAGCGCTTCGCTTAACTGGCCGTTTGACAGAAACGTCATCTCCAGATGCCCTGTTATTTTTACTTTTTGTGGTTCTGCTTCTTATAGCAGCCGTTATCAGCATTTATGTGGACCTTATGCTCTCTCAGGCTTTTTATCTGATGCTGGACTTTCCCGATTACCCGGCTTCCCGGATTATCCGTATGAGCATCCAGCTTATGAAAGGAAATAAAGGCAGGCTTTTATATATTGAATTATCCTTTATCCCCTTACTGCTGTTGGGTGGTATTTCCTGCGGCATCGGTCTTTTGTGGCTGCTCCCATATATGGCTGCCACTTATGCCAATTTTTATCTTGATTTGGTTCGCAAAAAACCTTTGTCTGAATAACGGTACCAGAAAAAATCCATTCCTTTATTTATAAAAACCTGGAATGGAAACGTCAAAAGATATTATCGTTCATAATCAGAATGGACCAACCTTAAAGTTCAATGGAATCAAATGCCCGGAATATGCCTGTAACATGTTCCGGGCATTTTTCATTGACTTTTATGAATCAAAAAATAATATCCATCAGGTCATCCGGCTTTTGCAGATAATAGTCTGCCTTGATATCCGTTCTATGACTGCCCCATACTGCCAGGGCAAAATCAGTCCCTGCACTTTCCGCACACATACCGTCATATACACTGTCTCCCACATAAAGAACTTTCCCGCAGTCCGTTCCTGATAATTCCATACATTTTAAAAGCGGCGCCCCCTTCGGCTTGTGTTGCTGCGTATCATCTGCACAGATAATTGTTTTAAAAAAGCCGCTGATAGCGGACATACAGGCATCCTGCTCAAATTCTTCCCTTGTCCTTGATGTGACAATTCCCATTTCACATCCTCTTTCTGACAGATACGTCAGCAATTCTGTTATTCCGTCAAAAGCCATCATGGAATCCGTATATTTACGCATATTCTTATCCCATAATTCCATTATATTTGCATGAGGAATATCTTTTATATCAAGCCTTTTCAAGGCATCCTCCCCTGTAATGCCCAAAGCAAATGTTAAGTCCGAAAGAGGTATTTCCCTCCCTGATAATTCCCGCACAAGGTCCTGCAAAGAATGTAAAACCGCATATTCCGTATCTATCAAAGTGCCATCAATATCAAAAACAATATACTGATACTTCATAAGTTTTTCCTCCTATCCCTGCTTGCGCCCTGTGTAACTTATCAAGCTCCTCCATTGACGCAACGCAATATACTCTTTATTTGTCATCTATTTAAAAAAGACCATACAACTTACAGTGTATGGCCGTTTTTAATACTTTCCTTTATAGATTCATTCCGTCCCACAAAACTTGTCAATTTGACGATTCCTTTACATTTATCCACTTCAGATAAGCATTGATAAACAAATCAATCCCCCCGTCCATGACAGAATCCACATTACCTGACTCTGCGCCTGTTCTGTGGTCCTTCACCATAGTGTATGGCTGCATCACATAAGAACGTATCTGATTTCCCCAGCCTATATCCTTCACTTCCCCACGGATATCTGAAAGTTTTTCTGCATTAGCTTCTTTTTTCAGCATATACAGCTTGGCCTTAAGCATCTGCATGGCTTTATCCTTGTTCTGGAACTGGGAACGCTCATTCTGACACTGTACCACTACCCCTGTAGGAATATGGGTGATACGGATTGCCGATGACGTCTTGTTGATATGCTGTCCACCGGCGCCGCTGCTCCGGTAGGTGTCAATTCTAAGGTCGTCTTCATTAATCTCCACATCCACATCCTCTTCGATATCCGGCATCACATCCAGAGATACAAAGGAGGTCTGCCGCTTCCCCTGGGCATTAAAAGGTGAAATTCTCACCAGACGGTGAACGCCTTTTTCTGATTTTAAATAGCCATACGCATTGGTTCCGTTTACCTGAAAAGTCACTGACTTAATTCCCGCCTCTTCTCCGTCCAGATAATCCAGTACCTCTAAAGCAAAGCCCTTGCGTTCCGCCCATCTGGTATACATGCGGTAAAGCATGGAACACCAGTCACAGCTTTCCGTTCCTCCCGCTCCCGCATTCAGCTTTAAAATGGCATTATGTCCATCATATTCTTCTGAAAGCAAAGTGCTTATGCGGATATCCTCAAAAGCGGAAATAAACCCATCCAGCTCCGTGCGGATTTCCTCCGCCAAATCAGCGTCCTCTTCCTCGTACCCCATTTCAATCAGGGTTTCGATATCTTCATACTGCCGCTCAAGTCCCTGCAGGGTTTCCACAGTATCCTTTAAATTCTTTAGTTCCTTCATCTTCTGGTTGGAAATATCAGGATCATCCCAAAATCCGGGCGCCTCCATTTCCCTTTCCAGTTCTTCAATTTTCTTTGACTTATTTGCTAAGTCAAAGTGAATCCCTCACTTCCGCTAAAGGGCTTTTGTATGTCTGAAGTTCAGATTTCATCTGGTCTAACTCAACCACCTTGCGTCACCTCTTCCCTATTTTTATTCTCCTTAAGAGTTTTTCTTTCCACAACACTGTTTATACTTCTTGCCACTGCCGCAGGGACAGGGATCATTGGGATAAACCTTGGCATTTCCACGCTTTACGGGCGCTTTTGCAAGGGAGTCGTCCTTGTTGGTTCCTGTTACCTTGGCCACCTGCTCTCTTTCTACCTTCTGTTCCACTCTTACATGACACAAAACCCTTACCGTTTCTTCCCGAATGTTCTGGGTCATTTCATCAAACATCTCATAACCGCTTAGCTTGTACTCCACCAGCGGATCTCTCTGCCCATATGCCTGTAGTCCCACCCCCTGACGGAGCTGTTCCATATCGTCAATATGGTCCATCCACTTCCTGTCAATCACCTTAAGAAGAATGACTCTCTCAAGCTCACGGATTGCTTCTGTTTCAGGAAATTCCGCTTCCTTTGCC
The DNA here is from genome assembly GCA_947381965.1 of uncultured bacterium. Classification (GTDB taxonomy): domain Bacteria; phylum Bacillota; class Clostridia; order Lachnospirales; family Lachnospiraceae; genus Suilimivivens. The sequence goes on from CANCXX010000039.1 coordinate 41,042, forward strand.
TCATAAAACTTCACAGCCTCTTCCTTTAGCTGCTGTTTTAGGGCATTCTTTTTCGGCGTATTGATACGTCCCCTGTTAATGCGCTTTAAGGGAATGGTCGGAAGCAGCAGCGTATTTAACTCTTCCAGATTCCAGTCGTCATAATCAGTGTCATCCCCAATTACAATGTCCACCGCATTTTCCGTAATGTCCGTAATCATCTTATAGATGGCATCTCTCATACTTTCACCGTCTAATACCCGGCGGCGTTCTTCATATATGATTTCCCTCTGTTCATTCATAACCTGGTCGTATTCAAGAAGGTTCTTTCTGATACCGTAGTTATTATTTTCTATCTTTTTCTGGGCGGACTCTATGGCATTACTAAGCATCTTATGTTCGATTTCCTGATTTTCAGGAATTCCCAGCGTGTTAAACATATTAATCAGACGTTCAGACCCAAACAGACGCATCAGATCATCTTCCAGGGAAATATAAAACTTGGACTCGCCGGGATCGCCCTGACGACCGGAACGTCCTCTTAACTGATTGTCAATACGTCTTGATTCGTGACGCTCTGTACCGATGATTTTAAGCCCTCCGGCTTCCTTGGCGGCTTCGTCCAGTTTAATATCCGTACCACGCCCGGCCATATTAGTCGCGATAGTAACCGCACCGTGGATACCTGCATCTGCCACAATTTCCGCCTCAAGCTCATGAAACTTGGCATTTAACACCTTATGGGGGATTCCCTGTTTGGTAAGCAGTTTGCTTAACTCTTCCGACGCTTCAATGGTGATAGTTCCCACCAGCACAGGCTGTCCCTTTGCATGGGATTCCTTTACCGCCTCCACAATGGCATGAAGCTTTTCCTTTTTGGTCTTATACACCGCATCCTGCAAATCTTTTCTTGCCACAGGTTTATTGGTGGGTATCTCTATTACATCCATCCCGTAAATATCACGGAACTCTCTCTCTTCTGTAAGAGCGGTACCGGTCATGCCCGCTTTCTTCTCAAATTTATTAAAAAAGTTCTGGAAGGTAATCGTTGCTAATGTCTTGCTTTCCCTTTTTACCTTTACATGCTCCTTAGCTTCAATGGCCTGATGCAGCCCGTCTGAATAGCGTCTTCCCGGCATGATACGCCCGGTAAATTCATCTACAATCAATACCTGATCATCTTTTACCACATAGTCCTGATCCCTGAACATTAAATTGTTGGCTCGCAGGGCAAGGGTAATGTTGTGCTGGATTTCAATATTTTCAGGGTCCGCAAGGTTATCAATCTGGAAAAACTTTTCCACTTTTTCCACGCCCTGGGCAGTAAGGTTTACCACCTTGTCCTTTTCATTGACAATGAAATCCCCGGTTTCCTCTCTCTCCACTCCCATAATGGCATCCATCTTGCTAAGGTCCTGCATATCTTCACCACGCTTTAACTGCTTGGCAAGAATATCGCAGACCTCATATAACTTCGTGGACTTTCCACTTTGGCCGGATATAATAAGAGGGGTTCGGGCCTCGTCTATCAGTATGGAGTCCACCTCATCAATGATTGCATAATGTAAATCGCGCAAAACCAGCTGCGCCTTATAAATCACCATATTATCACGCAGGTAATCAAACCCAAGCTCATTGTTGGTTACGTATGTGATATCACAGGCATAGGCTTCTCTTCTTTCTTCGGACTTCATGCTGTTTAACACCACGCCAACAGTCAGTCCTAAAAATTTATGAATCTCTCCCATCCACTCGGCGTCACGCTTGGCAAGATAGTCATTGACTGTTACCACATAAACCCCTCTGCCTTCCAACGCATTTAAGTAAGAGGGCAGTGTAGCTATCAGGGTTTTTCCTTCACCGGTTTTCATTTCGGCAATACGTCCCTGGTGCATAATGATACCGCCAATTAACTGCACCCTGTAATGCTCCATATTAAGTACACGTCTCGCCGCTTCTCTTACCGTTGCAAAAGCTTCCGGCAGCAAATCATCCAGCGTCGCCCCTTCCGACAAACGCTTCTTAAATTCCTCTGTCTTCCCGGAAAGCTCCGCATCTGACAGCGCCTGCATGGACGGACGCAGATCCTCAATTGCCTGTACCAGCCCTTCAATGCGCTTAAGTTCCCTCTCACTATGTGTGCCAAATACTTTTTGGATTAAATTCATCTTAGTCTCCCATTCTTATCGCGGACTTTCCGCCATAATATAAAAACTGCAAATCTAATTGTAACAGATTTGCAGCTTATATTCAACTATACCATGAAAATTAAAATAATACATTCCTTCACGCAAAACAGCTTTTTAAAATTTCCCGCCTCCTCCTCCATGCTTTGTGCCTGAAGAGGAGATATGTGTGCTTGAACCGCCTGTGCTTTCTGATTTATCTGAACCGGATTCTTCCGGCTTTCTTTGACGTTCCACATTCCTGTAAAGAAACAGATCCCTGTTTTTAGTCAGCTGCATACTGTTTTTTTTGACATAATCATCTGCCACCAGCTGACTGCGCACTGTTTTTAAACTGCTTCTCATTCCCCCTGTTACAATCAGTGAAATAATGAAGCCTGCGCCAAGCGAAATTACAAGCGTCCACACCGGCTCGAAAGGCTCCTTTGGAAGATTATCGGCATCATAAGGGGTTCCTGTCCTTGCCTGTGTGATAAAATCATCACACAGTTCTGCAAAAGTCGTAAAGGCCTCCGCATAATTTCCTTCGCTCAAATCTCCCATAAATGCTTCTGACATGTATTCTAGCCCTGCGTCAGTAAATGCAGTTATCCCATATCCTGTTGTTGATATGTACCAGTCTCTTTCCTCCATACTGATAAGGAAAAGTATCCCATCCCTTCCGGCCCCAAAGCCATAGCCATTATAGTCATAGAAATCATCGGCATATACCATGGCAGACTCCCCTTCAAGGGACTCAATTGTAACCACCACAATGTCTACCTGCTGTCTTTCACTAATTTCATCCAGTTTATTTATCAAATCCCTTTCACTGCTTTGTGAAAGCAGATCGGCTGCATCTATAAGACGCGTCCCGCCGTCTGCGGCGAACAAAGGAAGCGCCGGAATTATAAATATGAGCAGCGCAAAAAATATTGTAAAAATTCTTTTTTTCATTATCCCTTCCCCCTTAAAACAACCAGAGCAGGCAGAAAACAGCATACAGCACAGCGCCTATGATACCAGTTAAGCCAAACAGCCACTTTTTATATGCGGTCTTATCCAGCGGAAGATCCCCCACCATTTTTCCATTTTGGCCGTTCATTGCAAAAAGATAATTCTTCCCTTCCCATGTGGTATTTAAAAGCCAGACAGGGAAAAGGGCATATTTTATCTGGCCCTTTTGCAGCCGGATGCTGCCTGCCTCTTTTGTAACTGTCGTATATCCTTTAACCGTCGCGTCAAAAGCTTCCTCTGTACTTTTTCTAATCCTTTCATTGGCCCGCAAAGCGCTTTGCCCCGAATCCACGTCGTATTTATCCGCCATAAAACCTGCCAGATACGCAGTTTGGAAATCCACCGCCTCCGAAAAATCAAAGGGCTCCAGCGATTCCATTAAATCGCCTGGTATCTTTGTTGTACCCTCTACCGGAACCCTCTCAAATTCAATGCTTCCGCCCCTGCTTACCGCATAGAAACTGGTTTCCGTATAATCGTATTTACTGTCGCTCCATGTCCTGACTTTTGTTGCTTTATAGCGCATATTTACATCTGCGCTGGCATCAAACAGCCAGAACGGAACATATACGCCTTTTACCTCATTAATATGGTTCTGCTCCTTAAATATTTTGGGAAGCAGTCGTTTCCCATCACAATGCTTCTTAAGCGCATTTTTTGCATCCTTTTTCTTCAATTTAAATGGAATAACATAATCCGGCTTTAGTTCGCCCGAAAACTGTCCCATCATTACAACCGGATTTCCACAAAAGGGGCAGGAAGTTGCAGCCGTATTTTCATCACACGCAATTTCACCTCCGCAGGAATGGCAGACGTAGGAACGCAGTCCGCCCTTTTCGCCGTCCTGCCACTTATCCCCGGCCGTATCCTCCCATCTCATATTATCTTCTTTTTCACTTTTCAGTTCCTCATCATAACCTGCCAGTGTTTCCATCTCAAATTCCGTGTCGCAAAACGGACATTTCATTTTTTGTATTGCGCCGTCAAAGGCAATCGCACCGCCGCAGCAGGGACATTTATATTCCTGTATTACCGCCATCCTGCTCCTCCTTTCTCCATGCTCATATCCTCTCCCCCACTTTTTTGTGTACCAAAACCGCCGATACTGCAGTATCAGCGGTTTTTTCACAATAACTAATAACTAATATTTTCTACCTGCTAATGCACATTACATTGCATCAACAACTACATCAAGTACCTCAATAATCGCAATCATAAGATTAACAAGCTCTTCTGCGTCTTCCTCTGTGATACTGTCCTGGGTGATTGTTCCCATCTTGTCAATAATTTCATACGCCTGATTCAAAGCGTCCTCAATCTCCGTATTTGCTTCAACTGCATCACTGTTATAGGCTTCCGCCACTACATTATAAGTTTCTGCCAGAATTTCATAATTCTCCTGCAGCGCCGCGAAGGTTTCGTCTGTTACCATTTCCCCGGCCCCGCCTGCATCGCCGGTAGTCTCCATCCCATCCACTATATCTGAAAGAGCATTCAGGATATCTTCTATCGCACTGTTTAAAGTTTCTGCGTCTTCTTCTGTAATTTCATCCTGTTTTATCTCTCCCATCTGGTTAATCACATCTGCTGCCATATCCATTGCTTTTTCAATATCGGCATTTGCAGCTATTTCATCACTGCTGTATAATTCCGATACCTCTTCATAGCAGTTCACCATTAAAGCGTAATTATCCTGTAAAATTTTAAAATTTTCATCAGATACCATTTCATCTGTTTCTGCTGCTGTGTCCACATCTTTTTCAGTTGTTTCTTCCACAGGAGATGTTGTTTTGGTATCTTCCGCCGGAGCTGCCGTTTCCGTTTTTGCACTTTCCGCTGGCGC
>CANCXX010000040.1 GCA_947381965.1 uncultured bacterium
TCTTACCAAAAAAGAGGTATTTTTTTCCAAAGACACAAACTATTTTACACTACCAGATAAAGATATCTTTACCAAAACTGACCTGCCTAAACTTAACAACAATTTGTGGCAGGTCAGTTTCTTAATTGTGTTATTATACAAAATTTTTTATTGTTAGCAATAAACCAATTCCTCCAAAATACTTTCTTCCGCCATTGATATAAGCATGTTCATATGGGCTGCCCATGCAAGCTGATCTTTTCTTTTATCCGGCGCAGGATATTTTTTCAACAGGCCATCCATTAAAACTTCCATCCTCTCTTCGGCTGCCTCTTCAACATCCGCCAAATGTTTATCCAGCTTTCCAGATAGCAGCATGCCTTGATACCAGCCCGTCCGGTTTTCCTTCAGGAAAGTTTTTCGGAGCATTTCATATTTTCCAGTCACCGCATGCGTTTCCCCTATAGTCAGGTTCGGTAACAGATAATCCCCATGTTGGTAATAAGTCAATTCCATTTTTATTTCTCCTTCTGCAGGTACTTTCATGCTTTAAGGTGTTAAATCTATTATATTCTATATACAGTCAAATGTCGATCATTATTTCATTTTTAATTAATCGTGGTGCACCTTTTTGATTTTACGTTTTCTCTGCGTACGCCACCCTTGACAGAGCCAAAAGGAAATGCCCTGTATCCCTGCCGACGGCTAAGGAACTCAGGAACAATCCTTCCTTTTCCGTCGCAGCACAGCATAATAGCATTTCCTTTTGGCTCTGTCAAGGGCCGGTCATAAATAACCGGTCAGAAGCCTCCGGCTTCTGATGACTGATTCTGCCGCCGACACGGAATCTAGGAACAATCTTTTCGACCCGCATCATAACTGTATAATTTATTTTATCTGTTCCGGCGCAGCTCATCCGCCAGTACTTCTGCAGTCCGCAGGACGATCTTCTGCTCATATGTTTTTAAATGACTGAGCCGATATAAAACATTCCTGTACTTTCTTTCCGTTTCCCCTGCCGGAACAATCCCGATCAGCCTGTTTGCATCCGTATCCAGCGCCTGCACCAGCTTTATAAAAATCTTTATTGTCATGGACATCTGTCCTCCCTCAATCCGGCTTACTGTGTTGGCGCTTGTCCCAGCTTTTTCTGCAAGTGTTTCCTGTGACATGCACAGCTCTATCCTCTGGGTACGTATGCGTTCCCCCAGCATGACCAGTTCCTGCGACACTGCACGTCTGCCCAACATGGCCTCCCCCTTTCCTGTAGATTTTATTTTTAAGTCTGGGCTGGACGTTACCCGCTCCCATACAGGTCATGACCTACCTCCGCACGGTAATAGTTGTCTATGGTCAGTATGGCATTATAGAGCGTTGTCAGCAGATATGACCTGATATTCCCGACCTTGCTGGTATTCCCATGCAGGCACCCAATCACATAAGCCATATGCGAATAATCCAGCTTCATGAAACGCTCCTTTACCACTACAGCGAGCCTCTACGTTCCCGCTATCCGTATGGCGGCATAGTCTGGCATCATCATCACATCTACCATAAGCTCCACCAGTTCGTCCAATTCTTCCCTCTGGCAGTCCCTGCCTTCCAAAAAGCATTCATACGAAATATTTTTCCGTATGGCATCACGGTATCTGCCCATCTGTCCTATCACATCGGATGGATAAAGATTGATAGGATCAGTCTCATTAAAATTAATATTATTAAATTCAGTATTATTAGATTGTGATTTTGGAAATTCTTGAATGGTGGTTTTCATCATTCCTGAATTGTGAAATTCATCATTCTTGAATTGCGATTTTAGCAATTCCTGATTTTCGCCCTTAACAGTTCCTAATGTACATTCTTTGGACTTCTCTTCCGGCAAATTTTTATTGACGACTTCTTCAGTTTTTGTCTCTCCAATACCGCCTGCATCAATTTCTGCCTTTTCCAGTGATACACAGCCAACAGCACAGGTATTGTCCTGCCCCGGAAAATGGGAGTCATCTTTTAACATGAAATTCTTTACATAGATCACGTTCGGTTTTCCAAGCCCCAGGCGCTTCTTCTCTATCAGCCCGATGCCTTTATCCGCATCCAGCTCCCTCACCAGCTTTACCGCTTTCTGCATCCCGCAGTCCATCAGCCCTGCAATCTCCTCCACCGTAAAGACTATGTAAACCCTGTCCTCTTCATCAATCCACCTGTTCCTGATACTTAAGCCCATACGGTCAAGCATCAGCCCGTACAGGACTTTCGCCTCACAGGAAAGGCTCCTGAAGCATTCCGCTGTGAACAGCATTTTAGGTATACGGTAAAAGCTGTACTGCTCCGCTTCCATTCCATGAAAATAATCAAACTGGATTCCCTGCATCTTTCTTCCTCCATTTTTACTATGTCTTTATTATTTAATCCAAGCACAAAAGCAGAGACGCCAAATGTTCTTCTCTGCTTTTGTATGGAACAATCTTCTATTTTTTCATTTCTTGTTTTAATAGATTTCTTCTCGAAATAATCTGGGACAGCTTGTCCCACTTTTGTCATTGCCTTTTATCTTACACGAACCTCCAGCCCTTCCATAGCGACTTCCTCATATCCGGCAAGATAATAATCTTCCCCGTCATACTCTACTTTCGTCTGTACCCAGCAGGGAACTTCATGGGAACCATCCTGTAATAAAACTTCAATCAGGTTCCCGCTATGGTAATAATGCCCTTTCTCTGTTCTGTATTCCCCGTTTTCATTCCTATGTAAGATACTGGTCTCCTGAACCGGACGGAAAAGGTACTCAATACTGCCACCAATGGCGGCCAGCTTTCTCATGATCACTTGCAATTCTTTTAACTGAAAAAGCTGGTCGCTGTCTTCATGGTCTACATGCAGTCCTCTTAAATCCGCATATTCATCATAAGTGGTAACACTTAAAATATCATCGATCCGGCATTTCAACCCTTTCATCTGAACTAATGCCATGCTCAGCTCCATCTCCCACACCTCCCCAACGGTCCTGCATATCTGCGGACAGGTTCTGCCACCATGGCAGCCTCTTCCTCCGTATCATGCCCGTCTTTACATTTTTCCACAATCAGCCTGTTTCCCTCCTGTGTGACCGTTACCTTATCACCTACGAAAAATCCCAGCGGTCTCATCCATTTCCCCTGTATGATAATCTGCGGAACAGGTGCATAGTTTCTTCCGCTTCCCTTGTAAATCTTTAATTCCTTTGCCTGCATACAAATATCCTACTTCTATATGTGATATGACTTCATCTGAAAATATTATCTGATTTCAAGCCCCGCGGGCTGATAAACCTATCGGGAAGCAATATTCTGGATAACGTATCTTGATTGCCTCCCAAAAATATATTGCGTACTCACAGCAGAATAAATCCTCCACTGTATATCGCCGGCACTCCTTTATTTTCTCTTCCCCCTCAAGGGCATATGCGCTTGGTGTACCGTTGCAGAAAAGATTAAATGCCATGCGTACCACCTTCTCACTTCCACTGGTAATCCATCCTTCTTCCAAACACTTCGACCTAACGCTCCCTTTTTTGAAATCGAAAATCCGCTCTACATTCCGCCTTGTATCTCCGCTGATTCCAAGGCAATAAACCAATGCCTTGTGGTACACGTCCTGCCGCTTGCACTTTGACAGACAGTTCATATAAAACATTTCATGTTCTTGATTCTTAAAAGTAATTGCATGGTTATTTCCTTTATTAGTGCTCAATGCCATAGCATATCCTCCCCTTCAAAATCACAATTATTTTTCAAACCGTTCCCACAATATCGTTTGTGATAGTAGTTACTTTACAATTTCTGTTTAAAACAGCTTGTCCCCCTTTCCGTGCCAGCACTTTTATGTTATGATTCATGTTGTAACGTTACGATATAAGAAAATCTGCAGATATGTTGAGTGGAAAACCACCCCAATAATGTGGTATTTACAAAATGACTGTTTATGCGCATGACAGCCATTTTCCTCATTACACGCATAAAAAATAGGACTAGATAAAGCCTTCATAGTTAAAGGTTCTTTATTTAGTCCTATTATAAATCATTCATAGGCGATCATATTCACCGGTATTAACTGCAGGGAGGAAATATTCAGTATCAAAAACGTACACATTTCATTGCTGGCGACACGCCCGCTTTTACTCTTTTCACCAGCCGCATTTACACGCTGATATTCCGCCACATACCCTGCCGTCCCCCTCTCCGCCTCCAACTTCGCCAACTCCTCCATCGCCTTCAGCCCAGCCGGAGTGCAAGCCCATCCCAGCCCTAAAATATTAGCAATAATATTCATTGAGATATAATCCCGCGCCCTATGCCTTTTTGGCAATCCCGGAAACATAAATGATACAAAAGGAGAAAGCATATTAGTCAATTTCAAAATCAGTCCTGAACTCTCTGCAACTTCCATAAGTCCAACCCAGAGTGCCATTACCCCGGCAGTCGCAATACAAAGAGATACCGCTTCCCCTGCGCTATTTAACGCCGCCTCCGTAATTTCCTTCATATTCCCATTTACCGCACCAAAAATAATACCTACAGCAATCATTGCTGCCCAAATGTAATTTAACATTATGTACCCCAAAATTTCTTTATAAATATTATATGATGCGTTCTATTACATTTACCACCATTTATCATTATCCCTGTTCTGTCTCCGGATATCACACGTCTCTGACCTTTGTCATTCCCCTTAACTAAAAATCAGAAAAGACACCTTTTCCCTGTACTTCACCAAAATCATGTAATATGCCCATCTTAAAACATTCCTTCCTTCACAATTCTGCGAAATCTGTCCAAATCCGCCCTTGTGGTAATTTTAAAATTATTTTCATCTCCCGGTATCATTACAATATCCATTCCAGCCATAACTGCTGGCTCAGTTGAACCATTAATAAACAAAATCTGCTCTGGAAACAAGCATTTGTTTGCCTGATAATAACTCTCCAAATAAAAAATCTCCGGTGCCTGTCCTGCATAAATCCTGTCTCTGTTTAACAAAGAAGTTATTGTTATCCCATCCTGGCTGCAATATACAGTATCTTTCATAGGAAGCACAGGAATTACACCATCATGACCTGACACTGCGGATAAACAGTCGGTAATCTGCTTTGCAGAAAGCAGAGGTCTTGCACCATCATGGATAAGCACCAAATCCCCTTCATGTGCAAACAACCGTATATCCTCCAATCCATAATAAATAGACAGCTGCCGTGTTTTCCCCGGATTTGAAAATCCCATAAACTTCTTATTTCTATCAGCCCACTTCAAACACGCCAGAATTTCTTTCCGCCAAAGCACGTCAGCCGCTATCCAGATACCATCAATTTCCTCATGTTCCGACAATTGTTTTACACAATAAGAAAGCACAGGCCTGTTCTCCACCTTAATATACTGCTTTGGAATGCTGCCCCCAACCCGGCACCCTATCCCGCCCGACAAAATCAGTGCAATATTCATACCAAATCTCCAATTCTGTTCCTATATCTTTCCTGATTAGAACCTCAATTGCCGAATATTTTGCAAAGTCTCCCCATATGTTTTTTCCTTTCCAAATAAAAGCGTTGTTCCAAGTACAAATCCTTTGACTCCTTTGGGTGCAAAATCCAGAATCTTGTCTGCGCTGCAGGCGCCGTCCCAGTATAATTCAAAATCCATATCCTCTTTTAACGCTAAAAGCTTTGTGATTTTTTTTCCCACATAAGGAAGATACATCTGTCCGGCATTTCCCGGATTTACCGACATGACAAGAACCTTTTTTACAATACGGAGCATCTCCATAACAGTCTCTACAGATGTCCCCGGATTAATTGCTATTCCGGGCTCCATGCCTGCATTAATGATCCTCTGCAATGTTGTGGATGGATGATATTCCGCTTCCGGATGGATATATACTGTATCTTTCTTGCGGAGGTGACTTAAAAACAAATCAATACGATTATTTGGATGCTCTATCATCAGGTGAACATCCAATGGTTTGGAAGCTGTACTGGCTATGTAGCGCAAATCGTTTAGGGACATTGCAAAATTGGGAACATACCTCCCGTCCATAATATCAATATGAAAAGAATCAATTCCGCCTTCCTCCAGATTTTTTACTTCCTTTTCCAGATTGCCATAATCAGCGCACATCATGGAGGCCGTTAACTCTATTTCCATTTACTTACCCTCTCTATTTTTCTCTTCTCACTATTGGCAGAGTGAACTGATCTCTGTTTATATTTACAGCTAATGCCATGTCCAGGCCGGAAGGTTTTCTGTCATTTACGACAATTCTCTCCCCCATAGGAAGGTTAAACAGTATTTCATCATATCTGACATGACTGTCATTCAAAAACTTCAGTGTCAGTTCCCTGCAATCTTCTGTCCTGGAAGTAATCAGGATAACTCTGTCTTCTTCGGGCAATGCTGCCAAATACTCTTTTACCCCGGAAAGTAATGTATCCTTCCCATCATCTTTATATCCATTATGTTTGACAATTGTTCCATCCAAATCAAAAAACCAGGTTTTGGGCAAAGTAGATAAAGTTAATTCATTTTCCATTTTAACCTCCCGGACATGCTTCATATCTAAATATAGAAAAATTATTTACTGCCCTGCATCAGATTTTCTGTGAAACAACAAGATTTTCAAAGCTATCCAAATGATATATTTCTTCCATTTTCCATTTTGTGTCACTATAACAGCAGTCTGGATATAACGCTATTTTTCTGCACTGCGCTTCTTGAAGAACATCGCACAAACCGCTGCGTATGCCTATAAACGTTCCAGCCCGTTCTACAACCGACTGCAATTCTGATAATTTAACATCCAGTCGCTGGGTTTCTTCCAGCTCCTGTTCTTCTCCAAAAACATTTGTAAAAATCTGATAATTTTTTTCTTTATAATATTTAATAATCTTTTTCCAATACTCTGATGAAATATTGGTTACTGACTTCGCATAAGGAGATAAAACGACAGCTTTACCCGGTATTATCCTGTCCAAAAACCTGTAACTATCCAATTTCACAGGTTTATAAGGAACGCAATCTCTGTCAAGTCCATATACACCGCATTTATAGATCAGCTCCAGTGGAATTTTTTTTATATATAACGCCTTTGCAAGCTTTATCACATACGGCCTGTCCTGATGAGGTATGTAGGCATCCGCATCTTCTGTAAAGAGCACTGCCTGGATGGATTCATCCATATCCCTCTGGCTTAATGCTTCCACATACTCCGCACCAAACATTTTTGCTACCTCTGCACATGAATTTCCAATGGTAAATACAACATATTTTTTTATTAACTTTCTTTCTAAAAAATATGGGAGATATGCCATTGCATAATACACATCTCCCAATGCGGAAAAAGGACAATAAATTCGGTAACATCCCGGATATTTTTCTTTTTCCTTCTTAATCAGTCCAATTCCTCTCTCTACACGCGCTCTCTTTTTCTCTATTGTTTCTTTGGAAAGGGAGTACTCTGCATAGGAGTTATAATCTACCATTTTTATTATTGGTCCTTTATAACCCATCTCCCTTAACTGTTCTGCCATTGATTCATACGACCTTGCCGCAATACATACAATTGATTTTTCTACATCTGACTTTAAAATACTATTAGGCGAAACAACAGGAATATCTTTATATGTGATACCATATTTAAAAATATTGTTGTCCAAAATAGCCCTTATCTCATATCCTTTTTCTATGAGAATATCAATTAACTCTTCCGACGCATTGCAATGACCAAATAAATAAATTTTCTTTTTTTGTGCTGATAAAACATAAGACAGTCTTTCCAAATTTCTTATCATTTCCTGATAATGTACATTATCCATTTTCTTCCCTTAATCTGTTATTGCCTTCAAATACTCATCCATATCTAACAGCCCAGCTTTTACAAAATTATATAGACTACCATAATTTACGTACTTTCTAGAAATCATCAACAATTTATCAGTAAATTCATACATATAGTATATCTGTCTAATTTCTTCTATATTTTCCTCTGTAATATTAAAAATTTGCTTTCCAGAATCTTTAATATAATCAGCTAATATTATTCCTTCGTACTTTTCCTTTTTCACAATTATCTTATTACTTAATTGTTCCATAAAATCATCTGATAAAAAATATTTATCAACAACAAGAAAAAACCTATTATATTGTTCTGTAATTTGCTGTAGGATTGATATAATATTATTTGTATATGTCACCTTTTTCTGTCACTGCCTTTCTTAATTTTTAAAATACTCAATTACAGAACTTATAAAGTCCTTCTCTTCATAGTCATCAAACACGAATTCCTTACCCGAAAAATCCGGAAAATTTCTTTTCATATTAAAAAAATCAACTGCATATTCGTTTCTTATGTTTCTTCCATATATTATTAACTGCCTGCATCTTGCTGCATGGACAATATCACACAATCCACTTCTGGATGCAATAAATCCACCTGCATATTCCAAGACACTTTGAGCCTCTATATATGTAAACTGGATTCTTTCAGTATTTTTTATTGGTTTTTCTCCCTCTCCATAACCAACCGTATAAATGCGATACCCCATTTCCAATAAATTGTTAACAATTTTTTCCCAGACACTGTCTGGCACTATTGCTGCCGGACTTGAATAAGCATATGGTGCAATAATAATCGTTTTTCCTTTTATAAGGTGTTCAAATTTTTTTCTATTTATTTTTTCACAAAGATCTGGATATTCAGGAGTTATATCCTTACAAAGTTGAAAAGTTTCATATTGAAATTTATCTTTAAATGTAATTGGTCCCTTATTCATTGGGAAATAGCTGTTTCTAATTCTAAGGGACCATTCTGAAAGCATCTTTATATTAAGTCTGTCTCCCAAAAACATAAACGCCCTTTTCAAATTTTCTATTTCCTCATCTGAAATAACCTGACATCTATTATCAAGCTTGTACATTTTCACTACATCGACAATATTTGAATTAGTGCACACCAGCAAATAATTCCTTATCTTGTTTTCCTTGCACCATACCTTAAGATAAGCACATGCTATGAAAACATCCCCACTTGCCTTTGGAGTAAGTAAAATTGTCCCATTTCCACCACAATAATCCAATAATTTCTTATAACACCGAACTCCTTTATTTACAGAATTCATTTGTTCATTTACATACTCCAATGCGTCTGCCTCATAGGTTTCTAATTCACTACTGATATGCCGCACATTTTTCTCCTTATACCCTAAGTCATATAATGAATCCAGCATATCCTTTTCGTGTCGTGAACAGACTATAATGACTATGGAGCTGTCATATGGAACTAACATTTGCTCTGGTAAAAAAATACTTAACCCCAAATACTTTTTTCCAATTTTTTTATTATCATTATCTATAATTGCATCTGGCAAAATGTTATTTTTCTGCAAAGCAATATATATTCTTTTGGTAAATGCGGTACACCCATATATAATTATCTGTTTTCCAATTAATTCTGTTTTCCATCCGGCTATACATTTCTCTATCTTTTCACCCATATTTTCCATGTAGCGTCACCCTGTTCTATAAATTGCTGAAAGAATATAATTCTTATAATCAATATCATATTTATTTAATAGAATACTATTTCCAAATGGCTCATCCAGAGAAATAACCACTATATGTATCCAAAACGGCACCAGGCAATAATACTTAAGCAATAAATCTATGTTCTTCTTATCAATTAGTTCATAATAAATACTCTTATCATGGAGCTGTTTTAAGGAATCAATTATTACCTTTTGACTGGTTATAACTACCAGCTTATCTAAAAGATTCCTTTTTTTGTAATCTGGCAATAATTTGGCTGCTTCTATATTTAAAGTCTGATTATCGGATGGAAAAATAACTAATCCGCATTGGTTTGAAAAATTATATTTTTCCTTTATTAAAATCCATATTTTTCTTCCTTCCAACGCATAATTGAACTCCTTCTCTATATTTTCCATTTTATGCTAATTCTCCTACTCAGAATTCGTAAATAATGAATCAAAATCTACCCTTTCAAATACTTCAAGTTTCCCGCCACGTGTTGCGTTATATATTCTAAACCCATGTTTTCTGGAATAAATCTCTGCCCATTCATATGCTTTTGTAATTACATCATCTCTAAAAACAGCAGTTTTGTATTTTGCTTCTTCATTATCCCGATAATACTCCTTAATGAAGTGATTTTCCGGATTTGTAATTTTACCATTAACGCAATGATCCATTCCAAGCAGATAAATTTCCTTTGCTCCCAAATATGCTGCCAGTTGAATTCCAAAAGAATAAGTAGTAGACCCTCCTGCATAAAATCCCCTTGAAAAATCTTCAGAAAATCTTGGATAATTAGGGTACCAGGACTCTTCAATATAATGAAAATATGTCATATTTTTGTAATAATCATTTATATCATAGTGGTAACTGTCGCCTAAAAACACTTTACCAGGAATATCTGATATATCATTTATACAATCCTCAATCACACGTCCATCTAAAAAACCATAATAATCTGCTCGCCACAATGTCTTATCGTAAACTCTGTAGATTTTATTACATGCAATACATATTTCCTTATTTTTATGTAATATATCTAAATCTTCCGTTCGCAGACTTGGACCTGTTCCAATAATAAATATCCGCTGTCCTTTATGTATATTCTTATATACCGCTAATTCCTTGTGCACAAATGTTGTTTCGAAGCTATTTATGTCAAATAAATCAAGTACGTCAAACTTTCCATTTCTGACTTCTTCTATTTCTTCCCGTATATTACTCTGACACTGCTTTATATTAATAATAAAAACATCCATTCACTCAATACAGGAAGCTAAATTTCCTACCCTAATCCCTAAAGTGTTATATTTATGTTCACATTCTTCCGGTAAAATTACTTTTATATCTGCATATGGATTTCTATCCATTATTTCTGTTATTAAGTAAGGCAGATACCTGTTAGCTCCATAAATAGCTATTTTACTATATCTTAATAAATCATAATGTGACAAAATCTGTGTATAAGACAAATATATGGGTCTTTTATACAAATAGTAATATGGCAGCACCCTATTCATTAAATACATATCGGCTTCAAAAAATACAAAATATCTTTGTAAACCTACATCTTTAATTTGATACTCCATTTCTTTCCAATACCTATTAGAAGAAATAACTATTATTATCTGCTTTTGCTCAGAATAAATTTTAAGCATTTCATTAAAGGAAATTACCTCTTTAGCGTGTAAAACCGTACCTGTTTTATTATTATCTGCAAAACATAATACTCTATTACGTCCAAAGTAATTAAATGCAATTTCTCCGGTATTACCTGCTCCAAAAATTATATACCTCACCTTAGCCTCCTGTGCAGTAACATTGTTTATATAGCCCTCACATACAATTGATAAAATTTCACTTTTTATAAATGCTTGGTGTCAGTATATCTACATCAATTTTTCCTGTAACTTTATTTTTATATTTCTCATATAATTTTTTGACTTCTTTATTTGTCTCTTTTATGGTCATCACATTATTAACATCCGGATAGCCTGCATCAACATAATTTTCCTCATTTTCTTTTAATCCATCAAATCCTGCCAGATTGACTTGGGAAACATTAAACTTCTTTAAAAGGTTAAACAACATAATTGTACTGTTATCATAAAGGACACTATCTTCAGATATTAACGAAGAATAATCAACAAGCAGGACCCCATTAATCTCCTCATGTATATTAGAAGATAAAATACAATTATTGTGATAATCCTGAATACATGTACAGCTAAAAGCTGAATCATATCCTTCATACAAAACTTTATTTAAGTCTTTTTCTATAGATTCCGCTTTTGTAAAAGGCTGTGTAACATGTGCTAAAACATAAACATCCGCATCCACATCTTTTATAAAATACTCGATAATATCCAGTCCTTTGATCTGAAATCCATCCAAATAGGAACTGCGTTTTAAAAAGGACAATCCCTTTGACAAATAGTCTATTATTTTTTCATTACTGCAATATACGTACTTTTTGTTAATTAAAAACATCCGGCAAATTTACCAAAAAAACACTTATCTGTTCTTGCTTTTTTGACGATAATGTATTAAGATAAATGATGTTTACATCGGTATACTTGATTACCAAAAAGTACACTATTTGGTAACTAAAAAAGCTGAAGCAGTAATCTCCTTTCATACTGTTCCAGCCTTTATTTTTATTCTCTGTTCCCATTTCTGCCAACAGGCATTAAAGCTTGTTTATACCCTGATATACCTCTCTCCTGCTTACTCCCCTGTCAGACGCTACTTTTTTCATAGCCTCTTTTCTGTCCATTCCCTGATTTTCATAAAAACTCATATGCTCTTCCAGTGAAAGCTCCTTCCATTTAACCTGTTCGTCATGTTTAAGCGCCTTTCGATCCGCTCCTTCCATAACAAGCACATATTCCCCCTTCGGCTCATTTTCCTCATAATAAGCAATTGCCCCCTCCAGAGTTGTGGGAAAGACAGTTTCAAATTTTTTGGTTAATTCCCTGCACAAGGTAATACGCCGTTCCCCCAGCGCTTCATAAAGCTCCGAAAGCGTTCTCTTTAAATGATGGGGCGCTTCATACAAAATAACTGTACGGGTTTCCCTCTTAAGCTCCGTTATTACATACCTTTTTTCCTTCTTATCTGCAGGTAGAAATCCTTCGAAGCAAAACCTTCTGGTGGAAAGCCCGGAGAGCGTAAGCGCTGTAATACATGCACAGCACCCCGGAAGAGACGTAACAGCAATCCCATCCTTCAGGCACATCCCAACCAAAACCTCTCCAGGGTCTGAAATTGCAGGCGTACCCGCGTCAGTAACAAGGGCAACATTTTTTCCTTCCCTTAACCATCCAATTATCTGTTTTGCTTTTTCCACCTTATTGTATTCATGATAACTGGTCATAGGCGTTTTAATCTCAAAATAATTGAGAAGCCTAATGCTGTTCCTTGTATCCTCCGCAGCAATCATATCCACTTCCTTTAAAGTGTCTATTACTCGCGGCGTCATATCTTTCAGATTTCCTATAGGAGTTGCACACAAAAATAAAGTTCCTGTCATTTTTATATCTCCACATACCAAAAGCCGGACTCTATGATACTTCCTCCGGCGTAACCTTTATTCCTCTTTTTGTAAACCTTCTTCCGTATAACGATTAGAAGCATTCCACAAAATCCATTCCTCATATCCTGCGTCATATACCGCTTGTATCTGACTGCGAATCTCTTCAGGACCATATGAAATATGCCCCTGGACCCAGACGGCAGTAAAATCCTGCAGCCATGGCCTTACCTTCGCTTTTATTCCTTCCATTGGAGAGAGCGCTGCTATCTCTTCCTTTGTATACTCCTTCTGTCCATCCCCGGATACTTTTCCAATGGGAATACCTGCCAGTACCTTTTTAGAAGACTGCAAAGCTGTAAGCACCAGCTTATAAGGCTCTGCGTCCGGCACAGGAATATTATAATTATAAGGGCCGTAATGTGACGGATAAACCATAGGAGAAATATAATCCAGGTATTGCGCCATCTGCACATAATCCTGCCCTACAATTTTCTGATCCACTTCACTGTCAATTACCATCCCATAAACATCGGCAGAGAGCGCTCCCCCGGCTTTATGTATTCGGTCAGAAGCATATTTTATAAATTCCAAAATAACTTTCTGTCGGTCCGCTTCATTTTCTTCCTGCCCAAAATCCACATCTTTCATACCGCTGTCGGTAGAGAAACGAATATAATCAAACTGTACCTCATCAAATCCAAGACTCAGCGCTTCTTCTCCTATATCCAGAAGATAATCCCACACCTCCCGGTTATACGGGTTTATCCATGCAAGTCCGCTTTTATCCCTGAAAATGCTTCCGTCCGGATTCCGGATACACCACTCCGGTTTTGCCTCCGCAAGGTAAGGGTCCTTAAAGGCAACAATTCTGGCTATCAGATAAATGTTCTTTTCCTTACATTCTCTCACCAGTGATTCCATATCCCGAATATATCGGATCCCCGCCCCTGTTTCCAGAACTGCTGGTATCTGCATATCATAAACCACTCTTCCCTCATCGTTTTTCATATCAAGGACAATGGCATTTAGTTCCGTTTCATCCACAAGCCGGATAAGCTCTTCCATATTAGAAGAACCTGCCATAGGTCCCGTTACAAAAATTCCCTTCACCTTTGGACGGACAGAAGCTACCTTTAAGGCTGTCTCCTTTACCGTTTTTCCCGCCTCTTTTACTATTCCAGGCAAAAAGCATTCCTCAAATGCCATATTGCCTGCATCTGCTGTCTGTACTTTTTCAGACAGCGTTTCCGTCCATTTCCCATTTCCGCCGCATCCTTCCAAAAAAGTCAAAGCAATCAGGAAGAGTCCCAAAGTAACCTTCTGTTTTTTGCTGTAATATACTTCAGCCATTACATCCCCCTTTCAGAGTGTGATACAGAATTTATTCTCTTATACTTCTTAACTTATTTCCCACTTATGATTCTTAAAATCTAAAGTCTTTCATATTCATAACCTTTAAATAACCACTGCCTTTAATACCCATAAATATCATAAATTTCATCTGTATACACACCCGGTTCCTTATAGACAATCAGCGGCTTTTCCACCTTCATACGTGCCCTACCTCCTCTGCACGCTTCTATAAGCACCATGTTAGGCTCTTTATCTGCAAAAGGATAAACCAATTTCATCCTTTTGGGTTCCAGCCGATACTGCCTGAGCAGTACCAAAATATCCACCAGCCGGAAGGGACGGTGTACCATAAAAAAATTACCGCCTGGCCTTAACAGTCTGCTGCCCTGGCTTATTACATCTTCCAATGAACAGAGAAGCTCATGTCTTGCTATTGCCTTTGGCGACGCCGGATTGGTCAAGCCATGATGCTCTGTCATATAAGGCGGATTTGATGTCACAACGTCAAAAGAAGCAGCGCCAAACAGACTGACTGCTTCCTTAATATCTCCTGTAATGATTTCTATCTTTTCTTCCAGCCTGTTTAATTTAACGCTTCGCCTTGCCATATCCGCACTGTCAGGCTGAATCTCTAACCCTGCAAGATAGGAAGCTCCTGTCTTAGCTTCCAAAAGAAGAGGTATGATCCCCGTACCTGTTCCAAGGTCCAGAATCCGCTCCCCTTCCCTTATCTTCACAAAGCCAGATAAAAGAACCGCATCCATTCCAAAACAAAACCTATTCGGGTCCTGAATAATCCTGTAATGATTTCTCTGCAGGTCATCTATTCTTTCATTTTCTTTTATAAGCACATTTGAAACACTGTCCATTCTCTGCTGCTTCTCCTAATTATCGTCCAGCTTCGACTTGGGTTCTTCCTTTTCCAGCTTTTCCAGCTCCTTCAGTTCCTCATCCTGCACATCAATTTTATTATGTCTGTGCTTGCGTTTAAATCGCAGACGTTCTACCCTGTGCTCCTGTATCTCTTTTTCGTCGTTCACTTCCACAATCACTTTCACCAGTTGCCTGAGCACATTCACACTATGCACTTCCCCTTTAAGCCCATCCTCTGTAGTTACGTGGTCCCCTACATTGGGAAGCCTCCGGTTTAATTCTTCATAGGTATCCTCTTCATGTTTTAAGCAACACATCAGTCTGCCGCATACACCGGAAATTTTAGTTGGATTTAAGGATAAATTTTGTTCCTTTGCCATCTTTATGGAAACAGGTACAAATTCGGACAAATGCCTGTGACAGCACAGCTCTCTTCCGCAAATGCCAATTCCGCCTAATATTTTCGTTTCATCCCGCACACCTATCTGCCGAAGCTCTATCCTGGTTTTAAACACAGCCGCTAAGTCCTTCACAAGCTCCCTGAAATCAATCCGTCCGTCCGCCGTAAAGTAAAACAATACCTTGTTATTGTCAAAAGTATACTCTGCATCTATCAGCTTCATTTCAAGTCCGTGCTTGTGTATCTTTTCAAGGCAAATTTTAAAGGCCTCTTTTTCCTTTACTTTATTGCCTGCTTCCTGTTCATCATCTCTTGGGGTAGCAATCCGAAGCACAGGCTTTAAAGGCTGTATCACCTTATCGTCTTCAACCTCTCTTGGGTCGCCAACCACAGTGCCATATTCAATTCCTCTTGCCGTCTCAACAATTACATGATCCCCCCGTTTAACATCCATTTTTCCCGGATCAAAGAAATATATTTTTCCGGCTGTACGAAAACGCACTCCTATAACCTTTGTCATCAATCTATAAACCTCACTTAATTTTCTTTAATAGTCATCAGCAAAAGCTCCATTGTCAAATCAAAATTCACATTGGCATTTAATCTTTGCTTTGATTTTTCCAGAGAATCTATTATCTTCTCAATACCCTCATAGGTACTTCTGTCTGCCACTTTCCTGATATGGGGCAGCTCCTCTCTGAATATCAGATGATTTGCATCATGTGTGGCCTTAAACAATAATACATCCCGATACCAGATAGAAAGTATATCCATATAGTCGTTCACATCAAATTTATATTCATTAATTTTCTTAATAGCCGTAACGATTTCATTTAGCTCCATCTCATTGATATACTTTAACAGGGTAACTGCTTCCTCTTTCACCTTGTCAAATTCTTCACTTTTAGCCAAAAGCCGTGCCTTACCCACATTTCCCCTTGCAAAAGCTACACAAATATCTGCCTTATAATCAGGAATTTCCATGTGTTCCATCAGATATTTTTTAATCTGAGCATCCTTTACCGGCTTCATATTTAAAACCACGCACCTGCTTAAGATAGTAGGAAGCAGAGAGTTTACATTGGTAGTAAGAATCAATATCACTGCATATTCCGGAGGCTCCTCCAGCGTCTTAAGCAAAGCGTTCTGGGCCTGGACAGTCATCTTTTCCCCTTCTCCCATAATGTATATTTTCTTTGGTCCCTTATAAGGCTTAATCGCCACATCCCCGTTTATCTGCCTGCGAATGTCATCCACACCAACCGTTCCTGGTTTCTCATGAGTGATAAAAATAATATCAGGATGGTTTTTGCCTGCTGCCTGCTTGCAGGAAGCACATTCCCCACATGGCTCCGTTTCCTGCCTGTCCTCACATTGCAGTGCCATGGCAAACGTCTTTGCGATAAATTCCTTTCCGGAATTTCTCTCTCCATTGATAATATAGGCATGAGAAACCTTATTCATTCTGACAGCATTTTCCAAATGCTCTCTTAACTGCTCCTGTCCCACAATATCACAAAAACCGCTCATATGCCCCTCTCATTCTGCCGCCATGCGGCCGTCTCCCCCACGTAAATTAAGACTTCTTTCCCATTTATGTCAATATATCTAAAAGCAAACCTCTGATTTCCCCAATTTTAGAAAGAATGACAAGATGATCCTGCTCATCTTTCATCAATTCCTTCGCCAGTTCATCTAAATTTTCATCCACAAGCCGGATAATTCCATATACCCTGTGCCTGCCCTTTCTGTCTAAAAAATTCTCCCGGCTAAAAGAATGGGAATGGCTGACTATTTCATTCATAAATTCCTTAATCAGCCCCCGGTATTTTTTCATGTCTCTGATATCCCGTTTTTTTGAGAGCTTATCCCCCTGCATGGTAATTGCCTCCATCAGGGTATT
This sequence comes from uncultured bacterium, assembly GCA_947381965.1. Lineage (GTDB taxonomy): Bacteria > Bacillota > Clostridia > Lachnospirales > Lachnospiraceae > Suilimivivens. The sequence goes on from CANCXX010000040.1 coordinate 17,598, forward strand.
TAATCTCGCCTGCAGTTCCTGCTCTTCCACATGGCTGACCAGCGTAAATTTAAATGTACCGTCAGATTCACGCACCGGCGTTGCCGCTTCCGGCTGTGATACCGGAGCTGCCTGATTTACTTTTATGTCCATACTGATCACCTCTTTCCCAAAGCATTCGCCTGCTTAAAACCATTTACCTTTTTTTAAATTCCTTCTTTGATATACTCTTCTATTTCTTTTATACAGTTGTCAAAATTATTATTTTTGAATCTTTTGGAAATTCCCGCCTCTTTAATTTTTTCTTCTGCAAAATCTTCTGCATCTGCCAGAAAACGCCTGCACATTTCCATATAGCCCGGAACTTTCTGGAATCTTTCCCTATCCAGCGCTCGCTGCAGCCTTTCCCCGTCATCTACCTCCAAAAGTACCGGCAAAACCTTTTCTTTTCCAAAATATGCTGCCGTTTTCAAGTAAGACTCCAGTGTCCCAATGGTCAAATAATTATTAAAGTTTAAGTCTATGCTGTCATCATCAACCGTAAAATAATACCATGGACCGTAGTATGTATTGTAGATACGGTATTCAATCACCTTTCCTTCTGCCTGTATTTTTTCAAAACCGGCATCATCCGTAAAATGATACTCCTCCCCCTCCACTTCCCCGGCACGTATAGGCCGGGTTGTGTAAGGCACTACCTTTTTTAAATCAAAGGACCTGTTTTCCAAAAGATACTTGAAAACCGTATCCTTTCCAGAGGAACTCTTTCCCATTAAGTATATCATTTTTCCCATGCAAATTAAACCTCTACAACACGAATCATGTTGGTTTTTCCTGATACACCAAGGGGCACGCCTGCTGTAAGGACTACCGTATCTCCTTTTTTAATATATCCTGCCTTTTCTGCTGCCCGCACAGCTACATCAAACAAATCATCTGCCGAACTTTCCCTTGCAATCCAGATAGGCGTTACCCCCCAGGCAAGGCCAAGCTGTCTGCAAACTTTGGGGCTTACACTACATGCAATAATAGGACACTTAGGTTTAAACCGGGTAATCATGCCCGCCGTAAAACCGGAAATTGTTACCGTGATAATCGCAGATGCCTGCAAATCCATGGCTGTCGTACAAGTGGCATGGGAAATCGCTGTAGTCACGTCTGCATCCTGCGTATGCGCCCTGTTTTTCATTCTGCCATTATAATCAATATCCTGCTCTGTTCTCTCTGCAATCTTCGCCATCGTTTTAACTGCCTCTACCGGGTATAAACCTGCGGCGCTTTCCCCTGAAAGCATAATAGCGGTGGTTCCATCATAAATGGCATTGGCAATATCTGTTGTCTCTGCCCTTGTGGGCCTTGGATTTTTAATCATAGACTCCAGCATTTGGGTCGCTGTAATTACATGTTTGCCCTGTGCTTCCGCCATTTTTATCATCTTTTTCTGCATAACAGGCACTTCTTCCATGGGGATTTCCACACCCATATCCCCTCTTGCCACCATTATGCCGTCTGAAGCATCTAGAATTTCCTCCAGATTATGAATTCCCTGCATATTTTCAATTTTTGCAATGATTTTCATGTGACTGTTATGATCGTCCAGAATCTTTCTTACCTCAAGAATATCCTCCTTACATCTGACAAAGGAAGCTGCTAAAAAGTCAAATCCCATGTCGCAGCCAAACATAATATCGCTTCTGTCCACATCACTGATATATGGCATAGACAATACCGCTCCCGGCACATTTACCCCTTTGTGGTTGGAAACCGGACCGCCATTTATTACTGTACATATAATATCGGTTTCTTCAATGGCATCCACCACCATTTCTATTAAACCATCATCAATTAAAATTGTAGTTCCTTCAGAAATATCATCTTTTAAATTTTTATAGGTAATCGTAACTTTTTCATTATTTCCAACAACTTCCTCTGTAGTCAGGATAAACTTCTGTCCCGCCACAATTTCTGCACGTCCTCCTTCAAAATCTTTCAGACGGATTTCAGGCCCCTTAGTATCCAGCATCGTGGCCACCGGTACTCCCAAATCATTGCTCACCTTAATCACCCTGTCAAACTTTTTCTTATGCTCCTCATGGGTGCCATGGGAAAAGTTAAATCGGGCAACATTCATACCGGCAAGCATTAATTCTTTTAACTTTTCTTCGCTCTCGCTCGCTGGTCCAATCGTACAAATAATTTTTGTTTTTCTCATATCAATCCTCCAAACCACTGTTTCTTTTCACCCTGCTATTGCTCATTTTGCAGTTTGATAACTTTTATTTTATTCTTACATATTCCCTGTAAGGTATATCCATTTTCCAAATATGTCAAAATAACCGCAGCCATCTGTCCATCCAACGTCTCCCCTGGTACCAGCAGAGGAATTCCCGGAGGATAAAGGTTGACAAACTCAGCTGATGTTTTTCCGACAGCCCCTTTCAAAGAAGTTTCAAAATAAGGAGCTCTATACGCATCCCAGATGTCCATAACCGCCTTTGGCCGGAGAGAAACGGCACTGGGCACATGCCCCTTTACAACAGAAATACCTTCTGTCGAAAGTTTTCTGTCAATTTCCAAAAGCGCATGAGAAAGCCTTTCAATTCCTCTCTTCTCATCCATCATGGTCAAAATAGCTGTCACATAACTTCCTGCCGCCATTTCCATTTGCAAATGATATTCTTCACGCAGCACATCATAAAGTCTTTGTCCCGTCATAGAAGAACCAGCTGCGGATATTATCAGTTTTCCCGGTTCTGTCATTTGACATACCCGGATATACATACAGTTTTTTATCTTTTCTAAAAAATCACGTCTCCACAAAAAAATATTGTCCAGCCTCTCATATCCTTCCCTTTCTGCCCGAAAAACCGCATCGTCAATTCCCGCCATCAAGAGATAAGAAGGACTGCTGGTCTGAAAAATCTGAAGATACTTTCTTAATACCTTTCCCCCTATCCGTTCACTGTTTCTGTGTAGCAGCGCCGTCTGGGTTGGTGCGGACAGCGTTTTGTGAACACTGTGTATGACAATATCCGCCCCTTCCTTTACCGCACTTTCAGGATAAGCAGGATGCAGACCGAAATGGGCGCCATGCGCCTGATCCACAATAAGGGGAATTCCATACTTATGGGCAGTCTCTGACAATTTTAATACATCAGAAGCTATCCCGTCATAAGTTGGCGAAGTAATTACAATACCGGCGATTCCACCCTTTTCTGTCTCTGGTTCCTCTTTTAAAATCTTTCCGATAACTTCCTCCAGATCATCTGCCGTAACCGCCCCTGCCATACCATATTCTTCTATTATCTTTGGATACACATAATACAATTGCATCCGATTTAAAAAAGCCGCATTATATACGGCTTTATGGCAGTTTCTGGCAATTATCAGCTTTTTCCCATACTCTGCTGCTGCTGAAACAGCGCTTAAAATTCCTGCTGTGCTGCCATTAACAAGAAAATAAGCTTCTTTTGAATGATACAGTTTTGCGGCACGCTCCTGGGCGTCTTTTATCAGGGATTCCGGCTGATGGAGATTATCAAATCCATCTATTTCTGTAATGTCATAGCGGAAAACTTCCTGGAAAATCCCATCCGTTAAATTCCTTTTATGCCCTGGCATATGAAATGGATAAAAATCACTGGAACCATATAATTCCAGTGCATCAGACAAGCCTTTACTCATCCTGATACCCTGATTCTCTCTCTTGTCCTCCCGGCTCCCTTACGAAGCTTCAATGTTTCCAGGATAGAGCAGTATTTATCAGCGGTGGTCACCAGCCATGCCTCCCTGCAAAGAGGCGGAACCACCGTAAGAGGCCACATATGCTTCTTGATAATATCCTTCTCCCTTGGCGTTAAATTATATTCCCTGCTGGCATTTTTAAGCGCAATTCCCGGATGATAAAATCCATGCAGCTTTTGATAATTTTCCCTCGTCTTATCATGCCAGTCATAAAGAAAATAATCATGAAGCAAAGCGCCTCTGACCAGCTCTCTTTCATTACAGGTAATGCCCAATAATTTACTTATAGCAATACTCTGTCTCGCCACATCAATACAATGTCTCCTTACCGGCATAGTGCCATGCTGGATATAATTTCTGGTACTTCGGAAATTCTCCGACTCCATAATATCAGAAGCATATTCCTTAAGCAGTCTGTACAGTTCTCTCTTCTGCTCATACCGTTTTCTTAACTTCTCCACCTGTTTATTGTGCTTCCCGTTTTCAGTTTCTCCCTTCATAACTTCTCCCTTAACTAAAAATATTTCACATTTAATATTGTATCATATTTTCGGCTGATTATGGTACAGTATATGAATAAAATTTAAATAATCTTAAGATAAATTTTAGAAATTTTCCTCCAAAACCGAAACAGCAATTACAGACATATTCTTTACATGTCTTTCTTCCATCCCTGCATCAAACACAACTCTGACAGCCTGTCCTTCCTTAATTTTCTTTTCCGCTCCGGCATAAACAATCGTTTCAGGAGATAATTTAAAGTAAAGCACCTGTCCCCCTTCCGCTTCTAACCAAAGCTCATCCTTCCCCATTTCCTTAAGTATTCCCTCGGCCATATAATATCCTTCTTCCAAAGGAGCCGTAACTTCCATCATACAAGCCACATCATCAGAATTAAAGCTGCCATTTACAAGTTGTCCATCCCTGTATGCCATAACATCAGCGCATCCTGCTGCCAGAATTACATATAAACCGCATGAAACCAACAACACCATAAACTTTTTCATAACCAATACCTCCGCTTTTTGCAGGACTATTAATTTCAATATCAAAATACTATAAAGCAGAAAAAATTGCAACAGAAATTACACAAATGCGATTAGTGACTTATAACAGCTTACTTTTTCTCTTTTCTATTTCTCAAATTTGTAAGATAATTATAAAATAAAAATAGCCGAAAACCATTGATTTTACTATGGTTTCCGGCTATTATACTTAGTGAGCCACCCGGGACTCGAACCCGGGACAACTTGATTAAAAGTCAAGTGCTCTACCACCTGAGCTAGTGGCCCATTTAATATAAGCATACCCAAAATCAGGTACTTTATTACAAAGAATTTCCAGAACAAATGATATACTACCATATAGATAACCAAAAGTCAATTATTATTTCAATTTTTTACAAGAAAGGACTCTTCTTATGATTTTATCAGACAAAACAATTTCAGAAATGTTAGATAACGGTACTCTGACCATTGCCCCTATAAAAAAAGAGCAGATTCAGCCGGCCAGCGTTGACGTCCGCCTTGGAGATACTTTTAGTATTATTGAAGACTTACCAACGGGAATTATCACCTTAAATAACAAAATCAGTTACAAAACAATTAAAACAGATACATATGTCCTTCTTCCGGGCCAGTTTGTACTTGCCACCACCATGGAATATATCTGTCTGCCGGACAATCTTACCGCATTTGTTGAAGGCAGAAGCTCCCTTGGACGAATGGGTTTATTTATTCAAAATGCAGGCTGGGTTGATCCAGGCTTTCAGGGCGAAATTACTCTGGAATTATTTAACGCCAACCGCTGTGCTATAGAGCTGAAAGCCGGCCGCAGAATTGGCCAGCTGGTTTTTGCCCGGATGGATACTTCCGCCCTTGCCCCCTATAATGGTAAATACCAGGGACAAAAAGGGGCAACAGGCTCGAAAGTATATATGGACTATCATGAAAATTTATAAATCATAAAGGGGCATAATCCTCACCTTAAAGCAGAAATTTTCCTCGTTTAACTGATATTGTTCTGCCAGAGACGGCCCGCAACTGTTAGAGCCAATACCACTTTGCCGGTAATCCAGACAAAGCACTGTATAGGGCGACTCTTCCAGCTGGTAATTATGTGTTTTTTTTGTAAGTTCCTCCTGGGTATATACTGATACATTAAATGAAAATGTTTCTTCTGCCGCAACTGTAAGTGTCGCTCCTTTACCATGAACCACTACATAATCACAGTCAAAATGGCTTCCATTTTCCTGCGGCATAATATAATTCTCATACATAGCCCTGACATTGGAATGAAAAACTCCATGATAGCCTGCCCATTTCTTATCAATATAGCTTTCCACAGGGCCTATACCGCAATAAGTAACTTTCTCCATTGATTTTGGCAGAAACAACCGAATACCAAACCTTGGAAGATAAGGAAATTCCGAATTCTTCTTTACCTCCATCTTTACATCTACTATTCCTGAAGGCCCAATTGTCCAGTGCGCCTCTACATCAAGGACCTTCTGTAAATGTACTGCCCCTATAGAAAGCAGGGTTTTAATTTCCACCCCGTCTTTTATGGACTTTACGCTTGTCCCATATGCTCTTGCCACTGTGCGGTCATACCCGGCGCTCTTCCATTTATTTTTTATATTTCGGTCATTGTCCGTAGGTGCCCGCCAGATGTTATATGCCATAGGACGCTGCAGCAGAGAATAATTATGATAAACCATTTCTTTAAATATCCCTGCTAATTTATCATAAGTATATGTAAATTCAGGTGCAGACAATACCACTACACAGTCATCTTCCCATACATGAAGCTCTGCCTCTTTTTCAGCATCAACAAATAGCTCCTCCACCTTCTGATTTTTATTCTCACCTGTTTTAATTACGGCTTCTTCAAAACCAAGAGAAAAGCCTGCCGGAAGAATTACAGAGGCTTCCTTTAAATAATATGTCACCTTGAGAAAACATTTCCCCTTCTTTGGAATCTCAAAGGAAATAGGCACCCTCTTTTCCTGATGCGCCGGAATATCCAAAATCCCTGTATCTTCAATCCGTCCATTTTCTATTACGGTTCCATCACATACCACCTCATATCCTATCGTCAGGTAATCCTTCAGGTTCAGAAAGTCCATATAGTTATGAAGAAGCAACTCTTTCTTATCCTGATTCCATTTGACGATACGCGCCGGACGATGGACATTTTTAAATTCCATTAAACCGGTATGCGGTGTTCTGTCCGGGTATACCAGACCATCCATGCAAAAGTTTCCATCATTTGGATACTCCCCAAAATCCCCTCCGTAAGCATATATTTTTCTTCCTGTCACCGACTTTCCCATATCAATGGCATGGTCACACCATTCCCAGATAAATCCGCCACAGGCCCCCTCATACTGCTGGATTACCTGAAAATAATCCTCCAAATCACCAGGACCGTTTCCCATGGCATGACAATACTCACACATGATTAAAGGTTTTGTGCCATCCTCTTCAAAATACTTATGAATATCCTCCACTGAAGGATACATACGGCTGTATACATCCAGACAATTAAAATCATACTTCCGTTTTTCCGAATGGTATAAAGCGCTCTCATAATGTGTCAGACGGGTATCATCAAATTCTTTTGTCCACTTAAGAGCCGACTCAAACGTGCACCCATAAGCGCACTCATTTCCCATAGACCAAATTACCACACTTGGACGGTTTTTGTCACGTTCCACACATCTTCTTGTTCTGTCCACAGTTGCTTCTATAAACGCCGGATTATCTGCAATTCTCTCCCCCCAGCGTTTTCTCCATAAATCGCCGTCCTCACTCTCTGGCAAATAGGCTTCCACTGTCCCATGACTTTCATTATCCGCTTCATCAATAACATAAAATCCCAGACGGTCATATAAATAATAAAATCTAGGGTCATTGGGATAATGACTTGTACGGATTGCATTGATGTTGTGAGCCTTCATCAACCTTAAATCCTTCATAATCTTTTCCAGACTGATAACAAATCCCGTAACAGGATCACTGTCATGACGGTTTGTTCCATGAAATTTAACCGCCGTTCCATTTATATACAGAACTTTTCCTTCTGTGTGTATTTCGCGGATACCTACATAATCAGTAATCACCTCATTTTCTGTTTCCAGCACCAGCGTATACAAATAAGGACATTCAGCATTCCATAGCCGGACATCTCTTATTTCCAATGCCATCTCTCCGGCCACAGCATTTCCCTGGGCCGCCAGCACTCCTTCTTTATCAAATATTTTAACTGCAACTGGCACCTGTTCATTCAAAAAGGTAAAAGTGATTTCAATCTTACCATCTTTATATCCGTTACAAGGCTTCGCTTTTACAAAAAAATCAAAAACTCCTTCTTCCGGCCTTCTAAGCAAATACACATCCCGAAAAATTCCACTCATCCGAAACTTGTCCTGGTCTTCCATATAGCTTCCATCACACCACTTTAAGACCAATACAGATAAAGTGTTTTCCCCTTCCCTTAACATATCCGTAACATCAAATTCACTGGTAGAATGGGAAACCTGACTATAACCCGCAAAGCTTCCGTTTACCCATACATAAAAGCAGGAATCCACACCTTCAAAATTTAAAAATGCTTTCGGCGCTTTTTGTTCCTTATGATACACAAATGTACGAACATACGCACCACAGGGATTGGCATGAGGCACATAGGGCGGATCCAAAGGAAATGGGTAGCGTACATTGGTATACTGGTGACTGTCACATCCATAATTCTGCCAGACCCCCGGCACTGTTATCCTCTGAAAACCTGCCGTATCAAATCCATCCCTGAAAAATTCTTCCTCCACATCGTAAACGCTGTCAAAATACCGAAACCGCCACTCCCCGGAGAGCAACATAAACCTGTCAGACTTCTCCCTTTCCTCCACCAGATTATTCATTTTTTTTGATGCAGGAATATAATATGCCCTGTTGGGCATTACATTTTTATGCAGTACCTTTAAATCTTCATAATACTTTGGAATAATCATTCCTCATCCCTCCTATTCCAATAACCGGACCCTTGGAAATTCCGCTGTCAGCGGTATTCTTCCCATGTTGTTGCCCCCATGAGAGAACAGATACTCTCTCCATTCATTAAAGGCCATTTTTCTATAAAAATATCGTCTGATTTGTGCAATCTCTGCACAACTATTTTTAATTTCTCCGGAAAATTAAAATACCCCAGACTCAGCAGGACCTTTTGCCCTGTATAAAAATAATCATTAATTTTATGTTCCTTCACAAAAACTTCCATACTTTTCCCTGCAAAAGTCATCTGAAGAATGGTATCCCGTCCCTTTATGCGCCCCATATCCTTCTGCCGGGAAGACTCATTATAAGAAATTACCAATTCATATTCTGTTTTCTTTCCATCTTCAAAAATTTTCTGTACTCTCACTTCCGTCTTTTTTTCTTCTATCCTTCTCTCATAAATAAAAAACCTTCCATCCTGTCCGCATTCTTTAAATCCTCCAATTCCACTTAACGGCTTTGGAAAACATTTAATTTTTGTATGGCTTCCACCCGTAACACAAATTTCCCCATCTTCCTCCCAGACATAATTATCTGCCAAAACCAAATACTCCTGGTCTGTTTTCACCCGAAATGCCCGAAGCGCATCCTTACGGGAAATATGAAGAATATCCGCCCACTCGTTTCCTTCCCAGGTAAACAAAGGATCTCTGTCCCCATAAAATACATAAATGTCTCCCTGTCTGGTACAAAGACGGCAAAGAGGCGTCGCCAAAGCTGTCTTTAAAACCGCTTTTCCCAGCTTCATTCTGTAGGGAAAAAATCCGTACTCCCCATCTTCAATGTCTATAGCCGGAAATGTCACTTTCTTCTGCCCGCAGATGCCTATAAGTATTATCCCACTGTGAGCGTCCATCTTCCGCCTTCTCTGATAATTATTAAAAAAGACATAGCCATGACTTTCATCATGCCTGCAGGATATCCTTAAGGTATGTAAATCATCAGGGCGAATACCTTCATTTGGAATTTCTGCTTCCAAAACTGCCATATCATCTCCAAAATCCTGTAAAAAATATGCAAGCAACTTTATCTCTCTGTAACCATCGGAAATTCCCCCAAATTGTCTGATAGGAGCATTAAAATCATAATTGATTTCCGGCAGATCATTCAAATCTCCCACAAGCTTACTTTCCTGCAACGTAGAAAACTTTCCTTCCGGATTGCTGCCGCCATGGTACATATAATAACCAAGCAACGCCACACCACTCCCCAGCTTTGTAAGAGACATCGCGCCGATATCTTTTCCTGTTGCCACCGGCCTTCTGTGAGCAGTTACCTGAATCCCACCTCCTAATTCGGCCGTTAGAAAAGGAAACTTTGACTCATCAAAAGTAACCATTTCTTCCATATGATGATCACATGCAATCAACGCATCATTTCTTATATGGCTGAAAACATAATTTGCATTTGCTTCTATCTCTGTTGTTCTTGGGTCCCATGGTGCCTCACAATAACCTCCCATTACAGGCAGCAAGTCTCCAATACAGGCGCCGCCCCAGCCGGTGGCCGTGTAAATTGGAACCTGAAAACCAATTTCTTTTGCCAGTGCAGTCAGCGTCCGCATGTGCCCGTCTCCGGCATTTTTTCCATGAAGCCCCCCCACGTGACCGTATTCATTTTCAATCTGTACCCCTATTACAGGTCCTCCTTCATCATACAAAAAGCCTTTGACCTGTTCAAAAACATTTTCCCAATAACGTTTGACATAACCCAGATAAACCTCATCATCACATCTTAAACAGATTCCTTCTTTTTCTTTCAGCCAGTCTGGAAAGCCTCCGTTTCTAATCTCTCCATGGGCCCAGGGACCAAGCCGCAAAAACATGTATACTCCTGTTTTTTTACAAAGAAACAAAAACTGCCTTAAATCCCTGCATCCTGTAAAGTCAAAAACACCTTCTTCCTCCTCATGATGAATCCAGATAATATAGCTGGAAACAATTGTAACACCTCCCGCTTTCATTTTCCGCAGGGACTCTTCCCAAAACATTTCCTTATATCTACTGTAATGAAATTCCCCCATTACCGGAAACCAGGGCTTTCCTCCTTTTTCAAGATAATGGCTGTTATAATCAAATGCTTTTTTCATAAATTTTCCTTTCTCTCTTCTTCCATATTTCCAATTTTCACTAAACGAAAATTACGCATTATTCCATAAACCGGCGGTGCCTGGATAGTTATCCCAACTGTCACATATTCTTCCCGGCACCTGATGCTTTCAATTTTATAAATTTGCCACTTATGCTCAACAGGATGAATTACCGTTTCTCTTCTCTCCCTGACTGACTGCACAAATAGTCGGATATCCACATTTGTAGTATCTGTTCCCAAAAACTCCACTGATAAACAGTAAATCCCCGGATAAGCTGCCCAGACTTTCTGGCTGATGCTAAAATTAAAATTCCTTATTCCTTCCACACGCAGATTGTTTAAAGGCAGGGCCGGAAATGGATCGACAAACTCCGGCACAATTTGCGCAATTACCTGTTCCTGGTCCTGTGTCACTGTCCATTCTGCCAACCCCTCTTTCCAGTCTGCATCATGAATAAGATTTTCCATTTTCTCACTGGCTTCCAATACTCTAACAGTAATTTCAACTGGTTCTCCCACGCTCTCCACTTTTCCCCAAAAAACATATTCCCCTTCCTGATATCCCTGTCTATCATCCAGCATCGACATATCCCAAATAACTCTATGTCTTACAATGCTGCCGTCAAAATAAAGAACTGGCAGCTCTTTTGGCAGTACCGGATCATGTCCTGGCTGCACAATAACCGGCGAGGGAGTATAGACTTTCACATATTCTTCACCACAGGCTTCTTTTCTTGTAAACCGGAAAACATTTATTCCTTCCATCACACCGCCGTCTTCATCTAAAAGCCCCATATTTTCCGCCCATCCTCCTTCACCAGGAAAAGGAAGACACAAAGGTTCCCAATAATAAACACCGCGTCCCATTTGTTCCGGAAGCGATGCTACAATGTTCATTACCAGTTTAAGCGCCTTCGCCTGATTCTCCGGCGAAGCGTTAAATCCAGCAATTTTCTCCTGAACTTCATCAATAAAACCATTCTGACTGCTACGCCAGGCATAAGCTGTTTCCACAATCATAATTGGTTTATGATAATCCTGCACCAGATGCTCCATTGTCTCTTTTAAGTCTGAAAAAGTCCCGTGCCAGAAAGGGTAATAAGAAAGCCCTATGACATCGAAGTTTTCCAATCCATTTTCTATGGCTTTTGAAAACCACTCCTTCAGATAAAAATATCTCCCTCCCTGATCCAGATGTATTATAACCTGCATTTCATCCATTCCTGCCGCCAGACGCGCCCCGCGTATTCCGGCATTTAAAAGCCTCACCATATGAATATAATCTGGCAGTTCCCCATCCGGAAATAAAAGGCCACTTCTGACTTCATTGCCAATCTGCACCATATCGGGCAGAACCCCTTCTTTCTTGAAAACCATCAGTGTGTCTTTTGTATAATCAAAAACTGCCTGTTCTAATTCCTCAAAGCTTAAATTCTTCCATTGTTCTGGCTTTTTCTGACTGGACGGATCTGCCCAATAATCGGAATAGTGAAAATCCAGCAAAAAGTGCATCCCCCACTCTTTTATCTTCTTTGCCATAGCCAGAGTGTAGGCCAGACTGCAATACCCTCCTGATTCCGGCTCATTCTCCGGGTTTTTCCAAATCCTGAGACGAATAGAATTTACCCCATATTTTTTTATCAGAAAAAAAGGATCCGCAACTGTACCATCAAAATCTTTTATCTGTATCCCCCTGTCCATATACTGCGGCAAAAATGATATATCCATGCCTTTATAAAAATTACACTTTTCCATATATATTCCTCTATATATCACAGCCCACGCCTGCGATACTACAACATTTATATTCTATTTGTCGATTTTCGAAATAAAATTTCATAATCCATTATGGTTTTCTGCTCACACGGTTTTCCATCAAGATAGTTAATCATCTGTTTTCCAATCATATTCCCCACTTCCCTCGCAGACACATTAACAGCCGTAATTGCAGGAGTAAAACAATTTAAATTCTGATTATTATAAAGGGAGGCAATCGCAATATCCCTGGGAATCCTGTACCCTTCCCCCTGCAGCATGGACATCATACGGGTGCAAACAATATCATCCCCGCAAATAATACATTCCGTTTTTTTGGCAAAAATATCAGTAATAATGGCATCCAGCAATTCCATTCTCAAATTTCCAGTATAAATCGCCTGTTTTTCTTTTGAAATGCCATTTTTTAAAAGGGCATTGCAAAATCCATTATATCTGCTTTTATTTACATGGTAGGAAAGATCCTCCACTACCAAGGCAAACTTTCTAAATCCCTTTCCTATTAACAGAGAAGTCAGGCTTTCCGCCGCTGCCTCATTATCCGTATCAACCTGAATTACATCGCTTGAAGCGCAAAGACCTGTCATTCCAACCGGGAAACGACTCCGGGTTAAATATTCAACTGCTTTGTCGTCTACAAGACTGCGGGTTAAAATTATTCCGTCTACCTTCTTCTCTTCCACCAGTCTTTGGATTTCCGAAATATCAATAGCCGTCGCTATAGCCAGAACAACATTATACCCCATCAAAGATGCAGCCTCACATATACCCAGCATACAGTCCTGAAAATATGGATTTCCATTAATATAGATATCTGAAGGAAATACAACTCCAAGATTATGGGTTACTTCCCCCCGCTCATTTTCCTTCTCAACTGTTTTCTCCAGAAGAACTCCCTGCTTTGCTGCATAGGAAATAATTTTTTGCCTGGTTACTTCTCCAATTCTTCCCTTTCCAGATAAAGCCCTTGATACCGTGCTTTTTGATACACCCATTTCCTTTGCAATCTCATCCAGTGTCATAATGTCTCCTTATTCCAGCACTGCTGTTTCTTTCTATTCTAACACAGAATGGGCTGTTACAAAACGCAACAGCCCATTAATAATTAATTTCCCTGTTTTTCTGCAACGAAAGCTGACGCCTGACTTTCCATTTCAGCTAGAACATCACGGATTCCCGCACTTTCAAGGGCTGCCCTTAAAGCTTCAATTGACTGGTCAACATCATCCACAAGGCCGCTCACCAATGGTTCATAATAATTTCCAAGAGCTGCCTCTACCGCTGCAAACTGCGTACTTACATTAGTTGTATCAAAGTTAAATCCATCATAATAATGAGCTTCTTTTACATTATTATCCCAGGCTCCCAGCATTGCATCATAAACATCATCAAGCTCTGTTCTGTCCTCAATATATTCGTCTCTCTGAATTTCATGATTGGTCCATCCCCAGTTACAGTTATTTGAAACTCCATAACCGCTTTCGTCAATTATCTTATACTGGTCATCCCCTATCGCTTCCCAATGCTTGCCCTCAATACCAAGCATTGCAAGATCATATATATCAGGGTTTGTGTAAAACTCATTCAAAACCATCATTGCCCTCTCTTTATTTTTGCTGTTGATGTTTATTGCAATACCATTATTAATATAAGGTTGTACTTTTTTGGAAAGAGAAGAAACAGGGTCTGCAAGAGTTACCTTCCAGTCAGGATTTTCCGCATTTGCCTGCTTTGCAAATGTCCGGCAGCTTCCCAAATTCCAAATCATCCCCGCCGTTCTGCCTGTTAAAAGACCTGTCTGTCTTTCATCACTTGAATTTAAGACATCTGCTGACCAGCAGCCTGCATCTGCCATTTCTTTTACCTGCTTACAATAGTCTGAAAAACCATCCCAGTCCAGCAAATAATAAAAACTTAAATCATCCGGGTCCTGGGCATTATAAAGGACCAGTTCACCGCCCTTTGGCGCTCCGCCAGTTGTTGCCATACCTTTAGCCTGAAAGTACTGATACCAAGGTCCACCCTGACTTGCATACATTCCATCTGCCGCACAAGCCATATAAAATGCTTTTAATTCATCCCATGATGTAATCTGCTTAATACCATACTTATCCATCAGATCGCCGCGCACTGCTATCACGTCCTGTGCAAATTCATTCTGATAATTTGGCACCATATAAATCTGACCATCAATTTTTGCCTGATCCCATGCCACTTCAGGAACCACCTTCCAAATATCCGGGGCATAAGTCTGTATAAATTCTTCTGATAATGGATAAAATCCTCCAAGGGCTACTGTCTGTTCATAGTGCGCCCAGCTAGATGCTGTAAAAATTAAATCAAAATCCTCCTGCGAAGAAAATAAAAGAGAGTATTTGGTATCATGTTCTCCCCATGAGAGAAAGTCCACACTGATAGAGCAATTTAGCTTTTCTTCCAAAATTTCATTAATTTTTCCATACACCTCATCAAAATCCGGTGTTCTGTCTCCCAACAGATACATTTTCAACTCAACGTGTTCAGATGTATCTGTGGAGCCACCTTCGCCACTTTCTGCCGTTCCTGCCTCTGCGGAAGTACCCGCTCCGCTATTTCCGGCATCCTTAGAACCGCACCCTGCAAGCAGACTTACTGTCATGGTCATTCCAAGCAGCAATGATAAAACCTTTTTTAATCCCTTCTTCATAGAAACCTCCTGTTTTTATATTTTTTGTGCCATCCTTTCCGGATGGATTAATACTTAACCTTTTACCGCACCAATTGTTATACCTTGGACAAAATATTTCTGAACCATGGGAAATGCCAGAATGATGGGACCTGTCACCACGATTGTCAGGGCCATTTTCAACGTCTGGGTAGGCAGAGACATAGCGCTTACCACTGAGCTGTTCACTGCATTATTAGAAATCAGTTTTTTATAAGCCTCAATGTTATTTACCTGCTGATACAGGAAATACTGCAATGGATATTTATCCTCAGACTTTATGTACAGCATCGCATTATACCAGTCATTCCAGTATGCTAAGGCAATAAACAGGCCAACAGTTGCAAGTGCAGGCTGAATCAACGGCATAATTACCTGAAACAAAGTTCTCACTTCACCACACCCGTCAATCTTTGCCGCGTCAATCAGAGAATCCGGTATTGCAGTAATATAACTTTTCATAATAAGCAGATTGTACACACTAAATACCAACGGCAAAAGCAGTGCTAAATAGTTATCCTGTAAATTCAGCGTCTGTGTATAGAGTACAAACGTTGGCACCAGACCTCCGGAAAACAAAGTTGTGAAATAGAAAAAGAAGGAAAAACCATTTCTCCATTCGAAATCTTTTCTCGACAGTACATATGCAGTCATTGTCTGAAGAAGCAGACCAACAATTGTTCCAAAAGCTGTCAGACAAATAGTAACACCATATGCTTTAAACACCACTGACGGATCTCTGAACACTGTTTTATATGCTTCAAAGGAAAAATCCTGCACCCAAAGGCTGAATCCATTTTGCGTAATAGCCGTTTCCGAAGAAAATGAACCTGCAAGTATCATTAAAAAGGGAACCAGACACATCAGCGCCATTACACCACAAAAGGTGTAAGCAATGATATTCAGCGCCACTACATCCTTTCCCGTTTTTACTTTTCCCAAATGATTTCTTTTTGACATTTTTCATCCCCCAATCAAAACAAGGCGTATTCCTTGTCATACAAACTTACCAGCTTGTTAACTACTGTTACAGTTATCAGACAGAGTACTGACTGGAACAGACCAATTGCTGCTGACATACCAAAGTCATTACTGCTAATTAAAGCACGCATTGTCAGAGTATCAATAACATCTGTATAATTGTAAAGCAGTCCGTTATTACCTACCAGGTTATAGAACATATCAAAGTTTCCTTTAAAAATACCTCCTACAGACATTAACAGTAAAATTATCATCGTAGGCATTATCATTGGAATGGTTACTTTCCAAATTCTCTGAAATACATTTGCTCCATCAATAGCTGCCGCCTCGTAAATGGAAGTATCAATTCCCATGATGGCTGCCAGATACATTACAGAACCATATCCAACACCTTTCCAGATATTAAAGAAAATCAGGATAAACGGCCACGCTTCAGGTTTTGTATAAAACGGAACTTTCTCACCGCCCAAAGCTGTAATCAGACGGTTCATAAATCCATAATCTGAACTGAAAATATTAAATGCCATAACACCTACAATTACCCAGGAAATAAAATAAGGTAAAAACATCATGGACTGGGATACTTTTCTAAATCGCTTATTGTGAATTTCCGTTAAAAATAACGCCACAGCAACCTGTGTAAAAGTTCCAATCAATATGAATGCAAGATTATACAAAACTGTATTTCTTGTCACCAAACCTGCCTGGCCGGACTTAAAGAAAAACTTAAAATTTTCAATTCCATTCCATGGGCTCCCCCAAATTCCACCTGCATAATTGTACTTCTTAAAAGCCATCACAATACCGGTCATTGGATAATAGGCAAACAGCAAAGTGTAAATCACTGCTGGTGCCAGCATTAATAAAAAGACTCGGTTCTTATGAAGCTTTTTCCAAAAACTGCACTTCTCTTTTTGCTTTTTCATGTTGCCTCCTTTTTATTTGCGCAACAAATTTGCGCATCTATTTGTAGTTTATTGCTATAAAACCATTATATTCCTCTATATTACTATTGTCTATTCACAGTAATTATAATATTCTATCATTTCAAAGTGCAATATCACCAAAATATTGCTCATTTTTGCGCAATTTATTTTATTATGTTGCTCAAACAAAAAATTTTATTTTAATTACTTTATTTTGATATTTACAAAAAGAAGCTGTCGCACTAAGATAGTACTTCAGCCTCTTTTCCACTATAGAATGTCCCCAAATTTTCCATAACAAAAGGCCGGATACTCGGATATCCAGCCCATGCTACACTCCTCCACACCTTTTATCTTTCAATCATTGGTGCGACAAGTTCCCTTTTATTCTTTATATCTTATCTATTTTTCTACTTTAACTACTATATTATCTAAAGGTTCCATCCTGCCATTTTTATTTCCAAAAAGAATTTTCCCCTCAGGCAAGTTTACCTGTACTGCAATCCGGTTGAAATTCTGCAAAAAGATATATTCTGCCTTCTCTCCGCTTCTGCTTGTTACTTCTACTCCTTCTGGAATTTCTTCCATCCACACCCCATGCAGCCCTACTTCCTGCACAAGCTTTTGATAAAAATCATTATAAAAGCTCTGTTCCGCATCTGCACAAACATAGTATGCTTTTCCTTTTCCATAATCATTTTCTAATAGTGCCGACATTCCTGCATAAAAGTCCTTTCCGTAAACCATTAATGTTTTTGCTGTAACAGGCTTCACCAACTGGCATAAATATTTGCATATATAAGAATCCTTTAATCCCGCATATTTACTTTCAGGCTGACATATTTCGTTTTCTTCCCAATCATATAATCCATCAATCTCTTCGCTTCGAAGACCAAAAACATCCATCAGTCCATAGGGAGTCCCACCCAAAAAGCACCTGTCATTTTCATCTACCACCCCAGACCAATATGTCATAATAAAAATTCCGCCATTCTCAATATACTTTCTGACTTTTTCATTAAAACCATCATGAAATAAATACTGCATTGGCGCTGCAACAATTTTATATCCATCCATAGAACCCTTTTGGTCTATTATGTCCACATTTAACCCCAGTCTGCGAAATGCGCGATAAGACTTCTCCACGCTGTCCAGATAATGCAAATCCTTATTCCGAGGACCTTTGGAACCCTCCAAAGCCCATAAATTTTCCCAATCATACAATACCGCCGCCTGCGCATTGACCTGCGTACCTGCTACCTCCATTATCCTTTCAAGCATATCTCCTGTTTTACAGACATCCTGAAAAGTTCTGGTATCATTCCCATCATAATGATCTAATACGGCTCCATGAAATTTTTCTTCCGCTCCTCTGCTTTTGCGCATCTGGAAATATAATGCCCCATCTGCTCCATGGGCAACACTCTGCAAGGAAGCAGAAAGAAGCATTCCTGGCTTTTTCAGTTTACTGACTTCCTGCCAGTTTGTAGCGCCTGGGCTTGATTCCATTAAAATAAAAGGTTTTCTTTTCAATCCACGAATAACATCATGCCAGAAAGCAGCATCCTTTGCAGTTTCCTCTTCCTCCTTTTTGTGCCAGGATGGATAATTATCCCAGGAAACCACATCAACCTTTTCTGCCAGACGGAAATAGTCAATTCCTCCGAAATGATACATTAAATTTGTCGTAGTCGGCTGGAGAGCTCCCATCTCTCTGATAGTACAAATTTCCTGTTCCATAAAATCAATTGTCTGATCTGAAACAAATCTTTTCCAATCCAAATTTAACGCCATAATGGAATTTTCCCCCAAAGAAGAAGGACTTTCCACCTGATCGAAACTATCATATATATGACTCCAAAAGGTTGTACACCATCTGTCATTTAAAACATCAATTGTCCCATATTTCTTTTTTAACCAGTCCCTAAAGGCATTCTGACAAAGCTCGCAATGACATTCTCCGCTAAATTCATTTGAAATATGCCACATTTTTACTGCCGGATGAGAACCAAAACGTTTAACCAATTCTGTATTTATCTGCTTCACTTTTTTTCTGTATACCGGAGAAGTAAAACAATGATTATGCCTGCCCCCAAAAAGATTACGTTGCCGCATTTCATTTACTCGCAATACCTCTGGATACTTATTTGCCATCCAATGGGGACGTGCTCCCGACGGAGTAGCCAGAATCACAGAAATTCCATTTTCATACAAATTATTTATTATTTCTTCCATCCACCCAAAACAATATTCACCCTCCTTGGGTTCAAGCTTAGACCAGGAAAATACACCTAAAGTTATTGTATTAATTTTTGCCTCCTTAAACCTCTTAACATCTGTTTTTAAAACCTCAGGCATATGAAGCCATTGCTCTGGGTTATAATCACCACCATGTAATAAATACTTACTTTTCATATAAATCTCCATTCTTACTTATTCTGCAGATTTAGATACAATGTCAATTCTACCTCCACAATTTAAACGGTTTACGAATTAATAGTATCAAATCTAATAAATTACTGCAAGTTATTTCCATGCTAAACTTCTTTCAGTATCAATACATATGTTTCAAATTAGTAATTTTTTTATATAAATCAAGACATAAAAAAAGAACATATAATCATATTTATATGTCCACAATGCCATGTCAATTTAAATATAATGCCCAGAACCGGAATCGAACCAGTGACACGAGGATTTTCAGTCCTCTGCTCTACCAACTGAGTATGCAGACCTCGCAAAGCCCGATAAATACTGGACATTTCATGTACATTCGTAGGATTAAGTCCCATTTTATTCGTAGGACTTACTTACTATGGATATTATACTATCACAGAAAAAACTATACGTCAATTCCCTATTTAGCGATTTTACAGTTACTCAGTGATTGATTTTACATAATCCAATATAAACGCTGCCTTTTTACTTGCATACTTAGCACCATAAAACACTCTATATCTACTGGATTTTGGATTACCCAATGGATAAATGCCAATTTTCCCTTGATCCAATGTTTTTGTCACATTAGCAACAGTTGTTTTCGTTGACCAAACTTCAGTGCCCGAATAACTCATAGCATTCATTATATATATCGGATATATATCAGATGCACTGGATAACCCACTATATAATACAACCCTACAATCCAATAACTCCTTATTGCATGGAGAATCCCAAATAGATACCTGTCCAGAATCAGGACTATAGGTTGTCATTGCGGGCAAATCCATTTCCATAACTTCCCTGTAAATCGTCCTACCATCAATCCATGTACCAATAGCAGTTTCTTCCGTAGAATATATCTCTCCACCACCAGAAGAACCGCCACCAGAACCATCCTGCCCATCAGATATAGATGCCGTTGTCGTTCCATTTTTATCTGTAATGGTAATTGTTGCGGTTTTCCCTACTTTGGTGACAGTGGCAGTAGGACTAAAGCCATCTTTTCCATCTGTTCCGTTTGTTCCATCAATACCATTTGTACCATCCTGTCCGTCTTGACCTTCTGCAATTACTCCTGTATCAGTGTCTCCAATGAACCAATGCTTTGATGTGGGATCAATATGAGGTGTAATGCCATTTTGACCGTCCTGCCCATCCGTTACAGTAGGTATAAGATTATTAACTTCTTCCTTATTATATTTCTCTGCCTTTGTGTAGTAATTTGATAAATCCACATCACCACCGCCACCAGTAGGAATATTAGCAATGGCATTATCAACATACGCAGTAGTTGCGTACCCTGATAAATCTATACTGGCTATTGCCTGTTGTAATTCCTCTTTAGTGGCATATGCCGACAGATCAATATTTATATCTAGTGAATCCAAAGCATCCTGTAACTGCTCCTGTGTCACATAATCGGACAAATCAACGTCTCCCGATCGGGAGTCCTCTATAAGTTTCTTCAATTCATCTATTGCATGGTCAAGTCCTGCCTTATCAACAAACTTTGTTTCAGAATCCGTTACTGTCATTTAATCACCTGCCTATCATATCATCTATTTCTTCATTAGATACAATCCTTGTATTGCTCACATAAGGCGGTCTTGTTACCGGTTCCCTCGTATACATCAGCGAAAAACAAGTGTAATCTTCCTCTGGCTCTGGAATAGCAGCAATCTTATCCTTTACCTGCCCTATTCTTGCTTCTAGGAACTGATATGCCTGTCCTATGTCACTAAACTCTGTACTGATGCCTGTCATAAGGTCTATGTCATTGGTAACGGCTTCAAGTACGTCTATGACGGTGAATAGTAATTGTTTCTGCATTGTCGGCTTATCATATTCATCAGTGGGAGATAAGTTGTTCTCCGTGAGGAACTGGATATACTGCTCGTCTGTAAAATATTCCTGATTGGATAATTCCATCTTTAATCTGTTTAATACTTGCATTGTTGAACTCCTTTCTTCTATATAAATGTAGGCATTAAAAAAGGCAGGTCTATTTTGACCTCCCTTTTAATATTACTTATTCATCCATACATTTTTTCAAATGCTCTCTGCAAATCCTTTGGTTCTTTATCATATTTATATTTTGATAATTCTGACTCCATATCGGCAATAAGGGCTTTTACTTCTTTCTTTTTGGAAAAAGCAAACATACCTAATCCATTCAATTCATTGCGTTTCTCTGAAATAGCATCATTTTTCTTCTTAACCTCTTTATCAAATTCAGCATATACATCATCACATTTTTTCTTTCTTAACTTTGCTTCTTCTATATAGGCAACAATCAAACCAACAAGTTTGTTCTCAATTTCTTCATTGATACCAAATAATGTGGTTTGTGTACTATTCTTTAATCTTAATGTTTCGGCAGAAAGTAATCCCATATCAACAAACTTCTGATAATTGCTTTCTGAAACAACACCATTAACAGACGAATGGACTTTATTTTTTATAGTTTCAATAGACGTGCCAATAATATTCTGTGTTTGTTTAGAAATATTAGTGCGTATCCATTCATCTAACGCCCTCTGATTAGATAGCACTTTTTCAAACTTATGATAGTTGCTTTCTATCGAATTCAACTCGCTCCCATACAAGGAACGTAATATTTCAATTTCTGTTTTTTCTTTATATGATGCCAAAATTGTAATGGGAACTTTTACCTTATCATAATCTTTCAAATACTTTTTACAGTAGTCCTCAATAACACCTATTAACAAAGAATCCTGATAAAACTCTTTTGCGGTCAAAAAAGTGTCCACATCACAAAGACCTAATTCAAGCACTTTTGCATATATGTCGGGATTGTAAGGACAACTTTTAAATGCTTGTTCAAGGATACTCTGTTTATTTTCTACTATTGCCATATTATTAAGTAATTCACTAGAACGCTTAATATTATATGGTTTTAGTTTTGAATAATCATATATTGAATGTTCTTGCAATTTATTCAGAAATGTTTCCATAAGTTCTGTAACATACACACCAAATGCTTCTGCAACACTTGTATATGTCTTTGCCATTACCTCAACATCTTTCTTTCCACGAACAGACGCATTTCTTTCCGTCATAGAGTCAAATGCTCTTTCAAAATCCCTATCCGCTTGTTCGCACTGTTTTTTTACTGCACTTGTCTCAAACGCAGCCAATGTCATATGTGCAATTATGCTATTAGAATACATCGAAATTCCTGTACCAGTAACTTGTGAATAAGCAGACCTCTGAACATCATCATAACCATCCATAAATGCTTGCATTTCTTCGGCAAGATTTTTACATAATCCTTCCATCATTGTTTTATATGCTTGTTCATATAGAATGTATCCCTGATTATTATCAATTAAATCACTTTCAGTAACATCAAAAATTTCATGCTTTGCCAACATCGGGATAATTTTCTTTCCCTCCTGACGCATTAAATCCTTTAATTTTGTCTCAATATCATCCGCTTGACTATCGTTCCCATCAGTAATTGACTTTTTTTTCATTGATACCAAAAGTGCATCGGATAATGTATTACTTATTTTTTCAAATTCATTACAATACGAAACATATTCCCTTAATTCTTCTGGAAACACATAATCTTTTCCTAAAAATTTAACTGATATATCTCCCATAACAAATACCGCCTTCCCATAAGATAAATTTCTTCTATATTATACCTCACATATGCACCATTTTCCACATTTTTCTACATGAACTGAAAATCTTGTGCCATCCGTAAGGTACACATTCACTATATTGTTCCGATCATCAACCACAATATCCTGTATCGGCAGATTATCCGTGTCATTCAGTACATCAAATAACCTGTCTTTAATTTCGTTCTTCTCCATGCTTATCGTCAGTTCCTTATGTTTTTTATCAATTTTACATTCTTGCTACTTTTTGATACTTCTTGCCACTTTAATATATCACAGACCGATTTGATATACAATATAAAAGTAAGAAAAAGGAGCAAAAAGTATGAACAAACCGTACAAGCAAAAAGTTAGCGTCTCACTTGATGAGGATATTATTGCAGAAATCAAGGAACTGGCAGAGAATGACGATCGGTCATTCAGCCAATATATCAATCTTGTGCTAAAGGAGCATATAGCCAAGATTAAGGGTAGGGAAGAATAGGGAGGTTTAGGATTTCTCCATTTGGAGAACCCTTATTTTTTTGCTGTGGGGATTTTTTGAATGACTCAGGGTACATTCCCCGCAGCTCTGCTGCGTAACAAACTTTTGCA
>CANCXX010000041.1 GCA_947381965.1 uncultured bacterium
GTAAACTTGCTGAATATTCTGACAATCTATTCTGCGAAAAGCCTTATGCACCATGAAATCAAGACCATAGAAGGCAGAGGGACGCTCCCCGACTGTCTTCTGTCCTGCTGGGCTTGATGGAATGCCCGGTGCAACAGGATTTGAGTGGAATATATTGTCAGAATATTTCCACAACTCCAAGTTTCGCAATTGCCTATGATTTCCTGCAACAGATTGCAGGTTGTGTAAAAAAGTCTTATAGAAAAGTCATAAACCGTTCTCACATTTCTCCCCGGATATCTTCCTCTGGCGGCAAAAGAGGATATTTTCCTGTAAAACACCCCTTGCAGATGCCTAAATCTTCCACTATTTCCGAAAGCCTCTCTTCCTTCAGATACCCCAGGGAATCTGCTCCTATCAGTTCACAGATTTCCTCCACAGAACGCTGATAAGCCATCAACTGTTCCCTTGCAGGCACATCTGTTCCAAAATAGCAGGGCCATAAGAACGGAGGGGAGCTTACCCGCATATGCACTTCCTTCGCCCCTGCCTGCCGCAGCATATGAACAATCCGGTCAGACGTAGTGCCACGAACAATGGAATCGTCTATCATTATAATCCGTCTGCCGCATACTGCTTCCCGCAGCGCATTCAGCTTTACCTGCACGCTGCTTTGTCTGCTCTCCTGACCTGGTTTGATAAAAGTTCTTCCCACATAACCGTTTTTCACAAAAGCCTGTCCATGTGGAATCCCTGACTGCAGGGAATAGCCAATGGCGGCACAATTGCCTGATTCCGGCACACCCACCACCAGGTCTGCCTCCACAGGCGAATCCATTGCCAGAAACCTTCCGGCCATCATCCGGGAATTGTAAACGCTTACGCCATCAATGTAACTGTCCGGCCTTGCAAAATAAATGTATTCGAACACACATCTGGCATGTTTTTCTTTGGAAATGCACATGCTTTTATCAGAAACAATTCCTTTTTCCGGGGAAATAGTGACAATTTCTCCCGGTTCCACATCCCGCACAAATTCCGCACCTATGGTATCCAGGGCGCAAGTCTCGGAAGATAAAATATACGCATTATCCCGTTTTCCAATGCAAAGAGGGCGGAAACCGAAAGGATCTCTTGCGCCAATCAGTTTTCTGGGCGACATGATAATCAGGGAATACGCCCCCTTAATCCTTTTCATGGCATGCCCTACCGCTTCTTCCACTGACTTGCTGTTTAATCTCTCTCTTGCAATAAGATAGGCAATCACTTCTGAGTCTATGGTTGTCTGGAAAATGGCTCCTGTATAGGCAAGCTCCTTTCGAAGCCCTGGCGTGTTAATTAAATTGCCGTTATGGGCAAGACCCAGTGTTCCCTTTACATAGTTTAGCACAAGGGGCTGGGCGTTCTCTCTGACAGAACTTCCTGTTGTGGAATAGCGCACATGTCCCACGCCAATATCACCTTTTAATTTTTCCAGCGTTTCCGGCGTAAACACTTCGTTTAAAAGCCCCATATCCTTTACACAGGCAACTTTCCCTTTGGGACCCATTGTGTCGCTGACCGCAATGCCACAGCTTTCCTGGCCTCTGTGCTGCAAAGCAAAAAGTCCATAATAAATGGTATCCGCTACATTTTTGCCTTCAAAGTCATATATACCGAAAACGCCGCATTCCTCACCCGGTTTATCAGGCAAGTCCCAGCCGTTTAAACACTTCATTATAAGCTTCCTCCACATTTCCCAAATCTCTGCGGAAACGGTCTTTATCCAGCTTCTCATTGGTATGGACATCCCAAAGACGACAGGTATCCGGTGAAGTTTCATCCGCTAAAAGAATCTGTCCGTGGAAACGTCCAAACTCAATCTTAAAGTCAATCAGTTTAATGTCTGCCTGAAGGAAGTAAGCCTTAAGCACTTCATTAACCTTAAAAGCATACTTTTTAATTGTGTCAATCTCTTCCCAAGTAGCAAGTCCCAAAGCAACAGCAAAGTAACTATTTATCAAAGGATCTCCCAGTTCATCGTTTTTGTAGCTGAACTCAATGGTAGGCTCCTTAAAAGGCGTTCCTTCCGGCACTCCCAGACGTTTGGAAAAGCTTCCTGCTGCAACATTGCGGATAATGACTTCAAGAGGCACTATATCCACTTTCTTTACAGCCGTCTCTCTCTCGCTTAACTCTTCAATCAGATGGGTTGGTACCCCTTCCTTTTCCAAAAGCTTAAACACATGATTGGTCATCCGGTTGTTAACAACGCCCTTTCCCACAATGGTGCCTCTCTTCTCTCCGTTAAATGCGGTTGCGTCATCCTTATAGTCTACGATTACCACATCCGGATCATCTGTGGCAAATACTTTCTTTGCCTTTCCCTCATAAATCTGCTCTCTTTTTTCCATGATTTCCTCCTTCTGCCGCCATGCGGCAATAAAATATTAAACTGCTTCACAATTTTTGCAAATTAAACTCTGCAATATATACAGCCAAACTGACAACATTTCTAATAACATTATGACCTGAATTTACCAATAAATGCCCTGACTCTTTCTTTGTCGGACGAAAAGATTTCTTCCGGCGTTCCCTGGGCCTGTATCACTCCCTGTTCCATAAAAATAATCCGGTCTGACAGCTCTCTTGCAAACTCCATCTCATGCGTCACAATAATCATAGTCATATGTTCCTTAGCCAGCTGTTTAATTACACGTAAAACCTCTCCTGTAAGTTCAGGGTCAAGAGCGGAAGTTGGTTCATCAAAAAAGAGAAGCTTCGGCTGAAGCGCCAGTGCCCTTGCAATGGAAACCCGCTGCTGTTGCCCGCCGGAAAGCTGACAGGGATATGCGTCTGCCTTATCAGAAAGGCCAAGCTCCTCCAGCAGCTTTAAGGCCCGCTCCTTCGCTTCCTTTTTTGAAACTCCATCCACACAAACCGGTGCATCTGTTATATTTTTTAAAACATTATAATGGGGAAATAAATTAAAATTCTGAAATACAAGACCGAAATTCTTCCGAATTTCCTTTATTTTATTTTTGCCCGCGTAAATACATTTTCCATTTTCCTCCCATGCCGCCTTTTCTCCCAGATAGATAAGCTCACCCCCATCCATCCGCTCCAGCATGGTTGCGCACCGCAGCAAAGTAGATTTCCCGGACCCTGAAGGCCCTATTATGGATACAACCTCTCCTTTCCTGACGGAAAGGGAAATGTCGTTTATTACCGGAAGGCCGTCAAAGCCTTTGCTCATATGATTAATTTCAAGTAAAACCTTTGTACCTCTTTCCACTATGCCCTCCTGCCCGTAAAGCTGCAATAAAATCACTTATGAACCGGCATTTTCTACCGATAATAGTTCATAGCCTTTTCAATCCGTTCCATCGCAAACGCCACCACAAAGTTAAATATATAGTAAAACAGTCCTGCCGCCATAAGCGGAGTCATACTGGTATCCTTGGCAGCAATCTGCTTGGCCATTGTAAACATCTCCGCATGGGCTAATACAAAAGCTAAAGAAGTATCCTTTACAAGGGTAATGGTTTCATTGGTTATGGAGGGTAAAATACGTTTCAGCACCTGAGGCAGAATAATCTTAAAAAAAGTCTGTCCTTTACTGTATCCCAGCACCTTTGCCGCCTCATACTGCCCCACTGCCATAGATTCAATGCCGCCTCTGTAAATCTCCGCAAAATAGGCCGCATAGTTGATAGAAAAAGCAAGAATAATCGCCGGAAACCGATACCCCCGTAAATTTAAGCCAAATAAATAATAGGGGGCAAAATAAACCACCAGAAGCTGCAGCATCAGCGGAGTTCCCCGCAAAACAGATATATAAAATTTAGACAATGTTCTTAAAAGCCCGTTTTTTGACATTCTTCCAAAAGATATCAAAAGTCCCAAAGGCAGGGAAAAAATTAATGTAAGGACAAAAATTTCTGCCGTCGATATCATTCCTTTTCCCAGCTGCATCAGCATCATTCCTGTGCTCATTTGTTCTCCTTTATCTGCGGCTCCGCTCCAATCCATGCAGAGCCGCAAAATTATAGCAGCTATTTTCCCGCTGTGCCGTATAAACCGCCCTCCGACGCAGCGTCTATCCAGCTATTTTCCAAGGCATACACTGCCTTCCAATCCATATTTTCCGGCAATTTCCATAAACTTACCATCTTCCGCCATCTCAAGCAGGGTCTTTTCCACCTGATCCTTTAATTCATCATTTCCAAGTAAAAAACCAATTCCATACTGTTCTGTAGCAAGCTTTTCCTCCATAATCAAATAGCCGTCCCCTCTGGACGCAATCTGATAATCAGCAACTCCAATATCAATGGCAAGAGCATCAATGGCGCCTGCTTCCAAGTCCATAAAACCTGTGTTGTAGTCAGCATACTGGCTAAGCTGCGAAAAAGTTCCTGCAAGCTCTGCCGCATCAGACTCTAAAGCCGCCAGAGCAGAAGAATCCTTCTGGACACCTACAATTTTTCCGGCCAAATCATCAAAAGAAGCAATACCCGCATCTGATTTTACCACAAACACCTGGCTGTTGTCCACATAAGGAACAGACCATGTATAAGCATCCTCACGCCCATTCATGGTAAATCCATTCCAGATACAGTCAATCGAACCGGAAGAAAGCTCAAAATCCTTTGAATCCCAGTCAACCGGCTGTTTTACAAGCTCCCATCCATTCCTGTCACATACCTCCTGTGCTAAATCAAGGTCAAATCCTGTGTATTCCCCATTTTCATCCATATAGCCATAGGGCGGAAATTCCGCGTCAAAACCAACGGTAAAAGTGGTCCTCTCCTGTGCCGGCTCTCCATCATCCGCCTTTGCTGTGTCAGAGGAAGGGCCATTCTCTTCAGCGCCAGAAACTTCGTCATTTTCCGCCTCCTTATTTCCCGCCAAAGCGTCATTTTCCTCATTTGACAACTCATTCTGTGCGGATGCCTCCTTGTCATCCCCCTTTGCCCCACAGCCGGAAAGTATTCCCGCTGTTACGGCTGCCACTGCAAACAGTGCGATTAGTTTCTTCATTTTCATAATCTCTCCTCCATCTTGTCACATAATATGCTGCACTTTACCTCGCTAATATGATAAAGTGTTCTTTTATACGCTTATCATGCTACCATGCTCCAAAATAGAAGTCAAGAGAAATCCTTTTCGTACTCTCCCACAATATTTAAAATTTCCTTTGCATATTTCGGATAAGTTTCCACTAAATCCTTAATTTCCGCCTGGGCTTTTCCAGCAATCATTTCCTTATTGTAATCCATCCGGCGTCTTAGAGACTGCCTCCGTATAATCAGGTTATGCCGGATTTCCACCATTTCCTTTTTGTCAAGAATCGCTGCTGTCTGATGAAGCCAGATCATAGGATCCTTAACCTGGTATCTGCGCAAAACCCGTAATAAATCCTGCTGACACTGATCCAGCTGCCATTCTGCCTGCTGGAAACTGCGCCGTTCCTCCTTTTCTTCCTGGTACTGCTGCCAGGTCTTTACCAGCTCGCCTGCACTTTGTACACGGTATTTCATATAAAGATATTCCAACAAATTTGTATTATTCACATATCTGATTTTCACTGTATTTTGCAGCCGTATAATACGGCCAATTCCGTTTTCCACCCTCTCCAGTTCCTTTACGGAGTCATTATGTTTGACAAAAATTGCCGTAATCGCCGCTGCTCCTACTGCTGCCGCAGCCAAATATCCCGGTTTGGTATTCATTTCAAAGCCATATTGTAAAACCAAAAGCGCAAGAATACACACAATGACCGCCACGGTACATACAATGGTCATGGCCCTTGTATCTGCTATTATATGACGCAGCTCGCTTCTCCTGAAATGATACGCCTGCCTCTCCCCATCCAGCTTCCGCAAGTCCCGTTTTACCAAATCCTGATACTCTTCCGCCTGAATAAGCTTTTCATAGCTTTCCTGATACTCTGCTTCCAGCCGTTCCATCTGTCGGTATTTGTCCTCACTCATCCGATGTTTTCTGTTCTTATACCCGGACTGCTGCTCTTCAAGCGTTTCTATTTTTCTGGCACAGGTTTCCAGTTCCTCCCTCTCTTCCTCTGGCAGCGCCTCGATTTCTTCCATATCCTTTAGGTAAGAAGTAACCATATTATATTCAAATTGAAGATTTTCCAGCTCTCTGGACGCCTCTGCAATCTGCTCCAGACACCCCTTCACATACTCCTGACGCTGTTCCTTATCGTTAATCTGCAAATCTTCTCTGTCATAAACGATTTGGTTCCAGTCCTCCACTTCATATACCGGCTCTTCTGTTTTTTTCTTTTTTCCAAATAGCTTTTTAAATAAATTCATTTCCATCTCCCTGCATACCACTGCGGTTCTGCACCAGCAAATCATCTATTTTTATTGTTCAACCATCTCCCGGTACTCTTCCTTTTTCCGGGAAATTATTTTATCAATGTCCTCATAATAGGAAGCCACATTTCCTTCTTCCTTATAAATTTTCAGCGCCGTAAGCATCCGGTTATCCTGTCCGGCCTCAAATCCGCCTTTTGCCGCCTCAAAACGCTTTTCCACCAAAAGGGAAAGTTCCAGATATTCCCCATGCTCCGCCATAAAAGAAATGTAAGAATTTTCGTGCAGATACAGCCTTTGTGCAGTAAGATACTGAATGCCGGATTCCTGTTCTCCTGACATATCATAAGCGCGTTTAAAATATTTCGCTGCCATTTCAAATTCAAAAAGTCCTGCGTATGCGGTTCCCATATTATGGTAAATGGAAGGCTTTAATCCGCTTTCCGTATCCGGAAGTTCTCTGCACAGATTATCGTATTCCTCCAGCGCCTGTCCCAATTTACGGTTTTTCAACAAAAAATCCGCCTGTTTTTTCTTTTTTTCATAATCTGTAAGTCCCACATTGCTCTGGAGAATTTCCTCAATTTTCTTTTTTTCTCTTGGCGTGCAATAATTCACATAATCCAAAATCATTCCGACAAAAGTTCCTGCCTGACTCCCTCTGTTAAAAAGTCCAAGAAGCTGGTGGCCCAATTCTGAAAGGCCACATTCTTCGTCCAGCCACCTGGCAAGCTTTTTATCCATAATATCCCCGTTTATTATAAAAGGATTACTGGCAAAAAGATAACAAAGTTCCTCTACACAATACACGTTGGTACACGCATTTTCAAGATAATAGGGATTTTTTGCATACTTTCCCGTACATAAAATCATTCTGCCCATAAAGCTGCCGCTCCTTACTAGACGAAAATCGTCTGTGTCCAGGCCTTTCCGCTGGACTTAAATAACTCTCCAAATCCCATATCTTCCACTGTTATTTCCGCCCTGCTAACCGCCGTCATCTCCACATGAACGCTGAGTCTTGTCGTTCTGGGCGGTCTTTCTGGCAGTCCTTCCAAAGTAACGGCTTTATTTGTCACGCTGCCGCCAGTTAAGGGGGTGATTACAAAGTCCACCGTATTTCCCTCTTCCAGAATAATATCAAAATCAGCGGAAGTTTCATACCAATTGACTCCGGCATCCAAAACCGCGTAATAGGAATCTTCCCCACCGCGCAGGACTTTCATGCCGATATTGGACTTTAATTTATCTGCGCCCAGATAAACATATTCCTGCCACTCCTTACCAGGATTTAGGCGTTCAAGCATCCCATAACAGGCCCCTTTACTATAAAGATTGTTTCCCTGGAAAACCCGCCGGTTTTTGCACATAATCCTTAATGAGTCTTTGGGCCATCCTTCTTTAAAACCATCCCCCAGCAAAAACACCGTGGAAACATTTTTGTCCTCCAGGCTTTTTTTTACAATTCCTGAAAATAACAAGTCAAGCTCCGCCATCTGCTGTCTTTTTTGTCCCTCATCCTCCTGCCACACTCTCCGCTCCATTTCAGGATAATTTTTCTGCTCAATAAAAATCACCTTTGGCGTAGTCTTCTTATTACATTCCAGACGCATGGTCTTTAGTTCGCTGTCATATTCATATATCATTACATCATTCTGCCTAAGTTCCCAACTCTGGTGCATGGTAAAGGCATAAAAACTTTCCGCATGGCTCTGAAAATGAATATGCTGTGCTTTCAGCTGAAGCCCTGCTGCCACTTTTCCCAGCACATCCACAATCCGGGGGGTAAGCTCCTCCACAGTAAACATAAAAGCCTCTATCTGGTTAAAAGAAATCCGTATATTAAGAAGCGACAGACTTCGTTTAACAAATAAGGTAAGAAGGGCAACCGGGTCAAAGGCTTCTCCCTCCACCATTACATCTTCTCCCCGTTCAGCAAGGGTAAGCAAGTCTTCCACCAGAATCCCATTTTCTTCCCTGGCGAATTTAATGGCCTCTTTTCCATAATACCACTGCCCTACTCCGCTCCTTTTGCAAAGCAGCGCCGGAATATTATACTGTTCTGTGCCTGCTACCGCAGAAACAGTTTCCGGCTCAGTCTCTTCCAGTCCACAAAAGCTGATTTGGGCAAAGCTCCGCCCAAGATCATATCCTACGGCCACCTTTTTACTGTTTTTTTTTCCAAAAAAGTTCTGCCCCTGAAACATCCAAACCTCCTAACGCATGGAAAAAAGTTCCCGGACAAGAAAATCCTGTTCAAAGTAATCGTCCAAAAGTCTTTCCATGGTTTCATAATCATGGAGATTTCTTCCGATGGAAATATCATTCAACAGATTATACCTGTTTTCTCTCTGCTCTATCCCGGTATCATTGCGGCTTAGGGTTCCGCTTTCCGTCAGGTGCTCTTTTCCATCCTCCATCTCTGTTATATAATACTGCAAATGCTCTCCAAAGAAAAGAATAAATTGTTTTACACAAATACCGCCAAACATATCTTTCATTTCTTCCTTTATATATTCCTCCCTGGCGCCATCCTCTCTCTCAGGCAAATAATGAATAAACGCTTTATTGCCCTCCCGCACCCGGTATTCTATCATCGTCTTGTCCGCAAACCGCCGCATAGAAGCAATGTTTTCAGAATATTCCTTAAAGAAAGGGAAATATTTATTTTCAGCCAGTATCTCCTTTAGGAAAACAACTAAAAAGCGCAGCACTCTCTCGTTTAATTCTTTTTTATTCTCTGAATAATATTTGGTATAAGCAAGCCTGCATATAAAAGGTATCCCATCTTCCTGCCTTTCAATAACCCTCTGCATATCCTCCAGGACAAACGCATCCAGCGGCTTGTCCTTCACAAAATATTCATAAGCGCACTGGGCAAGAACCGCCGATTCCACCACTGTCCGGGCTCCCCCGGATACATAACGTTTAAAAATTTCCGCCCGCTCCCACACAAAAGCGCCTGTATAAAGCATCTGTACCAAAAGCCGCTCCGAAAGCCCATAGGTATCTATCCCAAAAGCTTCCGCTGCCTTCCACACATCCCGCATTTCCTTGCTGGTTCCCTGAAAATACCGGCATAAATATTCCAGCAGATTTTCATCATATTTGCCCGCCCGAAATGCAAGAAAGGCAAGCTTCGTCATCGTTACATCTTCTTCTGTCCCTTCAAAAGCAAGAAGTCTGCTGCATAACCTGACAATAATCTTCGCTTCCACGCCCTCGCATCCACGCATTTTAATCCAGTCATATGCTTTTTCATACATTCCCCGTAAAATCAGGAAACGAAGCACCTGTGAAAAACACTGGTTATGTATCTGCAAAAGGGAAAGCTCCTTTAAACACTCGTCCAACTCTTTCATTCTGTCACTGTCATAAAAGAAATTAAGCAGCCGCATGCGTATTTCCTTTTGGACTTCCTCTACAACCTCCGGCGCATTCACCAGACGTTTCATGTATTCCACATTCTCCGCACTGACTTCGGCAATTTCCCTTCCACTCTCGCACAGCCATAGGTCAAAATGTACACAACCCAAAATAGAGGGGGCGATCAAAAACGCCAGCTTATCCGGCATAAGAAGAACCTCCAGGGTATACTCCTCTTCCCTGCAATATCTGTTTCCCTTTGCATCCTCCAGTAAAAGCCGGAAGTCATTGCCATAAACAGGAAAAAAAGCTTCCCTTCCTGAAACCGGATAAACCGTTTCTTCATATTCTTTATCATAAACCAGAATAACCTTTTTTATGTCCTCCCGCATTACTTTTAAGTGCTGCATAAACAACGCCGTTGACAGCCCGACGGCAATTTCGTCTGTAAGCATTACCGGCGTAATCAGATTTTTGTAAAGGTATGCCAGGTATTTATTGCTGCGTCCCTTTAAAAGCTGGGCCATTACAAACCGTTCTATCTGTTCCCGGTAGCTTTCATACAGTTCCGGGTACTGCTCCCGTTTTTCATGAATGTAAGCATAAAGAAAGGAATTGCGCAGACTGTCGAGACTGCTGTCAAAAGCAAAATACATAAGCACAATTTTAGGGATTTCCCGGTCTTTTTCAAGAGGCAGGGACATCATATAATACTCATACAGTCTTGTTATCCGCAGCTCTTTTTCTATTCCTTTTTCATACCATAAAAAGCTTTCCTCATCTGTCCTGTTTCCTTTAATTAACAGTGTGCAGATCGTCTGCAACACTTCATCCTCTGGCAGCAGCTGATAACAGCTTTTTAATATGGCAAACAGCCTGCCGGAAAAGTTTTTCACCCTCTGGGCAAGATAAACCACCTGACCAATCACACCGGTCGTTAGTAATTCTTTTTTGGCCGCATAAGATAAAATCTGCAGTTCAAAACTGTTAAGACGCATAAGCAGGGCAGGGTTAGCTGCAATTAAATTCCAGGCTTCAATATAAAGTACAGGACTTTTGCACCCCTGCCGGAACTGCTCCTCCAAAACAATCCATTTTCCGGAGGGACTTCTCATATAATCTTCAGACAAATATAAAAGCAGCCATGCAATTCTCCAGTTGTCGGAATTTTGGGTAAAAATCCGTTCCACCTGCCCCGCCACTTCGTCAATATAAGTCTCCCGTCTGTTAAGCAGCGTGGTCAGATATAAATAATAACAGTAAATGGCCGGAACAAAATTTTCTTCCACCGCCTCTTTTGTCTGACACAGCAGCCAGTCCGCCTCTTTGTCCCTCTCTTCCGTAATTAAAAGCTGGGCTTTAAACAGCTTTATGGAAACATCCTCATCGTCTATCTGCGTCAGATTTTCCACCAGTTCCCCGGTTTCCTTCATCCAGGATGAAGCGCTGATTTTCTTTGTGCGGAAAGCCTCATAATACTGCATCAATTCCATAATGGCATGCTTTTTCTGTCTCCGTACTCCGGCTTTTCCCATTTTGGAATGCTTATTTGCCACTGTAATTTGAGCTGTAAGACAGACATAAGGATTTAAAAGACGAATCATGCCGTAATTTCTTCCGCTATGGAGCTTTTCCGCAGATATGTAAAAAGGAAGCCTGCAGCTATTGCCAAGAAAATCCTCCTCACGGATCTTTTCTTTCTCCAGCCGGATAAAATCCCCTTCCTTTTCCAGCGAAAACTCAGAATACCCCCATCCATTACGGTTAATTACCAGGCGTCCTTCCAGCTTATCATCTGAATTATCCATACGGATATCTTCATTTTCCAAAAAGAATTCCACCTTCTGCTTTTTTCTGATTTCCAGAAGGAATTCTTCTACCTTTTGTTCCCCTCTGCTTCCTCCTGCCAGCCCTCTGTAGGCGCCAAGGTACTGCCTGCTTATTCCCTCAAATATGCGCACAAAATCTTTGGAGTAAAACAGCCTGACTGCCTCCCCCCAGTTTGTGCGGGCCAGATTCGTAAAATGAAACAGATTTTTAATATCCCCCAGCTCAGATTCAAGTTTTCCGGTCACAATCGTTACATGATATGGGATATAATACTCTCCATGATTGGAAATGACGCGAAATTCTCCTTTTAAGGTATCCCCCTCCGTCATTGCGGATGCGTCAAAATAATAGGCAATTTCTTCTTTTCTCCCCAGAAATTGTTCTGTCAGACAGTGCATCCGCAGTCTCGTGGAGGAAACCATTCCTTCTGTCACTTCGTTTTCAGGGCCTGTAATCACAAAACTTCCTTCATAGTTCTCTCCCTCATGAAGCTTAAGCTCAATAACAGGATCTGAAAAATCCAGCGAATAGATTTCTTTATTGAATTTTCCCTGCAAAATTTTATCTACTGCATCCTGCACTGCCATGTTCCTCCAGCCGCCTGTTTCTCTTTTTTCGTTTTCTATAGTATACCATCATTCCCCATATTTCCGCAACCAATGAACTGTTAAAAAAGTGCACGGCCTGCCCCGCCATTTTCATACATTGTGAACATTCTTAATTAACGTTTTATCAGTTATGCAGGTTCAGAAATACGGCTTACTCCTACATAAATGTTTGAAATGCTGTACCATGTGGGATAATCCACCACACCGGATACAGGAAGATTAAATATTCTTTGAAAAGCGCGTACCGCTTCCGCCGTAGCCGGTCCATATATGCCATCAGCTGTTATAGAGGGAATGGCCGGATAATTTCTTGCAATACGGTTTAGCTGCTGTTGTATCTGCCTGACCTTCTCCCCGGTGGAACCAATCGTCAGATTATATCCCGGCCAGGAGGAGGGTACACCTGCAACGCTTACTGCCGTATTAATATACATGTCACTTCCATAGTAATAATGGATAATATCAATGGCCGAATATCCCTCTTCTCCCAGATATTTAGATCCCCACTGGCTTAACCCATTGCATGTAACTCTCCTGCCATCACAATAAGAAGTAAAAATGGGCTGCCGGACTCCCGGACGGGATAAATAGTTTGCAAACACACTGTCTACTACCCGGTCTATATTTTCATAAAAATTCCTGCCCCGCATCCATTTCTGGTCGTAGGCAGTGGACGAGGTTATGGTAAAATTATAGCCTTTATTCCGGTACGGGGAAACAGACGGTTTTTCATAAAATAAGACCTCTGAATTTCAAAGGTCTTGCTTTTTTGCTTTTAGATTTTACTGTGCCCGCAAAAGGGCCTCCTCCAGACTTTCCGCTCCAATAATATTCAGCATAAAATCCACATTGTCCATCCCCTGTTCCGTATCAATTTCCTTAAATATTTTATAGATAAACTTAGGTGTATGGTCAATTTTATATATACCAAAGGAAAGTCCCTGTTTAACCTCTTCCATGGCGTCTGTCTGTCTGTTCATTATAAACGCTTCTATATAAGGATTGGCATCAATAATATAATAGCAGTAGGCAAAAGCCGCTGCCTGCAGTTTTTCTCCTGAGTTTGAGGTAAATCCAAGCTCTGTAACAGAAATACTCCGCACATTACCGCTCCGGTCAAGATATTCCTCCTGTTTGAGGAAATCCGTAACCGTACTTAAATTCATAGGCGTAAGCACCGGTGCATCCATGGTCTTATCATAAGTCTGGTTCCAATAATTTACCCTGGTAAGAGGCGCAGGATAGGGATGAATTGCCACCCCCCAGTCATAATTTCCCTTCTGCCTGGCGGCCTTGTTAACAGCTTCAAGCATATCCCTGGCATTAAAAAATTTGTCATTTTTTCCTTCATTGTCATTCCAGTCATGGTCAATGCTTAAATACACCTTAGCTCCCGCAAAATTGCGTTTGGCTGCATTGTAAAAAACACGGAGAGCCTTTTCAAATTCAACGGCATACATAGTAATATCACTGGTATCCATAAAATTCCATAATTTATGCTGGTTGATTTCATTGGCAATGACCCAGCTTGATACAAGACCATATTCACCGCCTGAATAACGTTCCGCTAAAAAACAGGCTATCGCCTCAAGGTACAGACATCCTTCTTCTTCCGCACAATTAAAGGCATAGTAATAAGCGCCTGACTTTTTATTCCTTGAAAGCGGATGAATCAGCTCCGGATGTTCTTCATTCCAGTCGTTTAAAATAATTGCCGTTGTAAGCATTCCTTTCGCTGTAAGGTAATAGAACAGATTGTCATAGCCTGCAATGGCAGCGCCGTTAAACTGATAAGTTTTTCCTCTGTAATCATAAAAAATTGTCGGATATGTATCGTCTGTTGTCTCCCCAAGGATAATAGACAGCGGAATATTATAAATTGCATGCTGTACACCCAATTCCTCCAGCTTGGGAGTTCCCAAAAGCTCCGGGTCCAGCAGCAGTCCTTTTTTTGACCTGCTCTCCGGATAATCGTCGGTATTGCGTGCAATCACTTCCGGATTATTTATATAACTGCTGGAAGAAACCGGAATATATTCCCCATGCACAAGTAACGCCGGTACAAACTGCCTGAAAAGCTGCTCTTCCTTATAGGTCCACTGAAATTCACAATTCACCGCCTTTTCCATACTGGCAATTGGCTTCCTTTCAAAATCACCAAAGGCGTCCGTATCCTCATAGACTTCAAACTCAAAAAGGTAAACCAGCGCATCATCGCTTCCCGGAATATCCGGAAGCGTCAAAGTCAGCCCCACTGTCTTTCCGTCTTCTTTAATAGAGCAGTCCGTAATCTCCCCATAAGATATAAGCTCCCATTGGGAAAGCGTCACATTCCCTCGTGTCAGACTGTTTATCCTTCCCTCTTCCCCATCCTCCGCGCTTAAATTCTCCGAAGAAGCGGCAAGGGACTTTCCCTGGCATCCCCGAAGTATCAGCACAATGCCGGCAAACAGGAGAATGCCGCATATAAACAGCGTTATCTTTTTTTTCTTATCCAAAACATTTCCTCCTGCTATCTAAGGTGCAGGAAACACACATCTCTGTCCCACACTTTACAGGCCGTCAGAGGTCCTGCCTCTGCGTCAGGCAGTGCAAAATAACCGCCTACTGCTGCCGTCGCTTTCCCATCTATATTCTCATTGTAATAATTCACTGTAACCGCTGTATCCGGGTGTTCACTGATATCATCTGATATATAAACCTTTCCCTCTCTTAAGCTGGCGCGGATACGGAAATAATCCTTTGTGGATACATTTTGGAACCGCCACGCATTTCCTGTTAGGGGAAGCTCTATACATTCTTTTTCCGCCCCATAAGTCATAACACATCCTGCCATATCTTCCGGCCAGCTTCCTCCATGGGCAAAAAGCTCATCAAGGGCAACGATAACGGAAGACTGGACGCCTTTCATCGCTGAGGTCAGAACATGCTTTGAAATCCCGCTCTGATCCACATCCGCCCCAATCAACATTCCATTACATTTTTCAGCTGATGCCAATACAGACTGATAGATGGAACCGCCACAGACAAAAATAATTTCTGTGCCTGCCTCATACCAGCTGCGGGAAGTCTTTTTAATCTCCGGCGAGGGAGAAAACGTATCCGCATACCAATATTCCACACAGACTTCATCACAAATATCCAGATCCATGGCCGCATCGTCAATTCCCTGAAGATAACCATACCCGTACCTGCATATCGTTGGCAGCTGCTCCCCTCCAATAAACCCAAGCTTCCGGTATCCTTCCAGCACTGCCATATATCCGGCCAGATAGCCGGCCTCCTCCTCGTGGTAGGTGATACAGTGCACATTGGGAGCTATCACCATCTCCATGCCGGAGGCATCCCTTGGCACACCATCCAGTAAAAGGAATGTGATATCGCCGTACCTTTCCTGAAGACTTCCCACTGCCTGTTCAAAATGGGAACCTGCGCAGATAATCAGCTTCGCCTGGTTTTCAATGGCATATAAAACCGTGTCTTCATATGCCTCCGGGGAGTCAGATTC
Source organism: uncultured bacterium (assembly GCA_947381965.1). Lineage (GTDB taxonomy): Bacteria > Bacillota > Clostridia > Lachnospirales > Lachnospiraceae > Suilimivivens. Next base: position 15,609 of record CANCXX010000041.1, read on the forward strand.
TGTACTGTAAAAGGAATAGGAAACTCCTGCTGCAAGTGCATATTCTTTGGCTCCTTCCAGCGCTGCCTGATTATATCCGTTATCCATCACAGAACCTGTATCAGTTACCAACGCCACCTGACCGCCCACTTCCTTATAATCATGATAATAATCCACCCCTATACCGGAAGCGGATTTTCTTATGCCATTTCTAAAAAAACGTCCTGCAGAAGGCATGTCCGCTATGCTGCCACTGCTGTCCAGCCCATTGCCAAATGTACCGCAGCCTGCGCATAAAAAGGCAAAAGCAGCCAGAACGAAATATGTTTTTGGATATTGTAAACATCTCTTCATTTGCCACCACTCCTTCCTTTCATTTTATTATACCCCTTTCATTTGACAAATTCAATGATATAATCAGGCATGGAAGGTTACTTTCCCTGCCAGTGCGCATAAAAATATAAATGGCGCAGCCTTTGGCTGCGCCATTTACATCTACTTCCTTTATTCGGACTGCACGACGCCATCGCCGCTTCTGGTCCAGACAATGTTTTCACCGATCATTTCATCAATATCCATACCGATAATCTCTGAAGCCCGCTCCTTTGCCTGCGCCTCATTCTCTGTTCCCAGATTTTTATAAATATCAAAGGCCGGCTTTCTGTTTCCATCTAAATCATAAAGACCAAGGGCCAGATGGCTTTCCATTTCATGGGCATCATCTGTCTGACGGAATAAAATAAATGAATCTATTTCCGGGATTGATGCTGCCTTTAAATAACCATAAGCAATAGACGCTTCCTGCTTGGAGTCGCCAAAACTGGATGTGTATCCGATTTCCGCAAGAGAAATGCTTCTTACCTCCCCTGCGGGGTTTAAAAATTCGTCCCGCTTCATGTAGTCAATCAGAATATCAATATTCTGCATAGTGATATAAGGCGTTGTAAGTCCCTCTTTCACCCATACTGCCGGTCCATTCCACGCATAAGGATCATATAAAGGGGAATTATAGGGATGATAGGAAAGTCCCCAATCAATATTTCCCTCACGGTTCATATAGTAATTGAATCTGTCCAGGTAACTCTTTGCAAGGAAGCTTCCCGGATTGGACTTCCGGTTCCACTCCTGATCAATGGAATTATAAATCCGTACATTGGCATTGCTGCTTTTCATTTCATTATATATAATGCGGAAGGCCTTTACATATGCTCCCACATTAAAATCCAGGGAGTCTGAAGTGCTGTACCACCAGGAAGTCCGGGCATTTACCTCATTTCCCAGGATCCAGTTATCTACCTGCCCACAGTCAGAATTTCCGTTATAGCGCTGTCCCAGAAAGGCGCCTACTGCCTTTAAATGACTGGTTCCGGCTGCCTCTTCCACATTCAGCGCATATCCCGGAGCCGTATCCCCGTCCAGAGCCATTGGATGAATCAGATCTTTAGAATAAAGTCCTGTTCCATCATTTAAAATAACAATTGTAATCTGTATTCCTTTTTCATTTAGCAATTTTGCAAGTGCATCGTAATTGGAAATTACTTCATTATCAAAATAATAGGTCTGACCATTGTAGTCAAAAGCAATGGCTTCCGGCACTGAAGCATCCGAACAGATTTCATCCACGCTCATATTGTAAACCACCTGCTGGATACCAAGCTCTTCCATATCCCCATTGTGGATTTTTTCGATGTCCAGCAAAATTCCCTTTATGCCTGTCTCCGCGCGGGGAGGCGTTTCTCCTGCAAGGGTTTCCGGGTTGGTTATGTAATGCTCGTCGCTGACCTGATACATCTCTCCGCCCCGCTTTACCGCCACCAGAAACTTACGGCTTAAATTGGAATCCGCTGAATTATAATTAAGGGGAAAGCTTACGGAAACGGACTTTTCCGCATCCACTTTTGCCACAATGGTTCCTTCCGCCCCATCTTCATAAACTTCATTTGCATAAATATAATATTTGCCATCATCACTTGACGGGACACTGGATGCGCTGATTTCACATACCACATCTGTTTCTGAGATCAGACAGGACTCAATTGCCACCGGCCGGCCGGCTGCCTGCACACACATAGGCTCCATACCGCCAATGAATCCGCTTCCCATACCCAAAACCACTGCTGCCGCTGATGCTGCAATTAATGCCATTACTTTTTTTCTTTTGCCCATACTTCCTCCTAATTCCAGTTTTGCATCTGCTCTTCCAGATACCATTTAATATTCTATATGGTATAAAGTGCAGCGCTCTTTTAACACTGTTCCTCAAAATAATGTATTAGAGATTATTATAACCGCAAACATTTTGAAAGGCAACCCAATAATTTTTACCTGCATAAATCTATTTATCTCCCTACCATTCCGTATATACCCTGTTTAACGTGAAAGACATGATTGCAAGCGTATTTGCGTAGATTGTGCTCTCCGGCCATGTGGCATAAATTTCCGATGAAACCACATTTTTGATATAGTCTCTGTATCTTACATAATAATTTGGCGCTGAATAGTCATCTGGCGGACCGTCGTGAACAACAATATATTCAGGTATTACCACTCTGCTTAAAACAATCTCTCCGCTTTCATCCATGGGCTTGATTTCATCTTCCGGGATTTTGGGCGGATACTCTCCATATAATGTATGGTCAGGTATCACAATCACTTCTTCCTCTTCCTCATTGGTTTCAAGGGGCGTAAGGCGGATTGGCTGCACAGCCGTCACATCCGGCAGAATTTCCGTTCCTGAAACCATCACCGGTTCATAACCAGGCGCTTCCACCTGTATATTATATTCGGAATAAGGCTGTTCTTCCACCGGGTTTAAACTGTATGCAAGGGGCGGCGCCGGAAGGTCAATTTTCTCTGTCTGTCCCGAAGAATCGGTACTTACCTTTTCTATGGCTACATCCGGTACGCCGGTGTAAGAAATTGTCACTGTGGCGTCCTGTACCGGAATAAGGCCCAGAGTAGATGTCACATTAATCTGGAGCTTTCCAGAATAAGTATTATCCGTCTGGGCGCTGCGTAAAATATTTTCAGGCATAAAAATACCTCTGCAAATATACTTATCATATATTATGCAGAGGTATGCAAACTGTTCTTTAAACCTACTTATCCGTCTGATTTGTCACTGTCTTATTGGGTAAGCAGCATCATAATCTCATTGCTTCGTGCAACAAACTTGCTCATTGCTTCCGGCTCAAGAGGGGCATGCTGTAAAAGCGCCAGGTCATAGAGCTGCTCGCAAATCATATCCATATGCTCTCCCTCCGGCTCTTTCATCAGGCGTTCTACCAGCGGATGGTTGGCATTTAATACCAGAGTTTCCCCTTCCTTTCCCATATCTCCCATATCCATCCCCGGCATAGAATACATTCTCATCATATCCTGCATTCTTCTGCTTTCCTCAGACAATGTAATCAGGGAGGAAATCTTCTCATTTTTCAGCTTTTCGACCTTTACGGCAAGCTTATCATTATTGAGAACCTTCTTCATAACCTTACCAATGGATTCCGCCGCTTCTTCCAGTTCCTTTTGGGCGTCTTCTCCTGCTTCATCCCGGAAGGTGTCTGTCAAATCCGCATCAATTCTCTGGAACTTAATCCCTTCATTCTTTGCCTCCAGCTGGGAGATAAAGGGCTGGTCAATATTGTGGGTTAAGATGACAGCGTCCATGCCGGCAGCCTTAAACATTTTAATGTATTGTCCCTGCTGTTTTTCGTCTGTCACATAGTAGATAACCTTTTTCGTTTCCTCTTCTTCGTCATCCTCTGAACCTATCACATTGCCGTCCGCATCAAGAACCTCCCCATCAGATGCTTCTCCGTCTCCGGCCTCTGCCTCATTTTCCGTTTCTTTTTCTTCCTCCGCCTGCCCACTCTCAGCTGTCTGTGTATTTTCTCCGCCGTCGGTTTCCTGTGCTTCTTCTTTATTTTCTGCCTCTTCCGGGTCAGTCTTTTTCACCTCAAGACATTCAGGGAGAGTAAGATATTTGCCCTCCAGGTTTTTGAAAAGAATGTAGTCTGTCATCTTTTCACAGAACTTATCGTCTTTCAGGCATCCAAATTTAATAAATGGACTAATATCATCCCAGTACTTGTCATATTCTTCTTTTTCCGTCTTGCACATGCCGGAAAGCTTATCCGCCACTTTCTTTGTGATATAGTCGGAAATTTTCTTCACAAATCCATCGTTCTGTAATGCGCTTCTTGAAACGTTAAGGGGCAGATCGGGACAGTCGATTACTCCCTTTAACAGCATCAGGAATTCAGGGATTACTTCTTTAATATTGTCGGCAATAAATACCTGATTGTTGTATAACTTAATTACGCCCTCAATGGATTCATATTCCATATTGATTTTGGGGAAATACAGTATTCCTTTTAAATTAAAGGGGTAATCCATATTTAAATGTATCCAGAACAAAGGCTCCTTGTAATCCTGGAATACCTTTCTGTAAAATTCCAGATATTCCTCTTTGGTGCAGTCGTTTGGGTGCTTTGTCCATAATGGCGCAGTTTCGTTTAAAAGCTCCGGACGTTTGATAATCTTATACCTTAACTTGTCCTCTTCCTTTTCCGGTTTGATTTCTTCCACCACTGTATCGGTATCCAGTTTTTCTTCCGCGTCAATGGTCTGGGTATCGGTGGTATTTTCCTTGGAAAGGTAAATTTCCATGGGCATAAAGGAACAATACTTTTTGATAACTTCCCTTGCCTTATATTCATTGCAGAATTCCAGCACATCTTCATTGATAAAAAGGGTAATAGTCGTTCCTACTTCCGTCCGATCCCCTTCCTTCATATCAAACTCTGTGCCGCCGTCGCACTCCCAATGAACAGGCTTTGCATCCTTCTGCCATGACAGGGTGTCGATATGCACTTCATCAGACACCATAAACGCAGAATAAAATCCAAGTCCGAAATGTCCGATTATCTGGTCTTCATTGGTCTTATCTTTATATTTCTCAATAAAATCTGTTGCGCCGGAAAAGGCAATCTGGTTGATATATTCTTCCACCTCGTCCGCTGTCATTCCTATACCGTTATCATTAAATTTCAGTGTTTTCTCTTCCGGGTTTACCAGTACCTGAATTTTCCCCTTATAATCTTCCGACAGGGAATATTCTCCCATCATATCCAGCTTTTTCAGTTTGGTAATGGCGTCACAGCCATTGGATATCAGTTCCCTGAAAAAGATATCATGGTCTGAATACAGCCATTTCTTGATAATCGGGAATATGTTTTCACTGTTGATAGATAAACTTCCGTGTTTCTCTGACACGATAAATCACTCCTTTTTCTCTGTTTTTTCAATTTCCGTTAAAGCCTTTATCATACCCTTCCAAAGGCCTGGCACAAACTTTTTAAGCTAAACACAAGTGTAATTCTCTTTTGACAAAAAGTCAAGACAAAATTAGCACTCATTTAAAAAGAGTGCTAATAATTGTGCAAAAACGCTGTATTTTCAAGCCTTTCCACATTTCTAAAATTTTTATTAACTAAAAAACTGATTATAAACATCAAAAAAATCTTTTGTTTTTACTTCATCATTTTCTACAAAGGAAACGGTACTCCACAGCTCTTCGTTTAAGGTTCTTGCAAGGGATGTTACAAAAGCGTCATATTCCTGTCCAAATACCTCTCTTTTACGCTTTTCCACAATTTTAATCTTGTTGGCATCTGTTTCTTCCCGGTTAAAAGTACTTAAGCATTTAATAATATTGTACCCATTTTCCGTTTCCACTATGTCACTTATTTCATCTGTTTCCAGATTGAAAGCCGCATCCTCAAATGCCTGCTCCGTCTCTCCTTTGCCAAAAGAATAGGTTCCCTTCTCCCCCTCACTATACTGCAACACCAGTTCTTCAAAGTCACTGCCCTCTTCCCGCGCAAGGTTCAGCAGTTCTTTTGCTCTCTCTTTTGCATCCCGTTTTGCGTCTTCCGAATACTCCACCCTCCTGCCTGCGCCGTCTGTGTCGCTGGTTTTGATCAGAATATACCGCACAGTAATGGTTCTTGCCTCATCATCGCTGATTTCAGGATTAATATCTTTTATAATATATTCATACACTTTATTGGCAAGGGCAAATTCTTCATACAGCCCCTCAATAATTTCCTCTGTGGCCTGCATTGCCTTTTTTTCTTCTTCATTCAAAGAGCCAAAATAAGCGGCGGCAGCCTCCCTTGCCGTCTGTAATTCGCTGTCGCTTAAAAAAACATGATACTGCTCCGCCAAAAGATTCATGGTTTTTACCTGGGCAAGCTGAGCTAACACGGTATCTTTGATACTTTCTTCAAGTGTGACCCCATTTAATTCCGTCTCCCATATCTTTTTACCATAAACGCTTTCATACTGGTCCTGGGTATTAACCAGATAAACCATAACTTCCGGCAAAGTGCAGGACATGCTTTCAATCCTGAAAATCTCATCCCTGCCAAATCCAGTGGTCAGCACAAGTCTGGTGTCCGTATCCATTTTCTGGCAGCCCGTCAGTGCAAAAAGAAGCATCCCCCAGTAAAACAACAAAGCCCGCCATTTTTTGTTTTTCATGCGCCCAGAGTCCTTAAAATACTTCTCGCCACACTGATGCCGTTGGCGGAAGCCTGCTGCAGGCCTCTTGTGACCCCTGCCCCATCGCCGATTGCCCGAAGCCCTTTGATGCTGGTTTCAAAATCTTGGTTCACCACCACCCGGTTGGAATAAAACTTTACTTCCACCCCATAAAGCAGCGTTTCGTCTGCTGCAATGCCAGGCGTAATCTTATCAAGCGCCAGCAGCATTTCTTCAATATCCACCATAATTCTGTGGGGAAATACCAAAGATAAATCTCCCGGTACCGCATCTTTTAAGGTGGGCATCAGATTATTGCGGCAAAGACGTTCTTCTGTGGTCCGCCTTCCCCTGCGGAAATCCCCGAAAGTCTGTACCAGAATCCTTCCGCCGCAGAGCATATTGGAAAGCTGGGCAATCTTTTTTCCATACTCAATGGGCGTCTTAAATGGTTTGGTGAAGTTCTTGCTTACCAAAATGGCAAAGTTGGTGTTGTTGGTTTTATAATCCTTTGATTTATAAGCATGACCGTTTACCACTGCAAGTCCTCCTTCATAGTACTCTGTGGCAACTTCACCGGAAGGATTGGTGCAAAAAGTCCTGACCTTATCATCAAACGTAGGGGTATGATAAATCAGCTTTGCCTCATAGAGGTTGTCATTAAGGAACTGCATCACCTCGTCCCGCACTTCCACCCTTACGCCAATATCCACTGTCCCCGGCGTAGTCTCTATCCCGATTTCCTCACACTTTCCCTTAAACCAGTCAGCACCCTCGCGGCCTACTGCGGATATAATTTCTTTCCCATAAAAGACTTCCCCTTTATCTGTCTTAATTCCCACTGCACGGCCGTCTTTAACAAGAATTTCCTCCACCATAGTCTGGAAGTGCATCTCCGCCCCCTGTTCTATCAGATGATGCTGGAGCTTTTCGTAAATCTTGTACCCTTCCTCTGTTCCCAGATGACGGATGGGGCACTCCACCAGTTTTAAATTGGCATTGATCGCTTTCTTTCTGATTTCCCTGATTTCCGCCTGCTTATCCACACCATAAACATTCACATCTGCGCCAAATTTAAGATAAATGTTATCAGACTCCTTAATCAGCTTTTCTGTTTCCTCATACCCTAAAATAGCAGGCAGATTTCCCCCCACATCCGGGGAAAGAGACAGCTTGCCGTCCGAAAAGGCCCCTGCTCCCGCAAAGCCTGTGGTAATGGAACAGGGCTTACAGCCCACACACTGTTTGGTAGTACGTTTGGGACACTGCCTCTTTTCTATGGAACGGCCCTTTTCCACAATCAATACTTTTATATCCTTCTTTTTATCCAGTAATTCATATGCGCAGAAAATTCCTCCCGGACCTGCCCCTATAATAATCACATCAAATTGATTTTCCATACTCTTCCGCCTTTCTTTTCTTTTTCTATTTTTGCCATCCAGTTACTTTTCCTCCCCTTTAAAAGGGAATATGCACAATTAAAGCTTCCTCTGTTATGAAAATATAACCTGTGCGCTGCTGCCTGCATTGGTTTTGTAAATCCGTATCTGATTTCCTATTTTTTCAGCAAGTTCAGGCACATGGGAAATGATACCGATAAGCCGGTCCCTTTCCACCAGACCTTGAAGCGTCAGACAGGCCTGCTCCAAAGATTCCCCGTCCAGACTGCCAAACCCTTCGTCTATAAAAAGGGCTTCCACCCTAAGCCCTCCGCTTTGAGCCTGGACTACATCGCTCATGCCAAGAGCTAAGGCTAAGGAAGTTTTAAATAATTCCCCGCCGGAAAGGGTTTTGGCCGGGCGGTATCTGCCCGTATAATAATCCATTACCTCTATTTCCAGATTATCCTTGCTTCTTCCATCATTAATCTGCTCCATACGGCGAAGCTCGTATCTTCCTCCGCTCATGGTGCGAAGCCTGATATTTGCCGCATAAAGAATATCCTCAAAGTAAGAGGCAAGCACATATTGTTCGAATACCAGCCTCTTTTTATTATTACCGTTTGCTGCGTCATCCAAATCTTTTAAAAGACTGTAATCTTCCATCAGTCCATCCAGTTTCTTTTGTTTTTCTTCAAGGGACGAGAGACTTTTTTCCAGACTTTGCAGCTGCCCGTCCAGCTTCATCTGTTGGTCAAAAAACCTCTTTTTCTCCTCCTCCGCCTTATAAAGCAGAGCCAAAAGCTTTTCCCCATCCTCCGGCTTCCCTTTATCTGTCTCTTCCCTAAGATGCAAAAGCATCTCCTGGCAAGCCTGCCATTCCTGCCTGTGCCTTCCAATTTCCTCTCTTACCTGCCCCATCTTTTTATCATCCGTAAGAAGCCGTTGGTAAGCTTCCCAGGAAGAAAAACCAGCTTCCAAAAGCTTTCTGTCAAAATCCGACTGAACGTTATTCCTGTTTTCTTCCGCGTCTGAAAGTTCCCTTCCAAATTCCTCCAGCAATTTTTGTTTTTCCCCAAGCAGTGTAAGACCCTGTTCATATTCTTTTATCTTTTCCTGAAAAGTTCTCTCTTCATATCTTTCCACATATGTGGCAATTTCCGGGGACCTTTTTACTCTGTTTTCATTTAAAGCTTTTAATTTTCTTTCTGTTTCTTTTACTCTCTCTTCCCATTCTTCGACCTGTCCTGATGCCGCCGCCGCCTTTCCATGGGCTTCCATCCGTCTTTTCATTTCCTTCTCAAAAGCTGTTTTCAGCTCCTCCACCTGTTCTCTGGAAGGCGTACTTTTGCTGCTGCCTGCAGGAGCCGGATGATGGACAGAACCACATACCGGGCAGGGAACGCCTTCTGTCAGGTTTTGTGCCAGAATGCCGGCTATTCCATGGCGGTATGCCTTATCTGCCCATTCATATGAACGCTTTGCCTCTCCTTCCTTTTCCTCTGCTGTCAGATAAATTTTCTGCAGCCTTGAAAGCTCCTGCCTTTTTTCCAGAAGAGACGCCATCTCCTTATCCATTAAACGTTTCGCTTCCTGCCAGCTTTTTTCTTCCTCATAGGCCTCCTCAATTTTCTGCCCCAAAATAAAGAGAGCCTCCCCTTCTTTTATCCGACAGTTAAGGGTTTCTATTTCTTCCGTAAGAATATGGATTCTTTCTTTAAGCCTCTGTGCCTTCTCCTTTGCCAAAGTCAGATTCATTTCTCCAGGCTTTAAGGCACAGGCTTTCTCCCACAAAATAAGAAGGGCCTGCTTTTCCTCCATTTCCTTCTCTCTCCCCTTAAGTTCCTTTTGCCGTTCCTCTTCCTTTTCCAGTTTTTCAAAAAGGCTCTGAATTTTTTCATTTTCAGCTATCTTCCGGGTCAGGGCTTTTACTTCTTTGTCTGCCTGCACATATGCGGCTTCCGAAAGATTTTTTTGGGCGTCTAAGCGCCTTCTCTCTTCCCCCAAAAGGGAAATCGTTCCTTCATAGTAATTTACAGACTGTTCAGGCAAGATACCGCTTCTTGTGAGAATATCAATATCTTCGTCCATTTTATGGCGGTATTCCATAATCTGTTTGTAAATGCCGCCGGATTTTCCCTTTAAAGCCGCTGCAATTTTTTCATGAATATCTGTGCCGAAAATTTCACGGAAAATTTTTGTTTTTTCAGAAGAGGGAGCAGTTAACAGTCTGGCAAACTCCCCCTGGGCAATCATGGATAATTGCTTAAACTGACGGTAGTCCAGCCTTAAAAGCTCCTGCACGCGTCTGTTCACCTCACTACAGCCTTCTGTGGATTTGCCATCCGGTTCTGTCAAAACCGCCTTTTCCTTCTCTTTTGTATATCCCCCATCCTCTTTGGAACCCTCTCCGTCCTCCCTCTTCTTTGGGACTCTGCGCTTTCTGGGGCGCAAATATTCAGGATTTCTGTAAATGGTATATCTTTTTCCTCCATGAGTCATAAGAAGTTCTACAAAAGTAGGCGTGTCCGCCAGTGCAAAATCACTGCGCACACTGTTTTTTTCCCGGATTTCCCCGCTCATATTTCCGTAAAGGGCATAGGTGATGGCGTCAAAAATCGTAGTCTTTCCTGCACCGGTAGGGCCTGTAATCAAAAACAGCCCCCGATCCATAAGCCCCTCAAAATCAATTTCCTGTTTTTCTTTATAGGGTCCCCACCCGCAGATGGTCAGTTTCACAGGCTTCATAATCTGCCCTCCAGTTCCCCTGCTATATCCACAATCACCTTTCTTCCCGCACCGGACAACGCTTCTCCCCGAACCTCCTGATAAAAAGCTTCAAACAAATCCGGTATCTCCTTTTTGCCCAGGGGCGCCTGCCCTTTTTGCCCTTTCCCGTCTGACTGATGCCTGAAAGTCTCTTCACGCACAATCTGCATCATATTGGGATACCGGCTTCGGAGGGTTCCTATTGGATCAATCAGCTCTCCTTTATCTGTGAGAACTGCCTGTATATAATCCTGACACTGCACCCCGTCCCATCTGTCGTTGGCCGCTTCCATCAGTTCCTTTAAACTGCCTTTTATTTTTTTCATTTCGCGAAGGGGGCGAAGAGGAAGGGGGCTTACTTCCCCAAGCCCTTTTCCATCAAGAGTAACCAACAGAGCGCTTTTTGTCTGTCCGCTTTCCCCAAAGGAATACTTAAGGGGGGACCCTGCATACCATACCGGATATTTTCCTATCTGCTGGGGCTTATGGATATGTCCCAGGGCCACATAGTCAAAGTCCCGGAACAGGGAAACATCCACATTGTCAAGACCCCCCACATGTATTGTGGTTTCGCCATCGGTAAGCTCCGGCTCTTTTCCCTGGTTGGTAACAAAAAAGTGAGTCACAAGAACATGGTTTGTTTTTACCGTATCCTCTCTTTTCCCTTCCTCTTCCCAATACTTTGTAAGGAAATTCCTGACCATCTCCTCACTGGTTCCGGCTCCTGCCTGAGCCGGCTTACAAAAGGGCAGTAGAACAAACTGCGTCGTGCACGCTTCTTCTTTTACCAGAAGCTTCGTCAAAGTCTCCTGATATATTCCTGCAATATAAACCCCCTGCTTTTGTAACAGGCTGCCGCCAAAGCTAAGCCGCTCCGGAGAATCATGATTTCCGCTGACCATTACCACCCATATTCCCCTCTCGCTTAAGCTTGTAAGGAAAGAGTCCAGCAAAGTCACTGCCTGGCCGGGCGGAATAGCCCTGTCATAAACATCCCCTGCGATAACTACCCCATTTACCTGATTTGCCTCCGCCATACCGCTAATCTGCTCTAAAATATACTTTTGGTCCTCCAGCATGGAAAAATCATTGACTATTTTCCCCAGATGCAAATCCGCAATGTGCAAAAATCTCATAAAGGCTCTCCTGCTTTACTAAACCATGTGTCGCCGTTTGTCAGTAAGTACTCCTCCCCTCCAAGCACTGCCTGACAGAAATCTTCTATGGAATGAAGCTTCCTCTTAAAAGCCATACCACCTCCCAAAAGACGACTGGTATGCACATCTGATCCCGCCGTCATGGGAAGCGCCTGCTTTCGGGCATAGGCAATCGCCCGGCTGTCAAATTCCGGACAATGGTGCCCTGTGCTTTTAGAAGAAGAATGAGCTGCATTTATTCCTTCCACCCCGTCCACATCCTCCGGGAAAAGCCGGATTTCGGGAATATAGCCTGCCTCCCTGTAGGGATGGGCATGAATAACCATTCCCCCTGCCGTTTTTATCAGTTGATGCTGCTCTTTAATGGAAGCATCCTTTATCTGGGGATGGGATAAAAGCCATTCTTTGTCCACACCATAAACCAAAAATTCCGTCCCATGGTAACAGGATTCATAGCCGAAAAAAACATCCAGTCCAATCTGCTCTCCCCATTTTCTGGCATTCTCGTACCCTTTTGCAAACTGTGTAATCCACTCCTCCCACCCAAGTCCGGCATCAATGCAGTTGTTGCCATACCAGCTGTGGTCCGTAATAATGATTCCCGTATAGCCTGCCTCCTTTGCCGCCTGGGCCATCTCTTTTCCTGTACTGCGTGCACACGCGCTGCTTTCACAGGTGTGCATATGGGTTTCATACAAATATGGGTACTCTTTCTTAAACATCCTTTGCTTCCTTTCTGCCATTCTTTACTTTTCTATTCCCTCTTTCATATAATCCTCAATAATATAAAAAGGCGCCGGTCCCGTTTCCAGCACAAACTGATGAAACGCCTTCTGATCAAACGCATCTCCAAGAGTCTTCTGGGCCTTGTCCTTAAGCTCAAGGAATTCCAGATAACCGATAAAATAGCTTAGATAATTGGCCGGTTCCTCCACGATAATGCCAAAAAGTTCATCAACAATCTCATCATCTCCAATGCCAAGAGAGCTTAGAAAAGCGCCCACATCCTCCTTGTCCCATCCGTCATAGTGGATTTTCATATCAAGGTAACTGCTTAAAGCCAGTGAAAAAGCCTGATCCCCTGATAGCAGATCCGCCAGGGTTTCATCCATTCCAGTATAGTCATAACTATATTCCATCTCCACATAGGTGGCCCATCCTTCCGTATATCCCGTATAAGAAAGTAAATTACGGATCAGAGGCAAATTACAAGAAGCTGTATAAATATTCTGGTATAAATGCCCCGGATACCCCTCATGGGCAAGGGTGGGATGAAGGTCAGCTCCCATTGATTCGTCCGTATCCAGGTATTTGTCATTAATGTAAATAAAATTATTCTGGATATCGTCTACCGGGGAAGTCAGGTAAAACGCCGGGCTCATATTTTCCTGCATGGAGGGATGTACATGCTTTACCGTATATCCTGCCTCCGGCGCCTTCGGAAAATCCTTTTCCGCTTCACTTTTCATTTTTTCAATAATTTCTTCCGGCTCCATATCCGGGAACTCATAAGAAACCAGCCGGTCATATAAGCTCATGTCCTTAAGCAGGGCCTCCTGTATCTTCTGAAAGTAATCCTCCATAAATTTCTCCGTCCGCTTCAGCAGCTGTTTTATGGAATCATCGCTTCCCGTACCTGACCGTACCAGATACTCATAGTATTCCTTGCCATGCTCATAATAGCACAGCCCAAGTTCATTAACGCCATTTCCCTTCAGTTCCGTAAGACCGTCAATCAGCGTCTGGTACCCGGCCGTTACTTCCGTAGTGATAATGGCATGGTTTTTTTCTTTGTATGCCTCCCGCTCTTCCTCCGAAAGCTCCGGGAAAGCATCAATCTTATCGTCAAACACCTCTATCATATAATTTTCTTCCGGCTGTGCGATAAACTCACTGCACTGCCCGATTACAGCATCTGCCGTATCATCTGACATAAAAAGACCTGCCTGGGCTTTCTCCTTTTCAAAAACAATAATCTCCTCTGCCATTTCATCTATCTGGGATACTAACACAAGATAATCTTCTATATCCCTTCTGGTACGGAACGTATACTCCGCCAGCACTACCGGAAGCTGGGCCTGATATCCTGTGGTAGGCCCTAAGATTTCCGTATATAAAATAAGATCCTTGGCAGAAAGCTCCGTCTGGGCATAATCCATAAGAATATCATAGGTCAGCTTCTGCTCTCCGGATAACCTGGAAACATCAAATTTCTGCAGCTCTTCCACCAGTTCTTCCATTTCAGCCAGGGATTTTTCAAAATCTTCCACCGAAAAGCTTCCAAGTGAAACCTTATAATCATCAATCCCTGCCTTTTCAGGATATGCCAGTGTATAATGGAGGTTAATGGTATTGGCTGTTGCTTCTTCCTTAAAAAGCTCATCCACAAAAGCGTCAAACCGCTCCGGCCCATAGCTGCGGCCTCTGACAGCATACAATATACCTGCGACTCCCAATACACAGAAAATAACCCCTATCCCTGCCGCCCATATTTTATGTCTGCTGCCCGATTTGTTTTCCATTTTACACCTCCGTATACTACAAGTCCCCTGTCTGCTGGCTAGTCCACACAGCCTATAATGCTGCCCCACTCCGGCACAATCCTATTATAACACTTTGCCCACAAATTTCCACCATATCTTAAGACTCGGCGTAATACTGTGCCTGTGCCTCCCACAACTCCCTGTATTTTCCGTTCTCACAGGATACCAGCTCTTCATGACTTCCCTTTTGGACCATCCTTCCTTCATGAAAAACAACAATTTCATCACAAAACCTGCAGGAAGCAAGTCTGTGACTGATATAAATGGCTGTCCGGTCTTCCACAATCTCATCCAGTCTGGTATAAATCTCATATTCCGCCACCGGATCAAGAGCCGCCGTCGGTTCATCCAGTATAAGAAACGGCGCGTCCTGATAAAGAGCCCTTGCTATGGCAATTTTCTGTTCCTCCCCGCCGGAAATCTGCACGCCTCCTTCATCCATATCTTTATACAAAAAGGTATCAAGACCATTTTTCATAGACCGGACCCTCTCCCAGATCCCTGCTTTTTCCAGACATTCCTTTGCCATTTCCATTTCATAAACCTGCCCTGTGGCAATGTTTTGCCCCAGTGGAAGGGCAAGCAGCTTAAAATCCTGAAAAACCACAGAAAAGACATTTAAATATTCCCGGTAATTATATTTCCTTATATCAATGCCGTTTAATAAAATCTGTCCTTCCACCGGATCATAAAGCCTGCATAAAAGTTTAATAAAGGTTGTTTTGCCGGAGCCGTTTTGCCCTACCACCGCAAGCCGTCTCCCTACTTTAAACTTTAACGAAACATCCTTTAAAGCATAGCTTTCTGTCCCCGGATACCGAAAGCTGACATTACGGAATTCTATCTCATAATTTTTGTCCGAACGCTTCTCCACTGTAAGAGACCCCTGATACATCCTGTTGGGAATATCCAGAAATTCAAAAAACTCCTTCAGGAAAACTGCATTAAGCCCTGCCTCTCCCAGCTCCTTAAGCATTCCCCCAATCCCTCCCGCCAAAGCGGTGATTGCGCTGATATATTGAGTGACGGAGCCAATGCCAAAAGCGCCGCCCCAGGCTTTCAGACAAACAAAAAGATATACTATTCCCATAAAAACCCTGGACGCAATGGCAGATAATGCAAAGGCGAATCCCATCTTTCCTTTTGCATACCTGGAAAACTTATCATTTGTCATACTCAGCATCTGTTCAAAAAAATACGTATTCATTATATCCTGCCGGTATATGCGGATATCCAGGGCGCTCTTCTGCTGTCCCGAAAGGGCAAGGACATAAAAATACAGCCTGTTTGACAACTTAATTTCCTCATCCGATTCCGTCCAGAATCTGTTTCCTATCGTTTCCAGATAAGGAGAAACCACTATTACGCCCATCAACAGCAAAAGCAGCAGTAAAATGCAAAGGGGATGATTTAAAAAAGCAAGTCCCTCATCTGCCACCGGTAAAATAAAAAGTGACAGGGAAAGCGCCAGCCCGCCCAGCATTTTGAAAAATTCCTCTAAAAATTTCTGAAACTGGTAATAAATTTTGCCAAGGCCCCAGCCTCCCCAGTTTTCTGTCTGAAAAACACTGTCCACCTTCTCATAAGTGGCGTTATCATCCGCCACACAAAAATCCATGGACAAAAGTTTGTCTGAAATTCTTTTTTCATTATAATAGTGTAAGGGAGCGGACAAGGCGTTTTTCCACCGCCCCAGCAGTGAATTAACCAAAAGCGCTGCCGCCTCTGTCAAAAGCAATGTCACTACATAGTGAATTAACAAATCTTTTCGTTTCATCCCGGCCAGTTCATTGATAATCTGTGCTGAAAAGTAAATGGCAACATAGGGCGAAAGTGCGTTTGTCAGTGAAAAAAGCCCGGTGGATATAAATAATGCCGGATACTCCCTGCACCAGAGCCAAACCGCCCGCCTGTTAATACGGAAGTTTTCTTTCCATGAAATTTTACGATTGTCTTCCATTTTTCTGTTCTCCCTCCCGGTAATATTTGCTCTGCAAATCAAAAAGTTTCGCATAGCTCCCGCCCTTTTTAAGCAGCTCGTCATGGGTTCCCTGTTCCGTAATTCTGCCATCTTCAATCAATAATATCCGGGTGCAAAAACGGGTGGAGGCTAATCTGTGGGAAATGAAAACAGCGCTTTTTCCCTCTGTGAGTTCATGATAGCTCTGATAAATATTACTTTCCGCTATGGCATCCAGCGCCGCCGTAGGCTCGTCTAATACCACAACAGGGCTGTCCTTATAAATTAGCCTGGCCAGCAATAAAAGCTGCATCTCTCCGCCTGATAAATCCGCCCCATCCTCATACACTTCCTTTACCAGCTGGGTATGATACTTTTGCGGCAGGCTCTCTATCTTCTTTTTAAGGCCTGCTTTTTCTATACACGCCAAAACCCTTTCCATATCAATATCATTTATCTTCTGGGCCACATTTACCGCCACATCGGAGGGCAGCAGGCAAAAATCCTGAAAAACCCCGGAAAACAACTGGTAATAGTCCCTGCGGTTATATTTTTTGATATTGACGCCATTTAGCAGGACTTCCCCGCTATCCGGGTCGTAAAAGCCACAAATCAGCTTTATCAGAGTGGTTTTTCCTGCCCCATTTAAACCGACAACTGCCAGTTTTTCTCCCGGATGAATCATCATGTTTAAATGAGAAAAAATCTCTTTACCTGTCTCCTTATACCGAAAGGAAACATCCCGCAGCTCAATGGTATAGGCCTTTGTCTTTTCCACCGCAATCGCCTCTCCCCCTTCCATTCGGAACAGCTCTTCATAATCCAGAAATTCCCTTACGGAAGAAAGGGCAAGACTTTGTCTGTGAAGCTCTGAAAAGCTGTCCATGATTCCTCCTATCCATGCCGTGAACCCGCCCACTGCCGTAAACTGCAGCAAAAATTCCGGCGCAGTAAGTTTTCCCTCCAAAGCAAGATACAAAAGCCACCCATAAGCCGCTCCATTGCGCAGAAAGTATAAAAGAATATGTGCCAGATCTGCCAGAAAATATACCTTTTCCCTTTTTGCCCCAAAATCCTGGTACATTTTCAAATATCTTTCATGAAGTCCTTTTAACCATTCCTCCATACCGAAAATGCGGATGTCCTTTGCCAGATAACGATCTCTGGTTCTTCCCTGTATATACTGGATTCCCTGACTGATTTTGCTCTCTTCCTGCCTGTGCCGGTATCCCCAGCCATTTAACCGCCATCTTGCCAGATAATCCCCAACGGCTGTCACAGACGTCACACTTACCACCAGAAGCCCCACATTTGTTAAAAGATACAAATAGATCAGAAACCCAAGCACATTCTGGATAATTCCTGCAAAAGTGTTCCATACCTCTTCCGCCGGCGCAGTATTTGAAAATAATGCTTCATTTGCCTTCGCCTTCAGGTTGATAAAATCCTGTCGCTCTGTCAGCGGATAGGAGCAGGTTTCTCCCTTCTTCTCCACCTCAAGGGTCAGAGAAGCGCGTACTCTGGTTCTTCCAAACATCAAATTCTGACTTATATAAGCGCTAAGACCACTGGTTCCCATCATGGCCGCCGTAAAAATAAATATTTTGCCAAGCAGGTCCCCTATGGAAACATGCTCCTCCAGACTGCCCAAAATAACAGGCACAACATACAGCTCCAAAAGAGCTGCCGCCACTACAAGCAGCGCCTGCAGCAGCATAAGACAAATTACACTGGGGACCTTTTTAGCCGCCAGTTTTACCATATAGCAGGAGTTACTCCAAATACTATACTTTACAGCCTTATTTTTCCTCATTTGAATCCTCCATTCCAGTTCCGCTCTTGTCCCCTCCGGTGCCCTTCCCATCAGAGAAAAACCCTCTGCTTCGCATACCGTTTTTTTCTGCGCTCCTTCGGGGACCTTCGCTGTTCCAGTTCCGCTCTTGTCCCCTCCGGCGCCCTTCCCATCAGAGAAAAACCCTCTGCTTCGCATACCGTTTTTCTCTGCGCTCCTTCGGGGACCTTCGCTGTTTCCAGTTCCGCTTTATTGATAAATTATAGTGCAAAATCCCCCCGGACATACAAACCGGGGACGGAATGCACATCTGGGGGGATAGAAAACAGTACCTAAATGGTATATTAATTTCAAGTCATTGTGGTGAATGATTTATTAACAGCTTCTTACCTTACCCCTGGGGAAGTAAGATTTCTGTCGTAAACGCACCGTCTTCACTGTTTCTGCTGATATACCCATGATATCTTTCAATAATTGTATCAATACGCACCAGCCCATATCCATGCCCATATCCTTTTCCGGATAAAAAGCGTCCGTTTTCCTTCTTCTGCTTTTTCCCGGCTGTGCGGTTCGTAAACGACATATAGAGCTGGGTGTTTTTCATATCCATATAAACACGAATCATTCGCTCTTCCTTTGGAAGGGACATGCTGGCCTCAATTGCATTATCAAAAAGATTACCTATAATAATGCACAAATCTATCTCCGCCGTGGTAAGCGCAACAGGTACATGGGCGTCCGCTGTCACCAAAATGTTTTTTGCTTTCGCCAGAGATATTTTACTGTTTAAAATAACATCCGTCATTTTGTTTCCGGTCCGAAGCGCCATATCTACCGTATTCAGGTCCGCGTCCAGTTCATCCAGATACCGTTTGATATCCTCCATATCTCCCATATCCGCATAGCTTTTTAAAACCTGTATATGGTTGCGGTAGTCGTGCCGCCATCCCCGTATCTGGCGGTACATATTCTCAACCTCTGCGTAATGGGTGGCCAGCAAATCACTTTGATATCCGGCAATCCTTTTATCTATTATTTTCTCCCAAAAAAACATCCCATGCCTCCTGCCCGAAAAGGATATTAAAACAAAGCTTAAAAGTAATCTATCATTGCCCGGTTAATGTTTTCATAAAGGTTTCGTGAAAGCGGAATCACGGCGCCGTCTTTTAATATCACCTGCCATTTTGTAATTTTGCTGACAAATCTTAAATTAACAATAAAGGAGCGCCCTGTACGGAAGAAGCTGTCATCCAGCTCCTTTTCCAGTTCTCCCAAGGTCTTTTTTACCGTTATATCTTCATCCCAGTGAATGGTCACATAATTTTTGCGCACCTCCAGATAACGGATTTTACTTATAGGAATCAATACCATGCTTCCGTTTGAAGGAAGATAAACAGACTTTTCCCTGTGTTTTTGTCGTTCCACCGCCCTTACAAGCACACTGCCTATTTTTTCCTCTGTTACAGGCTTAAGCAGATAATGAAGGGCTTCCACCTCATAGCCGTCAGCAATATAATCCATATATCCGGTAACGAAAATAATAGGAATCCCGGAATCCATTTCCCGTATTTTTTTGGCCAGCGCCATACCGCTTATTTCTCCCATTTCAATATCCAGAAACAGAATATCAAAATTTTTTTCCTCCTCATAATGAAAAAGGAAGGCTTCCGCAGAAGGGAAGTCTTCCAGGTGCACCGTAACATTATTTTCCGCTGCCCATTTTTTTATTAATCTGGATACATAAAAAACATCTGCCTGATTGTCGTCACAGACTGCAATTCTGTACATATCCGTTTTCTCCTTTACTTTTCGGTCTGTCTCTGCACATATGCCAGACCTGTGCGCCTTCGGGGATTTACCCTTTGTTCTATTTTATGGTAAATTCCCCTGCCAGATAATACCCTTTTTGTTCATCAGCAAAGCTCTTTATAATTCTATAATGTCCCTTTGGCAGCTTTCCATAAGAGTCCTCCCAGTTTATTTCCATAGCATCCTCACTTCCGGTTGGGATCCATAAAAGCTCCATGGTAACTGCCACCGGGCTTAAAGGCTCAACCACATACCACCGACCGTCTTTTTCCTTTTGAATACTGTAATCCTGTCCATAGTTCAGATCCTTATCAGACTGGTTATGGATTTCAATGGCAATTCCAACAGGAGAGGCTTTATCTTCACTCACCTGTATTCCGGCCCCCTTTAAAGTGTTTACCTCTTCTTTAAACTCTTCCCCAAGCTTTACACCGCAGCCTCCAAGACAAATCATCCCTGCACCAATTACCATAGCAAGTATTTTTCTGCCTCTTTGCCGTTTTTTTAACTTCATATTTTACACTTGCCTCCCCAGACCTTATTCATCTTCTTTGGGAAGGTCTATCTTAATATGCACATCCCGAAGCTGTCTTTCATCCACTTCCGAGGGAGCTCCCATCATAACATCCTGAGCCGTTTTGTTCATAGGGAAAGGAATAATTTCACGTATGCTCTCTTCCCCTGCAATCAGCATCACCATCCGGTCCACGCCAGGTGCAATGCCTGCGTGAGGAGGGGCTCCATAACAAAAGGCATTGTACATTGCCGGAAACTTTGCCTTAACATCTTCCTCATCAAGGCCTACCAGCTGGAAAGCCTTCACCATAATCTCCGGATCATGGTTTCTGACTGCGCCGGAAGAAAGTTCTACCCCATTGCACACCAAGTCATACTGATAAGCATAAATATCCAGCGGATTTTTATTTAAAAGCGCATCCATACCTCCCTGAGGCATGGAAAAAGGATTATGGCAAAATTCCAGTTCTCCTGATTCCTCCCCAATTTCATACATTGGGAAATCAACAATCCAGCAGAACTCGTAGCATTCCTTTTTCATATGCTTTTCGCTTGCATTTCCAAGCAGCCTGCGCAGCACCCCTGCCGTCTTTTGAGCTTCCGCCTTTTTGCCGGCGGATACCCCCACAAAATCACCATTCTTTAATCCCAGCGCACTAACAACCTGTTCTTTTCTATCCTGTAAAAACTTAGCGATACCGCCTGTTAGTTCTCCCTTTTCATCCACCTTAAACCAGTAGACCTTTTTGCCGCTTTGTACTTCCACATCCAGACAAATTTTATCAATCACTTTTCTCGTGGCAGTAAAACCATCCACCACTATCGCCTTTACAACCGCACCCTCAAAAGGAGCAAATCCACAGCCATCCATACAGTCTGTGGCATCCTGTACCAGAAGGTCTATCCGCAGGTCAGGCTTGTCCGTGCCATATTTTTCCATAGCATCGTTATAGGAAATTCTCTCAAAAGGAGTCTTAGAGGCAGTCTGATATTTACCGTATTTTGCAAAAACAGGGGGCAGCACCTCTTCAATTACGCCAAACACATCCTCCTGGGTGGCAAAAGCCATCTCCATGTCAAGCTGGTAAAACTCACCGGGAGAACGGTCTGCCCTTGCGTCCTCATCCCGAAAACAGGGAGCTATCTGGAAATAACGATCAAAACCTGATGTCATAAGAAGCTGTTTAAACTGCTGGGGCGCCTGAGGCAGGGCATAAAACTTCCCCGGATGATTTCTGGAGGGAACCAGATAATCCCTGGCCCCTTCCGGTGAGGAGCAGGTTAAAATAGGCGTAGTTATCTCCAGGAAATCATGGGCTGTCATACGCTGCCGGATTTCAGCCACTATTTTGCTTCGGAGCACAATTTTATCCTTTACTGCCGGATTTCTCAAATCCAGATAACGGTATTTCAGCCTTACTGCTTCATCCGCTTCTCTGGAACGGTTTACCTCAAAAGGCAGTTCATTATAAATACATCTGCCAAGAACAACGATTTCCTCCGGCACCACTTCAATCTCACCGGTGGGAAGCTGCATATTTTTACTGGAACGCTCCCTGACGGTTCCCGTGATAGACAGGGTAGACTCATTATTAACCCCCAAAAGTTTTGCCATCATTTCTTCTGTCTCCACAACTACCTGTGTCACTCCATAGAAGTCCCGGAGAATCAGAAACCCAAGATTTTTACTGACCTTTCTCATATTATCATACCAGCCGGTAATTGTTACTGTCTCTCCCACATTGTTTATCCTAAGCTGGCCGCATGTATGCGTTCTTGACTGTACCATATCCTACCTCATTTCCACTATAGATTGCCCCCATAAACCGGCTGTCCGTACAGACAACCGGTTTATGGGAGCACTCAGCTTTTATATTCTCTTCAAATATCTGTATTATACATGTTTCCCCATTATTCTGCAATATCGGGTTCCGTTATTTTTTTTATACAGCAGATATACTCTTCCTTTTCATCAGGCATCTTTACCTTAAATAAAAGCGCCGATATAATTTCCACCAACGGTTTTCCTTCTGCCGACCTTGTGGCTTTATAGCACACGCTAAGACTGCCATTGGCGCTTTCCTCCAGTTCCTTATCCAGAAGTTCTTTATTTTCAATGATATGGCCTGCCGGCCTGTCATCGATCCATTCAATGTAATCTGCAAATCTGGTGAAAAAGTCTTTAAAATAAACTTTTTCTCTCAGCTGCATGGTATCTGACCCTTCCGTATGAAGAACCTCTCCCATCCCTGTTTCGTAATCCAGCCGGTATACCTTATCAAAAAAACGCATAATCGCTGTGCTATAATTCAGAAAATAACCTTCCTCTTCCCTCTTTTTTTCATCGTCGATATTATCCACGGCAAAATAAAATAAGGAACGTTTTCCATGGCTTCCAATATAACGGATTTTCATTTTCAGCCAGATATATACATTATCCTTACGACGGTAATGAATCTGCACCTGCTGCATCTGGCGGCTCTCCATTGCCAGTCTGCATTTTTCCATCAGAACATTAATATCTGACTCTTCCATTTTCTTGTTTAAGACTTTTACTTCATCATCCAGTTCTTCCGTCGTGTTATAGATCGCCTCATAAAAGCCTTTGTTTACCTGTATAATCTCAAGGTCTTCATCTGTCAGTTCAAAGACGCCCATTCCTCCCAGCATCCCGTAAAATAAGGTATCTGCCTGAAAGTTTCCAAGCCGGAATTCGTCAAAAACCACATTTTCAAATTTTCTGTC
Organism: uncultured bacterium; assembly: GCA_947381965.1. Taxonomy (GTDB): domain Bacteria; phylum Bacillota; class Clostridia; order Lachnospirales; family Lachnospiraceae; genus Suilimivivens. The sequence continues at coordinate 38,801 of CANCXX010000041.1, forward strand.
TTTCTTCTGGGCATGTGTGCCTTTTCCGCCCTCCATCCAATCCAGCAGCTCTCCAAAGGCCTCTTCCGGCATGGGACGATAAAAATAATACCCCTGGAGCATATCGCATTCCACACTTTTTAAATAATCCCACTCTTTTTTATCTTCCACCCCTTCTGCCACTACCTTTAAATTCATCCATTTGGCCATACGGATAATGGCTTCCAGAATAATTGCTGATTTGTGGCTGGTTTCAAATCCATGCAGAAATTTCATATCCACTTTAAGAACGTCTACAGGCACATCCTTAAGGGTGCTAAGGGATGAATATCCGCTTCCAAAATCATCCATCAGAACAATAAATCCATATTCATGGAATTTGTTAACTGCTTCCTGCATCTGTTTGGGATTTTCCGCATATGCGGTTTCCGTAATTTCTATTTTAATTAAGCTTGCAGGAACCTCATAAGAGGCAACAATGTCTCTGATTTCTTCACAAAGATTTGCTTTATAAAATTCCACCCTTGAAACATTAATAGAGACAGGCGCAACTCTAAGTCCCTGTTCCAGCCTTCTCTTTAGCATCCGGCACACTTCATTCCACACATATCTGTCCAAAATGGTGATAAATCCATTATCCTCAAACATTGGCACAAATATTCCCGGCGGTATCAGCCCTCTTGTAGGATGTTCCCAGCGTACCAAAGCTTCCGCTGCTTCCACAGACCCATCCTGCGCCCGGCATACAGGCTGATAGTATATCTTAAACTGTTTTTCCGCTATTGCGCTTCGAAAATCATTGCTAAGCTTCTGTTCTTCCAGAATGGTATTCCACATGCTGTCATGAAACCATGCACAGGAACACATGTAATTGTCTTTAATCGTTTCCATGGCAATCCGGGCCTTATCTTCCATCTCACTGACCGACATATTTCTCTCAGTAATCTGATACAGCCCATAGCAACAGGAAAAATGATACTCCACCTCTCCCACAAAATAGCTTAAGTCCGTCATCTTTGTCCATTTTTCCTGGGATATAATCTCAATTGGCACACAACAAATAAAGTTATCTCTTTCAACCCGCCCCACTGTGGCATTTTCATCGGAAAGCGCCTTTTGCATGGCATCTGCAAGCTGAATTAAAATATCATCCCCTGCCTGCCATCCAAACAGATTATTGACAATCTTAAACCTTCTGATATTCCAATATGCCAGACAAAAAGACACCTGTGGATTTTGTTCTATCAGCAATTCCGTATATTTATAAAATCCACGGCGGTTATAAAGTCCTGTCAGCTCATCCGTCATTCCATCAAAGGCTGGCTGCAATTTTAATGATTCACTCATTCGAAGCCTCTTAAATTTTCAAACAACAACATTATTTTCCATAAGTACTTTCATAATCATACATGAAAAATCAGAAAAAAACAAGTACACCCCATCAAACCATTATAAAATATTTAAAGAGATATTTAAAGTTTCCCTCAATTTAATTTTTTGTATTTTTTTCTTCATACCAGCAAACCAGATCGGCCAGTGTTATATTATCCACCACCTGATGAACTGCAGCGTTAATTTTTTCCCATATTCTTACCGTCACGCAGTCCTCCTTCCGCCTGCAGTCTGCCTCCTGATTCCCTACACAGCCAACAGGGGAAAGGTCCCCTTCTGTCAGCTCCAATATCATTCCCACTGTATACCAGGAAGGAGGATTGGTAAGCAGATAACCTCCCTGGGAACCTCTTATGCTTTTCACGAATCCTGCTTTATTTAACACAGATATAATCTGTTCAAGATACTTGTCCGAAATCTGCTGTCTGTCTGCAATGTCTTTTAAACTCACCGGTTTTTCTGCAGCTTCCACTGCCAGATCCAGCATCAGCCGCAGCGCATACCTTCCCTTTGTAGATATCCTCACAATATACTCCTCATTTTCAATTCCGACTTATTTAATATGAATTGTAAATTTTGCTGCCCCAAAAGTCAAGAAATATCTGATCATCCCATAAGGATTTGCATTTAAATCGTTTTTCCCCCCAAAGGCCGGAATTTTAGTATTGAATATTTTAAAAAATTAGATATAATCATAATAAATACTGTTATTATGTGCATATGCCAATTATGCACTGATAAGAAGGGGTTTTAGGATAGGTAATTGCGAAACTCGTAAACTTGCTGAATATTCTGACAATCTATTCTGCG
>CANCXX010000042.1 GCA_947381965.1 uncultured bacterium
CAAAAGTTTGTTACGCAGCAGAGCTGCGGGGAATGTACCCTGAGTCATTCAATCAAAATCAATCTATCATTATATGGAAACTGACCCGCCACTCTTGGCGGATCATATTCGCATCGGCTTGGTTTATAGTTACATTGGTTCAATTCTTGTATTACCGCTCTATCTTCTTCTGTTTCTTGCCGGATTGCCTGCTCCTTCTACTACGCCACAGATATGAATATCATTCAGCCGTCCCATAGGCTCTTTTACCCAGACACTCTGCATCAGTCTTAATTCAATATTTGGGATACAGCATGAAACCGTTCTTTCCTGTCCTGAGCGATCTGTAATCACATATCCGTTTTTATCAATTCTTTTTATGACTGTTCTATAGGTGCGGTCACTTACATTCTTCTCTTTCATTGCTCTATCAATATATTTCAGTACTTCTTTACACAAAATATCAACTGCATCTACATCATCTTTATTCATTGCGTTAACCTTTCTTTATTAAACTGCCACACCCATATTACAGAATGTAGCATTTATATTCATATCTTAATTCTTAAAATATTCCTGCATCATTTGTCCCGGTAAACGTGTCTTTATTGCCTGCGCTAATCCATTCACATCTTGTACATCTGTAAGGTAAATATCACCAATCTGTATTGTAACTGGCTGCTGTACGTTCCTATTATTATTCACAATACTGCTTGCATAACTGATCTGGTCAGCCTGCTTACTCATTTCCCTATTCTGTTCATAGAGTGAATTAGGTACAAGTTTCTCTAAGTTACTGTCAATACTCTTGAAATAAGCTTCAAATTTCTGTTGTAAATCGTACATTCTGTCACCGGGCTGTAAAGAGCGTAATACAGATCCGTCCGTTCTTATGACAGTTCCATCCGAATACTCTATATTGCCGTTAGCATATGCGATTCCTGTTTTGATGATATTCCCCTTGTCCAGCAGTTCTTTTGTCTGCAGGTGGTTGAAAATTAGATCACCCTTTTCAGTGTTTATCCATTCAGGCCCATTGTCGCCAACTGTTTCAAAAGTTCCGTCCTTTGAATGCACCCAAAGTTCCTGTCCAAGTTCACCCACAAGGGATTTCCCTGGAGCTTTAACCCCCCAGTTGCCTGTGACATTCGCCGTCCCCGACACATGGGCATTTCCTGTATATTTTGCCTTATACTCCGCACTGTCAGGATTTACTGCGCCTAATGCCGTGCCGGAAGCGTATAACGGGAATTCATCGCTTTCAACATGAATCCTGATTGTGCATTCCACTTCCTGTCCGTCAATAGAGGCTAACCCTTCGGATATTCCGTCTACATGTCCCCTTGCTTCCCCGATAGTGTCCCTGAAATCACCAAACCTTCCAATAACTCCATCGCCGTCAGGCTCGCCTAATGTTTCCTGTGTTATCTCTCCCATATCTGTGATGGAAGATATCAGGCTGCTTTCACCTTCACTGCCATTCCCATTTTCATTAGTTCCAGATTCACCAGTACCGATAGCGGATGACACTTCATCTACTGCCGTCTTCATGGAGCCAAATTCACCGATGACAGTGCCGTCACCTTCAGCACCCGGTTCCCCTATGACCGTATTTGCAGCCTCACCCATTTCATTAATTGCGTCCGTAATGGAATTTCCGCCTCCTTTGGAGCCTTCATCTGCGCCGGAACTCATGCTGGGGCTGGAGGATGTGGAAGGATCGCCTCCTTTTTCAGAACCGGAAGAGCCGCCCCCGGAGATAGCGGATGCGACATCTGTTATTGCTGTCTTCAGATTGTCAAACTGTGATATAATGCCTTCTTCAAGGGATATTTCATTCAATGCCTGTATAGCGGATGCAATACCTCCCACTGCCCCTTCTTCCGCTCCTTCCATTCCTGCGCCTAATGTTTCAGCCACAAGGATAAGCTGGTCATATAAAAGATGGAATGCACTGGTCAGGTTATTTATCGGCGTTGTATCCAGCGTGGCCGCTGTATCGTTTATAGAGCCAAGGCTTTCCTGTATCTCAAGTATCTTCCCTTTCAAAAGTTCGAAATCGGCTATTTCACTGTTTACTGCGCTGCTTACCATATTCTGTTCTGCTTCCACAGCAGAGGTCTTCTCATTTATGGCTGCAATTATTTCATCAATTTTCTGTCTTAATCCCTCAAATACACTCTGTTCCTCTGAAACAAGGGAGTTTGCTTCGGAAAGTCCTGCTGTAATATCGGATACATTAGAAGCAGCCTCTCCTGTGCTTACAGCTGTCTCTCCAAGGGAGCTGTTTACACTTCCCACGCTCTGGTTTGACTGGTCAAGCTTCCCATTCATTTCATCTAATTTTGCATTTGAGTCTGTTAACACTGCAGGGGCCGTGCCCTCATACCCTGATAATTTCTGGAGGTTTGACAACACTTCCGCATTCCCCTCATTGAGTTTGAATACGACATCCATGTAAGCGTTTTTCAGCTTCTCAAACTCTTCTTCAGAGCCGTTAAGAAGGGCTTCCTCGTCAATGCCTAACTGCTGTAATTTAGCGGATAATTCAGCCTGTCCAAGGATCTCGGTAAGTTCCTCATATTTAGTTTTGGACTTTTCAAGATTCTCAATCAGCGTTTCATAATACAGCTCTGTCTGCTCCCTCTGCTTCTGGACGGACTCTATCTGCCTGTCTATGGCTTCTATCTGGGTGTCTATCGCTTTGATCTGACTGTCATAGAATTCTTTGGTTTTCTCAATCTCTTCATCATAGAATTTATTAATCCTGTCAATCTCTTCATCTAATAAAGTGATCTGTTCACTGATGGCATCCTTCTTATCATTGAGAAGGCCTATCTCTTTTTCGATAAGTTTGATCTGCTTTTCTTTATTGGCTATCTCAATTTCGAGTTTTGCATCGTCAACGTTGTCTTTCTGGTCACGGATGCCTGTTGTGTCCGCAACATAGTGCATCCCTTTTTCTTCGGAATACTGAAGGATAGTTCTCTGGTGCTGTAAACGCTCTAATTCATACATGGCCTTCTGTAAATCAATCTGCCTCTTGCGCTGTTCATTGGCGTCCTTCATAGCGTCTATTTCGTCTTGGATGCTGTCAATGACCTTTTCCTTATCCTTTATCTGTTTTTCGATAAGCTTTATCTGTTCTTCAAGCTGTTTCTTCTGCTGCTCAATGACCTCAATTCTCGCATCCCTTTCATCTTCGAGAGCGTCTACTGCGGCATCGCGGGCCTCTTCCAAAGCTTTCTTCTGTTCTTCCAGAAGGGATTTCTGCTCTTCCAGAGCGTCTATCTGTGCGTCAATGGATTCCAGAGCGGCTTCTTTCTGGGTTTTGATTACGCTTATCTGATCGTCTATCTTTCCTGTAATGCCTGATATCACGCTGTCAAGATCGCTTAATTCCTCTTTCAGGCCGTCTTTGTAGGATTTACCAGCATCTTTTCCGGCTTTCTTTGCACTGGATTTTCCCCTGTTGCGCAATTTGACAGTAGGCTCGATTTCCATGTTCTTATTTTCACCGTTAGCAAGTACTTCAAGCTGTGCCTTAATCCCATTAACTACCCCAAGTGCAGCTACTCGTGCAGCAACATTGTTATCATATGCCCCGCTTTCAAGCCCGGAATATATATTCATAAGGCTAATCAATAATTGGATAGATTTGCTTGTCCTGTCAGTATCACCAGCTAAAGCGATAAGGTTTTCACAGTCAGCGGAAGTGTCAAGTGTGGCTGCCTGTTCCGCAATTTTAGCGTCATATAATGCAAGTATCATGTTAGAGGTAAGTTCTGAGTATGTTCCCTCTGCAATTAATAGTTCGATTTCATCATAGGTAGCGTTCCCAAGCTCTAAACTTGACTGTGATAAGACTTCTTTCGCTTCATTTAATGCCTGTGCGTAGGAGATAACTTCTTCATAATTCTCAACACCCATAGCTTTAAGCTGTGTAGCATAGTATTCTTTATTCTGTTCTGTAAGCTGTGCAAGGAAATCATTGCTGTTTACCCATTCTGTAGCAAGGGCATTTGCGGCTTCCTCACATTCTTCATAAGAAGAAGCAGTGCTTCCTAAAACTTCCTGAAACCTGTCCCATGATTCCAGCCCACGAACTTCTACGTCAAACCCTGTTAATGTGTCAGCTTCTACAAAACCGTTTTCCTGTTTGGTGTTAAGTGCTTCAGCCATGGAAGATATCTGACTGGACATAGATGATAACTGCGTAGATTCATCTACCAGCTTATTGATTTTGGACACTGCTTCATCAGCGGAGATATTAAGGTTTTTGAAATAGCCTGTAGAGTCAGCATTATTAAATGCTTCTTTTGTGAGACGACCTTTCTCTGCAAGTCCTAGGAGAGTATTGCCTAATTCTTTGACTGCATCATTCTCTGAGGTGAAGGAACCTGCCCAGGCTTGGTCGAAGGATAAACTCTCTGTTTCAGATCTTTGTCCTAAATATTCTTTTTCAGCTTCCGCTGCATCCCTAGCCCCTTGTGCGATTCTCTGCCAAGCGTCAATTTCTTCTTGTGTGTTAATGGAATGCTCCTTGAAGAAAGCAGTAGGGTTGTAACCATTAAACTTTTCTTTTGCAAAATTAATTGCATCCTGAGACTGTTTCTCTAAATCCTCGGTTAATTCTAATTCAGGTATTAAAGATAAAGTTATTGCGTGCCCTTCCCCAAAATAATCCTGTACCTGTTTGATATAATCAGCTTTTTCCTTTGGAGTCAGGTCTTGGTTTGTAAATATCTCTGATAATGCTTTAGAGATTTTTTCATTATCTTGTACTTTATTTATTTCATATAGAAATTCATTCTGTAACCAGCTACTTACTTCATCCCAGTTACTTGCGTCCACGGTTTCTGGTATTAAATCAACCCAGTCACCACTTTGTAACATGCTCTTTATTACATTCTGCATATCGGAATCCATTTCGTTGAAATTCCATTCTGTAGAAAGCCAAGTGTTGATATAGCTTGCAATACCAGAATTAGCAGAAGCAATATTACCCTTTACAATTTGAGCAGTATCTTCATACTCAGCACCGAATTCTTGTAGTTTATTCAGTAGCTTGTCAAATTCCTCATTGGACAATTTTGTAAAGTCCCATTCAGCGGAATTAAAAGAGTTGGCGGCATATTCAGACGCAGTTTGCTTCTCACTATAAAAATCATTTCCATAACGGGAACTCATAATACCAGCTTCTTTAGCTGCTTTGATAAGAAGATTGTTGTCGCTTTCGCTGGTTAGAGTTAATGTGGAACGCTTTTTTATTTCCTCTGCCCATTTTAAATACTTTTCAACTGCCTTTTCAGCAGAATCTAGCTCTCTGTCAAACTCTTCATCATCTAGCATAAATCCTGCCCAAATATCAGACATTTTTTTCATGATTTCCTGATTTGCAAGTTTCTGCTGAGCACTGACTAAATCATTGATAGAACCAACAATAGTGTTTACATTCCCAGATAATCCAAGTATTGCATTTCCGTTTTCATCGTAATTGACAGTTAATTGCGGGAATAATTCAGCTAACTGATTACTTAAATCAAGAAATTCTGCATACTCATCATTGCTTAGAGAACCACGGGACTGATTGACTTTGCCTAAGTTTTCTACTTCCTGTGCAAGCTGTGCATACCTCTGTTTGATGTTATCTGTAGTCGATGACAATTCATCAAAGTCAGACTTGATCGTTTTTACAGCAGATTTGGATTCTTCCGCAGTTTCCCTTATTTTCCGTTTCGCTTCTTCTAATGAATCATTGTATTTCTTAATGCCCAAAGCGGTACCAGCTATAGCGGTTACAGCCAATGTTGCCCATCCAAGAGGGTTGGTGGTTAAAAATGCCCACATGGATGCTGTTGCGGCTTTAATTTGTATCCATAAACCTTTAAATGCTGTTCCTAAACCTAGTGTAGTGCCTGTTGTTGTGGCTTGGGAAGCAGCGACTGCATTTGTGCTTGCTGCGTTTGCTACATTTGCGGTTGTCTGTGATTTAGTGGCAGAGAGTAAACCCATCTTTTCAAGCTTGAGTTTGGCTTCTTCCTGCGTTAAATCATGAGTACTAAGTATTTTTATCCGATCAGTTTCCTCTAATTGTTTCTGTGATAATAGCAATTTCAGATTCTTTTCAGTTAAAGATTTTGTAGTATTTCCTATTTGTTCTAATACGTCAACCCGTAATGCTTCATCAACTGGTAAACTCTTCACCTGTTGTAAAGCACTGCCCAACGTATTAAACTGTTTAACAGTAGAAACTACTGCCGCCCCAATAGAAGCAATACCCTTTCCTATATTTAATGAAAGCACCGCAAGAATACTATGCTTTAAGAGGTCTGTAGAATTAACTAAATCTAATAATCCACTGCCTATATCAGCAGTATATTTGATCAAATCGCCGCTCATAAATGTGGAGTATGTCTCGATCAACTTCTCTTTAAATATAGTAAGGCTTGCTTCGGCTGATTCCATGTACTTGGAATATTCCTGCGCCATGCTGTTAGCCGCATTCATACTGTCATTTTTGATCTTCTCTAACTCTTCATAATTTAGGAGCAGTGAAGCACCTGCACTGGCTCTTTGTTTGCCGAACATAACTTCCAGCAAGTCAGCCTGGGAACGGTCACTTAATGAATCAAACACTTCACCAATCTCAAAGAGCATCTGATATGTGCTTTTCAGGTTTTCGTCATCTTCAAAGATATTAACCTTATTTCCTGTAAGTTCATATATCTGCTGCTGGATTTTGGTAATGTCAGCAGAGACACCCTCTGCATCCTCTCCCATCTCTTTTAGGGCATCTACCTGTCCCCTTAAGCGCATGGAAGCCACCTTTAGCATGTTGGAACCCTCTTCTGGATTCTGGTAGATTTTATTGGTTGCCGTAATCAATGCGATTGTCTCGTTTAAATCATTCCCTGCGACTTTTAATGCCGCACTTGCATTTTGCAGTCCATCGGCAATTCCTTCACTGTCTATCGCATATTTGTTCCCAATTGCATTTATTTTATTTCCGACTGCTTCCACTCTCTTGACATAATCATCTACGCCAAGATTATCTATCTCTGTAAATGCCTGTGCCGCTGAAATCAAAGTAGAAGTAGCTTTTTCATTAGAAATCTCCGCTGTCTTTTCAAATATGGAAGTGATTTCTGCCAACTGTTCCGACATATCCAGATTAAATCCAATCTTAGACCATGCTTCCATAGAAGAAATCAGGCTTTCTGTTGTGACTGCTAAGTTTTGCGCTAACTTATTCCATCTTGTCAGCAGTCCCGAAAACTGGTCACGCCCTGTTATCTGGTCTTGGACTTTATACAGGTTCGTCATTGCCGTATCCAGCTTCAGGAAAAATGATACCGCCTGTTTTGCCTGTGAAAATATCAAGGAAACTGCACTTGCTGCCGAAAACATATCCTTAAATCTTACAATAAGATTTTTAAACTTATCACCTAATGATTGTGAAGCTAAATCATTGGCCTTTAATTCGCTTGTAAATGCGGCTATCTGCGCCCTGACATTTGATAACTGTTTAGCGTCTGTAATCCCATATGCCGCATCAAGGATGTTATGGTACTTTGAGGAGGCAGAAGCATTTGAGAATAACTTGGAATATCTCTTTGCCATATACTCCAAATCCGCAATCGCTTTTTCTTTCTTTGCTTCTACATTAAAATCAATGGATGTCCTGTTTGCTACCCTTTGACCTTTATTCCTTGCCTCTGTGACTGTCTTCGCAATATCAGAATCTTTTGCACGGACTCCAATCTGAAGATCAGATATGCTGTCCTGTAATGTTTTGATCCTGCCCTGTAATTTTTTCTTTAAGGCACTGTCTATCTTTAAATCTGCGCCAACCTGTAAATACAGGTCATTCAGTTGTTTTAAATCCTTTTTCAACTGGCGTTGGGATAATGCCATTGACAGCTTGGATATCACCTTTATGTACATGGAATTATCCATGCCCTTTAAACCCTCTTTTATCTTCTTTTTTGTTGCCTGTTGATTTAATACCGCTATTATGTCTAATAGAAATTCTTCTTTCAATCGTTTTCCTCCTTTGACATACAAAAAAGACAGTCCGATATGAACTGCCTTTTCATTGTTATTTTATATTTTCTGTATTCAATTTTTCGCTTAGAACTTACTGCCGCAAACATCACATTTATATGTTTTTGATACATGACCTGCCGCAAACACGCCGAATGTCAGTGCTGATACTGCTTTATTGGTCATGCTGATTTTATGTATTCTGGTGGAATGGCATATCGGACATTTGGGAAGATTATCATAATCTTTTTCCCACATATTCAACTCACGCCACCCATCAGGTCTTTTAGGGATAACTGGATTAGTTACTGCTTTTCCGCATCCTTTACAATGTACTTCTACACCATCTTTTAATTTCACATATTCAGAATTAATGACACTAAACTTATTGTATAAAATTGGATTGACTTTTCGACAAGATATACAGTTACAATAAATATCTCTTAAATCTTTATCCTCATACATATCTTCATCATCAATAGAATAAAAGTACATATCTGGATGTTCTAAATCTATTTCTTCCTTTTCATCATGGACAGAAGTTTCACTCTCTTCTTCATCATCAAATGAAGCATTACAAACAGGACACACTGTAAAATCTTTTGCCTTTTCAAATGGAAAAATCGTTCCACACGATTCACATATGATCTTCTTTGCCATAACACCAACTCCCCTTCTCATTCTTTATCTTACATACAATTATACCATACCTGTCACCACACTTTCAATAGATTTACTAACAAAATTCGAACATACTTTCTTCCCTATTTCTTTTAACTGTCCATATATTTTCTTCATTTACAGCATTCCTGCCCTGTAAATATCTGACTAAAAACTCCCACTAAGAGGCGTTGAATTTGGAGTGTAATCTCTATTGCACACCATTACGCCATTATGCCATATCTGCACATTCGTTTTTGCATGATTATCCGCACCGTGAATATAATATCTTCCTCCTGTGCATTTATTAACACCTAAAATTCCTTCTTCATATCTGTTATTATAAATTACTTTAATTGCTTTCACTATATCATCAGGACTATTGCTTTCGGGTGTAACACCTAACTCTTTGAGTTCGTTAAAAATAGCATTACACCCACCCGGAAAAGACTCAGTTATTTTACGATTTGTTCATTAATCGCCATAATCTTACAATTTTCTTTCACTACAAACAATAACACCCGGATGGATGTATTGCTTTTAATTGGATTTTTCCATATTCAGTTGTAATTAATTTAATCTTGGTTTTGCAGCTTTGAATTTTTACTGCTTTGATTTTTTAGACTTTAATTTGAATTTTATATGTGTTTGATTAGTTAATAGTTACATTTTGATTTTACTTATTATTAGTAATTATCAAGAAAAACATTTAGCTTAATGAGGGATTCCTCCCACCATCACATTTTTTGTTCTTAAAGGCAGATACGATCTCCCTTGGAATTTTTGTTTGTTCAGCAATATAGTTAATTTTTTATTCCCTGCACTTCTCAATCAACTTTTTTCTTACACTCTCCTGCGTCACATTGAACATTTTTTCACCTACTTTCTATATTGTTGTGTGTCGTAATAATATGATATTAAATAACTTATGCTAACCAGCCGGAAGACAGAGTCTCCTTTAATGGCTGGATGGCCTGTATATGTGGTATATACAGGGCTTGGCACTATTTTTATTGTGTTTTGTATCCAGAGCATAGAGGTTCTGGACGGATCACTGGCGTGGACTTTTAGGCTCACACCAGTCATGAAAAAATTTAGAGAATAAATTTGAATGTTTTATGTCAACTGTATGAGCCGTTTTGTGCCTGATATCCATAAATGTTTTTGAAAATCATATATTGCCTTGTCCCTCTATTTATATGTGATAGATTATATAAGAAAGTGCACCTTTCAACTGATATTATACATAAAGATTTCATGTTTTTTATTTGATCTGCTAATAACGCGCCTGTCTTTTGGTACACCATAACATACTTTTTCTTCCAGATCACAGAAATAGAAATTTATGTACCCACAATACACCATTAGTTTTCCTCTGTCTATGCAATTCCGAATTGGCTTTTTTACATTCCTGCTTGAAAATAATCGGATCTTTAAGTCTCCATCTCTTAATTCAGCCTCCCAGTAACCGCTTTTCCAATCATCAAATCCCTTTAGTTTATATTCCTTTAGTTCATTTTCCCTATATTTCTCTTCTTTCTTCTGATAAAAGGATACCATCGTATTTGCTATATTCATTAAAGCTTCTTTTTTATTTTCTAGCAGATCCTCATTTTCAAGCATCAGGTTTACCATGTCATATTTCTTTTTTCCTTTTTCTAAGGATATAATACCCATGGCCATATCTTCATATTTTTTTATTGCCCTGAAATAACTGTTAAAATTATTGTTATCAACACTGTTATTAATAAATTTAATGCTTTTATCATATATTTCATAACTTGCCCTGCTGAATATTTTAACATACGCTTCCTTATCCAGCCTATACAAAAACCGTTCCGATTCCTTTTCATAAATCCCTTTGCTTTTTTCTGCCTTATCAATCCTGTTATTTAATGAATAAAACAGATGGTCTAACATCCGTTGCTCTATAATTTCCATATCCTTTGATATATTCTCCTGCTTAATGTTTATGCCGTGCCTGGATTTAATCATTTCCTGCAAGACTTCCTGTTTCACCAAACGCATGCCTACCCCTATCTCCATATCACTTACTGTATTTGGAATAAAAGCGCCCTCGCAATTCATCACTGTTTCTATCATTGCCTTAACGTCACAGGCATTTATTTTAAAAAGCTTATAAACATCATTGTTTTTTATCCATTCCAAATATTCTTCATATATCATTAGCCGTGACGTAGCGCTTTCCATTTGCAGATATTTTTTATAAGCATATTCATCAAAAGCAGAAATTTCTATTTCTGCTTCCTCATTATTATAGTCAGCATCAAAAATATCCAGACGGCTGTTTTCCTCCCTTTTATTTATTTTTCTTGAAGTATAATAGGATATGTTCCTTAACAGGGACGCGCCATCACATATCGGATATCTCTCGTTTTTCTTTCCATCCAGTGTCAGGCAATTATTTTCATCTGTCTTTGCATTAAAGATCTCGATCACAGTCTCATACATTAATTCATTAAAATCTGAAACATCATATCTGCCCTCATAAAACTTTCTATGTCTGCTGCTCTTTTTCTTTTCCCCATTCTCATAGCCCGTACTTTTTGCATCAGAAAGTAAATCTCTTTTTATTGCAAAAAGCAGCTTATTCAAACATGGAAATTTAAACCTTACCTTTGAATAAGAAGAATTTACCCATTTCTCTTCCTGCCTGTTTTTCTCATTGTCCAAAATTAACTCTGCATCAAGGATATTATCCATATGAGATAGTCTGTGTTCTATAGCCATTTCATCCACTTTGCATACCTGCCTGCCATCCGCTGCCTTAAACAATTCATCCAACGCAATCCTTTCACCAGATTGGACTCTTATATAAATCCGGTAAAGTTTTTCCACTTCATCATCATTTTTTCTTTTTTTACTCAATAATCTATTACCTCCACAATTGTTTCACCACAAATAAAAGCATTGCATCCCTATGCTTCTCCATCTGGAACCATGTTTTTCTCAAAAAAGCCGTCAAAAACTAAACCTTTCAAACAGCTTCAATTTTGAAGCTGCTAAAAGCTCCTATAGTCCCATATTTTCTTTTTTAAAACAAATTACAATAATTTATTTGCTTACAATACATCCAGTAGTTGCTAATGGATTACATGCAGAAACGCTTGAAAAAATTTAGATAATATGCTTAAATGATTTCAGACGCAATTCTGCGTTTCAAATTCTTAACCGTTTCGGTATTGAATTTGTATATGTTTGAGAAGATCTGTCCTAATCAGAGGTGCCCCAACACCGTTTGTATGATTGTGGATAGGTCTTCTTGTGTTCTATTGATAATTAGTATATACCAAACTTACGTTCCTGTCAAGAGATTGTCGAACTAGCGTTTGTACTTTAAGTTCAATCTTAAATATCAGGAAATTTATGGCACCTGTGGAATAACCAGAAGGTAACACCATGAATCTCCTAAACGTTCCCTGTAAATTTCTTCATTAAAAACAATGGGCGAAAGGATATCATCTCTTTCGCCCATTTATGTTTAGTTCAATTTCTATGCACAATATGTCTACCGGTTAGCCAAATACCTGTCTGTTAATCTAAGTTAATCGTACCTGAATAGGAATAGGACTGGTCATAGCTGTTTCTTCTTCCTGTGCTACCTGACGCATATTCTGCGCGTAAAATGAATTTGGCAACAAGTCCTTTTAATACCTCTGCCTGACTTGAAAGTTCCTGACTTGCCGCCGCACTTTCCTCTGCTGTGGCTGAGTTGGTCTGCACTACACTGGAAATCTGATCTACTCCCATAGTAACCTGTTCAATAGCGCTTGCCTGTTCTCTGGCTGCATCCGCAATTTTTTCAACTTTATCAGAAGCGCCCCGCACTTCCTCCACTACTTTTATTAATGACTGTGCTGTTGAATCCGCAATCTGCGTTCCCCGTGCCACAGCGTTAATTGAATTTTCAATCAGCTCTGCAGTATTTTGGGATGCCTCCGAACTTTTGCTTGCAAGGTTTCTTACTTCGTCAGCTACTACGGCAAAGCCCTTTCCTGCAGCTCCGGCACGTGATGCCTCCACAGACGCATTAAGAGCCAGTATATTTGTCTGAAAGGCAATATCTTCAATCGTCTTAATAATTTTTCCAATCTGATTGGAAGTCCGGGTTATTTCCTCCATAGCGGCCATCATGTCTCTCATCTGGTTATTACATGCTTCCATTTCATTGCCGGCCGTACTTGACTGCTTCTTTGCCTCTGCAGCATTTTCCGCTGTTTCTTTTACCTGTTTGGATATTCCTGTTATGGTGGCTGCAAGTTCCTCAACAGCAGCTGCCTGCTGCGTTGCCCCCTGTGAAAGAGCCTGAGCGCCATTTGAAACCTGACTGGACCCTGCTGCCACCTGGTCAGCACTTTGGTTAATCTGTCCCAAAGTGGAGCTTAAACCACGGTTAAGTTTTCTTATGGATAAAAGCAGACTTTGGAAACTTCCCACATATCTCTCTTCCGCCCTTGTGCGCACATCAAAATTTCCATCAGCCATTTCTCCAAGGAGCATGGAAGCATCAGAAATAACTGCTTCCAAAATAACCGTCATATTTCTAAAGGCTTCTGCAAGGCTGCCCATTTCATCCTTTGACTTATATGTCACAGAAATATCAAAATCACCTTTTACAATCTTTCCGGCCGATATTTCCAGTTCACGTAGAGGACGTGTAATTGCTCTTGTCAAATAGAGGGAAAGGAGCAATGTAATAACAAGCGCCCCTCCTGCCAGTCCAACCTGAGCGGCAACCAGCAAATCCTGCAGCTTAACTGTTTCAAGGTAGTCTGTCTGCGCCCCCTCTTCAACCATATTACTGATTTGTATCAATGTATTTACAGCCTCTTCTACCAAAGGCTGGTATTCATTAAGGAGCATTTTCTGCGCTTTTAGCATGTCCGTATCGGCCATACTTATAACCGTCTCCTGCATCTCTACCGCTTCGGTGATACTGGCCGCAAATGAATCCAGCAGCGTCTGGTCCCCTGTATAATTCTGGAAAAGCCAGGTGGCGTTTTCCTCCAGCAGTTTCAGTTCCTTCTGCATGTCACTTAGGTAAACTGCACTCTTCTCATCATCATCCTCCATTGTAATAAATCCAAGATCTTTTACAATAATCTGAAGACCGCGGCGCATATTCATAACTTTATTGGTAATTTGATATCCAACATTATAAAATTCTGAATATTTCGCTGCGTTTTCCTTCAATCCATAGATTGCAGATGCTACCGTTCCGCAAAACAGGATGATAATAATCATAAATGTTGCCAATAACTTCGTTCTGATTCTTAAATTTTTCATCTTCATCCCCTATTCTACATCTTAAACAGCCCTCCGCCTCCCCACAGGATATGTAAAAACTCATTTTCCCTGACGTTATACTGGCCATTTATGGTCTGATGGTTTATTATTTATAAATTATTATAATAGATTATTATCAGTCTGTCTACTTAATTTAAATTTCTATAAATTTCCTTTTCAGAAGCATATCATCTATCTGTCCTCCCAGGGTGTAACGGCAAGAAAAATTTATATTTTTCTTAATATTTTCTTTCTTTTTAGGAAACACTTTATACACAATTTTATCATATACTATAACTACAAAAAGAAGTCGCCGACGCTTGTTTCTGGTGCTGACCGGCTTCGACAAGAAACTGCAGGTTTTCCTGTTTACATATAAACCGGTTCTGTATGATACCGGTTTATTTTTATGCGCAGAGGCACGTAGGGAAATTTCCGTGTATTTCTTCCAAAATTATATTGCAAAAAAAAGCAAAATTCCTTATCATAGAAATATAATGCGTAAATGAAGAAAACGCTTATGTGTCGACATTTAATATTATATGGCAAATACTTTGCATAAAATGTCTGCCTGGCTAACTTTCATTATTACAGAAAAACGAGGTACAAATATGGCAATCGAAAAGAAAAAAGCTGTGCTTATGAAAGCAGTTTCTGAGTTAAAAGATGCTGATTATTCCAAATCGCCGGAATTAAAGAATATTTATCAGAGGCTATTAAAAGGCAGGAAACAATTTGCAGAAATTTTTGAAAAAAATATCAAAGCCGTTATGCAAATCAGTTCCCTGGACCTGACAATGCAGCACCAGACAGAAAAAATCATTGATATCTCTCACAATGTAGAAAAGGCCACAGAAGCAATTTTTGGCAGCGGCAGCTCTTCATCTTTTCAGGGCCGCGCCAATAACCAGCATGAAGAATTAACTAATACCATAATTACCGTTTCTGAAGAAACCGATGAGGTCTTCAAAAAAATAGAAACAAGCCAGAATGAACTTACCACCATCAAAGACCTTTCGGGACAAACCATTGAAGCGTCCCAGGAAATGCAGCATGATATGGATGAACTGTCAGAAGTAATCAGCCGCATGAGCGAGGTTATTGCAGGTATAGATTCCATATCCTTGCAGACAAACCTGCTTTCTTTAAACGCTTCCATTGAAGCGGCAAGGGCGGGGGAGGCGGGAAGAGGATTTTCCGTAGTGGCCGGTGAAATCCGCGCTCTGGCAGAAGAAACCCAGAAATTAACAGGAAATATGCGCACTTTTGTGGAAAACATTAAAGAGGCATCCCAAAAAAGTGTGGAAAGTGCGGCGAACACTATTAACGCCCTTGGAAGTATGACAGACAAAATCGGGAATGTCTGGACTCTCAATAACGAAAACCATAAGCATATTTCCCAAGTAAGTGAAGCAATGAGTTCTATTGCAGCAGTCAGTGAGGAAATCAGCAGCTCCATGGCAGAAATGGAAAACCAGCTGATGGACAGTACCAATTTTATGCGCAAGGTAAGCGTGGAATTGAAAAAAGCCACTGAGCCAGTTGCCGATATTGAAAAAACATTAGATGATACCGTAAAACAAATGGGTAGTATGACAGAAGATGCCTTCTTTCATCTTGAAAATAAAGAATTTGCCCAATATATGCGCAATGCCATTGCCGCCCACCATACATGGCTTAACAATTTAAAGACGATGGTAAATGAACAATTCGTAAAGCCATTGCAATTAGATTCATCCAAATGTGGGTTTGGTCACTTTTATTATGCAATGACACCCAAAATACCAGAAGCGCTTCCTATATGGAATGCCCTTGGAAGCAAACACAAAAAATTCCATCAATATGGTGCCTATGTGATCAGTGCATTAAACAACGGCGACTATTCCAAGGCAGAACAAATATGCCGGGAAGCAGAAATATACTCCAGAGAACTGATTTCCGACATGGAACGGATTCTTCAGATTTCAGAATACTAACCGCAATTATATTATTTAGCCATTTCCCATATTAATATAAATAATCCAGAATTGAAACGAAACACCTAACTCATTCCAATTCTGGATTATTTTTCTGTCCATTTACCTGGAGCTGCCTTCAAAAAACAGGGCAATGGTTCCAGGGCCTGAATGTGCGCCTATAGTCGGACCAATATGGTTGAGCATAAAATTCTTAATTCCAAAACGCTTCTCCACCTCGTTCTTTACATATTCCGCATCCTCTATTGCATCACCATGGCTGATAAATACCATATCATTTCTATCCAGGTAGCCAACCACCTTCTCTTCCATATAATCTACCAGTCCATTCAGAGATTTTTTCCGTCCTCTTATTTTATTCAGAGGTATCAGATGCCCCTCATCATCTACATGAAGAATTGGTTTAATTCCAGCTATCGTCCCCACAACGGCAGCAGCTTTGCTGACGCGTCCGCCCCTGTATAGGTGATTCAAATCATCCACCGTAAACACATGGGTAAGATGTGGAACAAGTTCCTGAAGCTTTTTTGCTGTCTCTTCCATATTCATTCCTTTTCCCTGCATCTGAACTGCCTTATAGACAAATAGTCCCTCTCCCATTGATGCACATTTGGAGTCAATCACAATAATGCGGCAATTATCATTTTCCTCCATAAGCTCATTTGCCGCCAGCGCCGCATTCTGACAGGACCCGCTTAATCCTGATGAGAAAGAAATATAAAGCAGATTTTTACTTTCTTTTAAAAACTCCGAAAAATATTCTTTATATTGCTGAGGATTAACCTGGGATGTAGTCGGCATTTTCCCCTCTTCCCGCATTAGCCGGTAAAACTCCTGCCAGTTAAGTTCTTTATCCTTTCCGTAAGAAATTCCGTCCATAATATAATTAAA
The DNA here is from genome assembly GCA_947381965.1 of uncultured bacterium. Classification (GTDB taxonomy): domain Bacteria; phylum Bacillota; class Clostridia; order Lachnospirales; family Lachnospiraceae; genus Suilimivivens. The sequence goes on from CANCXX010000042.1 coordinate 16,860, forward strand.
GTAAACCAGTCCCAAATGGTTCTCCTTGATATATTCCAGGGGTAAATCTGCCGTGGTATTTGTAATAATCTTAAAAGTCTCCATAGGTATCCTCCTTGAAATGCTTTCCCATATAATACCTAATCATTTTACCATTTTTATCTACCCATTACAATCAAAATGAATCTCTACTGTCTTGCCCCTGGCAGCCGGTACCGGAACAGCCTCTTTGAAAGTTGTTTTAAATTAAGCGGAAACAGCGGATACACATAACTTTTTCCCGATACTGTTCTGTTTGTTCCAATCGCAAGTACCAGAAGCGCCACTGCTCCAATATATCCCCATACCCCGAAAATTGCTGTGAGTATCAGATTTATGATACGCATAAATTTAATGGCATAGCTTAATTCATAGCTTGCCTGTGTATAATTGGAAATTGCCACAAACGCCATATACAGCATCACTTCTGAATTGAACCACCCACTGTTTACAGAAAACTCTCCCAGCACCAACGCCGCCATCACACTAAGAGGGGTGCTTAACATATTGGGTGTATTTACCGCCGCAAGCCGCAAGCCATCAATCGCAAGTTCCAAAATTAAGAACTGCCATATCAGCGGAATATTCATCTCATCTTTTACCATGATAAATTCAAATCCTGCGGGTATCCATTCCGGCCTTTGCATCAGAAGTAAAAAGGTAGGGGTTAGAAAATAGGTAAGTATTGCAATCAAAAATCTGGACAGACGCAGATAGGTCCCTGTAATCGGAGGAAAATAGTAATCATCCGCTTCCTCCACCACATCGAAAATAGATGTGGGAGCTATCATTGCTGATGGAGAATTGTCTACCAGAATTACCACATCCCCCTCCAAAATCTGGGCCGCCGCTGTGTCAGGTCTTTCTGTAAACTTAAACTTTGGGAAGGGATTGTACCATTTCTTTTCGTATAAACATTCTGCAAGGCTTTCCTGATTCATAGTAAGAGCGTCTACCTGTATTTGTTTAATTCTCTCTTTAATATGATTTAAAAAAGAATGGTCCACACGGTTTTCCATATAGCAGAGCACAATATCCGTCTGAGAGCTTTTTCCCGCATGGTGCATTTCCATCCGCAGATACTGGCTCCGGATTCTCCTTCGTATCAGAGCAGTATTAAATACAACGGTTTCCACAAACCCATCCTTAGAACCCCTCAGTACTTTGTCCTTTTCCGGCTCTTCCACTCCTCTGGACGGGTATGTCCTTGCATCAATCAAAAGACACTTATCATATCCGTCAATCAAAAGGGCAAAAACCCCGGACATGATAAAATAAGTAATCTGGTCCCACTGGTCCTGCAGATTCACTTCCACATAAGGAAGGTTTTTCTTTGACAATTCATGGGCATCTTTAGGCATTTCCTCTTCTTTAATTGTTGTAAGATACTGCAGTATCTTCTGCATCAGGTCATCTTTACAAAACCCGTCAATCAGATACATACAGGCTTCCCTGCCTCCAATTTTTATCACCCGGTAAATCACATCAAAGTTGGTATTTACAGATAAGTACTTATTTAAATATTCCATATTTTCTGAAAGTGAAGCGCTCATTTTACTTGTATCCATAAAAAAACTCCTTCCGCTGGCATATGCGTTTCTGTTAGCATTATGCGGCAAAAGGAGTTGTTTTATACAGATTCCAAAAGATTACTTATTGTTTTCCGGTAGTGCCAAAGCCGCCTCTGTTCCTTCCTTCCAGGGCATTAACTTCCTGGAAAACAATTTTGGGCTGATTTTCCACAATTCGAAACTGGCAGATCCTGTCGTTTACAGAAATATGCGTATCTCTGAGGGCATATGCTGACATGTACCACTGGTCGTTATCGCCACAGTAAGACCCATCCACCACCCCCTGGTGATTTGTCTGGATAATCCCAAAATTTTTATAGGTAGAGCTTCTTGGCACAATATGCGCCTCGTATCCCTTTGGCAGTTCCATAGCAACTCCTAAAGGAATCAGCCGGTACTCCCCCTTTTTTAAATCTACGTCCTCTGCGGAGCGAAGGTCAATCCAGTCGGATTTGCCATCTATATATGCCAGCTTTTCAATTTTTTCTGTAAAGTATTTTATTTTAATGGTTTCCATAAATTCCGGTATCCTTTCCTGATAAACCTTTTCTATTCGTAGTCCCCGCAATGCAGAACCGGCACCGATATATCCTTCTGCAAAAGAGTTTTTTTCACATCAATTACACGCTGGTTTCTGCTTCCTTTCCACAAAAGTCTGCTGTCTTTTTTATCACATTGAAATTCTCCGTCAACCAGAACATCCACATATTGCATTATAGAATTGTGCATAACATTTTCCCAGGATTCTCCTGTGTACATCCAGATGGTTTTGTTGGGATATTTCTCCCTGATTTCACGCATCAGATTTTTTACATCCAAACGGTTCGCGCCGTGAAGCGGATCTCCTCCTGAAAAGGTTATGCCTGAAATATAGGGCTTATCCAGCTGCTCAAATATTTCTTCCTTTGCTTCCTTATCAAAGAACAGTCCTCCTGCAGGATCCCAGGTAATGGGGTTGTGACATTCCTTACAACAGTGGGAACAGCCCGAAACCCACAATACCACCCGCAAACCATCCCCGTTTAACATATCATCCTTTGTAATATTATGATATCTCATCTATTACATGCTCTTCCTTTCTGCAATCTCCGCCATCTTTGCCTCATTAAGTCTGGTGTCCCCATGCACTCTAGAATAAGAAAGATAGCCATTCATACGGTCAATCTTTGTAAGGTTTCTGCTCCCGCACACAGGGCAAACGTCCATTTCCAGCTCCTGATGGCCACAGTCGTCACAATAAGCAAGGGAAAGATTTACTCCTTCATAAAATCCCATTTCCATGGCTCTTCTAATCAGAGTCTTAATTGCTTCTATATTATAATCAATGGGATACTTTACATACTGGATTTTTCCTCCGTTGGAAAGCTCCCAGAAACGGTATTCCAAATCCTGTTTCTGTATGGGAGTAATATCCTCCGTTACATGACAATGAAAGCTGTTAGAAACATATTCTCTGTCTGATACCCCTTCTACAATTCCATATTTAGCCCGGAACTGCTTAACCTGCAGGCCACACAGACTTTCTGCTGGCGTACCATAAATAGCGTAAAGATTTCCATCCGTTTCTTTATATTCATTTACTTTCTGGTTAATATGCTCCAAAACCTCTAAAGCAAACTCGCCATCCTCCACAAGAGACTTGCCATTATAAAGCTCCTGCAGTTCATTAAAAGCGGTAATGCCAAAGCTAGCGGTAGCGCTCTTTAAAATTGGCTTAATTTTATCCGTAAGCTTTAAATTTCCGCCCAAAAAACCTCCCTCACAATAGGCCAGAGGATTGGTGGAGGCACGCATTTCTCCCAAATAAGCATATGTCCTTATGTGAAGCTGACGGATTAAATTTAAGTAATAATCCAACACTTCATAAAAGTCCCGGCTCTCCTGTCTGGATTTTGCAAGGATCATCGGCAGATGGAGGGAAACAGCCCCCACATTAAACCGGCCTACAAACACAGGCACATCTTTTTCATCAGCCGGGTGCATACCTCCCCTTTCATACCAGGGAGAGAGAAAGGCCCGACAGCCCATAGGTGAAATCACCTTTCCATACTGCCTATACATACTTGCAATGTAACCCTTTCCTGTCAAAGACAGCCAGTCAGGATACATGGTTTTGGAGGAGCATTTTACTCCTGCCTCAAACACATCTTCCAGCTCTTTTCCTGCCCCATGTAAGTTTTCATCATACAAAAATACAATTTTAGGAAACAAAACAGGCTTTTTGCAATTCTTTTTGCCCTGCCCCTCTCTCCTTACATTTAAAAGAGAAATACTGGCAAGCTTTGCAAATCTTCCTGTGCCAATGCCTGCTGTAACTGTGATAAACGGATAATCGCCTCTGCTGGACGCCACTGTATTGAACTTATATTCCCATCCCTGGAAACCCTGCTCAAATTCCCGCTTTACATCCTCATAAGCTTCCGCTTGTGCCCGCTCTTTATCAATGCCCAGCCTTTCATACTTTGCAAGGCTTTTGGCATATGTTTTTTCCGCATAAGGTTCAAGGATTTTATCCACCTCCGGCACGGTAAATCCGCCATACTGCTGACTGGCGGCGCTAAGCACAATATCCCCAATCACGTCAAAAGCCACATCAAGGGTTTTTGGCTCATTGTACCAGATATTCCCCATTTCAAAACCGCCGGTAAGCACACTTGCCACATCAAACAGACAACAGTTCATGGTATCCCGTCTTGCGGACATATCGTGGACATAAATATAGCCGTCTCTGCATGCCTGGATTTCTTCTGTTGTCATAAAAAACTTCTGGTATAATTCCTTGTTAAACTGATTGAAAATAAGGCTTCTTTTGGTGGATACAAGGGCGCTGTCCGTATTGGCGTTTTCCTTATCCCCTACATACATAATCGACTGGCTTTTTTTATACACATCATCCATCATGCGCACAAAATCCTGCTTATAGTTGCGGTAATCCCTGTAGCTCTTCGCCACAATAGGCTTTACCTCTTCAAGGGCGCTCTCCACAATATTGTGCATAATTGGAATCGGGATTTTATCCTCCTCCAGTTCATTTACTTTATCTACAACATACTGGCAGATATGCTTTTTTTCTTCTTTGGTAAACTTCGTAAGCGCACGGTATGCACTTTTCCCTACAGCATCAATTACCTTCTGTACATTAAATGCTTCATAGCTGCCATCTTTTTTTATAACCTTGACATCTTTATCCGGTCTGAACATTTCCCCATATTCCGTGCCCTTCTCCTGTAAGTTATCCATCCCGCTTCCTCCATTTCTCTCAATTCCACAACCGCGACGCTAAATATAGTGTTTTAAGCCAAATCAAAATCAATATATAGTATCCAAAATTAGTATAATGAAACCATATACAGATGTCAATTAAAATTTACATTATCAAAAATTAACATTAAATAATCTGTTTCATAATCGCTTCAAATCAACAATCCCACTGTTTCCAACAGCAGCAACGGCCTGCTCAATCTCTTCCACAGTAAGCGTCAGCGCAAAACGCACGTGACCGCGTCCCAGCTTTCCAAAACTGCTTCCCGGTGTACACAAAACCCCTGATTTTTCCAAAAGCTCCATGACAAAAGCCACATCGTCTGTAAACCCTTCCGGAATCTTTCCCCAGGCAAACATAGTTCCCTCGCTGTCCGGAATATACCATCCAATTTTCCTAAGTCCGCCACAGAGAGCATCTCTCCGCCTCTGATACTCCGCACACCGTTCCCTCACTCCTGTATCCGGCCCCTTAAGCGCAGCGATAGCGCCATATTGAACCGGCAGAAAAGTTCCATAATCAATCTGAGAATGAAGCTTTTTAAAATTCTGAACCAGCGTTTCATTTCCCACAAGGAATCCTGCCCTTGCGCCAGTATAATTATAACTTTTTGAAAGAGAATAAAACTCCACGCAGTTTTCCTTTGCCCCTTTAAACTGCAGAATAGACTTCCCTGCATGTCCATCATAGATAATATCTGAATAGGCATTATCGTGGACTATCACTATATCATGAGCCTGGGCCCAGGGAATCAGTTCTTCATAAAAGCTGTCCGGTGCAATTTTACATACCGGATTTAAAGGATAAGAAACCATCATAAATTTCGTCTTACGGCAGGTTTCCTCGTCAATACTTTTTAAATCCGGCAGATAACCCTTTTCCGCCCGCAGTTCGTAAGTCCGCACATCTGCCTGTGCTAAAAAAGGACCTATGGAAAAAACCGGATACCCAGGATCAGGCACCAGCGCTACATCCCCCGGATTACAAAGCGTTAATCCAATGTGAGTAATCCCTTCCTGGGAACCGTAAACGTCTGTCACCTCTCTCTCACTTAAGGTTACATGATAACGCTCTTTAAACCGTTCTATCACTGCCTCTCCAAGCTCCGGAAGCATTTTCAGAGCATATTTATAGTTGGCAGGATTTCCTGCTGCTTCCATAACCGCCTTCATAATATGGGGTTCCGTAGGAAAATCCGGCGTTCCTACCGACAGATTATAGACCTTTCTCCCTGTCTTTTCCACTTCCCTTTTCTTATCATCCAGCATTTGGAAAATACCTTCTCCAAAGTTTTTCATTCTCTCCGCTGCCTGTAATTTCATCATTTACGCCTCCTGCCCATAATTATCCAGTATTTTCTTCATATGATTTATGTATCCTTCCCTTACGTATTCAGGGCCCACAACAAGCACCTTATTTCCCAGACCGGACAGCCACCCGTAAAATTGATTGCTAACAGCCGCTTCTATTCTGACACTGAAGGAGCCATCCTGTTTTTGGCGGATATCCACATCCTTTCCAAACCTGTCCAATATAATTCCAATCATACTTTCCGGCAGCTGTAAAGTCACTATCTCCGGTTCCCCTCCAAACATCCCAAAGGTTCTGTTGGTATATTCGGCAATATCAAATTTCTGAAATGCCTCCACGCCCTTACGACTCTCTCCCGTCCGCTCTGTAATGTGACTCATCTTATCCACCCGGAAATGTTTAATGCGATCTTCTTCATCGTCATAAGCGATTAAATAATAGTTTTCATCCTGCCAGGTAAGCGCCCAGGGGCTGACATTGTATTGTTTCCCTCCATGCCGGGGTTTCAGCTCCTTTTTAATATTCCAGGCAAGATAAATAAAGGTCACTGGCACATTGTCCTGAATGGCCTTATGAATCCGGTCAACATTATAATAAATACTTTCATTTTCCGTCTTTACCCTTCCAGCCACAAATACCTGCCTCTGTAATTGCTTCCCTTCATAAGGACCTGCCAGCCTTTCAATTTTCGCAATCAACTCTCTTGACTTTTTCTGGGTAATAAACCGGGAAGCTGAAACTGCATCTACCAAAAGCTTTAACTCCGGCAGTTCAAACTCCCTGCTGGCAAGATAATAGCCGCCTCCGCTTCTTGCCTTTACATTCACAATATCATATCCAAAACAATTCAAACATTCAATGTCGTCATAAATACTCTTTCTTTCCGCACAGACCCCATAGGCAGACAATTCTGCAATAATATCCTGTGCAGACAGACAGTGCATCTCGTCTGTCTTTTCTGAAAGGATTTTCAAAATATATAAAAGCTTCATTTTTTGATTGGCAGCCCTTGCCATTAAAGTATTCCCTCCAGCTCCCACAGATTTGTTATTTCATAATCAATCCTTAGTTTTGTATCATTCGTCTTTTGTTCAGGATTATACCAACAGCAGGCTATCCCTGCATTATTTCCTCCCTGCATATCACTTGAAAGGGAATCCCCGACAATTAGTGTTTTTTCCTGCAAAAATCCTGGAATCTGACTAAAGCATTTTTCAAAGTATTGGAAAGAAGGCTTTGGAGCTCCCATTTCCTCAGAAACAAATATACCATCCAAAACCTGATCAAGCCCGGAAAGCCGAAGCTTATTTCTCTGTGTGGCAGAAACGCCATTTGTCACTGCATACTGCCCTACCCTGCCTTTCAGCTTCAAACACAGCTCATAAGCATTATCCCTGAAATAGTATATCTCCCCCAGGCGTTTCTGGTAGCAGGACGCAAAGGCTTCTATAGAAATATCTTTGATACCCAGCTGGGTAAAAAGAGAGGCAAATCTTCCTGTAAGCAGTTCTTCTTTTGTGATTTTCCCTAATTCATATTGCTTCCAGTAAGCGTCATTAATCTTTGTATAAAGAATTAATACATCTTCTCCCATTTCTCTTCCATACTGTTTGAAGCTGCCATTCAGCGCATCTCTCTGAGATAAAGAAAAATCCAGCAGCGTCTGATCCACATCCCATAATACTGTATTAAACTTTCCCATAATCCTTCCCCGCCTGTTTCTCCGTATAACCGAAAACATAAAGCACAGATATATAGCAACAAAAAGCGCAAAGCAGGCTTTGCGCTTCCCTCTTTTGTTATGAAATTATCTTTTCCTGAAAATAACAAACCTGCCTTAACACCTGCAGACATCCTTTTAGCTTGTTAAGCGTCTGCAGCAGTTTCGTTATTTTCAAGCTGTCTGTCTTTATTTTTGCGGAGCTTTATGCCAATAAAAATTGCAACCCCGGCAAGTACTACAATAACAGCCATCAACAGCAGGTAAGATAAAAAGGAATTCAAAAACAAAATCACATTTTCCATTTTTCCACCAACCCTTTCCCTTAATTTACCTTCTTATCATATCATTGTGCCGGTTCACAGTCAAGCCTGTGCCACACGCCTGTGCGTAAAAAATCTCCTGCCATTTCTTCTGCCTCATGAATGATTCCGGAATCATATCCCATAATTCCAAGAAGCTTTATTGCATTTCGTGTTGTGGCGCGCCCTTCCTTTATTTTATAGCTAAATGAAATATCATTTTCAGCAATTTCCTCTGAAAAATGATAATTATCATATCCATCCTCCAAAAGGTGCGTCAATTCAATATCATGGGTTGCGGCAAAACAAATGCAGTTTTTTCCCGCCATGCTTTTTAATATCTGGGTGGATGCTGCGATTCTTTCAACTGTATTGGTTCCCCGCAGCACTTCGTCTACAAAGCACAAAACTGGCTGCCCCTCTCCGCCAGGCAGGTCCAGAATACGCTTTAAAGACTTAATCTCCACCATATAGTAGCTATCTCCTCCCTGTACGTCATCTCTAAGGCTCATAGAAGATACAACACGGAACATGGCTCCATTATAGGAATCCGCCAAGCAGGTATGAACAGCCTGTGCCAAAATAACATTTATTGCCACTGTCTTTAAAAATGTGGACTTTCCTGATGCGTTTGATCCGGTAATGAGAATACTTTTATTTGTTTTTATATCATTTTTTACTGGTTCCTCAATCAGAGGATGATACATATTCAAAATTTCCGCCGATAGTTTTTCCGAAAAGCGGGGAACACAATAAGCCTCCAGGGATTCCCTGTAAGCGCCTATGGCAATCATGGCTTCCAGTCGTCCCAATACCGTAATCATTTTATCTATATCTGAAATATGGCTTCGCACCTGTGCCAGCATCTGGTTAAATTTAATTAAATCCAGATGAAAGCCCATCCTAAGGAAATCAAGTATCATATCAAGAGGGTTGCCGGAACCTGACATTCTTCCACTGGACATCAGTATAAAAGAGCCTCTTTTAAAACGGTTCATTCCATTGCTGCTTCCTCTTAAAATATCAATTTCCACCTTAAGCACATCTCTTTCATAAGCTTTCAGGTTTTTCACGGCCTCCAATAAACGAAACACATAAGAAAAACTGGTAACATAAGGTTCAATTTCTTCTTTTACCTTAAAATAACTGACATTATTATATACTAAAATACAGACAAGCATCAGAAGCCCAAATGGAAGGCTGGCAAACATTACCCCTATACTTGCTATCACAAGTGCTATTGCCAGATAATCAGTCAGACTGCTCCTTTCTCCCAGATTATCCAGATAGTCCAGATAATCATAAATGGAAAATTTTCCACATCTTCCCAGCTTGCCAAAGATTACCTGGAATGCTACCCTTTCATCCGGATGATCTCTGAAAAAGCTTATCAGTTCTTCCCTGCGTTCCAGTTCCCTTTTATCCATACAGGGTTTACGGAGCAGGTAATATAAATATTCTTCTCCGGCAGCTGAATAGGTATAGTTCATTCTTTTAAATATTTCATCCATGTTCAGGTCGTTCCAGGTAATGTCATCAATTCCAAATCCTTCCTTGTGTTTTAAATAGTAATGGGATATATTTGCATACTGCTCCGGTTTATATTCTCTTTTGGGCAGAACGCCATAGTCCTTATATAAGCTTTGGACAAACCGTTTTTCTGACATTTTATAATCATAATATCCCTTCAGCATTAACAGAAAAATCAGCCCTGCCATTGCCACCGCAAAAATTAAGTACTCCATATTCAGGTTCCTTCCCAGCTTAAATTATAAACTCCGTCTTATCCTATCCATAATATTACCGGCTTTTTCATAAATATCCTCTGGCCTGTCTTTTGTGTAAAACTCCCCCTTTTCGTAGAGAATATTTCCTCCAACCATAGTCATAATTACATTCTGTTTACTTCCACTGTATACCAGATTTTTAGGGATATTGTTAAGCGGCTGCATGTTGGGCTGCTGTAAATCAATCATAATCATATCCGCCAGTTTACCTGCCATAAGCACATCTCCGTCTTTAAGCCCCATAGCCCCACTTCCGTTTACAGTTGCCATTTTAAGGACCTCCATGGCATCCACCGCCCCGGCGTCCTTCTCCCTTAGCTTTGCAAGGCCTGTAACCAGAAACATTTCCCGGAACATATCAAGGCAGTTATTGCTGGCAGGGCCGTCTGTGCCAATCGCCACCAAAACACCTGCCTTTTGGAAATCTGTTACAGGCGCAATGCCACTGGCTAGTTTGGTATTAGAACCTGGGTTGGTAACTGCATACAATCTTTTTTCTTTCATTATGGAAATATCTTCCTCTGTCATGTGAACACAGTGGTATCCGCCTCCGCCATAATCAAACATTCCAAGAGAATTTAAAAATGCCACCGGGGTCATTCCATAGCGCGCTTTGCACCCTGCCACCTCCCCTTCCGTTTCCGAAAGATGCGTAAATACCGGTGCCTTATATTTATGGGCAAGCCCGGCAAGCCCTTCCAAAAGCCCACGGGAACAAGTATATTCTGCATGAAAGCCAAGTATATAGGATTGCAGGGGACTTCTCTTATTCAGTTTCTGGTACATCTCCTCCACCAGTTCAAGGGACTGGCTGAAGTTGTTAACCGCCCCCACCTGCACACAACGCATCCCCATATCGTCAAAGGCATCCGCAATGGTTTCCGGGGTCAGATACATATCAAACACAGCGGTAATCCCACTGGTTAAATATTCTAAAACCGCAAGTTTGGACAAAACATAAATATCCTCAGCCGTCATTTTGGCTTCAACAGGAAAAATCTTATTATTCAGCCATTCATTTAAAGGTAAATCATCTGCATAAGAACGCAGCAGAGTCATGCCCGAATGGGTATGCGCATCTTTAAATCCCGGCATCAGTAAATTTCCTTTACAGTCAATCTCCCTGTCCCATATAAGATGCTTATCTGGCAGTCCCTCCCGATTCTTTCCATTTCCCACATACAGAATTTTATCTTTCTGCACCCAGATTTCCCCTTCAAATATTTCTCTGCCCTCTTCCATTGTCAGTATTCTGGCATTATATAATCTTATATTCATAGGCTTGTCCCTTCCTTATATTTTACTTTAGATTCTCCGGGCCGAAGCTTTCCGGCAGCAGTTCTTCCAAAGAAAAAACTTCATAATCATTTTCACTTTTTGCCACTATCACAAAAAAGCTTTCAGGATCTGCAAATTCCCGAATGACCTGTCTGCAGACACCGCAGGGAAAGGCATATTGGGTAATGGTTTCCCCCCTTGGCGCTCCCACAACCGCAATTGCCTTAAACCGCTTCCAGCCTTCACTGACAGCCTTACTGATGGCTGTTCGCTCCGCACAGATTGTGGGTGTGTAGGAGGCGTTTTCTATATTACATCCTGTATAAATCCGCAGTTCATTTGTAAGCACCGCAGCGCCAACCATATAATTTGAATAAGGCGCATATGCCTTATTCCGGGCTCTCATGGCAGAGCGGATTAATTCTGTTACCGGTATATCTGTTTCTTGTATATCCTGTTTTTCTGTTTTTGTGTCCATAAATTTTATTTGCTCCTGCTTATGAAATCTTTTATAAAGTCATTATTCTTTCCTATTATACTACCACATTTTTCCGCCGCCAATAGGCTTTTTTCTCCTGTCCATGAAAACCAGGAGCTGGCCGGTATTCGGCCTGCGATTTATGGAAATCAAAAACAACGTTCCGTGGCTTTCAGTTGTCGCTTTGGGAACGTTGTTTTCCAAATCACTTAATTATCAAATGCCGCTATCGACCCTGTAATAAGCTGCCGGAACAAAGGAGCCGCTTTTTTGGAAGCCTCCTGCACCTCCTCATGGGTTAATGGGTTGTCTGTCATGCCTGCCGCAAGGTTTGCCACACAGGAAATACCGCATATCCTCATTCCCATATGGTTGGCGGCAATGGCTTCCACCACAGTACTCATTCCCACCGCGTCTGCGCCAAGGCTCCTAAGCATTTTAATTTCAGCAGGAGACTCAAAAGAAGGGCCTGTAAGCTGCACATAAATTCCTTCCCCAAGGGGGATATTCTGCTCTCTGGCCGTTTTTCTTATAATTTCCTGCAATTCTTTATCATACACTGAGCTCATATCCGGAAAACGGCATCCAAACTCTTCAATATTGGCCCCAATCAACGGGTTGGGCGCAAAGCAGGAAATGTGGTCCTTAATCAGCATAAAACTGCCTGCGGAAAAAGACGGGTTGATACCGCCTGAGGCATTGGTAAGGAATAAAATTTGGGCGCCCATCATTTTCATGAGACGGGCAGGAAGCACCACGTCTGTAATGGGGTACCCTTCATAATAGTGAACCCTTCCCTTCATGCAGACAACAGGCACATCCTTTACAAACCCAAATATAAATTTCCCCTCATGTCCCGGAACTGTAGATACAGGAAAATCCTTAATATCACTATAAGAAATCTCTCCTTTAACTTCTATGGTATCCGCATAGTCCCCAAGACCGGACCCCAGCACAAGGGCAACCCTGGGCGTAAAGGGAAGCCTGTCCTTTATGCTTTCATAGCATCTTACTACTTTTTCGTATACTTGGTTCATTCAAATCCTCCATTCCTGCCGTTAAAGATCTGGCACAAATTTCCTCTGTAAATGTTTTATGTCTTTTAATAAGAGTATCACAGAACTATTCTATACGCAATGTTGTCCTCATAAGAAATCCCAGAGAAAAGTAATCTTTTTATAGAGTTTCTCCATTACTTTTCCCTGAGTGTCCCTGCTCTTTACCCACAACGTTTCCACGTTATTTTTAAATAATGATACAAACCATCCCCCCATTAGAATCATTGACAATTTTCTGCATGGTTTCCTGAAGCTTTAACTGGCTCTCATCCCCAATCATTGTAATTTTACTGGTAATTCCGTCATTTACAAGCTGTTCCACCGATTTTCCAAAAATATTGGTTTCCCAAATACCTGACTCGCTCTGACTGGACTCTGAAATAAACCGGATTAAATCCTGGGCCTGCTCTTCGGAACCTACAATGGGAGAAATTTCTGTCTCAATATTTGCACGTATCATATGGATACTGGGACTTTCAGCCCTGATTTTTACACCAAACTTATTTCCATGCTTAATTACTTCCGGCTTATCAAGCCTGATTTCATGGCGTTCCGGCGTCACTACCCCGTACCCTTTCTGCCGGACAGAATCGATAGCGTGAAGTACTTTAACATACTCTTTTTTCATCTTGGACATCTCTTTGAGCACCGATAAAAGATGATACTCATTGTCAATCTTTTCTCCTACCATCTCACTTAACATCTCATAATAATATGCGTCGTCCACATCCAGCCAGATACGGATACAGCCATCCGCCATATCAATGCCATCCATTTTGCATTTTTTTATAAAAGGGCCGTCCAGCGTAACAGGATTGTTTTTAACATCACGAATACAGTTATACTGCTTCATAATCTCCTTTACCCTGCCGATCAAGTCCACCTTCATCTTATGGTTAACCGGAAGCATCTCCACCCATTTGGGCATATAAAATTCAATCATGGTCAGAGGAAATTCATACAATATATTTTCCAGAATCTGGTTAATATCTTCTTTCTTTAGCTGTTCACAATTCAGCGGCATTACGGAAACCCCATATTTTCCTCCAATTTCCTCCGATAGTTTTGCCGCCTCTTCCCCATAAGGTTTTGCTGTATTTAAAAGCACCACAAAAGGCTTTTTTAGTTTTTTCAACTCTTTGATTGTACGTTCCTCTGCCGCCACATAGCTTTCTCTTGGAATATCCCCGAAGCTTCCGTCACAGGTAATTACAATTCCTATGGTGGAATGGTCATTTATCACTTTTCTTGTTCCGATTTCCGCCGCTTTGGTAAAGGGAATTTCCTCCGCAAACCAGGGTGTTTTGACCATACGTTCCACATCATCTTCCATATGTCCACTGGCACCCTCTACCATATAGCCCACACAGTCTATCAACCGCACCCTGGCCTCAATCCCATCCCCAAGAGAAAGCTTTGCCGCTTCCTTTGGAATAAATTTCGGCTCCGTGGTTGTAACCGTCTTTCCTCCTGCGCTTTGCGGAAGTTCATCCACTACCCGCTCCTTTTCATAGGAATCCGTCATATTGGGCAGAACCATCAGGTCCATAAAACGCTTAATAAATGTGGACTTACCAGTTCGCACCGGTCCCACTACACCTATGTAAATTTCTCCCCCACATCTTAACTGGATATCTTTGTATAAATCATATTCTTTTTTGGTATTCAAGTCCATAATTTTACCCCTTCCATACTTAGTTAAATGTATGCAAAGGGAAAAAAGTTTATTCCTGCCAGGTTTTCACAAATTAAAAGGGTTTGCAAAACTATTAAAACAAATAAAGCTGACCCTCACTTTCCCGCAGCCATTTCTTATACTGCCTGTACTCCGGGCAGACCCTCTCCACCAGATTCCAGAAATCAGCCGAATGGTTCATGTGCACCAGATGACATAATTCATGAATAATCACATAGTCACACACAGGTTCCGGGGCCATCAAAATGCGCCAGTTAAAATTAAGGTTCCCACAGCTGCTACAGCTTCCCCACCGGCTTTTCTGGTCCTTAATGCGAATGTCTCCATAACTGACCCCCAAAAGATTTCCATATGCCTTTGCTTTCCCGCAAATTACACAGACCGCTTCCCTGCGGTACCATTTAATAAGCGCCTCTCTTTTATACTCATAATCCGCCTTGTAAGGAATATGCAGAAGAAGTCTGTCCCCCACACATACTATCTTTGCCCTGTTTCGCTCTTCCCTTATAATTGTCAATAACCGTTTTTCTCCAAGAAAATATACACATTCTCCATTTTCCAGTCTAAGACGTCTGGCGTCCTTCTTTTCCTTTTCATTCTTTATTTTTTCTCTGGCGGCAAGAATCCATTCCGTTTTCGATTCTACAAAACAATCTATTTCTTTATCCCCTGCCCATAAAGGCGCTTTTACTATAAGATTGCCATCTCTGTCAAAAGAGATGGCAATTGTTTTTCTCCTGCTTTTTAATAACTGATACTGCATCCGGCTCTCCGTTATTTTAAAATAACCCTTCTGAAATTTTTCTTTCCTCTCTTTACCACAACGCCTTCTCCTGCAAAAGTGTCTTTTCCAAAGGCTGCCTTGATGTCAGTTATCTTTTCCCCCTCAAGAACAACGCCTCCCTGTTCGATAGCGCGCCTTCCTTCCGAACGGCTCTTTACCAGACCTGTTTTGCAAAGGACAGTTATCATATCAATGGAGCCTTCTTCAAAATCTTCCTCCGTAAGTTCTGTGGTCGGCATTTGGGCTGCGGCTCCGGTGCTAAAGAGCGCCCTTGCGCTTTCCTGTGCCTTTACAGCTTCCTCTTCCCCGTGAACCAGACTGGTTAATTCATATGCAAGAATTTCCTTTGCCTGATTTAGCTGGCTGCCTTCCCATCCATCCATCTCTTTAATTTGGTCAAGAGGCAGGAAAGTAAGCATCCGCAGACATTTAAGCACATCCGCATCCGCTACATTTCTCCAGTACTGATAAAATTCAAACGGACTTGTCTTTTCAGGGTCAAGCCATACAGCGCCCTTTTGTGTTTTTCCCATTTTATTGCCTTCTGAATTAAGAAGGAGGGTAATTGTCATCGCATAGGCATCCTTCCCCAGTTTTCTCCGTATCAGCTCTGTTCCGCCTAACATATTGCTCCACTGGTCATCGCCCCCAAACTGCATATTACAGCCATATCTCCGGAACAATTCATAAAAATCATAGCTCTGCATTAGCATATAGTTAAATTCAAGAAAACTTAGTCCCTTTTCCATTCTCTGTTTATAGCATTCCGCCGTCAGCATACGGTTCACAGAAAAATGAGGGCCGATTTCCCTTAAAAATTCAATATAGTTTAAATCCAGAAGCCACTCCGCATTGTTGACCATCAAAGCCTTTCCCTCTGAAAAATCTATAAAACGGCTCATTTGTTTCTTAAAGCACTCACAATTATGGTCGATCGTTTCCTTTGTCATCATACTGCGCATGTCACTTCTTCCGGAAGGATCCCCCACCATACCAGTGCCGCCGCCAATTAGGGCAATCGGTTTATTCCCTGCCATCTGCAATCTCTTCATCAGGCACAACGCCATAAAATGTCCTACATGCAGCGAATCCGCCGTAGGGTCAAATCCAATATAAAAGGTTGCCTTTCCGTTATTAATCAGCTCCTTAATCTCTTCCTCATCTGTCAACTGCGCCAGCAGCCCTCTATCTTTCAACTCATCAAAAATCGTCATACCAGTCTCCATTCCTGCTTATTTGTCTTTTCTTGTAAAATCCATATTTTCTATTATAAACCATAACCGCTTTAAGTCAATTATTCCACAAAACTTTCCCGGAAGCCAATTCTTGAAAAATCTAACGTTCTTCCCTGAAATAATTTAACCCAAGGGCAGCCGGAAGATTCATTCTCCCTGATTTTCGCATGGAGCTTATTACCAGCACCAATGCTGTTATAAGGAAGGGAAGCATATCATAAAAGGCAATAGGAAAGGGCAGCACGCTTTGGGGAATATAATATTTCAGGACCCGAAGCGCTCCAAAAACAAAAGAACCTAATATGGCTGCGGAAGGCTGCCAGTTTGCAAAAATAACCAGCGCAACAGCAATCCATCCAAGTCCGCCAACATTATCGCTAATCCATACACCGCCATTAATAATCATGGAACAATACACGCCGCCAATACCGCAGATGGCGCCGCCAAGTACAATATTCATATACTTCACAGGCGTTACTTTGATCCCCGCCGCATCTGCCGCACCGGGATTTTCTCCAACCGCTTTTAAGTTCAGTCCTCTCTTGGTATGATTCAAATACCATGCGCTGATAAGCGCAATTGCAACTCCTATATATACAAAAGGACTGTAGGAAAAGAAAAGCTCGCCTGCAACTGGCAGACTGCTAAGACCAGGGATGGATACGCTCCGCATAGCTGCGGTTATCTTTTCAGGAAGCTTTAATGTTCCTTCGGGGCTTTTTCCAAGTACAAAAATCCCGATAAAGTTTGCAAATCCAATTCCAAATATAGTAAGCGTAAGCCCTGTTACATTCTGATTTGCCATAAAAGTTACAGTCAGCACCGCATAAATAAGCGCGCTTATGGCGCCTGCTGCCGCGCCTGCCAAAATTGCAAGTAAAAAGTTATCCGTATAATATCCTGCCATAAATCCAATACAGGCGCCAATGGACATCATTCCCTCCACACCCAGATTTAAATGTCCTGTTTTTTCTGTCAGAATTTCTCCCACAGTTCCAAATAAGAGCGGAGTACCGGCGCCTACTGCCGCCACAAGAAATTTAATAAACATATCCATTTAATTAACCCTCCTTTTCCGGCTTATGCCCGTTTTTCCTTGGCTGAAACTTATACCTTATAAAAAATTCACATCCAAGAATAAAAAAGAGAATAATTCCCTGCAGCACATCGGCGCAATCTGTTGAAAGCCCAAAATTTGACTGGACCACGCTGCTTCCCTTTTCAAGAACGCTGAACAGAAAAGATACAATCAAAATGGAAAATGGATTAAGCTGGGCAAGCCAGGCAACAATAATCGCTGTAAATCCTACACCTCCCGCTACCGATGAAGTCAGCGTTATATCAGAACCTGCAGCCTGTATCATTCCTGCCATACCACAAATGCCCCCACTTAAAAACATAGTCCGCAATACTATCTTTTTCACATCCATCCCCGCATACCTTGCCGTATCCTGGCTTTCCCCAACAACACTGATTTCATATCCCTGCTTGGTATACTTTATGTATACATAAATAATTACTACAAGGGCCAGTGCAATCAGCCATCCAAACTGAATGCCAAAAAGTTTATCCAGAGAAGCATTTTTATCAAAACGTGCAATTTTGGGAAATCCCTGGGAACCAGGGTCCATCCATGGGCCATCCCTTAAATAGGAGACAATGTGCAGCGCAATATAATTCAACATCAAAGTAAATAGAGTTTCATTTGTGTTATATTTCACCTTAAAAAATGCCGGAAGAAGCCCCCAAAGACCACCCCCTATAATCCCTGCCAGAAACATCACAATTAAAAGCGCCACATGGTTCCACCCTGAACAAAATAAGGCAAAAAACGTGGCGCAAGTAGCGCCAAATATAATCTGACCCTCCGCTCCAATATTCCAAAACTTCATTTTAAAGGCAAGGGTAACACCAAGAGAGGAAATTAACAGGGGAATCATTATTTTAACGGTTCCCTGAAAAGCCATCATGCTGCGACAGGCTCCTGATAAAATAGTTCCATACACCACAAAAGGATTCTGACCAACACATGCAATAAAAATACCTCCTGCAACTAAAGAAAAAAATACCGCCGCAAGCCTAAGCGCCACCGTCTTTCCATAAGGAAGCTCCGTACGTTTTACCACCCTCACCAAAGGCTCATTTTGGCTGCTTTCAACTCCTTTGCTCATACAATTGCCTCCTTTTCGGACTCCGCATATTTCTTTTCACCTGTCATCATCATACCGATTTCTTCCTTGGTCGTTTCCGCCGCATTTACAATACCAGTAATTTTTCCATGGCACAGCACCATAATACGGTCGGATAGCTCCAGCAGCACATCCAGATCCTCTCCAATATACATAACCGCCACATTTTTCCGTTTTTGTTCATTTAATAAATCATACACCGTATAAGAAGAATGAATATCCAGCCCTCTTACAGGATAAGCCGTTATCAGTACGGAAGGGGAAGATTCAATTTCCCTGCCAAGCAAAACCTTCTGCACATTTCCCCCGCTTAATAATCTTACAGGCGTCTCCGTCCCTGGTGTCACAATATCAAGCTTTTTGATTAGCTTTCTTGCAAGCTCCCCTGCCGGTTTTCTTTTGACAAAGGGGCCCTTGCCTTTGTGATAGCTTTTAAGCAGCATATTGTCTGTCATCCCCATAGAAGCCACAAGTCCCATCCCAAGCCGGTCCTCTGGCACAAAGCTCATGCTGACGCCTTTTTCAATAATCTCAGAAGGGGATTTTCCAAGCAGATTTTCCTTGTTGAATAAAATTGCCCCCCTGCAGGCATGTATAAGTCCTGCAATTGACTCGCACAGCTCCTTCTGCCCGCTTCCGGCAACTCCTGCAACCCCTAAAATCTCTCCTCTTCGTATTTCAAAGGATATATCGTCAATGGCCCTGCTTCCGTCTGCTTTATCTACTGTAAGATCCACTACCTTTAATATGGTTTCGCAGTTTTTTGCCAACGGCCTTTCTATTTCAAGACTTACCGGCCTGCCCACCATTAGCTCTGTAAGCTTCTTTGCATCACATTCAGCCGTGTCCACCGTGTCAATACTCTTTCCCTTACGCAAAATCGTTACTCTGTCGCTGATAGATAACACTTCCTGCAGTTTATGGGTAATAATGATGATGGCACACCCCTTTTCCTTCATTTTTCTAAGGATCTGGAAAAGCTTTTCTGTCTCCTGGGGGGTAAGCACCGCAGTCGGTTCATCCAATATCAGTATTTCCGCTCCCCGGTACAATACTTTTAAAATTTCAACTGTCTGTTTTTCAGACACACTCATATCGCTGATATACTTTTCCGGCTCAATTTCCAGCCCATAAGTATGGCTGATTTCCTTGATTTTTTCACTGGTAATCCTGCTCTTTTCTTTTTTTCCGCCAGTTCCTAAAATAATGTTATCCATAGCCTGGAATGCTTCCACCAGTTTAAAATGCTGGTGGATCATTCCAATGCCAAGGGCTGTGGCATCCACAGGGGAATTAATTTTGACCTCTTTTCCCCCAATAAAAATCTGCCCTTCATCCGGATGGTAAATACCGGAAAGCATATTCATAAGGGTGGTCTTACCAGAGCCATTCTCTCCAAGCAGGGCAAGAATTTCTCCATACCTTACTTTCAGGTCTATCTTGTCATTTGCTACCACCTGTCCAAATACTTTCGTAATTTTTCTGCATTCTATTGCATATACTTCCTTCCCCTGCTCTGCCATCTCTCCACCTCTTCCTGCTGGCAGCATTAGTTAAAATGGGCGGTCAAACTTAAGTTGGCCGCCCATATGAAACTCTGCTGCATTATTTTACTACTACGTTTTTAAAATACCAGTTCATGCTTCCTGTAATATCTGCATCACTTAAAGTAGAACCTTCCGCTCCCACTGTGCTGCCGTCATTTGTCTCAATTACACCGTCAAATACATTAAAGCCATCCTTCACAATCTGGTTTCTTGCAGCCTCAACTGCTTCCTGTGTTCCTTCTGCACAAAGGTCTGAAAGAGGTGCAATATCCACCAGTCCGTCAGCCATTCCGCCAAAATAGTTTTCCCCGCTCCAGGTTCCGTCAATTACAGACTGCACTGCCTGGGTATAATATACAGACCAGTCCCACATAACGGAAGTAAGAACTGCTCCCGGCGCGTCCTTAGACATATCGGAATTATATCCTACACCCCATACGCCGTTTTGTTCCGCCACTGTCTGGGGATTTGGCGTATCGCAATGCTGCGCAATCACATCACATCCAAGATCCACAAGCGCCTGTGCCGCCTGGGTTTCCCCTTCAGGGTCAAACCAGCTGTTGGTCACCTTTACATATACTTCACAGTCCGGATTTACAGAGTAAGCTCCCATTGCAAAGGCATTGATTCCGCCTGTAACCTCTGAATTTTCCTGTCCCATAGCTGCCACATACCCTAATTTATTGCTCTGCGTTTTAAGGCCTGCAGCAACGCCTGCCAGATATCTTGCCTGATATATTCTTCCAAAATAATTGTTAAAGTTTACACCATTGGATTTATAGCCTGTCCCATGAGAAAAGATAACTTCAGGGAACTCATCTGCAAGAGCTTCACAGGTATCCATAAATCCCCAGCTTGTTGCAAATACAACATTACATCCATCTTCCACACATTCCCTGATGGCATTTTCAATTGCTGTTGCATCTGTATCATTCACATTATTCTTCCGGACAATCTGGGAATCGTCCAACCCAAGGTTTTTCTGCATCCCCTGAATGCCAAGGTCATGTGTATAAGTATATCCGCTGCCCTCTGCCGGGTCGGTAATATGAATAACGCCTATTTTAATATCTTCCTTTGCAATGGCAGGCATAACACCAGCAGCGCCGGCATTCTCTTCCTTATCGGCTTCGACATTCTCTTCCGCTTCCCCAGCCCCGGCGTCTTCCGCCTCTCCTTTGGCATCGTTTTCCTTGCTGTCTGTGCTTTCTGCGGCCTGTCCCTCGCTTCCTGCGTCATCTCCTGCTTTTCCTCCGCAGGCACACAGGGAAACCACCATGGCGGATACCACCAGCATGCTTAGTAATTTTTTCATATTTCTCCTCCTTGAAATTTTTACGCAAAAAGGCAAAACATTTCTGATTTTGCCTTTCTGCCAGTTAAAATATTTACTTCTTGAGTTTATAACAAATTCTTTTAAAGTTCAACATTTATTTTGAAAACTTTTTCGGGAAATTTTATCAGAAAAACTTTCTGTTGCCGCCCCATGGATTCTATTTATTCAGCATCAGCTTTATCATAGCCTGGTTCAGTCCGTCTACCGTAAGCTTATACATGGGAAACAGGCTCTTAATAGCAGTTTCAGCCTCTCTCCATGGCGCATGTCCCGGCGCCATCTTGGGATTTAGCCAGACCACCTTTTTATAATGGCGTTTTAAAAGCTGCAGCCAGTCCCAGCCTGGCAGTCCGCCATTGGGTCCTCTGTAATTGCCGCTGGCAGAGTAAAGCTCCTCCGGCGCCATTGCAGCGTCTCCTACTATAATTACTTTATAGTCGCTGTCAAGATTGCGGAACATCCACTCAGTATCAATCCAGTCCCCATTTTCACACTCCGGCGTTTTATAAAGCTTGGAATAGATACAATTATGGAAATAATAAGTTTTCACATCCTTATAATGGTTTGATTTGTGTACCGCCTGGAACAGTTCATTTAACAGGGAGCTGAACGGAATCATTGTGCCGCCGGAATCCATCAGCAAAAGAAGCTTCACTGAATTTTTCCGCGGTTTATCCATGACAATCTGAAGATATCCGCCATTATTACAGGTTTTATCTATCGTTCCATCTATATCCAGTTCCGTCTTTGGAATGTCCAGCTTTGTAGAAAACTGCCGCAGTTTCCGGAATGCAAGCTGGAACTGCCTGTTATCCAGCATACGGTCATCTCTGAAGTCCCTGTATTTGCGGGCGCCTACCACCTGAAATGCGCTTTGGTAGCCAGTTTTTCCCCCTACTCTGATGCCGCCCATAAAGCCGCCCATATTACCAAAAGCCGTTTTCCCCATGCTGCCAATCCAAAAACTGCCGCCATTGTGTTCACTGTCCTGATCCCGGAGCCGCTCCTTAAACTTGCCTTCTACCTCATCCTTATCAATAAACTGGATGCCGTCCTGTTCATTCATCCGGTACCGTTCTTCCTCATCCACCATATCAATTAATTCCGACTTATCCAGCCATTTCATCATATTCTTGGAAATTTCATTTTCCGACTGGACGCCTTTAAAGGTTTCTTCAAAGGCTAAGTCAAATTTGTCAAAATCCGTTTCGCTTTTGACCAGAATCATTCTTGCAAGATAATAAAACTGTGTCAGGCTGCTCCCGCTAAGCCCCTTATCCAGCGCTTCCTGCAAAGTCAGCCACTCGCTTAATGTAATATGTAAGCCTTTGGCTTTGCAGGTGTAAAAAAATTTTGAAAACATGCAGCACCCCCATTTTACATGCCCTGCCGGTGCATGTGATGCTTAATCCAGTTTTTGCCTTACCGTCTCTAAATCCTCGTCTTTTTTAACCACCACCCCTACAAAAGGAAGCTTTGCCCTGATTTCATCCGCACGGATCCCCCCAATCTGCAGGGCGTTAATCCAGTCGATCAATTCAGAGGTGCTGGGCTTTTTGCGGATATCCCTAAGAGCACGTATTCCATAAAACACATCCATAGCATTTTTAAGCAGCTTATCCTCCACATTGGGGTAATGTGTCCTTACAATCTCTTCCATCAATGTTTCATCCGGGAAATCAATGTAATGAAAAATACACCGGCGCAAAAAAGCGTCAGGAAGCTCTTTTTCCGCATTGGATGTAATGATCACAATAGGACGGTGCTTTGCCTTTACCGTTCTTTTTGTCTCATGGATATAAAATTCCATTTGATCCAGCTCCCACAAAAGGTCATTTGGGAACTCCAAATCCGCTTTATCAATCTC
>CANCXX010000043.1 GCA_947381965.1 uncultured bacterium
GGAAATACAGGAAGTGAAACGGACGGGATTTCCTCTGGCGGTTGAAAGCGCTGGAAGGGTGTTTACGGAACTTTAAATCAGTAAACACCCGTCCAGAGCTCAGAGGAAATACAGGAAGTGAAACGGACGGGATTTCCTCTGGCGGTTGAAAGCGCTGGAAGGGTGTTTACGGAACTTTAAATAGGAGGAAGAGTCTGTGAAGGTACTCAATTTTGGGTCTTTGAATTATGATTATACATATCAGGTCAGTCATATGGTAAGGCCGGGAGAGACACTGGCGTCAAAAAACCTGCAGATTCATTGTGGGGGAAAAGGTCTTAACCAGTCTATTGCTCTTGCGAGAGCAGGAATGAAGGTATACCATGCAGGAATGGTGGGTGAGGATGGCGGGCAGCTTTTGGATACCTGCAGACAGGAGGGGATAGATACAGATTTTGTCCTTGCCTGTGAGGGAAAGAGCGGTCATGCAGTTATTCAGGTAACACCCAAAGGGGAAAACTGCATCCTTCTTTACGGGGGCGCCAACCGTAAAAATTCTGTGGAGCATATTGATAAAGTTCTTGCTTCCTTTGATGAAGGAGATATTCTTCTTTTGCAAAATGAAATAAATCTGGTGAACGAATTAATTGACAGGGCATCCCGGAAGGGAATGAAAATTGTGTTAAACCCATCTCCTTTTGAGGAAGAGTTATTGGGATACCGGCTTGATAAAGTGAATACCTTTCTTATTAATGAGACGGAAGGAAGGCAGATGAGCGGAGGAAAGACGCCGGAAGAAATTCTTATGCGGCTTCATGAGAAGTACCCGGAAAGTGAATTTGTACTGACGCTGGGAGAAAAGGGAGTCTGTTTAAGCTTTGGGAAGGAATGCCTGACGGTTCCGGCCTTTTGTGTGGAGGCAGTGGACACTACAGCAGCGG
This sequence comes from uncultured bacterium, assembly GCA_947381965.1. Lineage (GTDB taxonomy): Bacteria > Bacillota > Clostridia > Lachnospirales > Lachnospiraceae > Suilimivivens. The sequence goes on from CANCXX010000043.1 coordinate 921, forward strand.
GAGACACTTTTACCGGTTTTTATCTGGCAGGAGTTTTGCAAGGGTGCGGAAGAGAAGAAATTTTGCGCCGGGCCTGTGCAGCTTCAGCACTGGCGGTGATGAAAAAGGGAGCGGCGGCTTCCATTCCCAGGATGAAGGACGTGGAATTGTTTTTAAGTGAGCGTTAAAACGTGATTAAAAAATGCTTTCTGTCAGATGTGGAACACAATTTGCGGGAGATTTGCGCCGCGTATAGCGGGCTATGTAACCTGAATTTGGCACACAAATTGCAGAAGAACGATAATGAAGGGAGGCGTAGCTGTTGCGTCTCCTTTCGTTATAACATATCCAATGGAAGTTCCTGTTCACGGACCGGGGGACGCTCATAGGAATCAGGGAACAGACATTTACCGTTTGAAAAGTTACTATTCACGGAATGCGTAGCCAGTGCCCATTCCTGACCTGTGAAAAGTAACGTTTGAAAGCCGATTTCCATGGCATAGAAGGATAATATCTGGTAAAATAATATTATCAGGTTTATAATTACAGTATGGAGGATTGGATATGGACAGTAACAAAATCATTGCTCCCATGAGCAGAATTCATATGGTGCCAATGGATGTAATAAACGGGTATGAGGTCCGTACGGGAATGTATGATATTAACGGGGCTACGGCTATACCCTGTGGGGTGAATTTTACGGTGTATTCGTATGGGGCCACTTCCTGTGAATTGCTGTTGTTCAGGCGTATGGAGGAAGAGCCTTTTGCTGTGCTGAAATTTCCTGAAAATTACAAGATAGGAAAAGTTTATTCCATGATTGTATTTGGGCTTAATATTTATGATTTTGAATATGCCTATCGGATGGACGGACCCTACATACCCAGGGAAGGATTGCTGTTTGATAAAAGAAATGTGCTGCTTGATATTTATGCCAAAGCGGTAGCAGGACAGCGGGTATGGGGAACGCCGCATAAAGAGGGAATTGCGTATAAGGCACGGGTGGTAAAGGATGATTTTGACTGGAGAGAGTATACACAGCCCCTTACGCCTATGGAGGACCTTGTGATATATGAAATGCACGTGCGGGGCTTTACCCAGCATTATTCTTCCGGGGCAAAGTATCCGGGGACTTTTGCGGGCATTAAGGAAAAGATTCCTTATTTAAAGGAGCTGGGCGTTAATGCAGTGGAGCTGATGCCGATTTTTGAATTTGATGAGATGAAGGATTACCGGATGGTGGATGGAAAACCGGTAATGGATTATTGGGGATATAATACGGTCAGCTTTTTTGCTCCTAACAGCTCTTATGCGGCAGGCCGGGAATACAACAGAGAAGGAACGGAACTGAAAGAATTAATCCGTGCCCTTCATGAAAATGGAATTGAATGTATTCTGGATGTGGTATTTAACCATACGGCGGAAGGCAATGAGATGGGAAAGTGTTTTTCCTTTAAAGGATTTGACAACAATATTTATTATATGCTGACACCGGAGGGCAGCTATTATAATTTTAGCGGATGCGGAAATACGCTAAACTGCAATCATCCTATTGTTCATCAAATGATTCTTGAGTGCCTGAGATATTGGACGACTGTTTATCATATAGATGGGTTCCGGTTTGATCTTGCAACTATTCTGGGACGGAATGAGGACGGTTCGCCTATGAGTAAGCCGCCTCTTTTGCAGAGCCTTGCTTTTGACCCGATTCTGGGGAATGTGAAGCTGATTGCAGAGGCCTGGGATGCCGGGGGACTGTATCAGGTGGGAAGCTTTCCCTCCTGGAACCGGTGGGCGGAATGGAATGGCAGGTATCGGGATGATATGCGTAATTTCCTGAAAGGAGATTATGGCATGTGGGAAACTGCTGCAAAGAGGATTACAGGCTCTGCGGATATTTATAATCCGGAATGCAGGGGAAGCAATGCTTCCGTTAATTTTATTACCTGCCATGACGGGTTTACTTTGTGGGATTTATATTCTTACAATCAGAAACATAATGAGGCAAATGGCTGGAATAACACAGACGGCAGTGATGACAACCGGAGCTGGAACTGTGGCGTGGAGGGGGAAACGAAGGATGAGGAAGTTCTTGCCCTGCGCAGACGTCTTGCCATGAACGCGTTTGCAGTGCTGATGTGCAGCAGAGGGACGCCCATGTTTTTTGCCGGGGACGAATTTTTAAACTCCCAGAAGGGAAACAACAACGCCTATTGTCAGGACAATGAAATCTCCTGGCTGAACTGGGAGGATAAAACCAAGAATAAAAAGCATTATGATTTTTGCAGATATATGACAGCTTTCCGTAAAGAACATCCGGTGCTGCGCAGGTTTTCGGGATATAGTGAGAGTGGGTTCCCGGAAATGCAGATATTTGGCGTAAGTGAATATTCCAAGGTGCTCCGGGTAATCTATGCAGGGCGGAATGAGGAAAATACGGAAGATGATATTGTATGTCTGGCAGTCAATGTGTATTGGGAGGAACAGGAGTTTGAACTTCCTCCTTTGAAGGAAGGACGGGGCTGGTATATGGCAGTCGACACCAGCGGAAAATATCTGCCTGCCTGTACACCGGGTAAATATGGAATGGAACGAATGGCGGAAAATAAGGTGAGAATACCGGCGCGGAGCGTATGTATTCTGGTTTCATAGGCAGGATGAATAGCTGAAAAGAATGCTTTGATAATGTGGAGGAAAAGAATGGAATGAATTATTTAACCGTTGATTTATACAAGGATTTTGAGTGTGTGGCGGATGCCTGTCCGAATACCTGCTGTGCAGGGTGGCAGATAGGGATAGACCCAATAGCGTACCAGAAAATGGTTGATAATCAGGAACGGCTGGGCGTTCCTGCAAAAGAATGGATTTCAGAAAATGATGGCGCCTATGTAGCAAAACTGGACGAAAACGGGCGGTGTCCCATGCTGGATGAAAAAAATTTGTGCAAGATTGTTCTTAAGCTTGGGCCTGAATATCTGTGCACCACCTGCATGGGATATCCCCGCACCCTGAGAATTTTTGGAAATGTGACTGAGGGCTGGTTAAATATGTCCTGCCCGGAGGTCATCGCAAGGCTGATGAAGAAGCCCCAGGTTAAGTTTGACCTGACAAATGATGACCGTCCTGCATCCCCTTTTCCCCATACGGCTTTGTATCTGTTTGCTTCTTCGGTCCGTACCTGTATTGTGGATCTTTTGCAGTACCCGGCAGATGTATCTTTGGTTACCAAATTGTTTGCCTGTTTTGATATTTTGAGCAAGGCAGCCGCTTCTTTTAAAAATAAACGGACGGACTTTGGCTTGTTTCAGGAAGAGATTGGACAGTATTTTCATGAAGAAACCTTATTGACTTTAGATAACTGCCTGATGCAGGGGATCAGTGAAGGCAGCAGATATCAGTTTCTGCTGCATGTGCAGCCTTCGCTGGATGAGAGAAGCGGACGTTTTAGGGAACTGGTCTGTCAGGTAAGGGAATATTTTGCAAACAATCATGCAGATACTTTTGCAGGACAGATAAGGAAATTTAAGGAACATACTGCAAAATACAGGGACTTTTACATTAATTACTGGGTGTACCATATTTTTATGGATGCCATGGTAATCCCGGATTATGATAAGGTGCTGGAAAGATTTATCTACACAGCTGCGGAATTTTGTATGATTCAGACCATAGCGCTGGTGTCATTTGTCAACAACGGGATTCTTGATAAAGAGGAATACATTTACATAATTTCCAATATGAGCAGAATGATGGAACACAGTCATTTGTTCAGGAAGGAGCTGACCAAACGGCTGGATAATTTTCATGCAGCCAGTGCGGCAGGGGTTTTAATGATGATTTTCTAAAAAAATCCGCTCTTTTATAAAAAGAGCGGAAAATATCAGTATAGCATGGAATCCCTGTAAATAATTGCGGGATTAATATAGGTAAGCTCATAGGGGGCGTCCGCATATTCCATACGGTAAATAATCTGCATGGACAGCCGCTTTCCAAGCAGGCTGGTACGGACGTCGGCGGTGGTAAGCTGTTCGGATACATTGGTGTATTCAAGGCTTCCGTCAAAACCGGTAACCAGAATACCCTCAGGAATCCGGTTTCTGTGTTCGGTAAAATATAACTGCAGAAAATGTGTGATATAATCACTGGCGCAGATAAATGCTTTTGGAAGCCTGGGCAGGGAATCCAAAAAACTGCTGAGAACCTGATAATACGAATCAATATGGATGCTGCGGGTCATGCAGTATTCTTTTTTTATTTCCAGATGATTATCCTCCATACATTTGCAAAAGCCGTGAAAACGGTCTAAATTTGTACGGGCGTACTGAATGTCTCCAATAAATCCAAGCTCTGTAATACCTCTGTTGACTACTGATTGGGTAATCTGGTAGGTGGAGTGGTATCCTTCCAGGAGAAGCAAATCCCCCCGCAGGGTTTCCGTGCCGATTCGGGGTACTGTATCTAAAAACACCTTGGGAAGCTCCAGTTCGTTGATAAGCCGGATGATCCGTTCATCGTAAACGTTTAAAATAACCGCACCCTGTATGGCTCCGCCGGTAAGCACAGAAGGCAGGATGAAATCATCATCATAAGAGGAGGGCATATAAGTATAAAGAAGATTTACATTGTGACAGGAAAGTTCCTGTGCCATTCGGTGGATAATATTGGTCCAGAAGGTGGAGGAATCCGGTCTTGAGACAATGACTGACACAGTACGTTCTTTTTCATAAAAGGAAAGCTCTGTGCCGGCCCTTGCATAGCCAAGTTCTTTTGCCTTTTCCAGAATGCTCTGCTTTAAGACAGGGGAAACCCCGGAATGGTTGTTGAATGCCTTCCAGACAGTGACACGTGAAATACCCAGGGCATCAGCGATGTCCTGCATTGTAATTTTGCTCATATTTAATTCCCCCCAATCATTCGAATTAACATTTGTTAATTTATATTAGTATAACAGCTTTTATTTTATCTGACAATATTGATTAACAAAAGTTAATACGTGTAAACTAAATAATTTTTATATATTCGTGTACACAGATAAAAAATATGTAGGAAAAGTATACAAAAAAAGATTCATAAATTTATTTATAATAGAAAATGCACAAAAATAGAATAATAAACGATAAGATTGTATTGACAAAGTGGATATATAATATTAACATTTAGGTGCAACAAAAGTTGTCGCAAGTATACCTTAATCCGCCCGCCTGTCAAAGACGGGGGTTGAGAGAAACGGGCGGCTACTCAATTAATTTGTGTGGCCATAAGCAGGAGGTAAGCACAAGGAGAAAGCAGCTTGGTTGTGGCCAGATGGAGGCTGAATATGAGCAAAATTATAGGACAGTCCCTGCCGGGTATTCCATGGGAAGAGAAGCCGGAGGGAGAAAGATTACCGCTGTGGCGTTACAGCAAGAACCCTATCATTGACAGGGAAGGAAATAAGATATCCAACAGTGTCTTTAACAGTGCGGTGGTGCCTTTTGAAGACGGCTATGCAGGGGTGTTCCGGTGTGACAGCAGGTCTGTCAGCATGGATATTTTTGTGGGCAGAAGCAAAGATGGAATCCATTGGGAAATTGAGGACGAACCAGTTAAATTTGAGGGGGCGGATGAAGAAGTTTTAAAAAGAGAGTTCCGCTATGACCCCAGAGTGTGCTTTATTGAAGACAGATATTATGTTACCTGGTGTAATGGCTATCATGGCCCCACCATTGGCGTGGCATACACCTTTGATTTTAAGAAATTTGTACAGCTTGAAAATGCTTTTCTTCCGTTTAACAGAAACGGTGTGCTTTTCCCAAGGAAAATTAATGGGATGTATATGATGCTTAGCAGACCCAGTGACAATGGCCATACACCTTTTGGGGATATTTTTATCAGCCAGAGTAAAGATATGGAATTTTGGGGAAGACACCGTCATGTGATGAGTCCTTTTAAAGAAGATTATTCTGCATGGCAGAGCACCAAAATCGGACCGGGGCCTATTCCCATTGAAACTGACGAGGGATGGCTTTTGATTTACCATGGGGTAATCACTACCTGCAGCGGCTACACATACCGTATGGGTGCAGCGCTGCTTGATTTGGATGAACCCTGGAAAGTATTGCACCGTTCAAGGGATTATATTCTCTCTCCCAGGGAATATTATGAGTGCGTAGGCGATGTGCCTAACGTAATATTCCCCTGTGCGACTCTTGCAGATGCGGATACAGGCAGAATTGCGGTTTATTATGGATGTGCAGATACGGTAACAGGCATAGCGTTTACCACAGTGGATGAACTGGTGGCATATGTAAAGGAACACCGTATGAAATAACTGCCGGAAGGCATGGCATCGGCTTTAGATAGCGGGAGCCGCCACGGTATTTACGGTAAGAAAGGGTTTAACGATGGATTTTTTGGATAAAAGAATCAAGGTAATTTGTGAGCAACTGAATAAGTTAAAGGTAAAACAGAAGTTTCCTGTTGAAAAGTGGCAGTATAAGGAAGGCAATTTCATTCATCCTGCAGACGCCGAAGGGGATGGAAATCCATGGCAGGAGTTTGACTGCAAGACTATGCACTGGTACGGGAAAGACCGTCATTACTGGTTCAAAACGGTCTATACTGTGCCCGAAGAGCTATCCGGGAAACGTATCTGGCTGCATGTAAGCACCCAGATTGACGAGTGGGATGACGCCAAGAATCCCCAGTTTTTGCTTTTTGTAAATGGAAAAGCCATTCAGGGGATAGATATGAATCACAGGGAAGTGCTGCTTCCGGGAACAGCACAGGCAGGAGAGGAAATTCTGTTAGAGCTTCAGGCTTACACCGGAATCCTGCATACAGAGTTTAACTTAAATGCAGTGATTGCGGAAGTGGATGATGAGATTGAAAAGCTTTATTACGATTTGTGGGTGCCCTTATCGGCATTCCCCCGTATGGATAAGGATGATAAGAACAGAAGGGATATTGAGGATATTTTAAATGATACCATTAATTTCCTGGATTTGCGGACACCTTATTCCGACAGCTTTTATGAGTCTTTAAGGGAGGCTTCTGATTATATTGACAAAACCCTGTATTCAGACCTTGCAGGCTATCGGGATGTAATTGCCACCTGTATCGGGCATACCCACATTGATGTGGCATGGTGGTGGACCGTAGAGCAGACCAGAGAAAAAGTTGGAAGAAGCTTTGCCACAGTCCTAAAACTGATGGAAGAATACCCCAATTATAAATTTATGTCCAGCCAGCCTCAGTTGTATGCGTTCTTAAAAGAACGTTACCCGGAGCTTTATGAACAGGTAAAGGAGCGGGTAAAGGAAAAACGCTGGGAGCCGGAAGGCGGCATGTGGGTGGAGGCAGATTGTAACCTGACTTCCGGGGAATCACTGGTGCGTCAGTTTATGCACGGCAAGAGGTTCTTTGTCGAGGAGTTTGGGGAGGAAGCCAACAGCCGGATTTTATGGCTGCCAGATGTATTCGGATATTCAGGCGCACTGCCCCAGATTATGAAAAAGTGCGGAATTGACTACTTTATGACCACGAAACTGGCATGGAATCAGTTTAACAAAGTGCCTTATGATACCATGATGTGGCGGGGAATTGACGGCACGGAGGTGCTTACCCATCTGATTACCACTTTAGATGTGGGCCAGCCGGTGGAAAATTTCTTTACCACCTACAATGGAAGGCTTCATCCGGATGCCATTATGGGCGGATGGATGCGTTACCAGAATAAGGATATTAACAATGATATACTGATTTCTTATGGATACGGGGACGGCGGCGGCGGTCCCACAAGAGAAATGCTGGAAACCTCCAAACGTATGGAAAAGGGGATTAAAGGCATTCCCACCGTACGTCAGGAGTTCTCACGGACCTATTTTGAAGAGCTGGAAAGACGAGTAAAGGATAACCACAGACTGCCTGTCTGGGAAGGTGAGTTTTACTTTGAGTATCACAGAGGAACCTTAACCTCCATGGCAAGAAATAAACGAGCAAACCGGAAGCTGGAGCTTTCCATGATGGATTTAGAGCTTTTATCAGTGATGGCGGGAGGACTTATTCCATATCCGGCACAGGAGCTTGACAGAATGTGGAAAAACATTCTTATAAACCAGTTCCATGATATTCTTCCCGGCTCCTCCATTCATGAAGTGTATGAGGTGACTAAGAAGGAATATGAAGCTATTGCAAAGGAAGCCGAAACCCTGAAAATGGAAAGGACAAAAGCTCTGGCAGGGGACGGAGCGGGAGTTACGATTTTTAACACCACAGGCAAGGATCGGGATGACATGGTATGTCTGGGAGATACGGAGGCTCTTGGCCTTAAGGATGCAGACGGAACTGTATATCCTGTGCAGCAGACAAAGGATGGCGCGGTGGTTTATGTAAAGGGATTGCCCTCCAAGGGATATAAAACCTTTGAAAAAGTAACCGATGCGGCCCAGGTGGGAGAAGCAGCGTCTCCGTTTACTTTGACAGATATGTATCTGTTAGAGACACCTTATTACAAAGTACAGCTTGACGAAAAGGGACTGTTTACCAGTATTTATGATAAGGAAAATGACAGGGAAATCGTACAGGAAGGTAAGCGGGCAAATCTGATGCGGATGTATGAGGATAAGCCGATTTATTACGATAACTGGGACATTGACATTTACTATACGGAAAAGTTCTGGGATGCGGAAGAACTGGAGCATATGGAGTGGACGGAAAAGGGACCTTTGCGCATGACTCTGGAACTTGAGCGGAAAATCAGTAATTCCACCATCCGGCAGAAAATTCATTTTTATGCGGAAAGCAGGAAGATTGAATTTGATACATGGGTTGACTGGAAAGAAAGCCAGCATCTTTTGAAGGTACATTTCCCGGTGGCAGTGCATACGGACGAGGCGACTTTTGATGTACAGTTCGGAAATCTTACCAGAAAGGTTCACCAGAATACAAGCTGGGATAAGGCAAGATTTGAAAGCTGCGGACAGAAATGGATAGATTTGTCGGAAGGACATTACGGCGTAAGTATGTTAAATGACTGTAAGTACGGACATTCCGTGAAGGATTCCAACATGGCGCTTACACTGATTAAGTCCGGCATAGAGCCGAACCCCACAACCGATCAGGAAGAACACTTCTTTACCTATGCGATTTATCCTCATGCGGAAGGATGGCGCAGTGCGGATACAGTTGGCGAGGCATATAAGCTGAACCAGCCAGCCATTGCAGTTTCCGGAGGCAGGGCAGGCGAAAGCTTCAGTCTTGCACAGATAGATAAAGGAAATGTGATACTGGAAACCATTAAGGCAGCCGAGCAGGGAGAAGGAACTGTGCTGCGTATGTATGAATCTGAAAACGCCCTAACCAAAGCGGTGCTGACTGTAAATAAAGAGTTCAGTAAAGCGTATATCTGCAACCTGCTGGAAGAGGAAATCGAAGAGGCAAGGACAGATGGAAACAGAATTACGGTAATCTGCAAGCCCTACGAGATTGTAACTGTGAAAATTGTATAGCTTAAGGACCAGGAACTGCCGTATGATAGTGGAAAATCATACGGCAGTTTGCCTTAAGGGGAATATTTAAAGCGGGGATATCAGTGATATTCGGGTGAAGAAAGAGGAAGGAATGGAAAATATAGAAAAGTCTGCTACGGAGCGTGCCAAAGAGCTGCTTGGGCAGATGACTTTGAAAGAAAAGACCGGGCAGTTGTGCCAGAGGCTGTATGGTTTCCGGTGCTATGAGGTAAAAAAGGGACCTGGGGAGGATGCAGAGATTTTGATTTCCGATGAGTTTAAAGCGGAAGTGGAAGCCTGCGGCGGGCTGGGGACGCTGTACGGACTGTACCGGGCAGACCCCTGGTCTGACCGGAATTATGAAAACGGTCTTTCGGGTAAACTGGCGGTGAAAGCATACAATCAGATGCAGAAGTATGTGTTGGAACACGCAAGACTGCGTATTCCCATGATGCAGAGTAGCGAGTGTCCCCACGGGCATCAGGCACTGGACGGGTATCTGCTTCCGGTAAATTTATCAAGCGGGGCCACCTTTCAGCCTTCATTGGTTAAGGAGGCTGCAGCGGTATGCGGACGGCAGTTAAAGGGCATGGGGGCGGATCTGGCGCTTGTTTCCGCTTTAGATGTTTTGCGGGATCCAAGGTGGGGAAGAAGCGAGGAATGTTTTGGCGAAGACCCTTATCTGGCAGGCTGTTTTGCAAAGGCAGTGGTGGAGGGGATTCAAAGCACTGGCATTGGAGTTGTGGCAAAGCATTTTTGTGCCCAGGGTGAAACCACAGGGGGCGTCAACGCCAGCGCCGCCCGTATAGGGGAACAGGAGCTGCATGAAATCCACCTGCCTGCTGCCCAAAAATGCTGTGAGGCAGGGGTAAAGGGGATTATGGCAGCTTACAATGAGATTGACGGGGTTTACTGTCACGCCAATTCCCATCTTTTAAATGATATTCTGCGGCAGGAATTTGGATTTGACGGAATCGTGATGGCAGACGGCACAGCCATTGACCGTCTGGACGCGATTACGGAAGATAACAGACTCTCCGGCGCCCTTGCCCTGTCCTCCGGGGTGGATGTGGGGCTTTGGGATAATGGCTTTTCAAAATTATGTGACGCGCTGGAAGCAGGGATGGTATCCATGGAGGACATTGACCGTGCAGTGCTGCGGGTTCTTAAGTTAAAGTTTGAACTTGGGCTGTTTGACAAGCCTTATATTGGACCAGATGGAGAGCGGACGGCAGATTTCCCGGAAGAGGGGTATTTTGAGGCTTATTCCTATGAGGATTATCCTCAGTCGAAAAACCTGGCGCTGGAGGGCGTTGTGCTTCTCAAAAATGAAGGAAATATCCTGCCTTTACAGGATAAAGCCTTAAAAATCGCGGTGGCCGGACAGAATGCGGACCATATATACAGGCAGATTGGGGATTATTCCCCGCCCCTTAGAAAGGGAGAAGGAGCAACCCTCTGGCAGGGACTGTTAAAAGAAGGAGAGGAAAGATGCCTGCGCCTGTGGCAGGGGGAAGGACCGCTGGAAACAGAGGCGAAAGAAATTGCAGACTGGAGCGACCTGGTGATATTAGTAACCGGAGGATCTTCCAGCCGGTTTGAGGGAGCCGTTTTCGACAATAACGGCGCGGCCATAAAGAGCGGCATTATGCAGATGGACTGCGGAGAAGGAGTGGATTGCGCCGGACTGCATTTGCCAAAGCAGGATGTAGAGCTTTTTAACGCCCTTAAGAAACTGGGGAAAAAGGTGATTACTGTAGTGATTGCAGGAAGGCCCTATGCTATCCCGGAAATCAGCGAAAACACAGAGGCGCTTTTATATGCCTTTTATCCAGGCCCCAGAGGGGGAGAAGCGATTGGGGAACTGATTTATGGAAAGAAATCCCCTTCAGGCAGACTGCCAGTATCCCTTCCAAGAAGCGCCGCACAGCTGCCAGTTTATTATAACCATCCCAAATCTTACTCTGCAATGACTTATTGTGATGAGAAGGACGGGCCTTTGTATTCCTTTGGAGAAGGCATGGGTTATTCAACTTTTCGTTTCTCGGAGATAGAAACGGAAGTGACGCCGGAGGGAATTACGCTTACTCTTATGGCGGAAAATACCGGAAAGTGGGAAGACGCCGCCGTACTGCAATGCTACCGGAGCGTCAGGGTTTCAAGAAGAGTTCCCAGAGTGCGGGAGCTGAAGGCCTTCCAAAAGGTATGGCTCCAGGGAGGAGAGAAAAAGAAAATAACTGTCCCTATTGGAAGGGAATTTTTTTCCCTTTACAGCGGCGACGGCAAGTGGAAGGAAGAAAAAGGAAAATATGATCTTTTGTTAATGGACAGCGGAAAGCTGATCTGGAAAGGAGAATTAGAATGTATCTGATACCAAAACCGAAACAGGTAACAAACAAAGAGGGGAAATTTTTTGCGGATTACAATGCCCGTATAGTGATTGATACGAAAATTCGGGAAAATGAAGGCTCTTTTGCCGCTATTATAGGAGAATGTATAAGGAAATGGGCAGGACTTAAGCTTGCTGTTATAAAAGGGATACCGGAGAAGGGAGATATTTATTTAACCCTTGCGCCAGAGTGCGGACAGCAGGGATACAGGCTTTCCATAAGTGAGGAAGGCATTGAAATAAAAGGCGGAGACGGAGCCGGCGTTATGTATGGCGTACAGACCCTGTGCCAGATAACAGAGCAGTGCGGCGGCGCATTCCCCTGCCTGGAAATTGTGGATTCCCCGGATCTTTTAAACAGAGGATATTACCTGGATCAAACCAGAGGAAGGGTACAGAAGCTGGAAGGCTTAAAGAAAATGGTAGATTTACTCAGCCGTTACAAGATTAACGAATTTCAGCTTTATATTGAACACACCTATATGTTCCGCAATTTTTCAGAAATGTGGAGGGATGAGACACCCATAACGGCAGAAGAAATTTTGGAGCTTGACGCATACTGTAAGGCGCGCTATGTGGATTTGGTACCCTCTCTGTCAAGCTTCGGCCATTTATATACGCTGCTTTCCACTAAAACCTACGGGGATTTGTGTGAAATGGAAGATTCTGAGAAACAACCTTTCTCTTATCTGGACAGAATGCAGCATCATACGGTAAATGTGTCGGATGAAAGGGTTTTGCCTTTAATTAAAGGGATGATCAGGGAATATATGGCGTTGTTTTCTTCTAATAAATTTAACATTTGCGCAGACGAAACCTTTGATCTTGGGAAAGGAAAAGCAAAGAAACTGGCAGATGAGAAGAGTGTTCACCGTATTTACATTGATTATGTAAAGAGCCTTTGTGAGTTTTTGGTGGAAGAAGGCAAAGTGCCTATGTTCTGGGGCGATGTTATATGCGGAGAGCCGGAATTGATTAAGGAACTGCCAGAAGAAACCATTTGCCTGAACTGGGGCTATGCGCCTAACCAGCGGGAAGATGAAAGCCGTAAAATGGCGGAGGCAGGGGCAAAGCAGTATTTATGTCCGGGTGTTTGCGGATGGAATGAATGGATGAACCTGATAGAAAATTCCTACTTAAATATCACAAGAATGTGTTCCTACGCGGAGAAGTATAAAGCCGTAGGAATATTAAATACGGACTGGGGGGATTTCGGTCATATTAACCACCCGGATTATTCTATTCCGGGCATGATTTATGGGGCAGCCTTTTCATGGAACCGGGAGGAAATCCCTTTTGAGGAAATTAACAGACAGATTTCCAAAGTGGAATATAAGGACAACTCTGAGCAGCTGGTAAGTCTGCTGGCAAAAATATCAGGCAACACGAGGTTTGAATGGTGGAATGCTGTGATCTACTATGAGAATATGGAGCTTGGGGAAAAGAAGATGGAACTGCGCGATCTGAAAAAACTTGAGGACGCAGAGGCGGTGCGCAGTACAAATGAAAAACTTGTGGAAATCGGCAGACAGCTGAAGGAAAATGCGGTGAATATGGACAGCAGCGCCCGTCAAAATATAAACGATTATATGGTTACACTGGATGGAATCAGGATTTTCAATGAGATGGGACTGTTTGTGATGGCAGAAAGAAATGGACAGGATGTGAAACCTGACTTCGCATTGGCAGAACGGCTTGAAAAGTGGTATATGTCTTATAAGGAAATGTGGAGAAGGAACAGTAAGGAAGGAGATCTGCACCATATTTCAGATATCATATTCTGGTATGCGGACCTTTTAAGAGGAAGAAAACGGAATAAGGTAAAGTAGTTTAAGAATACTTCAGGACATAAAATATAGCGAACAGATTTAAGGTCTGTTCGCTATATTCATTGTGCGGAAATTTAAACTTTCTGGAATTTACTGATGTAAACCGGGAAGGTGTCTGTGCCCTTCATTTCTTTTCCGGCAGTAATCGTAACGTTTTTGTCTGTGATGAGGTATTCCACATTTGCCCCTGCTTCCACGATAGTGTCCTGCATTAAGATGCAGTTTTTAACCTTTGCGCCTTTGGCAATTTTAACGCCACGGAAGATAACGCTGTTTTCAACTTCACCTTCAATGACGCAGCCATCGGCTGCCATTACATTCTGAACTTTAGCCCCTTCAATATATCTTGTGGGGTTATCGTCACGGATTTTGGTGTAAATCGGAGGACCGGAGAAAAGGGCGTCCAGATTATAATCATCCAGAAGCTTCATATTTTCCTCAAAGTAGCTCTTCATATCGCTGATGCGGGCTACATATCCATCATATTTGTATGCCTGCACATTCAGCTTGTTTAGCTGCGGCAGAAGAACATCACGTTCAAAAAATTCCTGCCCGCGCACAAAAGCAGTGTTAACCATGTCAATCAGCATTTCACGTTCCACAATAAAGATGTTCATGGCAAAGTTCTGAACGCCAGGGGTTCTTGAATTTACATAGATTTTCTTTACGCGTCCCTCTTCAATGTCAAAGGTGTAGTAAAAGCCCTTGTCGTTTGACTGGTAATTCATAACGCTTTCAGGAAGTTCCTGTTCATTGTAGGCAATCGTAACATCGGCGCCGCTTTCAATATGCGCTTTCAGCATAGCGCTGAAGTCAAAGTTTACTACAATATTCGTGTCTGTCATAATCACATATTTTTCTTTTTCATCCCGCAGGAAATCAAGAATGTTAGCCAATGCGGTAACCCGGCCGACATAGGGCCTGGATTCCTTTTCTGCAAAAGGAGGGAAAATATGTAAACCACCGTTTTTACGTACCAGATCCCACTCACGGCCGGAATCCAGATGATCCATCAGGGAGTGGTAGTTGTTGTTTACCATAACGGTAATGTTGTCAATGTTGCTGTGGGTCATGCTGGATAAAATAAAGTCGATTAAGCGGTAACGGCTGGCAAAGGGGATGGAAGCCATCAAACGCACGTTAACCAGTTCCGGAACCAAAGCATCATAACTGTTGGGGAAAATAATCCCAAGTGCACTTGTATTTGATTTTACCATTGTTCTTCACCGCCTTTTATATTATTCTTTACCATGGCATTGGGACCTACCACAGCATTTTCACCGATGGTAATGCCGCTGCCAATGGTTGCAACGCCCTTTTCATCGCCGGAAGGCATTGCGCCTACCACAGCGTTTTCTCCGATGGTTACATTTTCCGCCACGATACAGTGTTTCACTACCGCGCCTGCCTTAATGGTAGTGCCGCCCATAATAACGGCGTCCTCTACCACAGCGCCAGCTTCCACCTTTACGCCGGCAAACAAAATAGAATGTTTTACATGTCCTTTAATCCGGCAGCCATCTGTAATCATGGAGTTTTCCACCACTGCGCCTGCGCTGATCTTGTGGCCTGTCATACCGCTGTTGCGGCTGTAAATTTTCCAGTCTTCATCAAAAAGGTTGATTCCACTGTGCTCAGGGTCCAGAACTTCCATATTTGCTTCCCATAAGGAGGAAATGGTTCCCACATCCTTCCAGTAGCCGCTGAAGTGATAAGCATACATCCGGCGGTTGTCTCTAAGGAGATTGGGGATAATGTTCTTTCCGAAGTCATTGTCGGAATTGGGGTCAGCTTCGTCTTCTTCCAGGTATTGTTTAAGAATATCCCAGTTAAATATGTAAATACCCATGGAAGCTAAGTTGGATTTTGGATTCTTCGGTTTTTCCTGGAACTCGGTGATTTTGTCATTTTCATCTGCTACCATAAGTCCGAAACGGGGCGCCTCTTCCCATGGAACCTCCATAACGGCTACGCTGAATTCCGCATCTTTTTCCTTGTGGAATTTCAGAAAATCGCTGTAATCCTGTTTGCAGATTTGATCGCCGGAAAGAATGATAACATATTTGGGGTCATAACGCTCAATAAACGATATATTCTGGTAAATTGCATTCGCCGTACCCTTGTACCAGTCGGAGCCGCTTGCTTTCTGGTAAGGCGGAAGTACATGCACGCCTCCATAAAGACGGTCCAGATCCCAGGGCTGGCCGTTGCCAATGTATTCATTCAGTTCCAGTGGCTGATACTGTGTCAGAATACCTACAGTATCAATGTCTGAATTGACGCAGTTTGACAGCGGAAAATCAATAATGCGGTATTTGCCGCCGAATGGAACTGCTGGTTTTGCAAGCTTCTCAGTAAGCGTATACAGACGGGAACCCTGTCCGCCGGCAAGAAGCATTGCAATCATTTCTTTTGCCATATTACTACTCCTCCTAATTTATAAGCCTTCTGATAAAATTATACAACATAATAACGAAAATTGATAGATAAATAAGAAAAAAATTGGAAAAAGTTACGGGAAAATCTGTCACATAATAAATGATATTTGTAAATATTTGAAGGAACAGAGACTATGGATTGACATTTACAGGTGCCGAACGTATAATAGTCTGTAAGATGAAAAGGCGTTGAAGAGAAGAGTAGGCTGTTTGCGCTTTTACAGAGAACCCGGAGCGTGTTGGAAGTCCAGGGAATGATTTTTATGCACTGCAGTGTGTCTGGAAATTATTTGTATACATGCTTAATTGGTGAGAACGTGGAAAGTCATACAACTGCTGAACATGGCCTCGGAGCTGCGCACCGAAAACATGAAAAACAGGCATAGGGCAGGTTTGGGACGGAAAATTTACCGTCATTATATGTTTAGGCTGCGACGGGATCACCCGTTATAGTGACAGGCTATCGGCAGATCATTTCCTGCCCGCAGCTGATAAGGCTTGTATCGTGAGGTATAAGCGAATTTGGGGTGGTATCACGAAGCATAGGTTAGCTCAAAGCTCTCGTCCCTGAAAAGAAATTTTCAGGAAGGAGGGTTTTTTTATGTCTTAAAACAGGTAGAAAATCAGTGAATTATAAAGCAAAAATAATGTAAATTTCCAAGCTTACTATTGGTGCAGTATCACAAGCTTTGCTTGTGATATGCGGAGGGATATAAAAATGAGAGAAAAACAGAAATATATTTTAATAGCCGGTGCATGGCCTTATGCCAATGGCTCTTTGCACATCGGCCATATTGCAGGACTGCTTCCGGGAGATGTGCTGGCCCGTTATTACAGAGCAAAGGGAGAAAAGGTGTGTTATGTTTCCGGTAGTGACTGCCACGGAACGCCTGTATCAATACGGGCCAGAAAAGAAAACAGGACACCGGAGGAAATCAGTGATTTTTATCATGAAGAATTTAAGGAATGTTTTAAAAAGCTGGGATTTAGCTATGACTGCTATTCTAAAACATCTTCCGGCGGGCATATCCGGTTTGTGAAGGAATTTCACAAAAGGCTTTACCATAGTCCGTATGTCTATGAAAAAGAGGCGCCCCAGGCATACTGCGAAGGGTGCGGGACCTTTTTAGCAGACCGTTTTGTCACTGGCAAATGTCCTAAATGCGGGGAAAGTACGAGAGGGGACCAGTGCGATGCCTGCGGGGAGGTGCTGGATGCGGAACAGCTGCAAAATGCGGTTTGCGCAGTTTGCGGAAAGCAGATTGTTTTCAGGGCGTCGAAACATCTTTATATTGCATTGTCAAAACTGCAGCAGGAGCTACAGGACTTTGCAAAGGAGCGTCAGGGAGGCTTCAGAAAAAATGCTGCTGCGTTTACTGACAGATATTTGAAAGAAGGGCTGCGGGACCGGGCGCTTACCAGGGATCTGGATTGGGGAATAGAAGTTCCAAAAGAAGGATATGAAGGGAAAAAAATATATATCTGGGCGGAAAATGTACTTGGCTATCTTTCTCTTAGCTGTCAGGCATCGAAAGAAAACGGAGAGGATTTTAAGGAATTCTGGGGGCCGGACGCAAGGCATTATTACGTTCATGGAAAGGATAATATTCCTTTTCACACCATAATACTTCCAGCCCTGCTGATAGCGGAAGGCGGGGGCTGGCATTTGCCGGATGATATTATTTCCAGCGAGTATCTGACACTGGAGGGAAAAAAGGTTTCTACCAGCCTGAATTATGCTATCTGGATAAAAGATATTGTCTGCCGGTTTGAGCCGGATTCCCTGAGATATTATCTGCTTGCCAATGGTGCGGAGAAAAGAGACGGGGATTTTTCATGGAAAGGATATGTAACCAGCCATAATGGAGAGCTTCTTGGAGGCTATGGAAATTTTGTCAACCGGACGCTGTCATTTATTGTAAAGTATTTAGGAAGCAGAGTGCCGGAGGGAAAAGAAGAGAAGGAAATAGAAGAAAGGACGGACAGCATTTATGCAAGCGTTGGAAAAAAGATAGAAAGGGGACAGTTCCGGGATGCCATAGATGAGATATTTGCCCTTGTACGTTTTGCTAACAAATATTTTGATTCATGTCAGCCCTGGATTACAAGGAATACGGATCTGCCTGCCTGTCAGAATACATTGTATAATTGCGTGCAGATTATTGCCAGCCTTGCAACTGTACTGGAACCGTTTCTGCCATTTTCGTCAGAAAAAGTCAAAAAATGGCTGGGACTTTCTGATAAGTGGGAGAAAAAAGAAATTTTGGCCGGATATGAACTTCCCACAGTCCAAGTCTTATTTCAGAGAATTGACAGGAAGGTGATCGAGGAAGAAGAGGAAAAATTAAAACTGCTTACCTGCAGGGGAAGGTAAGCTTACCCCTGCAAGCCGCCTTTCGGTTTTTGCAGCAAAAAACATACAGGGAATGCCTAAGTCAGGCATTCTTCTGTGTGGGAGGATTTTCAACCAAATTTCTGACACAGGTAAGGAGAGGCGTAATGTATGTCCGGGAGGAAACATCATAGGAGCCGGAGATTGCCTGCATCATTTGTGCATCGGCTGGGTCTTTTGTCTTTTTTCTTTTTAACATAAAACAGAATACTTTCATCATCATTTTATCGGAAAAGGGCATTTTTTCATAACGAAGCCCGCTCTGCATATAAAAATGGGGAATTTTTTTCTGTTCAGAATCTGAGAGATTTCTCCTCCACATTTCCTCTATGATTTCCCTTCCCTCATTAGGGCAGGCTCCGGTTGCAAAAACAATGAAATGGGAAGCCTTGCTTTGATGGAAAAGTTCTTTTGCCTGTTTTAGCCCGTCAACAGTCCCGGCGTGCATCCGGCCGCCGAAGATGACAATATCAAAATCCAACATGGTTTGGACAGCTGCCTGTTTAAAGTCCATAAGCACAGCATCTAATTCATGGGCGATCATCTCCGCATATTCCCTTGTAAATCCTGTAATACTTTTATAAGTTACTAAAATTTTTCCCTTCATATTTATCCCTCTTATTCTCCTGATTTTCGTTTCGTGCCTGTGCAGCTTTTAGAAAGGCCTGATAAGCCTGTTCCTGCTGAAGGTATATTTCCTTTGCAGGGATTCCAGGACTGGCTACTGAAAAAATAGTTCCTATGCCAATGGTGTAAATCAGCATATTTAAATGCAGCCATTGGGCATTTTCCATACGGATATCCAGTGTGTCTGCAATTTTGCCCGCTATATGGGGACTGGCTTCCTGTCTATAAAATTCGTCTAAGGAAGAAATGCAGTTTCTTTCCTGAAAAATAAATATTCGAAAGAGATGGGGTTCATCTTTCGCAATTTGCACATATGCCTGTCCGGTGCTGCAAAATAAGTCATTTTGGTCAATATGGGAGGTAATGTATTTTTGTATAAAGCGTTTTGCCTGCGCTGCAACATCGCTTCGAAGTCCTTTCATGTTTTGACAATAGCTATAGACTGGCTGAACGGAGCAGCCCAGTTTTTCAGCAATATTTTTTACCTTGACCTGCTCCATGCCGCCAGACCGTGCAAGCTCAAAGGCAGCATCTATTACCATTTCTTTTGTAATTTTTTGCTTTGGCATTCCAAACCTCCGATTATAAAGTATTTATATAAAATATTTATATAAACTTATTATATATAAAATATTATTTTGTGTCAATTAAAATGTGAAATTTTAAGACTTGCGTATATTTTGACAAGGATACCGGAAAAAGTGCAATGTAGGTCAAAAATCTTTTCAGCTTTTTTCTTTTTGGTAAAATAGGTAAGGCATGATTGCGAAATATCAGGTTGTTTTGCGTAAAAATAGGAAAACATGTGGCAATAGGGGGCATTATAATAAAAGACAAGCAAAGCTTCCGTGGAAGATTCTG
The DNA here is from genome assembly GCA_947381965.1 of uncultured bacterium. Taxonomy (GTDB): domain Bacteria; phylum Bacillota; class Clostridia; order Lachnospirales; family Lachnospiraceae; genus Suilimivivens. Next base: position 20,924 of record CANCXX010000043.1, read on the forward strand.
CCACAGTGTTCATTTATGTGCTATTTATGGAATAAATTACTTATATTAAAACGTAAGTAAAATTACAGACATCCATTGGGGACATAAATATAATTAAATATAATTCCTGTGCAGCTTTTAAAAGAAGTTATTTTAGAGAAATAGTAAAGATGCTAAAATCAGGCTGCATATAAAAGTGCGGAAAGTGGAAGCGGGAGGAAGCCGGATGAATGAGGTATTGCGGCAGGAAAAAAAGTATCTGATTAATATTGTAGACAGCAGGAAGTTATGTGCGCGCCTTGACAAAGTAATGAAAGAGGATAAGCATAATGGGTTGTACGGTTATCGTATTCGTTCCCTGTATTTTGACAGGCCTGATGACGGCGACTTTTGGGATAAAGTTGATGGCATGGAGCTTCGGAGAAAAATTCGGCTGCGCAATTATGGTCCGTCTACGGACTTTGCCATGCTTGAAATGAAGCAGAAGGAAGGGGCTTATCAGAAAAAAAGGTCACTTCCGGTCAGAAAAAAGGATGCAATGGAGCTTTGCCGTGGTAATTATACTCCTCTTTTAGCTTATGGGGAAGGATTTGCGGCGGAGTGTTATGGCCTGATGAACAGTATGTGCTACAGGCCCCGCGCAGTGGTGGAATATCGGAGGATGGCATATGTTGCAAAGGAAAATCGTATACGGATTACCATAGATGACCGTATCACGGCAACTGAGTCGTGTTTTAATATTTTTTCTCCGGCTTTATGTCAGTATCCGGTTCTGGATGACTTCAGCGTAGTGCTGGAAGTAAAGTATAATCGGTTTTTGCCTGGGTACATTAAGGATCTGCTGCGCTTTGCAGACCGTTCTGAATTTTCCGTCAGTAAATATTGTCTGTCAAGAAGCGCGGGGCTGCACTATCAGATGTAAATGGGGTTGGAAGTATATTTTTGATTTTGTGCCGGGCACAAAAGCCGCAGAATAAGAAGGGGATAAAGGTTCTTCTTTCTTGATGGAGGCGGCAGATTGGAGTTTTTTATGAAACAGGAATTATTTGAAATGTTTGACAGGGCAAGCGACCTGCCAGTGGAAATTATTTTTTCTCGGCTTTTGGCGGCGTCGGTGATTGCCTGCTTTATCTTTTTGTCTTACCGTATTTCCCATGATGGGAGTATATACAGCAAAAAGTTTAATGTTTCGCTGGTGGTTTTGACGGTAATTACCACCACGGTTATGATTGTAATTGGAAATAATCTTGCCATGTCCCTGGGAATGGTGGGAGCGTTATCAATTGTAAGATTCCGTACGGCAGTGAAGGATGTGAGAGATACGGTCTATATTTTCTGGACAATTGTAACAGGAATTTGCTGTGGGGCGGGAGATTATCTGGTGGCGGCGGCAGGAGGTTCCTTTGTATTTGCGCTTCTGCTTCTGTTTGGAAAAATCCGAAATGACAATCGCGTACTGCTGATTATCCGTGGGGCGAGAATGAATGAAATGCGGGTGGAATCGCTGATCTTTCAGCATTATTCTGCAAGAGCGTCGTTGCGGGTAAAGAATACGACAGAGACAGACGTGGAGTTCATTTATGAGATTAGCAAAAAAATTCTGGACAAGGAGCGCAGAGCGGAGAGAAGCATTGCAGATGAAATTTATGAAATCGGAAATATAGAGTACTTTAATATTGTTACACAAAATGATGACATCAGCAGTTAATCTTTGCAGGATACAGGACAGGAATGTCTGATGTATAGGAAGTAGCTGCTGCATGGTTTGGCCTGGGGCGTGTTTGAAAAGGAAGGAGGCAGGTGAAAATAAAATATCAAATAGCAGGTGCGATTATGATAGCTGTCATGTTTAGCGCTGCTGTGCTGCTTCCAAGGGAAGGGAGGAACCAGAGCGGAAGGGTTCATCAGCATCTTACTGCCCGAAGGGATACAGGATGTGAGTGCGGCGGGGGACAATTATGCACCCATCTGCCCTTAGTTATGATAGATACCAAAGGACAGGAAATACCAGGGCTGCCTACCGGGGAGCGGGACTGGTTTGGGCAGGCCTTATATACAAGGGCAGAAGATGGAAGTCCGGCAGTTGGTGTGAGCATAGCGGTGGTGGATGGAAGGGAGAAAAATAATCATCCAACAGATAAGCCTGATTTTGAGACAAACTGTCAGATTCATATTCATGGCAATTCTTCCAGAAGGTTTTCCAAGCTTTCTTATGGGCTTCGGTTTATGGATGAAGAGGGGCATAACAGGAAAATCCCTGTGATGGGAATGGCAGCTCATCATGAATGGGTTTTGAATGGCCCTGTGCTGGACAAAACGCTGCTGCGCAACTATATGTGGTATAACATTGCCGGGGAGATAATGGACTATGCGCCAAATGTGCGGTTTTGTGAGCTTATGATAAACGGAGAGTATCAGGGCGTATACCTGATGACAGAAAATATTACAAACGGAGGGGAAGAACGTCTCAATTTAAGCATTAATGTAAAAGGAGCGGAGGGAATTGGTTATCTTCTCCGGTGGGACCGTCCTACAGAGGCCGAATTACAATCTGTCAGGGATATTTATGCGTATTCAGAGAGAATTTGCCAGACCAGACAGGATATTGCCATCCGGTATCCGGGAGCGGATAAACTGACCAAAGAGGTGGCAAAGAATATTGAACTTGATTATTCTGCCTTTGAAAAAGCGCTGTTTTCTTATGATTACAATACGGAAGCATATGGATACCGGAACTGGATAGATGTGGATAATTTTGTAGACTATTTTCTGATTAATGAGTTTACTAAAAATCTGGATGCCGGAAGTTATTCTACCTATTTATATAAGGAAGTGGGAGAAAAATTCAGATTGTGCGTATGGGACTTTAATAATGCCTGCGATAATTACCAGGAGCAGGAAACGGGACTGGAAGGATTTTCAATGGTTGACCGGGCATGGTTCTTTATGCTTTTTAAAGATGAGGCTTTTGTAAGGCAGGTGTTAAAGCGTTATGAACAGTTACGGGAAACCTTTTTCAGTGAAGAATATCTTTCAAACTATGTGGATGAAACCATTGCCTATCTGGGACCGGCAGTCAGTAGGAACAATGAACGGTGGAACGTAAAGTGGGAAGGGCTGGTTCCGGCGGAGAGGAACCTGCACAGTTATGAGGAAGCGGTAGAGCAGTTAAAAAACTGGATGCAGGGCAGGGGAGAATGGCTGGATGAATATATCCATACCTTAAAGCAGTATTCCCACCCATCCAGAAACAAAGTTTATAATCCTTAGGCAATGAGAGATTACGGAACAGCAATCGTCCGGGAGGTGTCTTTATTTGAATAAGTTTATTGTTGCGGTTTGCAGTTTATTGTTACTGCTGTTTTTGTGGAACGGCGCTTATTACTATTTGGGAATTTATATTGATTTTAATCCGAATGCTCCGGTTACTTCTTTTATGAAAACAGAAGGCAAGGAGATTTTTATGGAGCAGGAGGGTGCATATAAGCCTTTTGAAATCAGAGGGGTGGATATGGGGGTGGGGATTCCGGGACAATGGGCAACCAGTTATGCCATTGACAAGGAAACGTATCTGCGGTGGTTTGGGCAGATTCAGGAACTGGGGGCAAATACCATCCGTGTTTATACCATCCTTCATGATGATTTTTATAATGCTTTTTATGAATATAATCAGGGAAGAGAGGACCCCCTGTATCTGATTCATGGAGTATGGATTAATGATTACATTTTTAATTCCCACTGTGACGCTTACGATGAAGAACTGCTAGGACCATTGGAACGGGACTGTCGTACGGTGGTGGATATCATTCATGGAAAGAAAAATTTGTCTTTGGGAGAGGGCACCGGTTCCGGCAGTTATCGGAAAGACGTGTCCCGCTGGGTAATTGGTTATATTATTGGGGTAGAGTGGGAGAGCAGTCTGGTGGTTTACACCAACCAAAAAAGTGAAAACAGGAACGTATATAAGGGCGTATATCTTTATACGGATAAAGATGCGTCGCCTTTTGAGGCAATGCTTTGCAGGGTAGGGGATGGAATGATTGCCTATGAGAGCAAAAGGTATAAGCAGCAGCGGCTTATTGCTTTTACTAACTGGCCGGCCACAGATCCTTTTGTATATCCGGCTGCCTTATCCAGCTATAGGGAGAAGGTGGCTTGTGTGGACGGGGAGCATGTGAGAAGCACAGATCATTTTCAGGCGGGAATGTTTGCTTCTTACCATGTTTATCCATATTTTCCGGATTATCTGGAGCTGATGAAGGAAGTGGAGCGAGGTTCGGACCAGAAAGCGGAGAATGGAATGGAGCTGGTCATACAGAGAAATTTGGAATACAGGTTATCTTTGCTGGAAGGACCGGATATCAGGGATTATTTGGAGAAAGAAGATTATACGGATTCCCGCGGACGGTATAACACATATATAGCGTATCTTAGGGCCTTGAACAGATATCATACACTTCCGGTAGTGATTTCGGAGTATGGAGTCACTACCGGAAGGGGGATGGCCCAAAGGGATGTGAATACCGGACGCAATCAGGGCCATATGACGGAGCAGGAACAGGGATGGGCATTGGTTGACTGCTACCGGGACATTATGGACGCCGGGTGCGCCGGAAGCTGTGTGTTTACCTGGCAGGACGAGTGGTTTAAAAGAACCTGGAATACCATACCTGCGGTGGATTTGGAAAATACGCCATATTGGAGTGATTACCAGACCAATGAGCAGTATTTTGGCCTTTTAACCTTTGAACCGGGTAAGGAAGAAAGTGTCTGTTACGTAGATGGAAATATTTCAGAGTGGGGGCTGGAAGATATGGTGATGGAGGGGGAAGGGATGACGCTTTCCGTAAAGTATGATGAAAAATTCATATATTTTCTGGTAAAAAAAGAGAATTTTAATCAGGAAAAAGATACCCTTTTTATTCCGATTGATGTTACGGACAAAAGTGGAAGCGTTTATTGCAGGGAGTATGATGTGGAGTTTTCCCGCCCCTGCGATTTCCTCATAGTGATACATGGGCAAAAGCACAGCCGGGTGCTGGTGCAGGAACGTTATGAGGCGCTCAGAGCTGCCTATGGGGAGGAATATTATGGCACAAACCCATACCAAAATCCGCCGGAGCCAGACAGCCCTCATTTTGAACGTATTTATCTGCCCCTTGTGCTTAAAGAAATTACAGCAGGAAGGAAGGCGGCCGGAATAAAATATGAGACGGGGCAGCTTCGTTTTGGCAATGCTGACCCAAAGTCAGAAGACTTTGATTCACTTGCAGATTTTATTTTTGCAGGAGATTATGTGGAGATACGTATTCCATGGCAGCTTATAAATTTTTCCAATCCATCCAGGATGATGATTCATGATGATTATTATGAAAATTATGGAATTGAGAATCTTCATATAGAAAAAATGTATGTAGGAGCCGGATGTTTTGAAAAAGAAAAATACAAAATTATCCTGGAACCTGTTTCGCTAGATGGATGGGGTGAAAAAGTATCTTATCATGAGAGGCTGAAAAAATCTTACTATATTTTGCAGGAATACTGGACAAAGCGGGATAACCTCCCGGCTTAGAAAGGGAATTGCGGAACTGGAAACAGCAAGGGACCGGACATATGTGCAGAGGAAAGAATGGATGTGAAACAGACAGGATTTGCTCTGCGGGAAAAGGCATATGGGAGGGGAATTGCGGAACTGGAAACAGCAAGGGACCGAACATATGTGCAGAGGAAAGAATGGATGTGAAACAGACAGGATTTGCTCTGCAGGAAAAGGCATATGGAAGGGGAATTGCGGAACTGGAATAAGAAAAATGAAAAGTGAATTATTATTGTTTGGTTATGGAATTGTATGTCTTTGTATGTTGGTTTTTAATGTTTTTTATAATATTGCATTAAAACAAAATGACCGGAGAATGGTGCGAAAAACTTTGTGGATCAGGGAAAAGATAAGCGGACAGATGGCGCGGATTGCAGCAGGAGGAAAGGTGGAAGAGGCGCATATGGCCTATTTAAAGCATTATCTTTCCCATGTTGGCAATTTAATTGCTTTTGACCATGCTTTGGAAGAATATTTCCCATCAGATGAAAAACAGATTCTGGATGATTACCGCCGTCAGATACAGCCGTTGTTTATACATCTTGCCCTTGTTTACAGAAAACGGAGCAATATGCAGGCAGCTTACTTTGCCCATTTTTTGTCCAAACACAACCAGAAACAGCAGATGTCATTGGACAGAGTGCAGGATATCCTTGTGGAATATATGAAAAAGGAAAGCCTGTATTGCCGTGTAAATGCGCTGCAAGCCCTTTATAATTCCGGCTCTGCGGAGAGTGTGGCAAAGGCGGTTACGCTGCTGGATAAGGAGGGCTGCTATATTCACGAAAAAATACTGACAGATGGTCTTCTCACATTTACAGGAAGCCATGAAAAACTGGCAGGGCTTTTGTGGGAACGGCTTTTAGCATTTACCAATAAAACACAGATATCCGTACTTAATTATATTCGGTATGAAACAGAAGATTACTGTGAGGGAATGTTTTCCATTATGACGGATATGAAAAAAGACAAGGAACTGCGGCTTTCGGCCATTCGTTACTTTGGGCGGTATTTTTATGCCCCGGCGAAGGAAGCCTTGTCTTCCTTTGCGGCTGATAAAAATCCCCTTAACTGGGAATATGCGGCAGTCAGCGCTTCTTCCCTGTCAAAGTATCCGGGGGAGGAGGTTACGGAAATATTGACAAATATGATGCACAGTCCTAACTGGTATGTGCGGTATAACGCAGCGGTCAGCCTTGGGGTTTTGGGGTTGGATTACCGGATACTTGCGCAGACAATTGGAGGTGAGGACCGTTATGCAAGGGAAATGCTTTTATACCAAATGGATGAACAGTATATGAAAAAGGAGAAGGCTTTGGCATGAGAGATGCTTTTCAGGTTTTTTTTAACTATGTGGGTATATTTTTTATTTTGTATATGGCAGGGTATGCCAGTTTCCTGTTTTTGTCCGTTACGGTAGGATCTTCATTTTTGTATGGTGCAAGGCGCAGGAATCTTTTGAAAAACGAACTGCAGGGAGATTACTATGTGCCTGTTTCCATTATTGTTCCAGCTCACAATGAGAGTGTTACAATTGAAGCTACGATTCGCTCCCTGCTGATGCTGGATTATCGGCTGTATGAAATTATTGTGGTGGATGATGGCTCTACGGATGAAACCGCTCAAGTGATGGAGAAGGCTTTTGGGATGCACAGGATTAACCGCCCTATCCAGAGAAAACTGCGGTGTCAGATGGTGGAGGAAATTTTTGAAACAAGTGACTACAAAGCGCCCATTACTCTGATACGGAAAAAGAACGGAGGAAAGGCGGATGCGCTGAATATGGGAATTAATGCCTCCCGTTACCCTTATTTTTTGTGTATGGATGCGGATTCCGTACTGCAGAAAGATTCCTTAAAAAAGATTGTGTATCCGGTACTGGAAGAAGATCAGATAGTGGCAGTTGGCGGTGCCGTACGGCCCTGTAATGGTGCGGAGATTGTGGATGGGCAGGTGGTGCAGTATCATATGCCCCGAAAGATTCTGCCTTGTATGCAGGTACTGGAATATGACCGGTCTTTTTTGGCGGCACGGATTTTTTTTGATAAGTTTAATGGAAACATTATTATTTCAGGAGCCTTCGGATTGTTTAAAAAAAGCGCGGTAATTGACGCAGGCGGATACGATACATCCACTATGGGAGAGGACATGGAGCTGGTGGTAAAGCTTCATATGTTCTGCAGAGAGCATGGGATTCCCTATAAAATACGGTATGCTTCTGACGCTGTCTGCTGGACCCAGGCGCCGGAGAAGCTGTCGGACCTTTGCAAACAGCGCCGGCGGTGGCATATTGGTTTATACCAGAGTATGATTTCCCACAGGAAGATTCTTGGAAACCCCAAATATGGAATGGTGGGATTTTTATCCTATTTTTATTTCCTTGTATATGAACTGTTTTCCCCTTACATAGAAGTGTTTGGCACACTGACCATAGTGCTTGCGTTTTTAATGGACTTTCTCAATGTGCCTTATATGCTTTTATATTCAGGAATTTACGTGGCTTTTTCGGCAGTATTGTCCCTAACGGCCTTTTTTGCCCGGATTTATACGATAGACTTAAAGCTGTCATTTACAGACGCCCTTAAAGCCATCGGTCTTTGTGCGCTGGAAGTATCCTGCCTGCGCTTTATTCTGGCATGGGTGCGGGCAACGGCGCTTTGGGGATATCGGAAGAAAAAGTCCGGCTGGGGGCATATTGAGCGGAAAAAAATTAATTACAGCAGCAGTGGAACAGGAATATAAAACAGCAAGAAAGGGGCGCTTTTTAAAGCGGCCGGGAATAATTTTTCCGGTATGATGTAAAAATATTGCGGAAAGGAAAAGGAGAAGAACAGAAATGAAAAAATGGAACTGGCTGATGGCTGGCGGCATTTTACTTTTGGGCCTTACAGTGACGGCGTTTGGCGCATGGGGAAAACAACGGCAGGAAGAGGAGCGTTTTGCAGGATTTGGAATGTTCAGCTGGAAGGAAGAAGCAATGAAAGATGAGGAAGCGAAAGCACTGTCTGAATGTATTGACAGTGCTTTTGTGACGGAAATATATCAGTACTTTTCAGAAGAAAATCTGCTCTCCGGCACAGGAGCCTCTTTTGTCCGCAGGATGGGGGAAAAAGGCACGGCAGTGTATGCGCTTATGGGGGAAGCGGCCTGGGCGTATGAAAAGGATGGCGCTTCATTAATCGAAAAAATACGGCAGGTGGCAGAATATAATGGGCAGCAGGAGCGCCAAGGGAGGATACAGGGGGTGATGGTGGATGTGGAGCCATACCTTTTGGAAGAGTGGGATCAGGGCAGTCAGGCCCGAAGCAGCCTTATGGAAGGCTATCTGCAGGGAATAGAATGCGCCTATGTATATGCGACAGGGAATAATTTAAAATTTCTTGTGTGCATACCAACTTTTTATGATGCGACAAACAGAGAGATACTGGAGCGGCTGATTGCCAGCGCCTGTGATGGTGTGGCGGTGATGAATTACAACCGTACGGATGAATATGGACAGATGGCTATGGAAGTGGGATTTGCAAGGGAATATGAGAAGGAGGTTATCTGTATTTATGAGCTGCAAAAAGCAGGAAAACATGGGCTGGAAGAAATTAATACCTATGCAGAGGCGGGGATGGATATGCTGAAAGCGTCAGCAGGGCGGCTGGAAAAACAGTTTGGATATGAGAAACTCCGGTTTGCTTACCATTATTATGAGCCATTAAAGGAAATGTTACAGCTTCCTTTATGAGTCATTCTTTGTACAAAATTTTTTTGTGGTCCTTTTTTCGGGAATAGAGGCATATTTTTAAAAAGAAGCTTACACGCCGGGAGGGATTGGAAGGAAGATGTCAGAGGAGGATAAGAAAATAATTGAACAGGCTGCACGGATTTTAGTATATGAAAAACTGATTACTCCGGAGGAACAAATTCGCATGTTGGAAATACTCAGGAAAGAAGCGCATCATGAAAATTGATTTTTGGAAAGGATTCGTATCCGGGATAATCTGTGAAGAGTTATCATCTTACCGGATAACAATGAGGTTTGAATAATAAAACGTATATTTTTTTATCTGCCGTACTTCCATATATGGTATTAATCGTCAAAAATAATAAGATATAATATACCATATATGGGAGGACAAAGGATGAAGGCACAAGATATGCTGGTGGAGAGAATTAATAACTTATGCAAAGAAAAAAGAATGACATACTATGCACTTTCCTATGCGTCTGCAGTTCCTATGACAACTTTACTCCATATTGTGGACAAATCCACAGCCAACCCTGGGATACTTACCATTGGAAAATTGTGTGATGGATTTGGCATTACCCTAAAAGAATTTTTTGATTCGCCCGAATTTGATGGTCTGGACCGCTTAGATGTGGAAAACTAATAGCATCTCTGGTGTACAAGTCTGTAAATTTCTTCCAATTTACTCCATATAATATGAAAAAAGAAGGGGAAAAACATTATTTTGCACTATTATTAGTAATTTTAGAAAAAAGTTTATATTTTTTTTAATGACTAGATTTTATGGTTGTGCTATACTTACCTTATACATTATGTGGCAAATTAAGCTGCTGATAGTAGGAGGTCTTTGCGATGACAAAAGCAGAAATTTTAAAACAGGAAATTTTGAAACAGTACAAAAGTGTTAGGCAGTTTGCCATTGATATGGAGATTCCATACAGTACATTGGTGACAGCCCTGGACCGTGGAATTGAAGGGATGGCATATGGTACGGTAATACGTATGTGTGATCGGTTAAGCTTAAACCCGGTGGATTTCTCATCTCTTGAAAAGGGAGAGGTACTTGGAGAAAAAATTCTGGAAAACAGAGTTATGCAGTATTATATTCAGTTAAACAAGAAAGGACGCAAGAAAATACTTGAAATGATGGAGGATTACGTTCAGTTAGAGAAATATAAGGAGCAATAAGTTAATATGAACGGGCATTATGATTATTTGATCGTAGGAGCCGGACTTTTTGGGTCGGCTTTTTCTTATGAAATGACAAAACGGGGCAGGTCCTGTCTGGTCATTGATAAGCGCGGACATGTTGCCGGAAATATATATACCAGTGAAATACGTGGAATTCATGTGCATGAATACGGGGCACATATTTTTCATACTTCCAATCGTGAAATATGGAATTATATCAGCCAGTTTGCGGAATTTAACCACTTTATAAATTCGCCTTTGGCGGTTTATAAGGATGAGATATATAATCTGCCTTTTAATATGAACACCTTCAGCAGACTCTGGGGAATTAAGACCCCCCAGGAGGCGAAGGAAATTATACAAAAACAGATAGAAGGTCTTTCTATCGGGGAGGCGGATAATCTGGAGGAGCAGGCGCTGTCTTTGGCAGGCAGGGATGTATACGAAAAGCTGATTAAAGGATATACGGAAAAACAGTGGGGAAGAAGCTGCCGGGAACTGCCGGCCTTCATTATCAAGCGGGTGCCTCTTCGTTTTACCTATGACAATAATTATTTTACCGATAGATATCAGGGAATTCCCGTTGGGGGATACACAGCAATTATTGGCAAAATGTTAAAGGGTTCGGATGTTATGCTGAACACAGGCTACCGGGAATTTGTCAAAGAGCAGGAAGGTGCAGCCGCACGTGGAGAAGCTTTTATTTCTTATGATAAGGTTTTATATACAGGTATGATTGATGAATATTTTGACTATTGCCTGGGAAATCTGGAGTATCGTTCTTTGCGGTTTGAAAAGGAGGATATGCCGGAGTGTGGAAATTATCAGGGAAATGCAGTTGTCAACTATACGGAAAGAGAGATCCCCTGGACCCGTATCATTGAGCATAAACATTTTGAATTTGGCACAGGAGAGGGCACAGTTATAACCAGGGAATACCCCGCACCATGGAAAAAGGGAGACGAGCCTTATTATCCCATTAATGATGAGCGGAACAATCATCTTTTTGAAAAGTATCAGCAGCTAGCCCAAAAAGAAAGAAATGTTCTGTTTGGAGGAAGACTGGGGCAGTACCGTTATTATGACATGGACAAGGTAATTGAAGCAGCCCTGGACATGGTCAGTAAGGAATTGAATTTAAAGTAGAACATACATAAAAAGGCACAGCCATGACTGTGCCTTTTTTACGCACGCGGGCACCTAAAGGAAGATTGTCAGCAGAAGCGGAGGGCGCCCCACGTACACATAGGTAATGCCCGCAGGTGTTTGCTGGAAAACCTATGGGACAAAGCTCCAGAAGCCTGCGGGCAGTTTGAATTGTGTTGTCAACAGTAACTGTTAAACAGCATACCGCTGTAATTACTTGTCATATAAGGAGTTGCAAAATTCCTGCCTCCTGGTTTTTTGTAAGCTACCAGAGTTTTATCCACATATTCCATAGGATTTAGGGAAATCTGGTTGGTTTTGCGGAGAATGGAATTTGTAAAGTCTTTCATTGTGGAAAGAGAGGATCTGTCCTTGTCGCCAAGAAGAGAATATTTAAACTGGTCGTCATCCAGTTTAAGCTGTCCGTTTTCCTCAAAACTAAATCCAAAGCTTTCCAGTTCCGGCTGATAGTGCCGGGAAATATGCTCCATTTCTTTAACCAGACGTCCGCTTCTGGGGTGAAGATCAAGATACTGGGAAGCCGAACGCATAAAATAGTTATAACCGTTTACCAGATTGCTTACATTTTCTGTCAGGGAGTCAAGATCTGTTTTTAAACCGATTTCAGCAGTTTCGCCTTCCATACTGCTAATGCCGTTTAAGGTAACCTCGTATGTCTTATTAATTGTAAAATGGTTGGAAGCAGCACTGTGGGGTTCTCCGTTTAGAAGAAACTCCGCATTGGAGGGAAGCCTTGAGATAAAGTCCAGACCCAGGTAATCTATTGTGCCTGCCCGTCTGCTTGTTTTATCGTCAGACGCATAAAAAATATAATCCCGGCCGCCTTTTAATCCGCTTGAATTGGAAGTAAGGCGGAGAGAGGAATTGCCGTTTCCATCCTCCAAAACATCAGCCGTAATGCCGACTTCCGCATTCGTAATCAGACGCGCCAGCCGGTCCTGAAGTATCCGGTTGGTTTCCCCTTCATGTATGCTGTACTGGAATTCATAGCTTAAATCATTGATGGTCATGTCAAAGGAATAAGCATCAGGTTCTAACTCAATACGGGCGTCCGAAGGAAGGAAGGTGCCTAAGTTTACCTGATTGGAAGCTAAGGCAGTTACTTCTATATTATAAGATGGTGCAGGACCTTCGGTAACGCCTTCTCCCACGTAGGAAGCGCTGACAATTTCCTCATTGCTGGAATAAGCAGATTTCTTTCCAAGCATTTCCCGCTCGTCAAGTCCGCCTAAGGAGGCGATGGTGTTGCGCAGGGCCCGTGCGTTTTCCTTAAGGTTGACGGCAAATTCGCGGGACTCATTGCTGGAATCCAGCATGTATAAGGGAGAATCCTTATTAAGTTTTACAATAGAGTTATAAATGCTGCGCAGCTCACTCTTTTTATGGGTGTCGTACCGAGTGGTTTTAGGCGCATAAGTAGTTAAATAATGGTTATAAACAGTGTTAAGTGCCACACTATATGCCATAGTTTGCCCCTCCTTTCTTCCATGAATTCACTGCAGGCCGGAGTTTATAGTCTTGCAGCGTTTTATATGCAGAAAATCTGCATACCGCCAATACCGTTTGGCTGTGAATCCCTTACAAATCCGCATACAGACAAAAAAATACGAAATCTGCTTTTCTTCTTATCATATGCGGTATCCGCAAGGGAATTTCCTTTATCAGGGCATAATATCCTACTTTTATAAAATAATTTTATCATGGGCATGAGACACTTACAATAGGAGAAAAGTACAAAATATGGCAGAAAATTTGTAATATTTTAGTTGACTTGGATGCAGGGCTGTGATATAGTTATCAAAAAGAAAAAGAGATACAGCTCTTTTTTTTATGCTCAAAATTATGCTCAAAAATCCGGTAAAAGATTGGAGGAAACATCATGCGTACAAGAATTACACTGGCATGTACAGAATGTAAACAGAGAAACTACAATACTACAAAAGATAAGAAGACACATCCGGACAGGATGGAAATCAGAAAGTATTGCAGATTCTGCAGAACTCATACAGTACACAAAGAAACCAAATAATCCCGTAGGCGTCTGAAAGGAGTTAAAGATGGCAGATACTGCTAAAAATGAAAAAACAGCAAAAGCTGCAAAACCGTCAAAGCAGACGAAACCGAGTTTTTTTAAAGGTGTTGAAGCTGAATTTAAAAAGATCTCATGGCCGGACAAGGATTCCCTTATCAAACAGTCTGTTGCAGTTGTCTGTATTTCGGTTGTTCTGGGAGCAGTGATTGCGGTACTGGATTTTTTGATGCAGTACGGCGTGGATTTCCTGACAAGTCTGTAGGGTGAGGGTGATTGTATGGCAGAGGCGAACTGGTATGTAGTGCATACGTATTCCGGGTATGAAAATAAGGTGAAAGCCAATATTGAAAAAACGATTGAAAACAGACATCTTGAGGATGAAATTCTTGAAGTGCGGGTGCCCATGCAGGATGTGGTGGAGCTGAAGAACGGCGCAAAGAAAACTGTCCAGAAGAAGATGTTTCCGGGATATGTTTTAATTAATATGATTATGAATGATGACACATGGTACGTAGTCCGCAACACCAGAGGCGTGACAGGATTTGTAGGCCCCGGAAGCAAACCGGTTCCTCTGACAGAAGCGGAAATGAAGCCTCTCGGAATCAAAACGGAGAATATTTCCGTGGATTTTGCAGAAGGAGATACAATTGCTGTTGTGGCAGGCGTGTGGAAAGATACCGTCGGCGTGGTCCAGAGAATGGATTTTGGCAAACAGACGGCAACAATCAACGTGGAACTGTTTGGAAGGGAAACTCCTGTGGAAATCAGTTTCGCGGAAGTAAGGAAAATGTCATAGGGATATTTATAGCAGATAAGTGTGTAGGGCACAGTGATTTTTAAACACGCTCTGGCGCGGGAATGGGTCTGCTTATAAATATAGAGTAACTTTACAAAAAGTCTGTATATATACAGGCTGTGGGAGCAGAAGGATTTTCTGCGCCATACCACGATGCAGCCGCCTTTAAAGGAAAGCCAGCTGCCCCTTTGCACAGGATACGGGCCGCAGCCGGATAGCAGTTAGAAAAATGAAGATTTCCGGTTTCCCAGGTTTTTTCAAAGAGACGGTGGAAGCATTATAATAGGAGGTGCCACATGGCAAAAAAAGTAGAAGGATATATCAAATTGCAAATCCCTGCCGGGAAAGCGACACCAGCGCCCCCGGTTGGTCCTGCACTTGGACAGCACGGGGTTAACATTGTTGAATTTACCAAACAGTTCAACGCAAGAACAGCTGACAAGGGTGACGTAATCATCCCTGTAGTTATCACGGTATATGCAGACAGAAGTTTCAGTTTTGTTACGAAAACTCCTCCTGCTGCAGTACTTCTTAAGAAGGCCTGCAATATTAAGTCAGGTTCCGCAGTGCCGAATAAAACAAAGGTTGCGTCTATTTCCAAAGCAAAGCTTCAGGAAATTGCGGAAATGAAGATGCCTGACCTGAATGCGGCAAGTCTGGAAGCTGCAATGAGCATGATTGCCGGCACAGCAAGAAGTATGGGTATCACAGTAGAGGACTAAACTAATAAATTTGGAAAACTGGGAGACACAAACGAGCGGAAAGACGGGAAGAAAGCCTGTATTTTCTGTCAGTGTCGTTGGAACCATAGGAGGAATTGATAATGAAACATGGAAAGAAATATGTAGAGGCTGCAAAGCAGGTTGACCGTGCGGCCACATATGAGCCTATTGACGCAATTGCCCTTGCAAAGAAAACAGCAGTTGCCAAGTTTGACGAGACAATTGAAGTCCATATCAGAACAGGCTGCGATGGACGTCATGCAGAACAGCAGGTGCGAGGCGCGGTTGTACTGCCTAACGGAACCGGAAGAAGCGTTAAGGTGCTGGTATTTGCAAAAGGCGACAAATTAAATGAGGCAGAGGCAGCAGGCGCTGATTATGTAGGTGGGGATGAGCTGATCCCTAAAATCCAGAATGACGGCTGGCTGGACTTTGATGTTGTAGTTGCTACTCCTGACATGATGGGTATTGTTGGACGTCTTGGTAAGGTTTTGGGACCCAAGGGTCTGATGCCTAACCCAAAGGCAGGCACCGTTACCATGGATGTGACCAAAGCTATCAATGATATTAAAGCTGGTAAAATTGAGTACAGACTTGATAAGACGAACATTATCCATGCACCGATTGGAAAGGCTTCCTTTACAGAAGAAAAACTGCAGGAAAACTTTAATGCCCTGATGGAGGCGATTGTTAAGGCAAGACCTTCAGCGCTTAAGGGACAGTATTTAAAGAGCATCACACTTACTTCTACCATGGGACCTGGCATAAAAGTCAGTGTTGCTAAATTTTAATCTCTACCGGATTGAAAAATGGACCGGCGTGCAAAAACACTGCATGCCGGTTTTTTATGCACACAGGCACCCAGAGGAAGATTGTCAGCAGGACCGCGGTAAACCATATTTGCATATTTCGCAGAATATGTTATTCTATAGATATGAAAGCAAAAATAAAGAAACAAAAAATGAAAGTCAGAAAGAAACATACAGAAAGAAAACAAAAAAACGGGCCTTTTGCAATATTCTTACTTACATTCAGCCTGGTTGTGTCTGTTGGAATTTTGGGACTTCTCGTTTCCCACGCATTGTCTGGAAAGGAAGCAGACAAAAACACGATAAAGGAAGGTCTGGGAAGTGAGCCTGACGGAAGCCGCTCTTTTTGGGAAAGTATTCCGGAGGGAAAGGAAGAAATAGCGGAAACAATGGCGGGGATAGATAAAGAACCGCCGGAAGCAAATGTGCCTTCCCGGTACGGGGATGTGTTGGCGGACGAAGCCTACATGAAGGAAAATCGTATCCTTGCATGGGAGGCAGGCAGCAGCGATGAAGTGACCATTGGATTCGCCGGCGATATTCTAATGGATGATGAATATGCAATTATGGCAAAATTTTTAAGCAGAGGCGGAAAAATAGAAAATGGAATTTCACCGGCACTGCTTGAAAAAATGCGGGGCGCCGATATTATGGTGGTGAATAACGAATTCCCTTATACAAACAGGGGAACGCCTACAGAAGGAAAAACCTTTACTTTCCGGGCGGATGTGGATACGGTGGGCTATCTTCATGACATGGGAGCGGATGTGGCGGTTCTTGCCAATAATCATATTTATGATTTTGGGGAAACAGGACTTCTGGATACACTGGACACTTTGGAGGCGGCTGGCATACCCGGCATCGGTGCAGGAAGAAATTTAAAGGAAGCGTCAGCGCCTTTGTATTTTATTGTAAATGATATGAAAATTGCAATTGTGGCGGCGACCCAGATTGAACGGCTTGAACCGCCGGATACCAGGGGAGCCACAGAAAATGGTGCAGGCGTTTTTAGGTGTCTGGACCCGGCAAGGTTATATGAGACGGTAAAAATGGCAAAGGAAAACAGTGACTTTGTCATCGTATATATTCACTGGGGAACGGAAAATCAGGCCCAGCCGGACTGGAGGCAGCTGGAACAGGCGCCTGGGCTTGCCCAGGCAGGGGCGGACCTGATTATCGGGGATCATCCCCACTGTCTTCAAGGTATCACTTACTGTGGAGAGGTGCCTGTGATTTACAGCCTTGGGAACTTCTGGTTTAATTCTAAAACGATGGATACGGGGATGGTTCAGGTGACAATAGGACAAGACGGACTGCGGGCTTTTCAGTTTATACCAGCCATCCAGTCAGGCTGTCAGGTGGACATGGCATTTGGAGAGGAAAAGGAGAGAATACTTGCCTATATGCGCGACCTGTCGCCGGGTGTGGCAATTGATGGGGAAGGGTTTGTGAGCAGACAGTAGCGCCATACATACGATAAGTAATAATTTTGAAAATTATTTCCCCAGGGAAACATGAAATAATGTTGACAGAATGCCGCATATGTGCTATTTTATAAAAGGTCGTACAGACCATGCCGAAGACAGCAGGTGCCTGATCCGGAAACGGAAGAGGGCGTAAGCAATGAATATTCGCCTGCCGAGGAGAAGAGTTTACAGAGTATTTGTGCCCTTCCGTCTTTGGAAGGGCTTTTTTATTCAATAAGCTGCGCCCAAAGCGTGACAGCATTGAACACAGAGCGCGTATGCGTTATCTTCCTTTTCGGCGTAAAAATCTAACAGGAGGTAAAGAAAGTGGCTAAAGTTGAGATGAAACAACCTGTCGTTGATGAAATTTCTGCCAGTATTAAAGACGCACAGTCTGTGGTTCTTGTTGATTACCGCGGTCTGACAGTGGAACAGGATACCAAGCTTCGCCAGCAGCTGCGTGAAGCGGGCATCACTTATAAGGTTTACAAGAACACAATGATGAACTTCGCATTTAAGGGAACTGATTGCGAATGCCTTTCCCACTATCTGGAAGGTCCCAGCGCAATTGCAATTTCCACAACAGACGCGACAGCGCCTGCAAGAGTTCTCTGCAATTTTGCAAAGGGAGCGGACAAGCTGGAAATCAAGGGCGGTATCGTTGAAGGCACAGAGTATGATGCACAGGGCATTGCAGAAATAGCAAAGATCCCTTCAAGGGAAGAACTGCTTGGCAGACTGTTTGGAAGTATGCAGTCTCCTATTACAAACTTTGCACGTGTAATTAAGCAGATTGCTGAAAAAGACGGCGAAGGGCCTGCAGCAGAAGAGGCTCCGGCACAGGAAGCAGCGCCAGCGGCAGAATAAAAAGATACCGGCTGCGCAGGCGTCGGATGCAGGCATGTGATTTATATCAGGAAAGAAAACAATTTTGAATGAATAATAAAATGGAGGAAATGAAAATGGCTAAGTTATCCACACAGGAATTTATTGATGCTATCAAAGAGCTTACAGTATTAGAGTTAAATGACCTTGTAAAGGCTTGTGAAGAAGAGTTCGGCGTATCTGCAGCGGCAGGCGTTGTAGTTGCTGCAGCAGCTGGCGATGGCGCAGCACAGGAAGAAGAGAAGACAGAATTTGATGTTGAGCTGACAGAAGTTGGTCCTAACAAAGTTAAGGTTATCAAGGTTGTACGTGAAGCTACCGGCCTTGGACTGAAAGAAGCAAAAGACCTTGTTGATTCCGCTCCTAAGAATGTAAAGGAAGGCGTATCTAAGGAAGAAGCTGAAGGAGTTAAGACAAAACTGGAAGCTGAAGGCGCTAAAGTGACCTTAAAATAATCCTGAAAAGATTATCCATAGGGAAAAGGGCTGTGTACATACATCAAAAGTACACAGCCCCTTTTTATGCGCAAAGGCGCGTAGGGAAATCAGCGGCCTTGCTGCACGCGCCCTGCGCGGCAAGTAGTGGAATAGCTGTAAAAAATCAGTTGTAAAAAATTAGGAAAATATTAGTTGACTGGTTTTTGGGTTTGTAGTAGAATCCTGAGTTTGACACTAAAAACAACAAAAAAGTCTCAGAGGCCTTGATTTTAT
>CANCXX010000044.1 GCA_947381965.1 uncultured bacterium
TTCCAGTTCCGCATCCGCCCTCTTCAGCTCCTTCTTCCTTCAGAGCAAATCCTGTCTTCTCCGCAGACAGTCTTTCCTCTGGGCGCTTCTTCGGGCTAATGCTGTTCCAGTTCCGCATCCGCTACTGTTTGATTTTTTTAAAATTGGTTTAGGTATTGGTTAAGCTCCCATTCCGTTACCTGCATACGGTAATTGGCCCATTCCACTTTTTTTGCCTCAATATACTTGGCTGAAACATGCCTGCCCAATGCCTCCTGAACCAATTCATCCTTCTCCAGTTCATACACTGCCTCAATTAATGTTCCCGGAACAGCCTCTATCCCCAGTTCTTTCTTCTCCTGATCCGACATGGCAAAAATATTGCAGTCCACACTCTCCGGCGGCATAATTTTATTTTCAATACCGTCTAATCCTGCCCGGAGGCAGACTGCAAGCGCAAGATAAGGGTTGGCTGAAGGGTCAGGACAGCGAAGTTCAATTCTTGTTCCTTCCCCTCTTACCGCCGGAATGCGGATAAGGGGGCTCCGGTTTGTGGCGCTCCATGCAATATAAACCGGAGCCTCATAGCCCGGCACCAGTCTCTTATAAGAGTTTACAAGAGGGTTCGTCACTGCTGTCATACCTTTCATATGCCGGATAATGCCGCCGATAAAATAATATGCCTCCCTGCTTAAACCCATTTTGTCAGAAGGATCGTCAAAAATATTTTTGCCGTTCTTTGACAGGGACATATTAATGTGCATACCGGAGCCATTAACGCCAAACTTTGGCTTTGGCATAAATGTAGCATGAAGTCCGTGCCGCTTTGCAATGGTTTTCACTGCCAGTTTAAATGTCATAATGTTGTCAGCGGTTGCCAGTGCCTCGTCATATTTGAAATCAATCTCATGCTGGGCCGGAGCTACTTCGTGGTGGGAAGCTTCAATCACAAACCCCATATCCTCCAAAGTCAGCACCATATCCCTTCTGGCGTTTTCACCCAGATCCAAAGGCCCCAAATCAAAATACCCCGCCTTTTCATGTGTCAGTGTTGTGGGCATTCCATTTTCATCTGTATGAAAGAGAAAGAACTCACATTCCGGTCCCACCTCAAATTTATAGCCCAAATTCTCTGCCTTTTTCAGGGCGCGTTTTAATATATATCTTGGATCGCCCTCAAATGGCTCCCCGTTTGGCCGGTACACATCGCAAATCATTCTTGCCACTTTTCCCTGCTGGGGCCGCCAGGGAAAAATTTCCATGGTATTTAAATCGGGATACAGATACATATCCGACTCCTCAATCCGCACAAACCCTTCAATAGAGGAGCCATCGAACATACATTGATTGTCCAGCGCCTTTTCCAGCTGGCTTGCGGTAATCGCCACATTTTTCAGGCTTCCAAACATATCCGTAAACTGTAGTCTGATAAATTCCACATCCTCATCCTTTACCAGATCCATAATGTCCTTTTTAGAAAAATTTTTTCTCATGCCCATTCCTCTCCTGACATATCACTATTTAAATGATAATATGCTCATAATAAAAAGACGTCCACATAACAGCCGCAAACAGCTTCTGCTATAAGAACGCCTTCGTTCCTTTATAGGATAACAGTCTCTCCCTGTTTTTGTCAATAAAAAGTTATTAAAACTTATAAAACCTTCCGTTTCAGACTGGTATATGCCATCAGAATATAAATACCATAAATCAGAAAAAACAGTCCTAAGGAGAGCCCTATAATTGCAACAGGATGGCTTGCCCCCACCATCGTTCCCGGTTCCACTGAACGAGCCATATTAAAAATAAAGGGAATGCCAATAAGCACTGGAGGAATAGCAGGCATTGCATAATAAATGGAAAACTGTGTCCGCAAAGTCTTTTCCATTTCCCTGCGCTCCATTCCCAGCTTCTGCAAAAGCCGGAACTGCCGCTGGTAACGGTTTGTCTCGCTAAGCTGCTGTATGGTCAGAATCGTAGCCGCAGTCATAGTCAGAACCAGCGCCAGATAGTATAGGGGAAATATCGTCATAGACGTCATATAGGCCACCTCCGCCTCTTCCTTTGCTTTCACATAAACTATCATATCTTCATACCAGCCCCCCTTATCCTCTATGGCTTCCAGCTCCTGGTAATGAGCCTCGCTAACCGGTTCCGCTGTTTGGAATACCTGTATGGTATGGCTGACCAGGCAGCCTTTTACTGCCTCGTCCGGCACTACCAGAATAAATCCCTGGCCATTACGGTCATAGGGGTTCTGGGCAAAAGTCTCCGTATAAATTCCACCTGGCTTCAGCCTCTCTCCCTTTAGAGTAATGGTCTTTTCCCAATCCTTTAGAGCTTCCGCCACATAAGGCTTGCAATGGATAAAATATTGTCCCTCATCCAGTGTCACCAAAGGATATCCCAGCATGGACCGCAAAGCCAAATAATCGCTTTCCCGCATCATGGAATCATACTTGTAATAATGGTAATAAGTAGTATGTTCTTCTATATAATCTGTAACCGTGTCCGTTTCAGCCATATAAACACAATACTGTCTGCTGTCTTTTATAGGGATATTCTCTTCTATATAATCCAGAGTGTCCTTAAAAACTTTCCTGTTGGTATCATGTGTGCTGATCAATATATCAAAACAGCCATTATTCTTGGCCCGGCCCGTAAAAATTCCCTGGAAAACCATTCCCGCCCCTTCCGAAATAATCGTCGCCACAAAAAGCATTGCAATTGTTGCCATAATAATGCCCATAGTGGCCAGCTTTGCTGTAAGGGTACGGAACATGAGCAGATTCTGCCTCTGGTATTTCCAGGCAGGATGTTTATCAAAAAATGCCGGGACACCTGATGCAAAGCTTAAAAAAAATCCATAAAGAAAAACAATAATGCACCCTGCCCCCACAATCCCTGTCAATAAATCCCCTGTCATAAGCAAAAAAGTCCCTACTATCCCCAGCGCAATAGAGGCCGTAAAGATCCACCGTCTCTTCCTGCCGTTCTTTATTGCCTCGCCTTCATTTAGCCTGTCATAATAAATCAGATCATATATGTTCATCCGACAGATACATTTCTGGCTCTTCCTTTGGGCGGACAGGTAGATAAATATAAAGTAAGCCAGCGTCAGCCCCGCAGCCCCCATGGAAAAAGAAATAGAAAAATGATAAGGAATGCCAAACATAGAAAGCACAATCGCCCGCAAAACCTGAAACAGCAGATTTCCCAAAATAACTCCCAGAAAGAAAGCACAGCCGCCTGCCACCAGATTTTCCATAAAAAACATCCGTGCTATCTGTCTGCTCTCCACCCCAATCAGAACATAAGTGCCAAATTCCCGGCTCCGCCGTGTAAACATAAAGTTTATGGTATATGAAACCAGCCAGCGCATAATAAGAATCACCACAATACTGATCAGAACAATCATAACCTGAATCTGTGCCATATTCCTGGATAAGTTCTGTACCTCCTTTGAAAAAATCAGACCATTAAAAGCATAAATCAGGGCCGCTGCAATAACAATAGATACAAAATAAACCAGATAATCCCCTGCCTGTCGTTTTGCATTGCGCAAAGATAATTTAGATAACGTCACTGACATCACCCCCTAACAGAGCAAGCACATCTAAAATTTCATGATAGAAGACAGAGCGCGTCCGATCCCCCCGGAGCAGTTCATTAAAAATACGCCCGTCTTTTAAAAACAAAACCCTTCCCCCATAGCTTGCACTGTAAGCGTCATGAGTTACCATCAGAATGGTTGCCCCCATCTTCCGGTTCATTCCGGTCATAATCTCCAGAAGGTTTTTGGACGCTGCAGAATCCAGCGCTCCGGTAGGCTCATCGGCCAGAAGCAGCGACTGGCCCGCCACCATAGCACGTGCGCAGGCAGCCCTTTGTTTCTGACCGCCGGAAACCTGATAAGGGAATTTTTCTAAAATATCACTGATCCCAAGCTTTCGGGCCACTGCCTCCACCTTTCCCTTTACCTCTCTTGGATTTTCATGATTAAGGGACAGCGCCAGTCCTATATTCTCCTCAATGGTCAGTGTGTCCAGCAGATTAAAATCCTGGAACACAAATCCCAGCCGCTCCCGCCGGAACTGTGCCAGCTTTTCGGAAGGCAGCTTAGCAATATTTTCACCTTCCAGCAGGATATCCCCTGCACTTACCGTATCAATCGTGGAAATACAGTTGAGCAGCGTGGTCTTGCCACTGCCGGAAGCCCCCATTATGGCAATAAACTCCCCACTGTCCACATTAAAACTTACTCTGTCCAGCGCTTTGGTAACATTACTCTTGTTTCCATAATACTTTTCAACATTTTTCACTTGCAACATAATAACACCTTCTTCCAGTTTCACGCATCTAATATTCTTTTTTATGGTGTTATCATATACCTGTTTCTAATCATTTTGTATCGGGTTTCTATTGATTTTCCTTACAAATTTGTAAGATTTCCCTTTGCCGGAAAGGTAAGGGTAACCCTTGTCCCCCTGCCTTCTTCTGAGGCAATCTGCAGATCAATTTCCAGACGCTTTGCAAGCCTGTGGCACAGATACAGCCCCATGCCTGTGGAACCGCCCCTGTTTCGTCCATTGCTTCCGGTAAATCCCTTGGCAAATACCCTTGGCAGTTCATGTGCAGGAATGCCTATGCCATTGTCACTTACTGTCAGCTGTACCCGTTTTCCTTTTTCTTTTGCTGAAATTGCCACCACTGGATTTTGGTTCTCACTTACATAACGGGCCGCATTTTGTAATAACTGGCCCAATATGAAATCCGCCCACTTTTTATCTGTATAAACGGTTTTCTCTAAATCTTTTGTTTCCACCTGGATGCCCTTTTGAATCAGCAAAGTTTTATGGCGTCCAATGGCTCCTGCTGTAATTTCCCAAAGGTCAGCCTGCTGAATCAGAAAATCCCTCTCCGGGCTTTCTGCCCTGGCATAAAATAAGACTCTCTCCACATGATCCTCAATCTGCGCAAGCTCCGGGGAAAGCTTCTGCCGTGTTCTATAATCAGCGTTCTGGCAAATCAGCCCTGCCGCCGTAATAGGCGCCTTAATCTCATGCACCCAGCTTTCCACATACTCCTTATACTCCTTCTGGGCGGCCTGGGCATCAGAAACAGCGCTGGTCATGGCCTGTCCCGCCCTGCGGTAAAAATCCAATAGCTTGCGCTCATAGCTGGTTTGGGCCTTTGGTACGCATTCGGCAAATAAATACTTCCTGTCCAGCCTGTCAAAAATTCCCTCCAGTTCCTCCAGCCTTGCGCGGCTCCTGATAAAGTCCCATATCTGCACCGCTCCAAAAAGCAGGAATATTATAATGGAGAGAAGCGCCACCACACCAGGCAAAGTCCCTGTAAGCAACAGAAAAAACGCGGCCCCGGCTGCCGCCGTCCCCTGCAAAAGCAGCCTTTCTGTCCGATCTGATAAAAATTCCCCCAATGTCATAGCTGATACCCCATTCCTCTTCGTGTAACAATTAGTTCAGGTTTCCCCAGCTCTTTTAACTTTCCCCTGAGTCTTGTTACATTAACACTAAGCGTATTGTCATCTATATAAATCTGACTGTCCCACAGCATTTCGATCAAATCATTCCGTGAAACAATATCTTCCGGACGCTTCATAAGACAGGATAAAATCTGTAATTCGTTCCGTGTCAGCGTTTCCGTTTTTGTCCCCGCAGTCACTATTCCCTTTGCCAAATCCAGCCGCAGCCCCTTTGCCTCCATTACATCCTCATTTAAAGCCTTCCCTCTTCTGCGAAGGACGGCCTTGATCCGTGCGAGAAGCACCGGGACACGGTATGGCTTTGTAATATAATCGTCGCCTCCCAAACTGAACGCTTTCACCTCGTCCATGCCGGAATCTTTGCTGGTGACAAAAATAACCGGCACATCTAATTCCTTCCGCAGGCTGGCACACAATGAAAATCCATCCTTTCCTGGCAGAATAATATCCAGCAGAATCAGATGCGGGCCGCTTTGTACCGCCTGCTGCACTATATCCGTAAAATCTGTAACCGGCAAAGGATGATAGCCCTCGTTTTTCAATAAAAACGTTAACTCTTCCCGGATCGCCTTGTCATCCTCTATAATCATAATCCGCTGCATTTTCCTGCCTTTCTCCTTCCTCCCGTTATCAAAAAGGGGCTTCAAGCTTCCTGGTCAAATCCTGTACCCACTTATACTTCTTAAACCGCAGCATTACCCAGGGGATTTTCCCCACCTCATCCAGACAGGTACAGGCATAAACCGCAAGGGGGGACCAGTGCAGGACAAACGCCCCCACAAGCGCTAAGGGAATGGCTATAAGCCACATACAGACAACCAGGCTGTACATGTCAAATAAGGTATCTCCCCCTCCGTCCAGCACTCCATTTATTGTAACGGTATTTACACAGCGTCCAATCATGTAGATGGACATAATCACCATCATTCCTGTAAGATATTTGTGCGCCTGATCCGTTAAAATTACTATCTTTACAATAAGGGGCGTCACTGCAAGCACAACCCCAGTAGATATAAACCCAATGGCAAAAGAAATATTTTTAAGCTTTATTCCATATGCTTTTCCTCTGTCAAGACGGCCTGCCCCAAGCTCGTTCCCTACCATAATCCCCGCCGCACTGCCGATACCGTTACACATACAGCATATCAGGTCCCGCACAACCGCTGCCACAGAATTGGCTGCCGCCGCGTCAGTCCCCATATGTCCCATGATTGCGGTGTATGAAGTAAATCCCACTCCCCAGCACAAAGAACCGCCCATAAGAGGCAGGCACTGTTTTGAAAAGTCGGATTTCAGCTGCCCTGGCAGTTTTGTAAATCTGCTCCATGCCGGACGGATATATGACGCCTTTTTGGATGCGGCAATACAAAGCGCCAGCTCAATCATACGTGAAATTGTAGTGGCAAGCGCCGCTCCCTCTGCCTGCATTTGGGGCGCTCCCAGCAATCCAAATATAAATACCGCATTTAAGCAGATGTTCAAAACTACTGCGCAGGAACTGACAAGCGCCCCTATTTTTACATGGTCCGACACTTTCATCATAGTCAGATAACACTGGGAGATTCCGGTAAGCAGGTAGGACCAGCCTGCAATGCGCAGATAAGAACTGCCTATGGAAATCAGCTGCCCATCATGCGTAAAAACCTGCATAAGAAGCCCCGGCATCAGCTGACAGGCCAGAAAAAACAAGAGAGAGACACCTCCGCAGAATTGAAGTATCATATTAAAAATATCTTCCAGCGTGTGTCTGTCGCCTTTTCCCCAATACTGGGCTCCAAGGATGGCTCCTGCCGCTGTGATGGCCCCCAGAAACATATTCTGGACAAACTGGATCTGAGTTGCCAGGGAAACAGCAGTCATTTCATCCTGCGCAACCTTCCCAAGCATCAGTGCGTCACCTGCAGCTACCGACGCAAGCATCAGACTTTGAAGTGCAATCGGAAGTGCAAGCCTTGCCAGATTTTTGTAAAATTCCTGTTTATTAACAAGCATTTCCTGTTTCTTCCCGTTCATGTAAAAATCCTCCCTCTCTGCCGGATACCAAATGTCTTTTTTAAACATATCTTTCTTATTATAAGTGCAAACTTATATTATAGCAATCAGCAGAAAACAGAAAGAACTAAAAAAGTAACCGCTGCTCTAACGGCTACTTTTTTATCCGCAAATAACTTTTTTCCGCCTGATGTTCTGCCACATTCATGCCATAGGATTTTCCAAGATGAACAAGTTTACTATAACTCATATTCCTTGGGGCTCATCTCTTTGGGCAGCCCTCTTTAAGATATAATCATTTTTCTTTCCTGTTTCCTTTCAGGTTTTGCAGCAGGGACTTTTTCCATAAGGCTTTCCAGTTTTATAATCCGGTCCTTCATCAGAGAAATAATTTTATCATTTTCCGTATCTTCTGTCTTGAAGTAAGCCTTTACCATATCAATACTGTGAATTCCGTTCAGGCACTGATAGGCAAACGCAATATCTTCCATGCCGGAATTTCCACTCCTTAACAGATACTGCGCAAACAGTCTGTAATAACTGCCGCAAAGTGTGCTTCCACCCAAAACGCTCTTTAAAACCTTCCGTCGGTCCACCCGGTTTGCAGTATCAATAAATATTTCTTTAATATCCCCATAATCCTTCATTACCGCATTTCTGACATATCTGAACAGTTCAAACAAAGATAAATCCTCTTCCTTTTTTTGAATGATTTTCGTATCATATACTGTTCCGTCCGCTTCCTGCCGGCTGACAATCTCCAAATACACATAGTTTGTTTCACGCTCCGCCTTTATAAGCGTTTTTTGTGTTATGAAATATATTTTTCCCTTTGTTTTAACAATCCCCTCACTGATGCAGAAATGATTCTCATCCGGAATGGAAATCTCCAGTCCTTCGATAATCCCATCTCCCATTCCGGAAAAAACAGCGCTTACAAAGTCATAAGGATAGTCCCGCAGCGCCTCAAGCATATGCTGTTTCAGAATCAGCCCTTTTTCAAAAATCGGTCTAAAACCCAAAATGAACACCTACCTTTTGCCGTCAAAAAATGTTTCCTGTAAAATATCCATTTCAAAGGAGCAGAATTCGGTATTTCCTTTAAAAAGTTTTCCCTTTCCATCCCTGTATACGGGAAGAATATCAAATCCCCACTTTTCCTTATTAAGAAATACAAATATATATTTCCTTCCGGCCGCTAAATCATCAATGTCTTTCTGCTTAATCCTCTTTCCTGAAATTCTTTGCAGTTCTTCAAACTCTGTTTCCCTGTACTGCATGTTTTCATAAACATACTTATAAGGCTGTCTGATTTCTTTATCCGTATTTTTCATATACAGATAGACTTCTTTTCCGGCAGCGGTTATCCTTCTTCTGACTGCAGGCTGGTTCCAGTCAGACCCCTGCCTGAACATTTCCTTATCCTCATCATTTTCATTCCTGATATAAACAGTGATAGGGATGTTTCTTGTCTCGTTCTTAAAGACAACTTCTATATTGGATTTTTCAAGAGCGTGTAAATACATTACCGCCCCTCTTAAGCAGAGCAGTTTTAACTCTTCCGCATCATTTCCTTTGGAATCAATCCTTCCGCTCTTTATCTTTTTCCCAGGCAGGAATTCCTTCAGGGCATCCATAAAAATATTTATTTTTGACGACTGTCCGGAAAGCTTTATCTGGCTGTAAGTGTCAAGTGTCTTATTCATATACAGCTCATTTAAGAATTTTCTCACCAGATAATAAATATCCGCCCTGATGAGTTTATCTATTTCCTTTGCCGTAAAAGTGATATCCGGGTAAGTCTGTTCTTTTAATGAGCCATCCTTTTGAACCGTTGACAGTCTCCAGTTTTCTATCCGGTTAATATGCAGATCAATATCTTTATTATTGCTTAAGTTCATATAAAACTTATAACGGGAAATAGAAGTGCTTCTGTAAAACTCTTTTTTCATTTCCTCCGCCAGCTTCCACAGGAAATAAAAGTTATTCTTAACCTTGTCATACATTTCCCTGGACTTATTTTCATATTCCTTATATCTGGTAGGGATCACCTCTTCCGCCTTCTGGTATTCCCGGCTGACTAAATGATATACTTCCTCATACCGCCTTTTAACATTGGCGTCATCATCATTTTCCATCTCTCCTTCAATATAGGAGAACAATCCGTTTACATCCTGTGTAATCAGGTTATCAATGTTAATTCTCTGGTTTTGCTCTATCTGGCACGCATACACAATCTTCATATACTGCATGATCCTGTAGGTTAGATTATTTCCTCCAAAATTAACGTCGCCATTCATGTATTCCGTTACAATGTCCAGATTGATAATACCGTCTTCATCCTTTTCAATACGGTATCTGCAGGAAGCAAGGTCAGAGGTTCCGCCGCCGCAGTCAATAATCAGCGCTTTTTCTTCTTCTCCGTTTATATATTTTTTCCCTTTAATCTGGTTACTGATAATGCTGTATAATACTGCAATCCCTTCATCAATGGCATGTTCCTTTTCCAGTGTATAGCCCTGCTCCTTTAAAATATCCGCATACAAATCCAGAACCTTATCTTTCAGTTTTACCGGCGCTGAAATGTGCACATTTTTAAACCTGCATTTAAACTGGTTTTCAACTGTTCTGATTACATACATCAGATATTTTGCAATCACTTCCCTGCGGCTGACCATCGCTTTATTCCCGGACGTATCCTGTATTTCTTCATTTACATCCATATTGGAGGTCCAGCGTTTAATTTCCATAAAACAGCTGGCCTTAGGACAGTAATTATCATCCTTTATTCTGCGGGAAGCCTCATAGCCATACAGGTATTTTATATTTTCAAGGTCTGAGCAGTCGTCAACGTAGACAATGGTAGGCAGAATGCTTCTGTAAACCAGTGTATCGGCTTCGTCAGCGCTGTTCTCCCTGCCTCTGTCTGTAAATAAAGCAATATTTTCAGAATTCAGACAGATATTTTCATTGATGACAGCAATGTTTGATACCTTACTCACATAATGATCGTCCAGAAAACATCCGGCAGTCGTATTGGAGGTTCCAAAATCAATGCAAAGATGGGTATTTGTGGTTTCTGTGTCAAAATAGGAAACTTCTATAGGCACTTCGTAGAATCTCATGGCGGTATCACAAAAAATAAAGGAGTACTTTGTGCTGTCATGTTCTATGAAATCCATATTACGGGCATCCGCTACCAGGAAGCATTCCACTTTTCCTTCAATTAAAACAGAGGAAATTCTAAAAACGCCCACAATCCTGTTTTTACCATTTATGAGTAGAACCTTGGTGTGAAATGTATTTGAATGTACCCCTTTATAAGTCACCTTCAGCTGGTCCTTTTCTGTAATATCAAGTCCCGCAAACAGATCCATTTTGCTTGGGACAGAGATTTTGTCATTAGAGAGCAGTTTAACCGAATACAAAAACATCTTATCCTCTTTACTTTTCACATGCCCGTCTAAATATTCCACTGTTCCAATCCAGTCTGCCCATTTATTTTCCATGGTTTTACTTTCTCCTTTTTCCCCATTGTCTCCCTTTGGGGTATCATTTAATTTGGTTTTACTTTCTGCACTGGCCTTAACTGGTATTTCCCTGCCTTTTAAAAGAACTTTAACTCTTGCCATCTCTTTTGTCTCTCCCGTTATAATCTTTGCATTCTAAAATCCCGCTATCTGTATGCCGGAAATCTTCATGGTATCGTCACTTCCTATAATGCCGTAGTGATATTTCCAGACAATCTGCAGCTTACATTGTATGTTCCAAAATAAAAAAGTCACAATATCCATCAAAAGCTTATTATAATCCGTCTCCTGTTCACAGATATAGCAGTAATATCTGTCTGTGCTTTTTTCATAAATCATTGACGTTTCCACAAAAAGCTTTTGCACCGCCTGCCAAAAATAATGATCCGGCGTTTCAGATTCAAGCTTTTCAAGCAGAACATAGAGTATAACATTCCGGTCTTTTACTTTCAGTCTGTCCCAGTCCTTTCCCACATATGTTCCAAAGGCTCCCTGTTTGATCTCTTCTTCCAGATGATCTGCTTTTATTTGCTTTATGTCAATGCCTTTTAGCAAATCCAGAAGCGCCAGATAATGAAAAAGCACATTATCAAATTCTCCGGATTCAAAGTTTTCGCTGATAAGCTGTCTTGGTTCCCTGTTACCGAAAATTTCCGCAAACCTGATTAAGGGGTTCACCTGACAGGCCGTTTCACTTTCAGTTAAAATTTCCATATAAGGAGATATTTCCCTGCCAAGACAGTATTTTTTTGTGGATAAATAATTTTCCCATATGTATGCCATTATCTGCCGCCCACCCATTCTATTTCAGGATAATAATACTCCAAATACATCAAAACATAATTGATATAATCATCCATAAATTTGGGGATTATTTCAGATGTAAACTTAAGATTTATGGTTTTCAGTTTCCGGTATCCTATCCTGTCCGATAAATGATTTCTGTACTTGCTGGAATATCTTGCGCATATTTTATCCAGCTTTTCTGCCACTTCACACTGTATGCCTCCATAATCCTTAAAAGGGCTTACCGCATACATAATATCCCCTTTTGACAAAATCCTTTTATTTCCCAGAGTACTTTTTGTTATCTGGTTGGAAAAGATTTTATGGGATAAATTTAACTTTTTAATATCTGCACTGTCAAAATCAACCGGGTGATATTCGGCAACAATAAATTCTTCCATTTCATGATCCAGTATCAGGTCTGTGCCTTCCTCTGTAAACCGGATATCATAAATAATTGTCTGGTTATTCATAGGAAGGGCATAAGGCCACCTTCCCCCTTTTCCTCTGTCAAAATGATGACGGTATTTTAGTTCGGCTCCATAGGGCCTTCTGTCCGCAGCTTTCAAAAGGCTGGTATGGGTTACCTTTAAATTCCACAGCAAAACCGCATCCTGGACGGCCGGAATCTTATTTTGAGAGAAGCGGAAATCTATGTCTTTATCTTCCACATTCTTTGGAATCTGGTCTAATACCTCTGTCACAAAGGATTTCCTCATATAAGGGGAAAAGAGGACTGCATTTCCAACCGGATAGCAGGTGGACAACCGGACTGTCAGATCCTGCATTTTTAATAAGCTGTCGTCAAACTTAAGCCTGTATTTAAAGGAATACTCCTGATTCTTTATCCGATAGGAGCCTGTATATATCTTTTTCTCCGTCTGGTTGTCGCCGCAGATTTCTTTGATTTCATCATATTCCCCATCCAGAAAAACTATCTTCCGTGATAAGCTTTGCTCACTCATTACAGATAATCCAATGTGCCCGTAAGCATCCTTATCCCGGAGAGGCACCAGGGCGCAGGTAAAGGCGCCAACAGCACAGGGCGGTTTTGGATACAGTATTTCTCTTTTTATCTCTTCCAGAATTTCCTGATTATACTGACACATTCCATGTATCGTGTTTTTCAGAAGCATCCTTAATGATTCATTTGCTGCCCGGTTGTCAGAGATAAACTCAGAATTATCGATTATATCCGCCAGACGCTCTTCATCTATTCTGTACTTCAATTGATACTCACCCCGCCTTTACCATTGATATCCACTTTAGAAGCGGTAATTGCCGCTTTACTTTTTCCATCTGCAAAAAATCCATTGGTCTTTATTTTGGTTTCCGACGCAATCTCAATATTCGTCTTGTCCGTATTCAGAAGAATGCTGTTGTGTTCCATCTTTATACGGCTCCTGTCCATTGTGCTGCTTATCCCCTCTTCGTCAATCAGGATTTCCATTTTATCCCCAAACTTTAGCATCAACTTTTCTTCTGACAGCTCGCATCGGAATTTATGGTTTTCAATGACGGCCTTTTCCTCATTCACAGACCCATAAATCTTATCATTCACAAAAAAATACCTGGTGTCGCAATCTTGATATCTGTCATCATATGCCTCTGTGCGTACGGAACTCTGTACTCTGGCCGTTTTGTCACTTATCCGGACAATTACCGTATCCTTCTTGTGGGGAATACAGGAAATACCCATTTTTTCAGATGCCCACTGGAAACCGGTCTCTATCCACACTGCCCTGTCCTTCATCACATCCTCATATGGCTCCAGAAATTCCAGCTTTACCCTTCCCATATGGTCCGGGTCATTGTTATCCTGCACCCTTGCCTGCAGATGACAGGCGGGCAGTTCCCTGTACACAGGTTCATTGTCCCATTCTGTCAAATGATATTCCCAAACATATTCTTCTTTGATATTTATGTATCTGACAGCGTCTGCAAAATATGTTTTTCCCTGAATGACCACCTTTTGGCCAAGGGAAAGCTTTTTCTTTATCCTGCAGATACATTCACTGTTTTTTTCCCGCAGGACAAGTTTCATCTCTGTTATCTCTTCCTCATTAATTGAAACGCTGTCCTTTATGGGGTCCCCAATCCACATATGTTCCCCCGGAAACACATATTTTCCAAGATATGACGCCACACGGTTTACAAATTGCCAGTCTGTCTCGTGATTCTGAACAAGAATTTCTTCCACTGCCTCATCACTTAATGCAGAATATTCCACGCCTGACATCTCTGTGTATTTTATTATATCCGACAGCCGTTTTTCACTGTCCTGGAATATCCTGCACTTTTGTTTCCCATCGAACTTAATCGTACTCCCAAGGACTACTGCGTCCAGACGGTTTGTATACATGCCTTTTGTAACTGTAATCTCCGTTATGGTTCCGGTAAATCTGAAATCATCATTTTCAATGCTGCAGTCCCCTCCCAGCTGCCTGGCGCATCCCTCCAGATTTTTATCTGTCACGGAAACGGAAAACCGGCAGGTTTCATGCTCTCCCACTTGCATGCAGCAGGAAAATTTATCAATACTTATGATTTGTTCGAATCCGGCAATCTTCATAAATATCCCCTAACAGTCAACTACTATGGTGTCTATGGAACCTTTTCTCTGGCGCATTTTCAGCACAAACTTTCCATTGGAATTACTCTTGCTGGTATCTTCATCAAAAAATTCCTGATAGCTGGTGCAGAACATGTCCTTTAAGTAATAATCCCTGATAACATCCGCATCTTTCCTGACCACCAGAGAAACGGTTTTGTAAACATTGGTTTTATCTGTCTTCAAGGACCATTCCAGCAGTTCCTTTGTCTGGGACTGTGTTTTGTCCGTTATTTCACCTTCAATCACCAATGTGTTGAAAAGGCTGGTTGCCTTCTCGTTTGTCTCCAGATTGTCCTGGGCAATCTGAAAGTCTACTTTTTTTATCGCACTGTTGCCTGTCCCGTTTTCATTAAGGTTGATGGTTCCCGCTTCTCCCTCGATACTTAATTCATATGTCATGTCTTATTCCTCACTTTCCGTATCATTAATCACAATGTCGTCCCAGACTTCTTCATCCCTGTTAAACCTTACCACCAGCTTGTGCCTTTCAGGGTCAAGATCAATGCTTTCTCCCTCAAAGAGTATTCTGTTTGCATACTTTCTTTCCGCATCCTTGTTATCCCGCTTCCAGGCATTTGCATACTCTGCTATAAACCTTTTAACGCTTTCTTCTGTCACGTAATCGCTGATGGAACGTAGAATCTGATCTACCAGGCTTCTGACCAGCGTCTTATAAAGGCTCTTATATTTTCCGTTGCTGCCCCGTTTCAGCGTCCGGGCATTTAAAACATAGGAATTATGAAGAACTGCCCCCTCATATATAATCTTGTTATCTGCAAAGACAAATCCAAAACGCTCTTCCATAATCGCATCTTTGGTCTGCTTTTCCATCTCTGTGGTTGTCTCCCTGTTCATTTTTGTCAATATCCGCTTTGCGTTGTCGCCATCTTCAATATCAAAACGGACACATGGATACTTGGGCTTTACCAGATACCCTTTAGATTTCAGCAGTTTATAGTTCTGCATTCCCACCATCATTCCGGCGGCAACATAGGAAGCGTCCAGATAAATACCGGGAATCACTATATAAGCGCCAGTCTCTTTTTGTTCATCGGCATCATATTCCGTTCCGATTTTTACAGCTGTCTTTTCACTGGGCAGAATCGTAAAGTTTGGATAACAAAATACACCATATTCACTGTTTACACTTTCAAAATCTTTCTTATACTCATTTACCTTTGATGCGGTAAGGGCAGTAAATCCGGTTCTTTCGGAAGCCTTATAATTGGTAAAAGTCATGATTTTCACTTCTTCCAGCAGTTTTATCATCTCTTTTACCGCCTCTAAGCTTACCAGTCCCCCTGTTTTTTTCTTTCCTGCGGTCCCCCCCGGACTTCTTTTTGCAAAGGGGTCTATTCTCCCTTTCCCTGTATGGCTCTCCCCTGCGTCACTGCCATAAGCCGTCGCCGGTATTACGCCAAACCAGATTTTGTTTACATCCTTTTCCGCACTTAAAGCGCCCAAATAATGCTTAAATCTTCGTTTTGCCAGCTCATCGTTTAAAATCGTGTCAATCTTACAGTTTGCAATAATTACCGATACATCCTCGGCCAGTGCGCCGTCACAGGAGGCATGGTCAAAAAAAGCTTTCATACCTGCGAATTTTTCAACCACTGCCGATACCGCCTTTGCAAAGCTTTCAAGACTGCTCATATAAACGTCCTGATACTGTTTTTTGACAGCTTCCAGCTGTGCCTTGTCCTGGGTGGTTAACTGTGCGCTTCCTCCGGGCGCAAATACATTCACAACCAAATCTCTGACATAGGCATTTTCACGGATTGCAGCCGGCGCATATTCTACAAAGTCATCTCTTAGGACCTCCACTAACTGTGTGTTTTCTTCCATCAGCGGCACAGTCATCCCGGCATCATCAGAGACGCTTTGTTCAATCAGAATCAGATTTCCCCGATCATCCAGTGAATAACTGCATGGAACCGCCCTGCTCCCGTCTGCCCCGGCCGTCTCCTGGGCTGTGTTCATCTTGTCAATCTGGCTCTGTTTATCGGCAATCAGCAGAGGCAAAAGAGCTAACGGGCTTTTATTCTGGTATTTATCAATAATCTTGTCCCTGCAGGCTATAATATTTTCTGCAAAACGATCTGCCTCCGGATTTGGCACGCCGCCCTCTGTGAGTCTGTAATATTCCAGTACATTGCTTTTGTAATTTTTTCTTATCCTCTTGCATTCCTCCATTTCAGACTGAGGCGTCAGCGCTTTTTTCAAATCATCATAAGAAAAGTCCAGATTCCCTTTATCTGTTGCCGCCTTACGGTCAATCATTGACATTATCATTTTATAAAACGCATGATCCTTCAGCCGAATCTGTGTACATTCATAGTTTGGTTTTTCCAGTTCATATACAAACTGCGAAGCGCCATCTCCGGTTTTGACCACCGTTTCATATATTGTGGGGGCAAACTTTTCGACAAACTCTTCAAAGCTTGTTACCACTAAATCTTCATTTTTACCGTTATCCTTCTTTCCCATTAACGTATTCTTAAACTTTTCTACCGAAATTTCCTGATCATCCCGTGTCAGAAGCGTAACCAAATCCGTTATTTCTTTGTTAAATTCCTCAAAAATTATTGTTTTTCCTGTCTGTTTAACAACGTCCAGCGGCTCCATTGTCATTTTGCCATACCTCCTTAGTCAATTGGATAAATGTGCATCCCCACAAATTTATGTTCTTCCAGCGCAGACGCTAATTTGCCTGTCACTATAATCTCAGTGTTTGTTACCCCTGCAAGCTTAAAGATATCATATCTCCCAACCTTATCCCCCTGAATTACAATTTCGTCAGCAGCATTTAAAACTTCATCTATCTCGCTTTTCTCAAAATCCAGACAGTTAATCCTTGGGGGAAGCGCCAAATAGTACGGCTCTTCCAATCCTGTATCCTTTTTTTGCAGTATCACCTTTTTATAAAACAGATTGTCAATGCCAAAACCGTCGAAAAACTCTTTCAGTCTTTCCGATATAAGAGGTATCCCATTTTCATAGATAAAGTCCTGACAAACTGTGCCGCTGTCTTTGTCCAACTCCCAATAAACCACCGTCTTATCCAGATACTGGAACTCCGACATGGAACAGGGCCTGCTTAAGTATTCCAGATCCGGTCCGGGCTTTAAATACTCCTCAACATTTGAGGATGAGCCAATGCCGTAATATTTTTCTTCCATTTTCACACCACTCCTAAAAAACACGCTCTTACAAAAATCATGTCTTAAAAAGTTGTTATCCTGACTTTACCCCTCTGCCTTCGGCTCCCCCTGGCTCATTGCCTGCGGAAATAAAATGTCCTGATAATCTTTTAACACATCATAATACGCATAATATAATGCAGTTTTTGAGACAAAAAAGCTGTGGGACTTCTTTGGCTGTGTCTCAAACTTGCGGAGTTTGTCCGCTATTTTTCTGCATATATGATTCATAGACGCCGTAAATTCCTCTGCCTGTTCCTGATAGTTTTTTGCTCTGCATCTGCCCTCCCCGGAAAGCTTGTCCCTAAGCTGTCTCAAATACTCATCCACTGCCGCCTTATAATCCTTTATGGGTTTACTGTTAATAAACAGGGCGTCTATTTCCTTTTCCAGTCTGTATTTATGGTGCCCTTTATGCCACTGCTTCCCTAGCTTCTCCATTGCAAGAAAAGCAATCTTTAACCGCACTTCCAAAGTCTTCCCATCATATCCCTGGTTTTTCGTAGGCAGACAGATGCCATTTAAGGCATTATTTATGTCATAGCCGTAATAATTTGCCAGTTTGACCAGCTCCGGGAACTGTTTAAAGCATTGGTTAACCGGGATAATATGGTGGTGGGCAATACTGTAAGTTTCTTTTCCATACAGCGTTGCTGCTATCAGGCTGCAGTCCTTCGCATACAAATCAAATCCCTCTCTGCCCATATTTTCCATCAATGTCTTAGCGTTTTTGCTCTCGTTCGTCTCTTCCGGCACATAGGATGCGTTCAAATACTGACAGCTATCCGCGTCCTTACAGGCCTTGTAATTGCATAAGGCATATTCAGCAGTTCTGCTGCCTTGGGAGCCTTCATCCGCCTCCTTTTCTCTCTGCTGTACGTCTGAATTGAAACAGGTATCCGAAGATATGCCGTTTTCCTTTTCATGAACAGATTCGCCGGGCCAGCTTTCTCCTTGTGGGCCCGCTGGAGTCCCTGTTTCCGATAATATGCAAATATTAATATCCGGCACATTGTCATTTACATTGATTGACATATAGGTAGGTTTAAAGGGTTTGACCACTCCCTGTCTGGGGCAGGAAATCCAACAGGAGCTTCCAAGCGCCTTTCTGCCGGAAACCGTAAGACCGGAAGGATTGTTCCAGCCCATCCCCGGTATCGAAGCAGCGATGCAGGGAGAGGGCGCGCCGGTCAGCGGGTCAGGCATTAAGTTACACTGTCCCGGATGGGGCGGTCCAATCAGACCAAGTCCACAGTCATCCGCCAAAACCCCGGCTCCTTTTACAGAGGTTTTCCAATCGCTGTTTAAAGCTTTGAACCAGACGGCATTTCCGCTCTGGCACTTGAATTTGGTATTTTTATTCAAATAAATGTTTCCCAGTTCAATCACCACCTGCCATATCTTGGGAATTGTAAACTAAGATAATCCCCTTTTTATTATAGGTGTAAAATTGTTTAATAGCAATAGAATCGAAAATCATAATGCAAAATCAGCCGTAATGCAAAATCGATTTTATAAAAAGAACCCAAGTCTTTTCTCTTCATTATAATATAGGATACCCTGTAATCCTAGCCCGAAATTTGCTTTTCCTCAATATACCTCCCAATATCCCCACTGCCACAAAACTTCATCCGTCCGCAGCAGCCCAAAAAACCTTTATCTCTCAGATAAAAAAAGAAAAACCCTGTAACTGCCTAAACAATCACAAGGTTTTAATCGTTTTTCCATTATTTCCCCAATACTGTCCATTTCCATGAGAAAATAGATTCGCACTCTGAGGGAAAAGGGGCGTATCAGAAGATACCATAACCTGCTACTGCACCATCAGATTTGTATATCCCATCAGACTTTCGTCAACAGCTCTCGCCGCTTCCCGTCCTTCACGTATTGCCCATACCACAAGGGACTGTCCTCTGTGCATATCCCCTGCTGTAAATACATTTTTAACAGAGGTTTCATACCCTCCGTCCCTGGTCTTTACATTGCTTCTTTCAGTCACTGCCGTCTTAAAGGCATCCGTCACATACTTCTGACTTCCCAGAAAGCCCGCTGCAATCAGAACGATCTCTGCAGGAAGCGTCTGTTCGGATCCGGGCGCTTCTTTCATCTCCATACGCCCCGTCTCCACATTTTTTCCCCACAATACCTTCACAATCTTTACCCCTTTCAGGTTTCCATCTTTATCTTTTACAAATTCCTTTACCGTGGATTCGTAAATCCTTGGATCATGCCCGAAAAGTGCAATGGCTTCCTCCTGCCCATAATCGGTTTTGCAGATTTTAGGCCACTCCGGCCATGGATTGTTTTCCGGACGTTTATCCGGCGCTTTGGGCATCATTTCTATCTGGGCCACAGACTTACAGCCCTGACGGATGCTGGTGCCGACGCAGTCGTTCCCTGTATCGCCTCCTCCAATAATCACCACATTTTTATTCCTGGCGTTTATAAATTTTCCATCTGCAAAATTGGAATCCAGCAGGCTTCTGGTATTGGCCTTCAAATAATCCACCGCAAAATATATTCCTTTGGCATCCCTTCCCGGTACATTGATATCACGTGGATTGGAAGCGCCGCAGGCTAACACGATGCGGTCATAATCCTTTAAAAGCTTATCCGCCTTAATTTCCTTTCCAATATCCGCTCCGGTTACAAAACTGACCCCTTCCGCTTCCATCACCTTTACTTTCCGCTCCACTATATGTTTTTCCAGCTTCATATTGGGAATACCGTACATTAAAAGCCCGCCAATACGGTCAGAACGCTCAAATACCGTTACGCTGTGTCCTCTTTTATTCAGCTGGTCCGCCACCGCAAGCCCGGCAGGTCCGCTTCCCACCACTGCCACCCGTTTTCCTGTACGCACCTTGGGCGGCTTGGGGTCGGCATATCCTTTTTCATAAGCGTTTTCAATAATTGCATATTCGTTTTCCTTTGTGGAAACCGGTTCTTCCAAAAGCCCGCAGGTACAGGCAGCCTCACACAGGGCCGGACAGACCCTTGAGGTAAATTCCGGGAAGCTGTTGGTCTTCACCAGACGGTGATACGCCTGCTTCCAGTTTCCCATATACACAAGATCATTCCACTCCGGCACCAGATTGTGCAGGGGACATCCGCTGGTCATTCCCCCTACCGTCATTCCGGACTGGCAAAACGGCACCCCGCACTCCATACAACGCGCCCCCTGCAGTCTTTGCCTTTCCATAGGAAGATGCTCGTGAAATTCATTAAAGTTCTTAATTCTCTCCTTAGGCAACATGTCCTTCGACACTTCTCTTTTATAATCCATAAATCCCGTTGGTTTTCCCATCTGTTATCTCCTATTCCAGTTCCGCATCCGCCCTTCCCAGTACCAACTACCTGCAGAGAAATGCTGGCTGTTTCACATCCAGCATTTCTCTGGGCACTGGTCCGGGCTGATGCTGTTTTCCAGTTCCGCTCCCGCCCTTCCCAGTGCCAAAACCTGCAGAGTAAAAATTGTCTGCTACACATCCAATTTTTCTCTGGGCTCTGGTCCGGGCTGATGCTGTTTTTCCGGTTCCGCATCCGCCTTTTGGAAGCTCGTTTTTATTTCTTTTCTGCCATGGCCGCATAGAACGCTTCTATCTGGGCCTGTTCCGCGCTTAAACCTTTTTCCTCCATCTGCACGATGGCTGTAAGCATCTTTTCATAGTCATGGGGAATAATCTTTTTAAACTTGGGCAGGTATTCTTTAAAGTTATCCAAAATCAGCTTCCCTTTTTCCGAATTTGTAAGCGCCACATGCTCTTTTATCATTTCCTTTAATTCAATTACATCATACTTGGAGGTCACTTCATAAGAAGATACCATTTCCTTATTCAGTCGGATATATAAATCATTGTCCTCATCCAGCACATAGGCAATGCCGCCGCTCATGCCCGCCGCAAAGTTTTTGCCAGTTCTTCCAAGAACAGCCACCCGGCCTCCCGTCA
Organism: uncultured bacterium; assembly: GCA_947381965.1. Taxonomy (GTDB): domain Bacteria; phylum Bacillota; class Clostridia; order Lachnospirales; family Lachnospiraceae; genus Suilimivivens. The sequence continues at coordinate 21,561 of CANCXX010000044.1, forward strand.
TGTATTCACAGCCATGGTCGCCTACTCCTTCCACCACCGCAACTGCGCCGGAATTGCGCACACCAAACCGTTCTCCCGCCACTCCGTTGATAAAAGCCTTGCCGCTGGTGGCGCCGTAAAGGGCAACATTTCCTATTATAATGTTATCCTCCGCCTTGAAACGGCTTCCTTTGGGCGGATAAACAATCAGTTTGCCGCCTGAAAGTCCTTTGCCAAAATAGTCGTTACTGTCTCCCGCCAGCTCTAAAGTCAGCCCTTTGGGTATAAATGCCCCAAAGCTCTGGCCCCCCGCTCCGCTGCAAAATACACGGTAGGTATCCTCTTCCAGATTATCCCCTATCCGCCTGGTAATCTGGGAGCCAAGAATTGTCCCAAAGGCACGGTCCGTATTTTTTACGTTCACGGAAACGCTGCGCCCGGTCTTTTCATTTATGGATTTGTCCAGCTGCCGGAGCAGAACCTTTTCATCCATGGTATTTTCCAGCTTAAAATCATAAACTTGTTTGGGGTCAAAGGTAACTTTTCCTTTGCCGCCCTCATAGGGATTGGTAAGGATAAGGCTTAAATCTATTTTTTTCTGGCTTTCGCTGAGATTTTCCTTTATTTTTAAAAGTTCTGTATGGCCAACCAGATCATCTACCCTGCGCACCCCCAGTTTGGCCATATATTCCCGAAGCTCCTGAGCGATAAAGCGCATGAAATTCATCACATATTCCGGTTTTCCCTTAAAGTTTTTGCGAAGAAGCGGGTTTTGGGTGGCAACTCCCACCGGACAGGTGTCCAAGTTGCAGACACGCATCATCACACATCCCATGGTCACAAGAGGCGCCGTGGCAAAGCCAAACTCTTCCGCTCCTAAAATTGCCGCAATAGCAACATCCCTGCCACTCATCAGCTTGCCGTCTGTCTCAATCCTGACCTTATTTCTAAGACCATTCATAATCAGACTTTGGTGGGTTTCCGCCAGCCCCAGTTCCCATGGAAGACCTGCATTGTGGATGGAATTTCTTGGAGCCGCACCGGTTCCTCCGTCATAGCCGGAAACCAGAATTACCTGCGCCCCTGCCTTTGCCACCCCTGCCGCCACTGTGCCAACTCCCGCTTCTGATACCAGTTTTACGCTGATTCTTGCGGCTTTATTGGCATTCTTTAAATCATAAATCAGCTCCGCCAAATCCTCTATGGAATAAATGTCATGATGGGGCGGCGGGGAAATCAGCCCTACGCCGGGGGTGGAATGTCTGGTTTTGGCAATCCACGGGTACACCTTACCGCCAGGCAGGTGCCCACCCTCGCCAGGCTTTGCCCCCTGTGCCATTTTTATCTGGATTTCATCGGCGCTTACCAGATATCTGCTGGTTACGCCAAACCTTCCGGAAGCCACCTGCTTAATGGCTGAACATTTGTTTGCACCGTCAGGCCCTGCAATCAAACGCTCCAATTCTTCTCCGCCTTCTCCGGAATTGGATTTTCCGTGGAGCCTGTTCATTGCAATTGCCATAGTTTCATGGGCTTCCTTCGAAATGGATCCATAGGACATAGCGCCTGTCTTAAACCGCGTCACAATAGAGTCCACACTTTCAACCTCTTCAATGGGAACACCTTTTTCCGGGTAATTAAAGTCCATCAGCCCCCGCAGATTTTTTACCGATTCCTCACTGTTAACCAGAGCGGTATACTGCTTAAACATCTCATAGTCTCCCCCCTTTGTGGACTGCTGCAGCAGATGAATGGTAGCGGGATTATAAAGATGCTCATCCGCCCCGCTGCGCATCTTATGATGCCCCAGGCTATCCAGTGTCAAATCATTGGCAAGGCCCAGCGGATCAAAGGCCTGGGAATGCAGCGCATCCACCTGTTTTTCCATATCCTTAATGGTAATGCCTCCCACCCGGCAAACAGTATGGGGAAAATATTTGTTAATAACTTCTTTATCTATGCCAATGGCCTCAAAAATCTGAGCGCCTTCATAGGACTGGATGGTGCTGATACCCATCTTGGATGCAATCTTGACAATGCCGTGCAAAACCGCATTATTATAATCCTCCACTGCCGCATAGTAATCTTTATCCAGCATATGGTCCTCAATCAGCTCTTTAATGGACTCCTGGGCAAGATAAGGATTGATGGCACAGGCGCCATAGCCAAGCAGCGTGGCAAAATGATGCACCTCCCTTGGCTCCCCGGACTCCAGAATAAGGGCAACGCTGGTCTTTTTCTTGGTAACAACCAGATGCTGGTTTAATGCGGAAACTGCCAGCAGGGAGGGAATCGCCACATGATTTTCATCCACCCCCCGGTCAGAGAGAACCATAATGTTAACCCCGTCCCGGTACGCTCTGTCAACCTCCACAAAAAGCCGGTCAATGGCGCGTTCCAAGCTGGTGTTTTTGTAATAAGTGATGGGAATCACTTCCGCTTTAAATCCCTCCCTTTTCATACCCTTAATCTTCATAAGGTCCGTATTGGTAAGAATGGGATTGTTTACCCTAAGCACGTTACAGTTTTTCGGTATTTCCTCCAAAATGTTTCCGTCCCTTCCCACATAAACCGTGGTGGAGGTAACCACCTCCTCCCGGATTGCATCAATAGGCGGATTTGTCACCTGTGCAAATAACTGCTTAAAATAGTGGAACAGCGGATGGTAGGTTTTGCTGAGAACAGGAAGGGGCGTATCCACCCCCATGGCGGCAATGGCCTCTCCGCCGGTTTTGGCCATAGGAAGAATGCTGTTTTTTACCTCCTCATAAGAATACCCAAAGGCCTTCTGCATCCGCTCTCTTTCCTCATAAGTAAACTCCGGTACCCTCTCATTGGGTATTTTCAAATCATGTAAATGCACCAGGTTTCTGTCAATCCACTCGCCGTAAGGTTTCCGGGAAGCATAAGTTTCTTTCAGCTCATCATCATCAACCACCCTGCCTCTTACTGTATCCACCAGAAGCATTTTCCCCGGATGGAGCCTTTCCTTTACAAGAATCTTGGATGGGTCTATGTCAAGCACTCCCACCTCAGAGGATAAAATCAACTGATCATCCTCCGTAATCATATACCGGGAAGGCCGCAGGCCATTCCGGTCAAGCACCGCCCCCATAATATCTCCATCACAGAATAAAATGGAGGCAGGGCCGTCCCAGGGCTCCATCATAGTTGCATAGTATTGGTAAAAGTCCTTTTTATGCTGGGACATGGTCTTATTGTTTGCCCAGGGCTCCGGTATGGTAATCATCACCGCTAAAGGCAGTTCCATTCCGCTCATCACCAGAAATTCCAGGGTGTTATCCAACATGGCTGAGTCAGAACCGGAAGTGTTTACTACAGGCAGTACCTTGTGCAGCAACCCACGGAGATGCTCTGACTCCATGTTTTCCTCTCTTGCCAGCATTTTGTCCGCATTCCCCCGGATGGTATTGATTTCCCCGTTATGTACAATAAACCGGTTTGGATGGGCCCTCTCCCAGCTGGGATTCGTATTGGTGGAAAACCGGGAGTGAACCATAGCAATGGCTGACTCAAAGTCTTTATCCTGCAAATCCCCAAAAAAGGTGCGGAGCTGCCCCACCAGAAACATTCCCTTATATACTATGGTTCTGCTTGATAAGGATACCACATAAGTATTGTCCGAAGACTGCTCAAACACCCGCCTTGCCACATATAACAGTCGGTCAAAAGCAACCCCCTTTTCCACTCCTGCAGGCTTCTTTATAAAAGCCTGCATAATATGAGGCATACACTCCACCGCTTTATGCCCAAGAACCGCCGGGTTTGTGGGGACCTTCCTCCATCCCAGAAAAACAAGCCCTTCCTTCTCCACAATGATTTCAAACATTTTCTTTGCCTGGTTCTTTTGCAGCTCATCCTGTGGAAAGAAAAACATGCCCACGCCATATTCTCTTTCCTCTCCTATGGAAATGCCAAGGGGCGCCGTTACTTTTTTGAAAAACTTATGGGGTATCTGAGTGAGAATTCCCACCCCGTCTCCTGTTTTGCCTTCCGCGTCCTTTCCTGCCCTGTGCTCAAGATTCTCCACTATTTTAAGAGCATTCTCCACTGTTTCCCGGCTTTTTACCCCTTTAATATTGACACATGCCCCAATGCCGCAATTGTCGTGCTCAAATTCCGGGCGGTAAAGAGGGGCAACTGGCTGCGTGTTTTTTACATCAAACATGATAACTCTCCTTTCTGTCCTGTGCATACAAAAACAGGTCGCAATGAGCCTCACCTAGCGCTCCATTGCGACCTGCAAAAATAATGTACACCTATTTTGACATTTTGTAAATAAAAACTTTTCTGCAAATAGTCAGATAATACATTTATTTATATCCTGCGTTTCTATTTTCTGACTACTTGTCTGTAAATTGAATATATTCTCACAAAAGCTCTTTCAGCAGCTGGTTTACCATGCCCGGATCTGCTTTTCCTTTCATGGCTTTCATGGTCTGTCCTACCAAAAATCCAATTGCCTTTTCTTTTCCGTTATGATAATCCTGAACAGATTGGGGATTATTTGCAATTACTTCCTCCACAGTCTTTCGCAGCGCCCCCTCATCATTAACAGTTTTAAGGCCCTTTTCCTCCACATATTTCTCCGGGTCAATGTCTTTATCAAACATAACTTCAAAAACCTCCTTGGCCACAGAGCTGTTAATTGCCTTTGCATCTGTCAGGGCAATTAATTTTGAAAGATTTTCCGGTGAAAAACGGATATCTTCCGTATCCATATTGTTTTCTTTCAAAAGCCGCAATGTTTCCACCATCAGCCAGTTAGATACTTTTTTGGGGGAACTGCCAAGAGCCACAGTTGCTTCAAAAATATCCGCCATATGCTTGCTTCCGGTAATGATTTCAATGTCATATTCAGGAATATCAAACTCTTCTTTATAACGGCGCATCTTTTCTTCCCTGAATTCCGGCTGTTTTTTGCGGATTTCCTCAAGAAAAGCATCGTCAAGAACAACCGGTGTCAAATCCGGGTCCGGGAAGTATCTGTAATCCTGGGCGTCCTCCTTACTTCTCATGGCATAGGATTCTCCCTTATTGTCATCCCATCTCCTGGTTTCCTGAACCACTTTTTCACCGGATTCCAAAAGATCAATCTGACGCTCCCGCTCTCCCTCAATGGCCCTGGCAATGGCCTTAAAGGAATTTAAATTCTTCATTTCCGTGCGGGTGCCAAAGCCTTCTGTGCCTGCTTCTCTTATGGACAGGTTTACATCCGCCCGCATGGAGCCTTCCTGCAGCTTGCAGTCAGAAGCCCCAAGATATTGAATAATCATACGCAGTTTTTCCAGATAGGCAATCACTTCCTCCGGGCTTCGCATATCCGGCTCGGATACAATTTCAATTAGCGGAACGCCTGAGCGGTTAAAATCCACCAGAGAACAGTCGTCCCATTCATCATGAATCAGTTTACCTGCATCCTCCTCCATATGGATTTCATGTATTCTCACGAATTTCTTTCCCTGCCCTGTCTCAATCTCTACTTTTCCGTCCCGGCAAATAGGCAGGTACAGTTGGGAAATCTGATAGTTTTGGGGATTATCAGGATAAAAATAGTTTTTACGGTCAAATTTACAATTCCGGGTAATGGTGCAGTCTGCCGCCAGCCCTACCGCCACCGCATATTCCAGAACCTGTCTGTTTAAAACCGGAAGAGAACCGGGCATACCGGTGCACACCGGACAGGTATGGGTATTTGGCTCCCCGCCAAAAGCTGTGGAGCATCCACAGAAAATTTTGGTTTTGGTGGCCAGCTCCACATGAACTTCCAAACCAATCACCGTTTCATACTGCTTTGCCATACTACTGCTCCTCCTTTCCGCCAAAGGCGCCTCTTGCCTTTTCATAGGTAAAAGCTGTCTGTATCAGCTTCTTTTCCTTAAAACAATCCCCCATCAGCTGCAGGCCAATGGGCAGTCCCTGTGTGTCCATGCCACAGGGCAGGCTAAGGCCCGGCAAACCTGCCAGATTTACGGAAATCGTATAAATATCCCCTAAGTACATCTTAATGGGATCGGAAAGGCTCTCCCCTAACCTGGGCGCCGTGGTAGGCGCCACCGGTCCAAGTATTACATCATACTTGGAAAATGCTTCATCAAAAGCTTTCTTTATCAGCGCTTTCACACGCAAAGCCTTTAAATAATATGCGTCATAATAACCAGAGCTTAGCACAAAGCTTCCCAACATAATCCTACGCTTTACTTCCGGCCCAAAGCCTTCGGAACGGGACTTTTTATACATATTATGAAGCCCCTCAAATTCTTCGGTGCGATAACCGTATTTTATGCCGTCAAAGCGTTCCAGATTGGAGCTTGCCTCTGCCGCCGCGATGGTATAATAAGCAGGAATGGCATATTCCACAAGGCTTAGATCAAATTCCTCCACCAGCGCGCCTCTTTCTTTTAAAACCTGGGCGGCCTTTAGAACGGCGTCTTTTACTTCTCCGTCAAGACCTTCCCCCAGATAATCCTTTGGAATACCGATTTTCATCCCCTTCACATCCTCCACAAGGGCGGAAGTAAAGTCTGTATCTTCCCTTTTTACAGAAGTGGAATCCTTAATATCATGGGAGGCAATCGTTTCCATAATCGCCGCGCAGTCCGATACATCCTTGCAAAGAGGGCCGATCTGATCCAGAGAAGAACCATATGCCACCAGCCCATAACGGGATACTGTGCCGTAAGTAGGTTTAAGACCTACCACACCGCAAAAAGAAGCGGGCTGGCGGATAGATCCCCCTGTATCAGACCCAAGGGCATAAAAGCATTCCTTTGCGGCAACTGCCGCCGCACTTCCCCCGGAAGAACCTCCCGGCACATGTTCCGGATTCCAGGGATTTTTTGTCACCCCAAAAGCGGATGTCTCTGTGGTTGAACCCATGGCAAACTCGTCCATGTTAGTCTTCCCCAAAATCACAGCCCCGTTTCTCTGCAGGTTCAGCACTGCCTCCGCAGTATAAGTGGGAACAAAATTATATAAAATCTTTGAGGAACAGGTGGTAAGCAGCCCTTCCGTGCACATATTGTCCTTAACCGCAACGGGCACCCCTGCAAGAGGACCCGTTAGCTCCCCTTTATCTATCTTTTGCTGGATTTCCTGTGCCTGCTTACGGGCGCCTTCCTTATCTACCGTTACATAACAGTGATAAATATCCTCCTTTTTATCAATCTGTGAAAGAGCAGCTTCCACAGCTTCCGATACTGACACCTCTTTCCTTTTAATCGCCGCCCCAAGTTCAACGGCAGTCATATCAAGTATGCTCATCTTCTATGTGTCCTCCTATTTTAAGTTCCGCATTTTCCCTCCTGATGCCTTTAACGGCAGAGGAATTAAGGCCGCATATTCCCTGCGTCCTTAATTTCTCTGGGCATCCTACGGGCAAATGCTGTCTTTAAGTTCCGCATTTCTAGATTATTCAAAAGTGCGGGGTACTGTAAACATGCCATTCTTTTCACCGGGCGCGTTCTTTAAAATTTCTTCACGCATATCACCGTTTGTCACTATATCTTCCCGGAATACATTCTTTACCGGAAATACATGAGACATAGGCTCTACACCGGAAGTGTCAAGTTCTCCCAGCTTATCTATATAATCCAGCATACTCCCCATATCCTTCTTGGCCTGCTCCTTCTCTTCCCCGGAAAGCTCCAGTTTGGCAAGAATTCCTACATATTCAATGGTTTCATCAGAAATGATATTCGCCATATTCCCTTTCCTTTCTGTCCGCAATTTACCGCAAAATTTTTTCTATCAATAATTTACTACTTTTAAAGCCCTCTGTCCACTATTTTTGTACGCTTCCCCACCTCCCACAGATTGATTTCCATGGCTTTTTTATTTTTCCTATTGCCTTTTTTGCTTTTGGCTGATATGCTCCATATAGAGAGGTTTGAATCATTTCAAACAAAAAGGTATCACTTACTTAGGAGGTATAGAAATGAAGATTATCAAAGCAAAAGATTACGAGCAGATGAGCCGTATGGCAGCAAACATCCTTTCCGCCCAGGTTATCATGAAACCGGACTGCGTTCTGGGACTTGCTACCGGTTCCACACCAATCGGCACCTACAATCAGCTGATTGAATGGTACAAAAAAGGGGATATCGACTTTAGCGGAATTACCACTGTCAATCTGGATGAATACAAGGGCCTTTCCCCTGAAAATGACCAGAGCTACCGTTATTTTATGAATACCCATCTTTTTGATCATGTAAACATTGACAAAAGCAGAACTTTTGTCCCTGACGGGCTGGAAGCAGATTCTGCAAAAGCCTGCTCTGATTATGACCAGATTATTGCCGACTGCGGCGGTATTGACTTACAGCTTTTAGGACTTGGCAACAACGGCCATATTGGATTTAATGAGCCTGCGGATGCTTTTGCAAAAGGAACCCACTGTGTACGCCTTACTCAAAGTACCATCGACGCCAACGCAAGATTTTTTGCCTCTCTTGATGAAGTTCCCAGAGAAGCATATACTATGGGTATCGGAACCATTATGCTGGCAAAGAAAATCGTTGTTGTTGTCAACGGTTCCGGGAAAGCAGATATTGTTAAAAAGGCCTTCTTTGGCCCTATTACCCCCCAGGTTCCCGCTTCTATTCTCCAGCTTCACAGCGATGTTACTGTTGTTGGTGATGCAGAAGCATTGTCAGCCCTGTAAATCCCACCCGCCAGATAGAATATTCTGGCGGGTTTTCACATATTGAAGAGAGGTTAAATAAAAAATGATACTGCTGCCTCATATTTTAATTTTATGGATGCTAATGGACAAAGGAAATCTCTTATTTCGCCTTATACTGGTTTTATTTTATTTTGCCAGCCTCTGCCTTTTTCATCTGATGCCGTTCCAGCGGAAAAAAGCCCCCTCCTTCCGACTTTTTATCATGTATGGCGGCCGGAAGATTATTCGTACCTGTACTTTGGGCATTTGGATACAGATCTTCATTTATCTGCTGAAAATCCCAGTCCGTGTGGCTCCAGCTGACGTATCATGGCCTGTTATTCTTATTTTTGACGGAATTTTTACCTTTTTATACTTCTATTTACTGATTTTAAATGGCTGTATCCGTATTCTTTGCACCTGCCGGAGTCTTGGAATCTGGAAACGTGTCCTGATTGCCTGCTTTCTGTGGATTCCTCTCCTTCACCTGTTTTTTGCAAAATATTTAAGCCGAAGGGCTTATGAAGAATATGACGCTGAAAGATGCCGTTTTGAAAACAGACGTCTCCGGTCCGGTTCCGGGATTTGCGCCCTTCGCTATCCCATCATCATGCTGCACGGCATTGGGTTCCGGGATTTGCGCTACTTTAACTATTGGGGCAGAATCCCAAAAGAACTGGTGCAAAATGGCGCCGTCGTCTACTATGGTCATCAGCAGGCATGGGGAACCATTGAAGATAATGCTGAAATTATCCAAAAAAAGATAAATGTGATACTGGAAGAAAATCATTGTGACAAAGTGAATCTCATCGCCCACTCAAAAGGGGGACTTGACGCCCGTTATCTGATTTCAGGGCTGCATATGGATGGGAAAATCGCCTCTCTTACTACCATTTCCACTCCCCACAGAGGTTCAGAGCTTTTACTGCTTTTAAACCGTCTGCCTGACAGTGTTTATCATTTTGTATCTTCTCTTTTCGACCGTGTTTACGCTGCTTTTGGAGACACAAGACCTGACTGCTATCATGCAAGCAAACAGCTTTCCCCGGAATTTTGCAGGGAATTTAATAAAAAATACCCGGATTCCCCAAATGTATACTATCAAAGTTACTCTTCCTGTATGAAGCATTCCCTTGGAGATACCCTTTTGTGTATTCCCAATCTGTTAATGCGTTTTGCAGGCGCTTCCCAAAATGACGGACTGGTAACGATAGAATCCGCAAAATGGGGAAACTTCAAGAAGAATTTTACAAGCAGCGGCAGACGCGGAATCTCCCATGGAGATATGATCGATCTAAAAAGAGAAGACTACAGAGGCTTTGACGTAATAGAAGCCTATGTGGAAATTGCTGCGGATCTAAAGAAAATGGGCTTTTGAAAATGGCATGTATTGGTACATATCCTCTTTGAATTTCATTTATGATATGGTTGTATTTGTTTATAAAAAATGTTATAATTTTTCATAGATTTCAACCAGCATTCCTTTAGATAGAAACCATTTTTACATAAATATACAGTCGGCGTTCTGTCGGCAATGGAAACTATCAACCGACGGACTGGTTTACAGACTGCTATTCATGGCATGGCTGTGAATAGTGATATTCAGATATGCAGAAAGCCCCGGACCTTGACAAAAGAATATAGTGTTGTATTTAAGCTGTTCATAAACCCAAAACAAGGGCAACAAAAATTGTTTACTTGTTTTTAAATGAGAGAATAGGAGATGTTATGTTAGATAAAGTAAAATACATGAAAGTGGAAAAGAAACTGAAATTCTGCTTTACCTTAGTTGTTGTCATAGCCTGCATTTCAAGTATTCTTGGTCTGATTTTTCTGTTTTATAATGACGTTAAGTTCAGCGATGCTCTGGTAACAAACGGATTTTCCCAGGGAGAAATCGGTATTTTCAGCACCTATCTGAATAAAGAACCCTCTATCGTAAGAGAAATGATTTTGTCAACTGATAACGATGAAATACAGGCATCTGCAAACGAACTGGAGGCGACCCGCCTGCTTACAAATGATGCGTTTATGGTAATGAGGGAGCATTGCACTTCCAAAGAAGAAGCGCCTTATATGACCACGATTCAGGAAACGCTGCCCCAATACCGGGAAATTTTTGAACAGGTAAAAGAGCTTGCTCTAAGTAATAAGGATGATGAGGCTTATGCTCTTTTAGTTGCCCAGGGAAAACCCACTTTAAAAAAGCTGACCGATGCGGTGGAAGGGCTGATTGACCTGAATGTAACCATGGGCAATGATGTAGCCCAAAGTCTGGAAATCCAGACCTATGTGATTATTGCTATTATGGTTATTGTGATCATTATCTCTATTATTATTTCCATGAAAATTGCAGGGTTTGTTGCAAAGCTTTTCTCAGAACCAATTATCAAAGTGAAAGAAGCTACTTCCATGCTTGCCCATGGGGATTTGAAAAACATTAAAATAGAAAAAATGTATCCCGATGAAATCGGTGAAATGACAGACTCCTTTATGGAAGCAATTGGACTGTTAAGTTTATATATACAAGATCTTGACAGAGTATTAAGCAATGTTGCCGCCGGAAACTTTAATGTATCCGCTGAAGCAGACTTCAGAGGTGATTTCTTAGCTCTTACCAGTGCAATTTCCACTTTCACTACTTCTTTAAGCGATACCCTTGCCAAAATTAATGAAGCATCTGAACAGGTTGCTTTAGGCGCCGGCCAGATGGCGGAAAGCGCACAATCCCTGGCAGAGGGAGCAACTGATCAGGCTGGTTCCGTGGAAGAACTTACAGCTACGATTCAGAACATTACCGAAACTGTTGTCAACAGCTCTGAAAAAGCAAACCAGTCTTATTTGAATGCTGAAGAATTTGAACACGCTGCTGAAAAGAGCAATGAGGATATTAAGCATTTGAACTCTGCAATGGAGCGAATCAATGACACATCCAAACAGATTGCAAATATTATTGCGGAAATCGAAGACATCGCTTCCCAGACAAATCTTTTATCCCTGAATGCTTCTATTGAAGCGGCAAGGGCTGGAGAGGCCGGAAGAGGTTTTGCCGTTGTTGCAGACCAAATCGGCAAGCTGGCATCTGACAGCGCAAATTCAGCAGTCAACACAAAGAAACTGATTGAAAACTCCATCGCAGAAATAGAAAATGGAAATGAAATTACCCTAAAGGCCACCACTGCAATGGAATCCGTTATCAACGGCATTAAGATGCTTGCAGTTTCCACAAAGGAAATCAGCGATTTATCCATTTCCCAGGCAGATGCTATGAAACAGTTAGAACAGGGCGTAGAGCAAATTTCTGAAGTAATACAAAACAACTCGGCAGCAGCACAGCAATCCTCTGCCACAAGTGAAGAATTATCTGCACAATCTGAAAACCTGGAACAGCTGGTAAGACAGTTCCAGTTAAAGGTTTAAAAATTATCTTTAATCAAAAACTTATTTACAATACACAGCTAAGCGATACATAGCATATATATTCTTTTTTTACTGCCTGAATATATGGGGAAAACGGGTAATTATTGGTATCAGAACCTGCAAAAGAGGTATCCGAAAGAAATTTCTCTTTCTTTCGGATACCTCTTTATTTTAGATATGGAATCTATTTTCCCCCACTGCACAAGAAGGAAAGGGATTCTTTATATGGCGCTCTGGCTATCCCTTTCTCTGTCACTATAGCTGTTATCAGCTCATTGTCCGTTACGTCAAATGCCGGATTGTACACCTTAATTCCTTCCGGCGCCATCCGTTCCTTATACCACATTTCCGTAACTTCCTCTGCCGGCCTTTGTTCGATTTTGATTTCCGCCCCTGTAGGTGTGGCAAGGTCAACTGTTGAAGTGGGAGCACATACATAAAAAGGCACATGATAGCGTTTCGCCACCGCTGCTACCATGGAAGTACCTATTTTATTTGCAGTATCTCCATTGGCCGCCACACGGTCACATCCAACAAATACTGCCTGAACCCATCCATTTTTCATTACCATGGAAGACATATTATCACAAATAAGGGTCACATCCACACCAGCGCTGTGCAACTCATAAGCGGTAAGCCTGGCCCCCTGCAAAAGAGGTCTTGTTTCGTCCGCAAACACCCGGAAATTGTATCCTCTCTCCTGTCCCAGATAAATAGGCGCGGTAGCTGTTCCATATTTGCATGTGGCAAGCTGTCCTGCATTGCAATGGGTCAATATACCGTCTCCCGGCTTTACAAGGCAAAGTCCATTTTCACCAATTGCCCTGCATACCCGGATATCCTCCTGCTTTATTTCTTTTGCCTCCCTGCCAAGAAGCTCTATAATTTCGTTCAGGTTTTTTCCCGCTTTATGGGCCTGCCTGCATACCCTATCCATACGCTCCAATGCCCAGGATAAGTTTACTGCAGTTGGTCTTGCAGAATTTAAAAATTCTTTCTGCTCCTTAAACTTATCATAAAATATGTCAAAAAAACTGTTACTGGCCTTATCTTCAAAGTGAAGAATTTCATCCGCTGTCTGTGCTGCCAGTATATAAATACCAAAGGCTGCTGTAACCCCAATTGCCGGCGCTCCACGTACTTTTAACAGATAAATGGCATCCCATATCTCCTGGGCGGTCCGCAGCTTAATTACTTCTGTTCTTGCGGGAAGCCTGGTCTGGTCAATAATTACAATGCTTCCATCACTTTCATCCAAATCCACTGTCTCATACTCCAAGATACTCTTACCCATATTACCTTTTTCCTTTCCTCCCAGGCAATCCCTGTTTCAATCACAAATTACTTTTAATATTCTCCAATTCCTGTATACAGTAAACAGCGTAAATTAAAATCACTGCCATAACTATCGTTCTGTCTATCTTTGCATTTATACGTTTTCTTCTTTTTTCTTTCTTTTTGATTTTTTTCTTTTCCAGTTTTCTCCGCTTTGATTCACTGATTTCTTTCTGCGCCATATTTATTGACTCCTTTAGTCATGTATCTGCAGCCTGTTGTGCCGCGCTGTATATTGTGTGGTCCCAATAGTAGCATTATACCAAATTTCTTTCAAAAAAGATAGAATCATGTCCTCACAAAATGCACAGCCAGCGCGCCTTCCTAAGCTGTTAATAGTAGCTTAATCCTCATTGCCCCATATAAAGCAACATAATTGGTAATACAGTCGCAACCCTTCACAAATGTGCATATATTATTTAAAACCAACTGCTTAACCCGAACGGAGAGCCAATGTCTGTCACTTCCTTAGATATCCTTAATTTATCCCACTCTTTAAGAGATATATGTGAAATAAACTGTAACACTCCTGAATGCCTTTCCCAATCCCTCAAAATATTGCTTCAATGTAACTTAATTGAAGCAAACCTTCAGTTCAACGCACAGTTAAACTGTCCCCCTGTAATGCCGCCTGAAAAAAACGGACATGAAAAACCCCATCCAAAACAGGGCACAGGGATTGACCTTACCAATCCCAACTATATTCATCCTCCTGTAAGATAATTGGTATTGCCGACAGGAAAACAGTATATCAAGCCACATATAAAAGTAAAAAGCACTTACCCCATCAAGGATGTAAGCGCTTTTTACTTATTTATAATTTGGATATTGTCGTATCATCCAGCTGCCTGTACACAATAACAGAGTCACAGATGCCTATTTTGCAGCCATTTCTGCTTTTAATCTCTCTGTAAGCGCAGGAACAATCTTATTTAAGTCACCAACAATACCATAGTCAGCTACCTCAAAAATAGGCGCTGTTTCGTCTTTATTAATTGCAATAATAATGTCCGCTTCTTCCATACCCGCTACGTGCTGGATAGCGCCGGAAATACCAATTGCAAAGTAAACGTTAGGGCGAACAGTCTTACCTGTCTGTCCAACCTGTAAATCTTTCGGTTTCCACCCTGCATCTACAACTGCACGTGAGCAGCTGACTGTTCCGCCAATCACTTCTGCAAGGTCTTCAAGTATCTTAAAGTTTTCAGGACTTCCAACGCCACGTCCGCCGGATACCAAAATTTTTGCATCCATAATATCAGCAACGTCAGAAACCGCCTTAACAACCTCTAAGATTTCAACATACTTGTCATTGGGAGTAAATCCCGGATTGTATTCTACAACAACCGCTTTCTTTCCCTCTTCTCTTGGAGCCTTCTGCATAACGCCCGGACGGACTGTTGCCATCTGCGGACGGAATTCCGGGCAGGCAATGGTAGCAATTGTGTTACCGCCAAAAGCAGGACGGGTCATTAAAAGCTGATTGTGAAGCTGTTCCTTTCCGGGAACGGGATTAATCGGGAAATCACCAATATCAAGCTGTGTACAGTCTGCTGTCAGTCCTGTATGTATTCTCGCTGATACTCTGGGACCCAGGTCACGTCCGATTGCAGTTGCCCCAACCAGGAAAATTTCAGGCTTAAACTCATTAATTACAGATGAAATCGCATGTGCATAAGGCTCTGTTCTGTATTCTTTCAGTTCAGGGTCATCCACAACGATAACTTTGTCAGCGCCATATTCAGCCAGTTCATCCGCCAGTCCCTTTACATCGCTTCCTACCAGAACTGCTGTTACTTCCGTGCCCAAATCCTTTGCAAGGTCTTTGCCCTTGCCCACTAATTCTAAAGCGATTCCACTAAGTACGTTGTCTACCTGCTGGGCAAAGACAAATACTCCTTTATAATCTTGAATATTCATTTTGAACCTCCATTATTGTATTCATATGATTCCGCTTGTGTAAAACTGTTTAAATTACATGTTTTACTTTTAATTTATCAATAATATATTCTACGGATTCTGCCGGGTCAAGGGTAACTTTCTCTCCAGCTCCCTTTCTGACCTTATCAGAAGCCTTTGCAATCTGGGTAGGTGAACCCTTAAGTCCTAAATTGGAGTCGTCCACGTCAACCAGGTTTGCTCTTCCCCATACAGTAATCTCTGCATTGTACGCATCAAAAATACCGCCGGGAGTCATATAACGGGGCTCATTTAATTCAGCAAGAGCTGTAATCAGACAAGGCATTTTTGCTTTTAACACATGATATCTGTCATCATACTGACGCTCAACAATTACGCTGTCGCCATCAATTTTAATTTTCTGTGCGTAGGAAATTACAGGAATTCCAAGGTGCTCGGAAATCTGAGGACCTACCTGCGCGGTATCGCCGTCAATTGCCTGACGTCCTGTGATGATTAAGTCATATTCCAGGTTGCGGATTGCTCCGGCTAATGTCTGGGAAGTTGCCCATGTATCGGCTCCTCCAAGCACTCTGTCTGTTACCAGAATTCCCTTGTCTGCGCCCATAGCCATAGCTTCACGGAGAACTTCTTCTGCTTTGGGAAGTCCCATGGTCACTACCGTTACTTCTGCGCCGTACTCGTCTTTTAATCTAAGCGCTGCTTCCAGTCCTGCTTTATCATCAGGATTCATGATTGTGAGCATTGCACCTCTGTCAAGTGTACCATCAGGATTGAACTTAACGCCACCCTTGGTATCAGGTACCTGTTTAACACAAACAACAATTTTCATTGTATTATCTCTCCTTATAAATTAATCTATTTGGTATGTGCCGTTTACCCTGTGTAAGACGACACTGGAAAATGCTTAAGCCTTCACGATTCTATAAGCAAATACTCAAAAATGCTTCGATGCCACCTTACGTGAACCGGCACTCGAAAATGCTTCGCATTTCCTCGTTCGCGGTGCAGCGCTGCACCGCTCTTTGCTCTTTGTCTTTCGCATCTGCTCCTGCAAGCAGGGCATCTGCTTAAGCCAAATCACAAGCCGGCTTACTTAAGCAGTGAACCGGAGATGACCATTCTCTGTACTTCGCTGGTTCCTTCGTAGATCTCTGTGATCTTTGCGTCTCTCATCATGCGCTCTACGTCATATTCTCTGATGTAGCCATATCCACCATGAAGCTGAACTGCCTTGGTGGTTACTTCCATTGCAACTTCTGCTGCATATAATTTAGCCATAGCTGCTTCTACGGAGTAAACTTTCTGGGTTGCCTTAGCCATAGCAGCCTTGTAAACAAGGAGCTGAGCTGCCTGCACCTTGGTAGCCATGTCGGCAAGCTGGAACTGGGTATTCTGGAAAGCGCCGATAGCTCTGCCAAACTGCTTTCTTTCTTTTACATATTCAA
>CANCXX010000045.1 GCA_947381965.1 uncultured bacterium
GCACATTTCCACAATGCTTGTCTTTTGGTCTTTGGTTTCTTTGGTTCGGAATAGTTTGGTGCTGGCGGTCTATCTCTTGTTTTCGGTTGCTTGCTTCTTTACCGTACATGAGCATTTGCACCTGGGTTATCATTCCCGTAACCCTCAAGCAGGTTGATGACGCCCCATACCGCAAGACCAGCGCCAAGGGCAACTACCAGTGTCTGTAAGATTGTGATTGCTGAAGTAAAAAATGCCATATAACTACCTCTCTTTCTGCCGCTATGCGGCTTGATAAATTGATGGTTTTCTTTTTTCCAAAAATGAACTGACCGGATTTTTCACTGTCCTGTCCATGTTACGGGTAAAAAAACAGCAGCCATTCTCTGACTGCCACAAAAAAAGCCGCTGATAATCTGCGGCTGCTTCCATGCTGTAATATTTTACATCATGCTATATTCAGTTTTTAAAATGCATTCCTATCAGGCGCAAATGGACGCACCTGTTTTCTTTATCCTTCCACCTCCCCTGCATGATAAATACTGCCATAGTCTTTTCTCCCCTTTCACTGCCCCTCTATCCCTAAATGCTGGTATTCCCCTGCCAGCTCCATAAGTTCATTCCCTAACGGATCATCATAATCCCATGAATCAGAAATCCCCCTTGGATAATAAGTATAAAACCCCCGGCTGCCGCATTTCAAACGCATAATCTTTAGTTCTTTCAGAATAAATTCCAGATGTTTTTCCTCATAACTGCCATTTCCCGTCCGGCATTTCTGACGTTCTTCCTCTACAAGCCCATAAACATGGTCTAAATGTATGATAAAATCCTCTTTTCCCATAGCTCCATTATCTCCGTATCAATACGCTTTCCCAAACAGCAACTATCTTCGCAGTACTCCATCAATATATTCAAGAATTTCCTGCTCCGATATGTCATATGGCATAGGATCAACGTCTTCAAAACAGCCATTTTCCGCATAAGAACGGTTATCCGTCCATTCCAGCACCCAGAAGTCTTTCAGTGTTGTCACTTTGAAAAATTCTCCGTAAAGCGTCCAGCAGTTACCTGAAGGTGCCAGTTCCACCCTCTCTGCACCCAGCCTATAAAATCTGTTTTCAACGATTGCCCTGATTTGTTCCCTGTTCATTTTTACCCCAATCCAATTTTCCCTTTACAGAGTAACTTTAGCATATGGGAAATCACTTTTCTACCCTATTGTGTTTGCATAATTCTATCTGCCTCCTTTTCTGCTTCCCTACTCTCTTCCACTTTCCATATCCCCAAGCGTTGTTCCGTCCACCTCAATCAGTTCAAATTCTTCATCTGCCCGCAGTTTCAGCCTGTGTCCCAGATACCCTTCCACATCAAAAGTATTCTTCTTGTCATAGTCTGACAGTTCCTTATACCGCTTGTGACTGGTAATGTCAAACTTATTGCTCAAAAACGGTCGCACCCCACGGAGCTGCAAAATACATTTATCCCCGTCCATAACTGCAAGCTCATCCCTGCTCATAAGCTCCTTTCCAGTCTTTTGAAAGTTTGTGCCATAGGATCGGCTCTGCCCACGGGTATCGGACGTATTATAAAGATCAATGGTCTCTTTTCCTAAAGTCTCTGAAATCTCCTTTAGGGTAGTGCTCTCCTTCCCTCCGAGAAATAACATGCTGTCACAATTCCCTAAAATAGTCTCACTGGCGTCCTTATAGATTGTCTTAAGCTGGCTCTGCGACTGCAAAATAATAGAAGCAGAGATTTCCCTGCTCCTGATGGTGGCAATCAGCTTGTCAAACTTTGGTATCTGTCCAATATTCGCAAATTCATCAAGCAGGAGCCTTACATGGTACGGAAGCCTGCCCCCATGTACGTCATCTGCCCTATCACATAAAAGGTTGAAAAGCTGGCTGTACATTACCGCCACGATAAAGTTGAAAGTGTCGTCCGTGTCGGAGATAATGACAAACATGGCTGTCCTTTGGTCGCCCAGCATATCCAGCTCCATCTCATCATAAGAAGTCAGCTCCCGGAGCTCCGCAATGTCAAATGGCGCAAGCCTGGCTCCGCATGAAATAAGTATACTTTTTGAAGTTTTGCCCGCCGCAAGCTTAAATTTTTTATATTGGCGCACCGCAAAGTGTTCTGGCTTCTCCTGTTCCAGTTCCTCAAACAGTTCATCTACCGCATTTTTAAATTCCTCGTCATCTTCCCTTGTCTCCGAGGCATTGATAAATTCCAGTAATGTGGAGAAATTCTGTTCCTCCTCCGGGGCTTCATAGTAGATGTACCCAATTAGGGCACAGTATAAAAGCCTTTCAGATTTTACCCAAAAATCTTCGGCGGATTTTTCCCCTTCTCCTTTCGTGTTGGCAATAATGGTATTTACCAGCTTTAAAATATCCTTTTCGGAACGGATATACCGAAAAGGGTTATAGTGCATGCTTTTCTTGAAATTGATAGTATTCAGCACCTTGATCCGGTAAGGCTCATAAACCACCCTCCCGTTTTTATCCCTGACCGGCTTTCCGTTTTTCATCTTCGGCGTACCCCTGCTTAACATTTTTCCGCATTCCAGCAGGATAGTACCTTTCGGATCTGTGGTCACGAAACTGACATTTGAAGGCATCTGCATGAGCTGGGGCTTGACATAGAACCTTGTCTTGCCGGAGCCGGAGCCGCCAATTACCACCACATTTTTATTCCTTGCGTACTTTGGCTTTTTCGGTCTGCCATTCATGGTAAGTCTCTCCGTCTGAGTGAAAAGGATATTGTTGTCAAACACCGGATCAATAAATGGTGCGATATCTTTCTCATTTCCCCATCTTGCAGAACCGTATTCCACTCCCTGCCTGTATTTCTTCGCATTTTTCCCTTTCAGGTACACCATGCCTTTCACTATGGCAGCGCCGACTGCCCCGGCTGCCAGATCGTGGGCGCGGAAGCTGGGAACCGGATTTTCAAACGCCATCTGGAAATTCAGAAAAAGTACCCCTGCCCTCTCCGCAAAAGAATTTCCCATGCAGTGCCGGTACAGCCATGCCAGCTTATCCGTCAGGTAAAATATAATAATATAAGGCACATTCATCATGAGCAGACGCTTTTTATCTATCATGGAAAGTTTCTCTGCGAAGCTTCCCGCTATTTTGTCTGTCAGGTTATGCAGTGATATATTCTCTTTTTTCCCGCTCATAATTCCTGCCCCCTGTCTTTGTGCTTTGTCTTTTCCTTCTCCCTGTGCTTTGCCACGCGCTCCTTGGCAAGCTCCAGCTTTTTCCGGACGGAAGGCTTTTTCGTCTTGTTTAACGTCCTGCCGGTATACTCCTTGAAGGCGGCAGTGATGGAATCCACGTCCTTTGCCCGGAAGAATACAAAATACCGGGGCGACGATGCGGACTTATCTTTCATCAGGCTGTAAAGCACATGGTACTTACGGGCGCATTTCTCAAAAGATTTGATGTTCCCATCCGTAATCTCAATGTTGGAAAGCTGTGCCCCGTTCTCCGCAAGTTTCTTAAGACTCTGTTTCCCGGTGCTTACCGTCTGCTTTTTCTCTTTCTGCTTTGCCGGGGCATGGTGCCGCGCCTTCTGCTGTGAACGCTCCATTTCAGCAAGCGCCTTTTCCATTGTTTCCTTCAATATCCGCGCCGAAATCTTTCCGCCACTGACACAAAGCGATAAAACCTTCTCATTTACCTCGTCCTGCATAAATTTTCCTCCCTTCCTGCCCTATACTTTCACATTCAGTTCCCGGACAATCTTTAAAAGGCAAAAGCCGATACAGGGGGAATGCTTCCCATAAGGGCAGTCCGCACAGGTCTCCTCTTCCTTCTTTTTCGGCTTCTCCGGGAGCAGGTAGTAACATTCTTTCAGCCTGCAGACGCCCTTCTTTTTACGGAAATAGCAGTAGGCGCAGTCCGGTTTATCTTCCGCATACTTTCGTTTCTCTCCTTTCTCTCCCTGCACTCTGGTTTCCTCATTTCTATGATTTTTTAATGTCTATGAGCAACGATATAAATAGCAATTACCCTGTTATATTTCATACAAAAACGTCCACAAAACTATCCATGAACGCTTTTTCCCTCCACACCATCCCTGCGTACGCCACCCTTGACAGCGCACAGTGGAAATGCACTCCGGTCTCACCGACGGCTAAGGAACTCAGGAACAGTCAGTTCTTCTCCGTCGGGAGCGGTATCGTAGCATTTCCCCTGCACACTGTCAAGGGCTCGGTCATAAATGACCGGTCAGAAGCCAATGGGCTTCTGATGTCTGGTTTCTTCCCTCTGGCACAGAATCTAGGAACAGTCATTTTGCCCGACGGAAAGCTATTACTAACATTTCCCCGCCACAATGACCAGCCTCCCGTCCTTCCCAAACTCGGAACGGTCACAGGTGGAAAGAGTGAGTATCTCTGCCGGGGCATGGTCAGGCTCCGCATAATAAAGGGCATATTCCTGAAGCTGTTCCATCCAGAGATTATAGCTTTCCATATCTGCATGGTTTCTTGTACGGAAATCCCAGCTTCCGATATCCCCGGCATTGTATTTTACTACCGCCATGATCTGATATTCTGCGGTTATCCCGTAACACCGCGTATAATAGAGCTGCCTGTGCGCCACAAAATAATCTTCGTCCTTAAATTTTAAGAGCGGGGAGAACATGGCGTCAGAGGTTTTGCCCATGTTGTGGGCATAGATTGTTCTGTTGAAGTCCCACTGGCTGGTATCTTTATCCATAAACGGGCAGCCTGTGCTCTTTTTCTGCTTCCAGAAATCATGGGTTAAGTAGTAATCATTATCGGAAGTACCGACTACAGGAAGGTCGATAGGCGTATCCGGCAAAAAAAGCCAGCCTTTAACATCTCCATTTGCTTCAATCAGGGAATCCCAATCATAGGTAAATACTATGGTATTTTTATCAATCTGCCCCATATCCTTCGCACCGTTCCCATTTTCTCCCTCCTGTGTTTTTTCTTTTGCGGATTCTGCCTCTTCTTCTCCCGCCATATTGGACAGCATATCCGGCGGTATTTCCGTCAGGGTAATCTCCGCCCCTTTTAGCTGCTGAAATTTCTGCTGTTGTTTCACTTCCTGATGACTGTAGAAAAGCATTCCGGCTATAGAAAGCAGGGCAATGGAAAGCCCTGTGGCGATCTGTATCACAATCCGTCTGCCCTTTTTCTCTTCCACCTCAGGAAAAATCAGTTTTGCCAGCTTTCCTGTCAGATCCTTCATTCTGTCACAATGCCTCCTTCTTACAAAATACAGGGGCATAACACCCCTGCGATAAAACTTTATTCCCCAGAACTGCGTTTCCCCTCACGGACAGAAAGCGCCGCCAAAAGAATACCAGCCATTCCAAGGACTGCAAGAAGATAAATCGGCGAGGTGCGTCCAGTCTGGATCACAGGACCATTCTCTGTCCCTGCTCCAGGTCCTCCCGCTGCTGTATTCCCGGATTTTCCCACTGTAGGAATGTCCGTTTTTTTATCCGCACTGACACCTGAACCGGTATCTGCTACAGCAGCTCCCGTTTTGGTGCCAGAACTGCTGTTGGTATCTTCAGCACTGCCACCGGCTGATTTATCCCACCCCGCATAAAGGCAGATATCCTGATCCGGCTTATAAGTACCTCCTGCTTTTCCAATAAATTCCTTCCTGTCAGTATACCAGCCTTTGAAGGTAAATCCTTCCCGTTCTGCGACAGGAAGCTTTACGTCCGCGCCCTTTGCCACTCTGACAGAGGATTCCTTTACCGTGCCGCCATTGGCGTCATATTTTACAGTGTAAGTATCCACTACCTCTGCGGAATTGCCCTGATCCGTACTGTCATCTGCATTATCACCATTTTTATCCTCTTCCCTGGTTTTCTCCCATTTTGCATAAAAATCAGTGTCCTTCGTGATACGGTAGGAATCCCTGTATGCCCCTGCAAACTGTGTCAGGGACTTGTCCAGATACCAGCCGGTGAAATCATAACCCTTTTTCTCCGGCAAAGGCAGGTAAAGTCCTGCGCCCTTTACAATGGTAAGCGTCTTATTTTTCAGTGTGCCTTCCTCTGTGTGGAATGTCACTTTGCATGTCTCCTGCCCCTTATCGCCGGTTTCTTCCGCTTTTTCCTTTTCCCAAAGGGCATAGACCGTCATATTCTTTGACACTTCCAGCTCATCACCGGCAAGACCGAGAAGGATGCCGCCCTTTTTCTCCGTATACCAGCCAAGGAATACATAGCCGGATTTTTCCGTGCCGGGCAGGATAATTTTTTCCCCTTTTGCCGCCTTTACGGGTGCGGCTTTCCTTCCTCCATTGGGATCAAAGGTAATGAGATAAGTAATCTCCGCTTTCTTTTCATAATGCGCTTTCAAAATGATATCTCCGGTGACAGTAAATTTCTCTCCTGCCTGTCCGGCACAGATATCCCCGTCATACCAGCCCGTAAATTCATAGCCATCTTTGGTACAGGCAGGAAGCATAATGGTATCGCCCACTTTTGCGGTAATATCCCCGCCTTCCATCTCTCCCCCGTCCGCGTCAAAAGCAACGGTGCATGCAGACGCTTCTTTCTTCACATAATGGGCTTTCAGAATAACATCATCAGCGACAGTATAGTCTTCCCCTGCCTGTCCGGCACAGGTATCCCCATCATACCAGCCTACAAATTCATAACCTTCTTTGGTACAGCTGGGAAGGGTAATAGTATCGCCAATCTTTGCGGCAATATCCCCGCCTTCCATTTCTCCCCCGTCCGCGTCAAAAGCAACGGTTGCTTCTGTTTTCTCCCATGCGGCATAATAGGAAGCGTCCTGCCGGGGCGCATAATACTTCTCCCCTGCATTTCCTGCAAATACAGTCAATTCCTCGTCTTCATACCAGCCCTTAAAGCGGTAGCCCTTTCTGGAAGCGTCTGGGAATACCGTATTCGCACCGGGAATAACCTGCTCACTTTCCGTCTCCCCCGTCCCACCGTTAAAGATATAAGTCAGGGTGATCGGATCTTTTTCCTGCCACTGTGCGTAGAGGAAAAGGTCATCTGTCAGACTGATTTCCTGTCCGGGCATATAGCTGGTACCTGATCCGTCCTTCTCCGTGTTCCACCCGGTAAAGTCACAGCCGAACTTCACAAGATATCCCATAAGCGGAAAAAGCTCTTCTTCCCCCATGATGACCACGGTATCTTCGCTGGTATAGTCATTGGGATCTGAGCAATACACGCTGCTGTATCCAGGGGAACTGTTATTCGCATCATAAGTTACCGTATAAATCTTCGGCACTTCCGCAAGATAAAGGTTCTCTCCCCGTTTTTCCGTGCGGTAATTCGGGCAGTGCCACACAAACTGTTCCGTGCTGGCGTCCTTATGGTAAAGCGTCCCGTCAATTAAAACCCTGCCCGGCTTGATCGTGTCGTAACCGCCCAACACAAAGGTGGAATCGCTTTCAAAATCTTCATCCAGCAAGATGGAAGCACCCGTATTGTAAAAATAATGGATATCGCAGGGTTCATAACCCACGGAAAGGTTATCTTCCATGACAATATGCCCGGATAAGATAATCCCCGTCTCGTTCATGTAACAGATTGTGCCCCCTGCATGGATTTTTTCCCCCGAACGGTTTCCGGTAATCGTGCAGTCGCGGATGACCAGCGCCTTTGTACCTTCCCCTTTGCTCGTCTGTATTGCACATCCCCTTGGGGCTGTGTTTCCGGTAATGGTACACCGTATCAGCTTCGCCTGATCCCCTGTAGTCATATAGACGCCGCCACCGTCATAGCCGGAGCTGTTGCCTTCAATGACACAGTCAGTCATAACCAAAGATAAGGTTGACCATACCGCGCCCCCTGTCGAATCGGAATTGTTCCCGCTCAGTTCCATGTTGGACGCTTCGGAAGGCCCCATGAGCCCAAGCGCCCCTCCCCATACAGCCGCACAGTGGCGGATCGTGCCTGATGTGATTGTAACTTCTGCGGTCTTTGAGGACTGGATGCCGCCGCCTGCTCCCAAAGTATAGCAGTCCTGTATTAAACCGCCATCCATGACCATGCCAGCGTCCCATGTGACATCTACCGCCCCTGCAGTCCTTACGCTTCTGGAACTGTCCACGCTTTCAGAATAATCGGTGTTATAGTTATTCTGGAGAACTGTCCCTGCTTTCATAGAATAAAAGCCTTTCACATAGATGAGGGGACTGTCCCATACCTGTCCAGTGTTGTTGAAATCCTTATCCAGCACCGCACCACCATCAAGAATAATATTCTGCGTGACAAGACTGCCGCTGCTTATCCCGACCAAAGCATTTCCAGCATCTTCGGCATAATTTTTACCGGCAAACGCTTCTTCCCTGCTAATAGTTACCGGGGTTTCCGCATTTTCACTCTCTAAGGTAACGTTATCAGCAGTAACCTCAAGCGTCTTTGACACGCTGCAGTCCTTAAGGACAGTAATCGTGTCGCCAGCCTGTGCATTGTCAAAAGCCTCTTCCAGCTCTTCATACTGGATATCCCCGATCCTTGCCTCATAAGTAACAGTAGTATCCTGCTCCTGATTTGGCTTCCAGTTGGCATATAACCGCATGTCACGTTCCGGTGTATAGACACTCCCTGCCTTTCCGATCGCTGTACATACAGTCACATCACCTTCATCATTCACATCCACCCAGCTTTCCAGATAATGCCCCTCATAGAATGCGTCAGGTAATATAATGCTTTCTCCTCTGGGTACAGAAATGCTTTCCGTCTCGCATGTTCCCTCATACGCCTCAAACTTGACCGTATAACTGCCCTCTTCGGCTGCCTTAACGGGAAGCGGGACGCTCCCAAGGATTCCCGTTACAACCGTGGCTGCCGCCGCAAAGCATGTAAGAAGCTTTGTCATGATTTTCTTTCTTCCCATACGTTCTTCCTTTCTTCCATATTTTTATAAATACTAAACGTTCTGCCTGTGTTCCTCCCAAACCCGTTCCAGTCCCGACTCCTATTGCCGCAACGTTCCCTCCGGCAGGGTGCGCCAGATGCACACTCCTCTGCCGGGTATCAATCCGGGCAGGCTATGAAATTGTCAAGGTCCGATGAAAGGGAAATTGTGATGAATTGAAAATGAGATTTATTTACCCCTTCACTAATAGCAGGCGGGAAGGGGCGAAAATTAAACAGTTTAGAAAAATTTTAGAAATTATTTTTATGAGATATACTTTTATAAAACTGTAGCTTCTTTGATAAATCTGATATAATCAATTTACATGATATGAAAGGATTCCTTTATGAGCAAAAGAAGAAAAAAGAATGCAGATACCACTAATACTATGAATCGTATGGACAAAAATATAGAAGTTATTGCCAAAAATTCTGCGGAAACAAATAATAATGTTGCAGAACTGGTAAAAAACAGCAGATCCAAACTGCCTATTATTATATCCATTATTGCATTATTTTTTACAATCAGCGGTGTATCTGTTTATGGCATTATCAAAGATTTTATCAAAAAGCCTCCGCAATACGAAATTTACCTGAGTTCAGAATATTACACATTGGAAGTGAACACTAATACGGATATACTTGCAACATTAAATTTTGATACCAGTTCCATTAGCATAGCTGGATACCTTAATTCAGTCAGGGATGGCAAAATCTTGGAAATGAAGCAAAAAAATGAAACCGAATGGCAGCGGAAGGTTTCGTTTGAACATACGGGCATTTATAAAGTTGTTGCTACTGCAACCGCCCCGAACGGAGAAATTATAGAAGGCTGTGTTGAAATAGAAGTCATTCCTGCTGGCAGCAATATAATTAACCAGTTTTTTGAGGGGCTCAATTAATCTCTATCATACACAAATAAAATGCTGGGAACTCTCCTATCCTGTTCCCAGCATCTTATTATTTACCCTTAAGATTCTTTTTTATATTTTTCCTCGAAATACCGGCACCATGCATTTATCCCCATTTTAAGCATACCCAATACTA
Organism: uncultured bacterium; assembly: GCA_947381965.1. Lineage (GTDB taxonomy): Bacteria > Bacillota > Clostridia > Lachnospirales > Lachnospiraceae > Suilimivivens. The sequence continues at coordinate 9,931 of CANCXX010000045.1, forward strand.
TTAAATTTGTAAGTCCAGTCGCAATAAAGACATCTATATGATACAAATTAGCTACACTTGTTGCAGCCGCACTTATTAGCGATGATGTTAAAATTTCTGCTTTCCCTCTATTCTTTTCTGAAGACAACATCTGGTATAATTCATTTTCCAAGTAATAAGTAATCTTTAAATCAGATTTAGATGAAGCAAACGAATCTCCCTGCTGCAATACATCTACTGCGAAATAATCCACGATCTCCATATACGCCTGTCCCGGAAATATCTCATTTTCTATCATTTGATGCCATTCACTGAGTTTAAATACATTAACATTATATTTCTCCAAAAATAACGAGCAGTCTGATATTAATTTCCTTTCCATTCCTATCCTCCTCTAGTACAGCATTATATTATCCAAAAATTCCTGTCGTGACCCTAAACCATCTTTTATTTCTGAGGCATATAATACAATATTGTAAAATGTTCTCCACTCATCAGGGTTTCTGCAGAATATGCCGTCCACACAATCTGAATCATCAAAATCTACTTTTTTATAGTAACCCGCCGCAATGTCTTCACGCACATAATCTAAATTAATCATACTTTGGCATGTAAAAAATATATCATCGCCTCTGCCTGCAACAAAGATAAAGAACGCACCATGATTTAAACGATATAAAAAAATGTAATTAAAGTCTGCGGTATAAGGCTCAATATAGTTTTTAAACTCTGAATACCTGTTTTTTAACTGGAAGAAAATCCTTCTATTAAAAACCTTTTTCCAATAATCCTTTACGATTCTTACATCATCAAAATAGAAAACAATTGCACACTCACCGGTCCATTGATTATTTGCCACATCCTCCTTATTAGATGATACACTATACATCCTGCCATGTAATGTATCTGTTAATTCTAACAGGGTATCCTCACCATAATCGTATATTGTTGCCACAGAAATAGTCTTTTCGTTAATAAGAGCCATGTCATTTTCTAAAGCTTCAAACACATAGTTCTGGGTAAGACAATCCGGTAAAATTGCTTCATGAAATTGTCTTTCAAAATCATCTCCTCTTTTTAGATTATAGCCCAGCTGTATTTCATTTTTCAATAAGTTCTCAATGTTTCTCCCCAACAGGCTTGTAGAAATATTATTCTGTCTGAATTGTTCCGTCAGCTTCTCCAGAAAAGCAGTCATATTATTACTTGTCCACTCATCCACAATAATGTTGCTTCTTGTTATGATCTCTTCATCTGTAATATCCACACATTGTCCTGAAACAACCATTTGGCGCAAAGCCTGTAATATCCTTTTCAATCTGAAATCAGGATAGCACTCTCTGCCTTCTGCAAGAAAAAATTGCAACAACTGCATATCAGAACTCCAGCAGGAAGCTTCAATATGTTTAGTCACATCAATATTCATTGCCAACGTAAATATCCTGTCAATCAAATTACTTTTCTTTGAGGGTTCCAGCTTTAAATTCATTAGGAAATCTAATTCCTGAAACTGATATTTTGAATAATACTGACCGGTCTTTAATTCATCATAAAAACTGTCATATAAGTCCGGTCTCTGCGATTCAACGAAGACCAACTCGCTGCACATGGCATAGCATTCATTTGTACGTTCAGATGCATCATGAAGTACCTTGACGATTCTATATAATTTTTTCATCCCCGGCTCTTCGCTGATCTGTTTTACTAAAAAGTTTAATATACCGAATAAAGTGTTTTTAGCCAGCCCCCAATGTGCCATCTCATGGACATACACATTTATCTGTGCATATGCATTATTGCAGTCAATCTTCACAACATCATCAAAACCATATGTTCCCTGTAGCATCTTACCGCCCTCCAATCCAAACCTGTTCCGGTTCATCTTACTTAATTACTTTTCTGGTATAAGAAACAACAAATACAGAAAACATGGACAGACCAATAATCTTTTCAGCAACCATAAAATAGTAAGCACTGATCGCTCTCGGCACTAAGTCCCCTCCCTCTATCTGCAGGAACACCTGAAGACTGTATAACCATGCCGCATTCCATGCTTCCATCACCTGATATAATGTCCCTTCCATCTGAAAATTCATACTATTTATCCCGATACAAGAGACATATATCCATGCAAACCCTGTAACAATTCCCAAAAGCCAAAACAAGAACTTTGAAGGCTTTGTTGCATAGTTCCCGCACAATACATCAAGAAATACTTTTTCAAAAATCCATGCTATAGACGCTCCCAAAAGCCTTATTGTAATGGTGAAATATGCCCATATCCTTTTTATAATGGAATTTCTATATTCTGTACTTCTTCCAACCGCCGCATAATCTGTCCAGATATCGTGTACCCTTCCTGTACTCCGATAACGCTTACTAAGCACATATGCCGCGTCTGCATTATCTGATTCCCCTTCACTCTGATAATTCTCTGAAAGAATTATCAGTTGATTCGCTTTATCGGTTGCTGAAGTCGAGCATAAAACAATCTCGCCCTGAGCCGGGTCATATACATATTGCAGTTGCTTATGAAAAAGACGTTTTGAAAATTTGTTTTGAATACGTATCCTTCCCAACAAAGTTGATTTCTTCAGGGAATAACAAGTGAAATTCTTATATCCCTGATTGCCCAACAGCACACAATCCCGGATAACACTTTCCTGAATTACAATATGCTCCGCCTCCGATATCCTAAAGTCGAGCAGACCATTAACATTTGCCTTATACATAAGAATCATTCTGACAAATGAATCGACAAAGTCAATGGGTGTTGAAGGTGTTTCCACCTCCCAAAAACTGAACTGCCCTTTCGGACATCTCATATATGCAAAATTAAGAGTCTTTTGGCCAAAGCTACATTTATAAAACTCAATGCTTCCGTTTATTCCCTGCATATAATCGAAAGACACTTCGCCTTCCTCTCCAAAATCTGTTCCTGAAAATACTACTTCACATTTTTCATCATCGAATACTGTTTCATTAAAATAGATGTCTTTATTTCCAAACACTGTATATGCAAAATATACATTGCAATCAATGAATCGGCACCCTTTCATGGAAAAGTCCAAATCCCCTATGAAACTGTATGAAAAATCAACCCTGCCATAATAGAATATGTTATCATCCAGCATAATGCCAGACTCCATGTCAACAGCAGCAAATTGACAATTAGAAAAATCTGCCGCTATTCCATCTTTCCCACAAAATATGCTATTAGTGATAAAGTCTATTTTGATTTCAACTTTATCGTCCTCACTAACTCCATACTTTTTACGATATTCTTTCATGGAAAATCCTTCTGCACACACACCGTCCAGAGCCAACGGAATTCCTTTATGTATTGCCTCATACAGCTTTTCCATATCAATGATCTCATAGCTTATTTGATCCATACCTGATATTTTAGGACATACATAGGTTACATTACCTTTTTTCTCTAAAGTTGCATGAATCATTTCGTTATCCCCACCCTTATATACCGTATATTCACGTATATTGTATTATACATTTCCTAATCTCTTTCGATTGTCCCATTACAAATCACTTTTTATTTAATTATATCGTTTATTTACATATTGTTCAAATTTAACTCGAAATTTCTTCTTTCATCGCCGCATTTAATATCTCTAATGCCTTTCTATTTCTATTCTTCACAGTTTTTCGGCTACATCGTAAGATTTCTGCTGCTTTCTTTACCGTAATCTCTTTAAAATACAATAATTTTACCAACTGCATATCCTGTTCTGGCAGTTTTCCTATAGCCTCCCACAACTTCTCTCTTTCAATATTCCTCAAAGCAATTTTTTCCGTCGCCTCTGCCCTGCCAGCCACACTCCCCGAAAAGTTCCTTTTTTCCTCCAACCCTTCAAGGCTGCACACCCCGTATTCCCGATCGCGTTCCTTCTGGTATCGCTCCTTCCGTCTGGACTGGTGCCATTCCAGATAAATTTCCCGGTTCACTTCCACCAGCGTATTACCGTCCAGCCGGATAAAATATTTTTCCCTGTCTTTTGGCTTTTTTCCCCTCATACAGCCGCCACCACCTTTTCTGTCTGGTCTTTTGACAGGTATTTTTTCCGCAATCTCCGGACCGCCTGTGAAAGTATAATTGACACTGCCGAGTTAGTAATACCAAGTTCTTTTGCCGCTTCTTTCCTGCTTTTCTGCTGAAAAAAGCAGAGACTGGCTGCCATTTTCTGCCGCTCCGTCAGGCAGTCTAACAGTTCGTCCATATTCTCCCTTTCCGTCAAATCTTCAAACAGATCCACACGTGTATCCTCCAAAGCTTCCCACTCTTCTGATATGGCACTATAGGAAATAGTCCTGCCCTGCTCTTTTGCCCTCTGGTTGCGTTCCAGCCTATCCTCCCCTTCAAGAACAAGCCGGATATGCCATGACTCTTTCGCAAAGAAATGTTCCGATAGGTAGCTGCTTACCCCGCCTGATACATACAGATAATCTCCACATGTATGAATCGGAAATACGGTATAATGACCATAGGCATGGTACATTGCATAGCCATTCTGATAGGCTGCAATCCATATATCATTTATCAGCTGTTTTTCCGCCACTGCCCTGCCTGTTTCCCTTAAATTTTTAGCAGTGGGCATTTTCCTCCCCTCTTCTGGAATTTCGGTAATCTCTTTCAGTTCCTGCAATGTCAATTCTGTCCGCCTTTCTAACGGGCGGCACCAGTTGCTGGCTGTATGTGCTGCCCTCCATTGCAGGACAGGCAGTAAAAAACAGCTTCCGGCGCACCCGTTTTTTTTGACGGGGCTGGAAACTTTTCTTTACTGCCTGTCTTTATCTTATGGATATATTTTAACGGAACCAGCGGCTGCTTTCCTCACCGGGCAGGTAGAAATTCTTTCCTTTTTCCACCATATCCGTAGAATCCTTTTACCTTTTCTGCCGCAGATTTTCCACCAGCACCTCAACCGTCCTCAGCACAATCTCCTGTTCCGCCGCCCGTAAATGGCTGACATGGTAACACATATCCCGGTAACGCTTTTCTTCCGATATCGGTGGAAGCCCCAGCAGGCTGCCCGCATCTGTATCCAGCGCCTTTACCAGCTTTATGAAAGTCCCTATGCCCATAGACATCTGCCCTCCCTCGATCCGGCTCACCGTGTTGGCGCTGATCTCCGCTTTCTCTGCAAGTGCTTCCTGTGACAGGCACAGTTCCATCCTCCGCTCCCGTATGCGTTCCCCAAGTGCCACAAGCTCCTGGGATGCTGCACGTCTGCCCAACACGGTCTCCCCCTTTCTTCACAGATTTCCATTTACTTTGTCAGCAAAAGACAGCCTGATGTTACATCCGGCTGCCTCTATGGATTATGTATCTGCATTTATACCGGCAGGAACGCTATCCGCTCCCATACAAGTCATGATTGACCTCCGCGCGGTAATAATTGTCTATGGTCAGCGAGGCATTGTAAAGCGATGCCAACAGATATGCCTTGATATTCCCTACTTTGCTTGTATTTCCCTGCAGGCAGGCAAGCACATAGGATATATGCGAATCGTCCAGCTTCAGGAACCGCTCTTTTACCAACGCCGCAGACCTTTCCGCTCCTGCTATCCGCAAAACTGCATGATCGGGCATTATCATCACGTCCACCATAAGCTCTACCAGCTCGTCCAGTTCCTCCTTCCGGCAGCCCCTGTCACCCAAAAAACACTCATAAGAGATATTGTTTCGTATGGCGGCACGGTAACGCTCCATCTGTCTTATCGTATCAGATGGATAAGGTTGGATAAGATTAGTCTCATTAAAATCAGTTTTATTAAATTCAGTCTTATTAGGTTGTGATTTTGGAAATTCTTGAATTGTGGATTTCACTATTCCTGAATTGTGATTTTCATCATTCTTGAATTGTGATTTTAATAATTCCTGATCTGTGATTTTCACAACTCCTCCATTATGATTATTGACTGTCCTGTTTTCTCCTGCTGTTTCCTTTTCATCAGGTTTTTCCTCTTCCTCCGGCAATATCGGCTCTTCCCGTATCATGAAATTCTTTACATAAATCACGTTTGGTCTGCCCAATCCCAGACGCTTTTTCTCTATCAGACCGATACCTTTGTCCGCATCCAGTTCCTTTATCAGCTTTACCGCTTTCTGCATACCGCAGTTCATCAGCTCTGCTGTCTCTTCCACCGTAAAGACAATGTAAACCCTGTCCTCTTCATCAATCCACCTGTTTTTAATACTAAGCCCCATGCGGTCCAACATCAGCCCGTATAAGACCTTTGCTTCACAGGAAAGGCTTCTGAAACATTCCGCTGTGAACAGCATTTTGGGTATGCGATAAAAACTGTACTGCCCTGCTTCCATTCCATGAAAATAATCAAACTGGATTCCCTGCATTCTCCATTCCTCACAATCTTTTTATGGTTTTATCCACATAAAAACAGAGGTCGTTTTTCCTCTGCTCTTATGTGAAACAATATTCTGCTTTCCCTGCCAAAAATATCTATCCGCCAATGCTATTCTGCCTGTATATCCCCCTGCTCAAATCTCCATTTTTTCAGGAGATCATAGATTACTTCTTCCATCTGCTCCGCTGAATAGTCTGCCGGAAAATATTCATTCAGCTTCTTTCTCTGCAGTCTGACTGTCGGGGCTGCCGGTTTTTCATCAGAAAGAATAATCTCCATTCCGTTTTCGTCCAGTTTTCCTTCCCTGCTCAACTCCTTAAGCTTCTTTGCCTGTGCCAGATTAGGGAATACGCATAACCGCTGCATGATCTGATAAAGCTGCTCCTGCCCTTCCAGCTCCAGATAGGATAATTCCACCCCGGCACCAAAGGCGATACGCTTTTCATCTACATAGTCAAGCATAGGCTTTATAAGGAAAGTCAGGCGGATATAACGCTCAATCTGTTTATAGCTTTCTCCGCTTCCCTCCGCCACCATTTCCGTAGATTTCTTTCCCAGATAATCAGAGACAACTTGTCCCTCTTTTTTAGGTCTGCCTTTTACCCTGTCTATCGCGTCCAGCTTCATCTTGTAGGCATAGGCTTTTTCACTGTACAGAAGCTCTTCTCTCTGGATATTGGAATCCACCATGATCACGGTGGCTTCTTCATCTGCCATGCTGCGGACAAAGCAGGGAATCGTCTTAAGCCCCAGCAGTTCACAAGCTCTCTTCCGCCTGTGTCCCGATATGATCTCATACCCGCCTTCTTTCCCCGGTCGGACAATCAGAGGACTGATAATTCCATGCTCCCTGACGCTTTCCACAGTTTCCTGCATTTTTTCATCGTCAAGTACACGAAATGGGTGGGAATTGAATGAATGCAGCTGGTCAATGGCTATTTCTTCTATCTTTTCCGCTGCTCCTCCTGCTCCCTCTTCCAGCCCGAACAGAGCGTTTACATCCGGCATTTTAATATTAGAAGCGCTGCTTTTCCTACCTGCCATGCGCCAGCACCTCCTTTGTAAGCGCTTCATAAGCTGCCGAAGCCCGTCCCTTCGGATCATGTGCAAATATGCTCTTCCCCTCCGCACTTGCTTCCGACACACGCACCGACAAAGGGATATAGTTCTCAAATACCGGTATCCTCTGCCCGTAGTTTCCGCGCACCATCTCCATGATTTCCCTTGCATAATTTGTCCGGGCGTCCACCATAGTCAGCAGGATTCCTTCAAAAGCCAGTGCCGGGTTAATCCGCTTCTTTATCCTCATAATCGTTGCAAACAGCTGTTCCAGCCCCTTTAAGGACAGATACTGTGCCTGCAGGGGGATAAGCACCGTATCCGCTGCCGCAAGCGCATTGATTGTCAGCATTCCAAGGGAAGGCATGCAGTCCACGATAATGTAGTCATAATATGGCGCTACCGCCTCTATGTACTCTTTCAGCATATACTCCCTGCTCATGGCGCTGATCAGCGACACTTCCACCGCCGCAAGGTCAATGTTTGCCGGAAGGAACCACACCCCTTCCTCATGGGAAAGCAGCCCATATTCCGCTTCTATTTCCTGCCCTTCCATGATGGAAGTTATCACTGTGGCAAGCGTTTTATCCAGCCTGTCCGGCTCCCTGCTTCCCATGCTTGCGGTAAGACTTGCCTGTGGATCAGAATCTATGAGTAAAACCCTGTTCCCTGCCCTTGCAAGCCCGATCCCTAAATTTACCGTGGTTGTTGTCTTTGACACACCGCCCTTCTGGTTTGCGATGGCGATGACCTTGCATTTTCTTTCTGTCCTTTCCATATATTCTGTTCTCCTTTCTATCTCACACGGACTTTCAGCCCTTTCATGGGGATATCTTCATATCCCATAAGATAATAATCTTCCCCGTCATGCTCCACTTTTGTCTGCACCCAGCAGGGCTCTTCATGGGTATCTTCCTGCAGGAAAGCTTCAATCAGACTTCCACTGCGGTAACAATATCCTTTCTCCGTCCTATATTCCCCGTTTTCATCTTTATGAAGAGTACTGTTCTCCTGAACCGGTCGGAAAAGGTACTCTATGCTACCACCTATGTCAGCCAACTTCCCCATGATTCTTCGTATTTCCCTTAACTGAAACATCTGATCACTGTCCCTATGGTCCACATGCAGCCCCCGCAGGTCTGCATGTTCATCATAAGTGGTGACACTTAAAATATCATCAATCCGGCATTTCAGCCCTTTCATCTGTACTAAAGCCATACTTAGTTCTGCCATATTACCCTCCTTCTACACATGGTTCCACCGCGCCTTAACACGCTATCCTGCTTTATATCCCAAACTCCGATAAATCTATCGGGAAACAGTATTCCGGATAGCGCACCTTAACCGCTTCCCAGAAATATATTGCGTATTCACAGCAGAACAGGTCTTCCACTGTATACCGCTGACACTCCTTTACTTTTTCATCACCCTCAAGGGCATACGCGCTGGGCGTACCGTTGCAGAAAAGATTGAACGCCATACGCACCACCCTTGCGCTGCCGCTGGTGATCCAACCCTCTTCCAGACACTTTGGCTTTACGCTCCCTTTTTTGAAATCAAAAATTCTCTCTACATTCCGCCTTGTATCGCCGCTGATCCCAAGACAGTAAACCAATGCTTTATGGTATACGTCCTGCTGCCTGCACTTTTGCAGACAGTTTCTGTAAAATATTTCGTGTTCCTGATCTTTAAAGGTAATTGTACGTTTATTTCCTCTATTCATATCCATTGTCACACCGCCTTCCCCTGATATTCTTCAGTTCCTTCCGCTACCATCCCCGCCCCTTTTGGATCAGACCATATCCTGCCTGTCCTTTCCACAATAAGCCTGCCGCCCTCACAGGTTACTGATATTCTGTCACCTGTGGAAAATCCTAAATCCCGCAGCCATTTTCCCTGCAGCATGATCAATGGATTGTTTATCTCTATGCTGGTTCCCCTTGCCCTGTAAACCGTCATTTCCCTCTGCTTCATATGTTCTCCTCCTATTTAATCCGGGATAATCTCAACGATCCCATTACATTCAAGAATTTCCCGAATCCTGTTTATGCCATCTTCCAGCCTGTCGGAATCATGGATTGCGTCCATAATTTCCCCTGCAATAAATTCCATGCTTCCCCTGGTAATCTGGTTACTCATATAGATTCTCCTTTTTCTATTTCTGAACAGAAAAGAGGACCAAGCAGCTAATAAATTAACAAACTTAGTCCTCAATATCATTCCACTTCTCTCCGAACACTTTTCCGGGCAGATCGCTTCCCCTGCACCTCCTTAAAGCGTACTTGTCCCGTTCCTGACAGCTTTATGGTAATTTAGTGTCAAGTAGTATGATTTTCAGTTTCAAGATTAAAAACAGGCCTGTCCCAATCCTTTTTTACTGCTTTTGCAGTGAAAAAATATTTGGACTAAACCAGCGGAACACCTTGATTTTACTGGCTCCCTGCTGACTTGACACTATAATATCATAATCCCCCCACTCCCGGTTAGGATACCGTTCTCCTTCCATCCGGTCCGCCCCCCGCATCAGGTAATGCTTTAGTTCCAGGCTTTCCACTCTGATTTGGTTTCTTTCCACCACAGCCCACTGCAAAAACAGCGCCGATGCCCCTGACGCTATGGCAACCGCCATACTGGACCCGGTTCTTGGACCCAAAACCGTACTGATATTCACTCCCGGAGAGCAAATATCCGGTTTTATCTCCCCCAATCTGCTAAATCCCCTTCCAGAGTCCATCCAAAAACTGCCATTAACATCATTGTATGTGGTGGTAGTAATCACCTCCTCCACATTAGAAGGCTCTGTCAGGGTGTAGTAAGGGGAGGGACGCAGAAAGTAGGTATCATCCCCCAAAAATTCCGTTAAAGGAAGCCACATATGGAAACGACTGTTTGAACCGCTGTTTTCCGTAATCGTAACCTGAACCGTCCAGACGCCGGGCGAAGGGTCGACAAACCGGAAAAAAATCAATTCTTCCCCTGACTTTTGTTCCACCAGCACATGGTCCACTTGTACCCTTGCCTTGTCATATATAAAGAGAAACTCCCGGCTGTTCTGCTCCCTGAAATCTACTTTCGGCGTAATCTCGCCCCCAGGAGTACGGATGGATATTGCATGTTGGGCCGGAATATCACCCCAAAGCTCTGCCACAAATCCCCTTGTATTCTCCCCCACACGGATTTCCACATTATCAATTGTCTCCCTAAGACCTTCCATTGAGGTTCCCATATAATGGTGTGCACTGTTGCCTTCATTTCCTCCGCAGACGATTACGGCACGGCTGCGTTTTGTGGCAATCTGTCTTAAATAATCCGCCAGAACGGAATGGCCCGCGTGGTCCCCCATATTGGTGCCAAGTCCCACACAAATGACCAGCGGCCTTGCCAGCGATATGGCATAGCTTTCCAGATACCTAAGGGCCAACAGTATATCGCTTTCCGCAAACGCCACCGCCTGGTCAGACACCAGATAAAAATCCCTAAGATACTGTTTGGCCTGCCGCAGCTTAACCATCACAATACCTGCTTCCGGTGCCGCCCCCAAAAAGCCAAGTCCGCCCCTTATCACACTCCCTGCCGCAACGCTTGCAAGCGCAGTGCCATGCCCATCCTCATCATAGCTGGGAACGATTTCCCTTGGATTGTCGCTTTTAAGGGCCATGTCAATAATTTCCTTACGGTACTCTGTTCCGTAAAGAATACCTGCCGGGGGCTCTCCTGTCTGGATTGTCTGATCCCATATGCCGAGAATACGGGTAGTTCCGTCAGGATTTCTGAATACCTCTTCATCATAACGTATTCCCTCTCCAGTTAAATAAATGCAAAATCAGGTATCCGTATTGTTTTTCTTCCAATAGATTTCTATCTGATTTTCCTTATAGACCAGAATTTTATCAACTAATTGGTCCACTATTTCTGCTGATAATGCAGTAAACCAGTTTTGATGATCTAATTCCTCTCTTTCCCTTTCAAGATTTTCAATACTTGCATTTAAAATTTCCATCTCTCTCCTTATTTTTATCCTTATTGTATCATCCGGATCGAAGCTTTCTGCACTGCCCGACACATAGCAACTGTAAGCCTCAAATTTCTGCTGTTTTATCTTCTTTGTTTTTGCCAGTAATGCGGTTTTCTTCTTTTTTAGATTCCTAAGCTCTTTATCCATCCTTTCCACAGTTTCCCTGTGCAGTTTATCCAATTTTTCCTCCGCCTGCAGCTTCTCCTGAATTTTAAAAAGAACATGCTGCTCCAGAAAGTCTGCATAAGCCTTAACCACACAATCTTCCATTAGGTTGGTATACCGGCCCTGACAGGTAAAATAAGGATTTTTTCCCATGCGGTACCGCAGATTTCTTTTGCAGCAGCCGCAGGCCAGTTTCCCTGTAAGGGGATGGGAGGGCGCATGTCGGGCGTTTCTCTTTTTTCCCCGCCCCTTCTGTACCTTGTCAAATATCTCTCTGTCAATTATCGGTTTATGATGATTATAGGCTGTTATCCATTCCTCACAGGGTCTTAAATGGGTTTTTCCGTCTGCCGGATTCTTTTGGTATTTCTTCTGCACAATGTTTCCTATATAAATTTCGTTTCGGAGGATTTGACAAATGGTACCGCTGCTCCACAAAAATCCTTTTCCCTTCGGCACTCTGCTTGTTCTTCCTTTTTCAATTTTATACGAAACAGGCGTCCTTACTCCCATCTGATTGAACAGTCTTGCTATCTCCACAGATGTATATCCTTCCACCGTTAAAGAAAAAATACGTCTGACTACTTCCGCCTCATCTTCCGCAATCAACAGATTGTGTCTGTCCGTTGGATCTTTTTCATAACCAAATGGGCAGTTCCCACTTACATATAATCCCTGCTCCTTTCTGACGGCAAGAGAAGAACTTACCTTTCGTGCTAAATCCTTACTGTACAAATCATAAAGCAGGTTCTTGAAACTGACATTAATGTCACAAATATTTTCCTGACAGTTTTTACTGTCATAATTGTCATTTACAGATATAAACCGTACTCCCATAAACGGAAATATCTGTTCCAGATAGGCTCCCGCCTCAATATAATCTCTTGCAAACCGGGAAAAATCCTTCACTACGATACAGTTGATTTGGGAATTTCTCACCAGTTTAAGCATATTCTGTATGCCAGGGCGTTCAAAATTAGTTCCTGTATATCCGTCATCGCAAAATTCCAGTAAATCATAGTCAGAAAAATTATCGGCAACATACCTGCGCAACAGGACTCTCTGCATGGTAATGCTGTTGCTTTCGCCTCCTTCTCTGTCATCTTCCTTTGACAGCCGGATATACATTGCAATCTGATATCTTTTCATTTCCAACTTCCTTCCTGTTAACATACAAAACTGTCATTAACTTGAAAAAACTGTTTCAAATTCTAGATTGTGCTTAATCACTCATTCCTGCACATTCTGACCTTTAAAGGAAAATATTATTTCTACCCGGTGATCCTGATAAATTTTGATTTTGCTAATCAGCGCCCCTGCTGCTTCCACCTGAAGCTCATTTACTTCATTTCCATTTTCCAATATACGTAAAAATTGGTTTTTTCGGGCCGCTTCACAGTCTATTGCCTTAAGCTTTTCCGCTATATGGTCCTGTTGTTTTTGTAAAAAACACAATTTTTTCCTGTTCTCTTCTTTTATTTGTTTAAAGCGCTCCTGGTCCGTATCTCCTGCCCGGTATCTTAGATACCACTCGCTTTCAAGTTTCTTTATATTTCCAATCTTTTTTTTATTATGAGACAGCTGTCTGTTTTCTTTTTCTTTCAGCTCTTCCGCTTTCCCTTTATTGCTTTCCACAAGGGGCTGTATTTCAATTGAGAATAATATAACTTCCCACCGGACAGCTTCCTTTATAATATCCTGCAGCTCATCTTGCGTTATACTTTTTGAAATACATTTACCTGCGTCAATGCGGGAAATATTGGGACAATTATAGCGGTATGCCCTGACGGGTTCTTTAGCGCAGAACTTTTTTTGGGAAGCTATTGTTTTCATTCTTAAACCGCAATTACCGCAATAAAGAATGCCTGCAAATATGTTCTCGTCTCTGGGGATTTTTTTTGTGCATCCGCTTTTATTTCGCTGTCCGGAAGGCTTTTTAAACTTTTGGGCAGCTGCATAAAACATCTCTTCATCAATAATCGCTTCATGGGTTTGGGACTTTACAGACCAGTTCCCAGAATCTGTCTCACTTCTTCTTTGTATCCTTTTACCTCTTTCTCCATTTTGGCGCCAAACCAAACATCCCATATAGACCGGATTAGTCAATACCATTTTAATGCTTGCCTCCGGCCACTGTCTGAGCCTGTTTTTATCCCTGCAGTAAGTCTCTCCCGTTTTGTGATATTCTGAAGGGCTTACAACTCCTTCTTCATAGAGCCATACAGAAATTTCTTTTATGCTTTTGCCGGAAAGAAACAAATAAAAGATATTTTTGACAATATCAGATGTAATTTTCTGTGAAAAAAGGCATCTTTTACCTTCTGCCTGCTTTGCAAAATATCCATAGGGAGCAACTCCCCCCATATAACTGCCCTGTTCCCTCTTTGCCTGTCTGCTGGATTTCACCTTTATGGCGATATCCTTTGCATACATTTCATTTACCAGATTTTTCAAATTTACACCCAGTTTTTCATTTTGTCCGGTTGTGCATATGCTGTCAAAATTGTCTGTGACAGCTATCAGCCGGACTCCCAGAAAGGGAAAAATCTTTTCAATATAGTTTCCGGTTTCAATGTGGTTTCTGCCAAAACGTGATAAATCTTTTACAACAATACAGTCTATCTTTTGTGTTCTCACATCCTGCATCATACGTACAAAGCCTTCTCTATCAAAGTTGGTCCCGGTTTTCCCTGTATCTGTATAACAGCCTGAAAGAATCATATCCTTCTGGCTGCGGATAAACGCCTTTGCAATTTCTATCTGGGCTTCAATCGAATCCTTTTTGTTTCCATGTATCTCACAGTCCCGCCCGTCCACAGACAATCTTGCATAAATCCCGGCCCGATATATCCTTTGCGGCCTTTTTTCCGACTCCATGCCCGGATTTATCTTTTTCTTTTTTGAGACTCTTGCCATTTACATCCCTTCCCCGCTTCCAGTTTTATTCCCCTATATCAGACCAAAGTGTCGCTAACGCCAGATACAAAAATGTTTGCCCTTACTATACTTTTGAAAACAGCTCCTTATATTGGTATTCCAAATATACCCTTTTATCTTCGTATACCAAAATACGTTTTACAAAGGAAACCAGCATTTCTCTGGAAAGTTCCTTTATCTGTATGTCTGTTTTCATCTGCCCCAGACATTCATCCGCCAAAACCTTCGCTTTATAAAGCTTTTTCATTGTTTCTTCCTGACAACAGATGGCTTTTTGAAGCTCCCTGTAGCGGCTTTTGTATATTTCCCCAAAATCTTTAAAATCCTCCTCTGTAATAACACCCTTTTTCCAATCTTCATGCAAACCATCTTTAATCATTGAATATTTATCCAGCTGGCCCTTCAATTTCTTAATTTCCCTGTCAAAGACAATTCCTTCTGCAAAGTTAATTTTTATTTGTTCCACAGAGCTTTGTACGAACTTTTTATTTAAAAATAAAGCTGTCTGCTGCCTAAGTCCGGTCAAAACAAGACCGTTTAAATCCTCCTCAGAAATCCTGTGCCTGCTGCACGCTCCTCCCTTATTTCTGGTGGGACAGATAAAAGAAACTGTTATTTTTCCTTTATAATGGTTTACTCTGCGTATCATGGGCTCCCTGCAGTCCCCGCAGAACAAAATTCCGGCATAAATATGGGCTTTTTTTTCTCCCCTTCCTGCGCGGGTATCTATTTTAAGCTGCTCCTGCACAGTTTTAAAATCTTCCATGGATATTATGGCTTCATGTGCATTTCTCACCTTTGTCCATTCTTCCTCCGGCTTTCTTACAGATTTTTGTATTTTGTAATTTACCTTTTCCCCTTTTCCCTGCACCAGCGTTCCGGTATAATTTTCGTTTACCAGTATCCTTTTTACCGCAGCTGCAGACCATTTCATATTTACCCTTGTTACAAAACCTGTCTGGTATTTCTCTCCCTGCAGCTTTTTATATTCCATTGGAGAAAGGATTCCCATCCCATCCAGTAATTCTGCAATTGCCAGATTACTGTATCCGCTAATTTTCCATGCAAAAATCCTGCGTACCATACTTGCAGCGTAATCGTCCGGGACCAGCAGGTTTTTGTTATTTTCGCTTTTCTTATATCCATAAATGGCGAACGCACCGATAAAATCACCCTTTTCTCTTCTGATTTTCTGATGGCTTCTCACCTTACCGGATATATCTCCTGCATACGAATCATTGACAAAATTTTTTACCGGAACTACCAGCGATGTCTCATTATAGTCGGCGGTTAAGGAGTCAAAATGATCCGTCAGGGCAATAAAACGCACTGAAAAAGCCGGAAAGGTCTTTTGAATCAACCGTCCGGCTTCTATATAATCCCGTCCCAGTCTGGACAAATCCTTTACTATCACACAGTTTACATATCCTGCTTCTATATCCTGCATCATCCGCTTAAATTCCGGTCTGTCATAATTTGTTCCTGAAAAACCATTATCGGAATAAACATCATAAATTTCCATGTTGTTCTGCTCTTTGATGTAGGACTGTATCATATCCTTTTGGGAACGAATACTATTGCTTTCTGTTTTGCCTTCCCTACCATCCCCGGCGGAACAATCATCACGACTTAAACGAAGATAAACGGCTGCCTTATAAAATTCCTTTTCTTTCATCAGTGTCCCTCTCGTAAAGTACCCGTTAATCCATTTCCTTTCAGCGGCTTTTTGTTTTACACCATAAGCTGGATTTTTCTTCTTGCAAACAGCGCCATACACTCATCAATTGAAATCTTTGCATCCTCCATAAATCCTGTCTGTAAAATGTATTGCCCTACATTTTGCGCAAAAGGGTTGCCTGTTTGTTTCATAAAGGATTTAATGCGGTCTTCCATAGGTTCCTCTGCATCAATCATTATTTTATCCGCTTCTGCCAGCTCTTCTCTCTTTAAATCCATAATATTCATACTCTGCATACGCCTTAATTCTTCTATTGACAAATCCATCGCTTTTCTTTCCCACAAATTATGATTTTCTTTCTTTTCTATTTTATTTTTCTGCCGGAATGTCCTATGACACACGGTTCCCCTCTTTTTCCGTAAACGGCGCCTGAAAAGTCTGATACTTGGCCATTTTGACAATATAATGACTCCCTCCCCCGTATCCAAAAAGCCAATTACCACTCCTCTTCCTGTCAGGTTAAGTGCGCCTCCCTGCACCTGCGTAATTCCGCTGCGGATTAAGGGGGTAGAGTCAAAGGCTCTTCCCTGCTGGTCCTGCATCAAACCATACAGTTTAGGGATAACCGGATAGGTAAAGCTGCTGACACTCATGGGAATCACAGAGGAGCGTTCCACATAAGCCACTCCCATTTCCCCGCTGACCGGCTGGTAAACCACTCCTTCCAGTCCGCTCATCTCTGCTGACAATGTATAGTCTGCAATTAAATCATAATAGTCGTTGGAAATAATCTTTTCACGGTCTGTCATTTTCTTAATAAATCCTGCCTGCCGTCTTTAGTGTAATATATGTGAAAAACAAAAAAACGCCCGCAAAATGCACTTTATGTTTCCTGTGCATTCCTGCAGGCGTTCTCCTGTTGCACTCTGCTGGTTTTTACTTCCGGTAAACAGCAGCCCTCTTTTCCTGTCTATGGTTTATTTTTGTTCAATCATCTTCAGATTATCAGGGTTCTCTCCGCTGGTACTCCGTATGTCAATCACCGGCCCTCCGGTTCCCTCTATATACGCTCTGGTAATTGTTACCCTGCCAATATTATCATCCTTGGGAATTTCATACATAATATCCAGCATAAATTCCTCAATGATTGCCCGCAGCGCTCTTGCTCCGGTATCCTTCTCCATCGCCTTATCCGCAATAGCTTCCAGCGCGCCTTCGTCAAATTCAAGTTTAACCTCGTCTAGCTCAAGAAGCTTCTGGTACTGTTTCAGAATTGCATTTTTCGGCTCCTTTAAAATCTTGACCATCATGGGCTTATCCAGCGCTGCCAGTGTGTAGACTATAGGCAGACGTCCCAAAAATTCCGGAATCATGCCGAACTTTTTTAAATCCTCCACCGTTACCCTGCTTATAATATCCTTTTCCTTGTCAAACTTATCCTTAAGCTCCGCATTAAAGCCAATGGAAGTCTGCTTTTTCAGACGCTGCTTGATAATCTCTTCCAAATCCGGGAAGGCTCCCCCGCAGATGAAAAGAATATTTCTGGTGTTGATTGTAGCAAGGGGCACCATGGCGTTTTTGCTGTTAGCGCCTACCGGCACTTCCACGTCCGCCCCCTCCAGAAGCCGCAGCATCCCCTGCTGAACGCTCTCTCCGCTGACATCCCTGCTGGTAGTGTTTTTCTTTTTGGCAATCTTATCAATTTCATCAATGAAAACAATACCTCTTTCCGCCTTTTCCACATCATTTCCTGCCGCAGTAAGAAGCTTGGAAATCACGCTTTCAATATCATCCCCAATGTATCCGGCCTCTGTAAGGGATGTGGCGTCCGTAATGGCAAGGGGCACGTCCAAAAGCCTTGCAAGGGTTTTGACCAGATACGTTTTCCCGCTGCCTGTAGGCCCAATCATCAGCATATTGGACTTTTCAATTTCAATATCATCCAGAGTTCCTGTGGCTACTCTTTTATAATGATTATAGACAGCCACAGAAATTACCTTTTTGGCATGTTCCTGTCCAATCACATAATCATCAAGCTGGGCTTTGATTTTGTGAGGCGGCGGGATATTCTTTATATCCAGTACTATCTCCTGCCCGGTTTTGGGCTTTTTCTTTTTAATTCTCTGCTTATTGGGTATTCCGCCTTCTCCCTGCAAATCCGCAATATTCACAAACCGGATATTGGGAAATCCCTTTCCTCCCATATTTTTATTTAAGTCGTCCATCAGTGATGGATTATTCAACATCCCCTGATAATCAAACTGGCTCACAGTGTCCATGGTCTTGTGCATACAGTCATTGCATACGGAA
Organism: uncultured bacterium; assembly: GCA_947381965.1. Lineage (GTDB taxonomy): Bacteria > Bacillota > Clostridia > Lachnospirales > Lachnospiraceae > Suilimivivens. The sequence goes on from CANCXX010000045.1 coordinate 28,458, forward strand.
ATATGGTTAGGAAGCTTGAACATCTTTCCTGCTTTGCTCTCCGGCCTCCGGCAGATAAAACAGACATCTTCATATTCGCTTTCTTTTTTTTCTTCCTTTTTCTTCTCTTCCTCTTTTTCTTCTGTTCCCTGCGCTTTATCTTCTAACTGGTTTTTATCTTTTTCATCAAACTCTGACATATCTGTTCCTTTCTTTCTGCCTGCCGCAGGTTCTCCTGCAGCGCCGTTTTAACCCATCATCCGAAAACACCTTCGGACTCCTTCCCCCTTTAGCCGTCCTTTTATACTATTCTCCGTACAGAAAGAATCTCTTTATAAGTGGCGTTGGTAATTTTAATTCCTGTTCTCTGGGTACTTGCATGGACAATCTGTCCATTGCCAATATATATCCCCACATGTCCCGCATAACAAACAACATCGCCGGGCTGCGCTTCTGAGTAGGACACGCTGCTACCGGAGCTTCTAAGGGAATAGGAAGTCCGCGGCACGCTGTAGCCAAAATCCTTGTACACCCGCCATACAAACCCGGAACAGTCCGCCCCTTCCGTCAGGCTTGTGCCTCCCGGCACATAAGGATTGCCAATAAACTGACAGGCATAATTGGCAATCTGCTGCCCCTTGCTTCCTGTGCCTGAATAATTGGACGCCGACGCATAGCTTTTGCCGGAAGAGGAACTCTTGCCGGAAGATTTATCTTCTGTGTTCTTTGACGAGCTCTGGGAGTCGCCGGAAGCTTCCTGGGCTTCCCTTTGTGCCTGCTGCAATGCAAGCTCCTGGGCTCTGCGGGCTTCTTCCTCTGCCTTTTTTGCAGCGTCAATTTCTGACTGCTTTTTGGAGGCTTCTGCTTCTAACTTACGGATTTCATCATTCTGCTTCTTTATGTTTGCCTTAAAAACTGCGGCCTCCTGTCTTGCATGGGCCAGCTGGACCTCGTAGTCCTCATATTCTTCCTGTTTCTTTGCAAGAAGAATTTCCAGACTTTCTTTTTCTTCCATCAGCTCATGCTCCTGTGCTTCCAGTTCGGCCCGCTCTTCCTCCAGCTTTTGCTTTAATGCTTCCACCGCTTCCCTGGCAGCCTGATATTCCTCCAGACGCTCCCTGTCGTAGGCATAAAGCTGTTCCACATAATCCATCTTATTGAGCATATCCGAAAAGCTGCGGCTCTCCATAAGGATCTGCAGATAAGTTGTGTCCCCTTTTTCGTACAGGTATTTAATTCTGAGCTTCATTGACGCATACTGGTCTTCTTCTGTGGCAATAGCCTCCGCCAGCTCCTGCGTGGTTTCTTCAATCTGGCCTTCCTTTTTCTCAATGTCCTCTTCAATCAGCTCCACACTGGCAATGGTTTCTACTAGCGCCGCGTCGATTTCATCAATTTCTTCCCCTACCTCATCCGCTTCGGACTGAATGGCATTTACTTTACCGGAAGCATTGTTGTACTTCTGCTGTTCCTGGCGTTTTTTTTCATCGGCCTCTTTCTTTTGCTGTTCAAGTTCCTGCTTTTGTTTTTCCAAATCGGAAATAGTGGTAGCCCATACCGGCTCTACCACTAAAATCGCCATAGCACATCCCAAGATTCCAATAATTGTTCTGACCCTTCTTTTTTTTCTCCCCATTTTTATTCCCCTGCATACCGCCAGCCATGCCACAATATTGCGCCATTCGTGAATTTCTTTCACACCTTTACTCTGAAACGGGAAGGTTTACGGCGTTTTCTGACAGAAAATCCATTACCTCCTGCACCAGAAGAAATTCTCTATAGGCTTCAATATCAATGGCCTCTTTATAGGCATCCACGTCCTCATAATTTCTCTCTGCCGCTTCCTTTGCAAGAGTTTCCTCAAACTCTTTCTCTGTTATCTCAATTCCTGCTTCCCCGGCAATGGCGGACATCATTATATAACGCTGTGCTGCCATAAGTGCCTGGTTCGCTAATGTCTCTTCATAAGCGTCTGCTTTTCCGCCATACATATAAGCCACATAAGTTCCAATATCCACACCATTCATTTGGGCGCCTGCCGCAGCATTGTTTGTCAGGTTCTCTTTCAGCCGGTTTAGCATTCCCTCCGGCGGGGTCTTAAATTCCGCATTTCCGGCCGCCGCTTCCACCACTGCATCTACTTTGGCCTCTTCAAAAGAAGAATTTAATCCCTCCATCAATATGCTGCTCATATAATTTCTGTAATCTTCCGCCGTCTGGCAGTCCGGAAGACCCAGTCCTGCCACATACTCATCTGTAAGGGGCTTCCTGCTGATGCTGTTTACCGTTACAGTAAAGACCACCGGCTTACCTGACAGATCCGGATTCGGTTTATATGGATCCGGAAAAGACAAATCAATATCTTTTGTCTCACCAATTTCCATTCCCATCACCCCATCTTCAAATCCGTCAATAAACTGTCCTGAACCGATAACAAGGTCTGTTCCCTGGGCTGTCCCTCCTTCAAAGGGCACACCGTCCATTTTCCCTTCATAGTCAATATTGGCAATGTCCCATGTTTCAACGCTCCGCCCTGTAACAGGCTCCGGCGTTATAGAAGCATCCATAGACAGCCCATAATTGATATAGCTCTCCAGATATTCCTCCGTCACCTGGGGTTCGGGGATTTGGATTTCCAATCCTTTGTAATCCCCCAGCGTAACATAATCCCCGGCGTCAAAATCCTTTAAATACTTAAGCTCACTTTCATCCTTCTCCCCGCATGCGGTGAGAATCCCTGCCACTGCCAGAAAAGGCAGCAGCTTCAAAATTTTCTTATTCATTGAACTCCATTAATCTCCTTCTTTTCTTTCAAAAAAGCACCCTTTTTTTTATACCATAAAATACGCCCACCGAAAAGTGTTTGTCCATCTTTTAATGAATATTTCATAATTATATACCTATTTCCCCCGAACTTCAATGAAACCCCTTGCCTATTTCCTGCAATAATGCTAAAATGGTTAATGTTCAGGCAAAAAACAGTAAAATACTGCTGACAGCAGGGAGGTGAACCATGAGCACATTTGCAATTGTAATGCTTATTATTCTGGCCGTTTTAGTTATTGCACTGGTTGCGCTGTATTTTCTTGGAAGAAAAGCCCAGAAGCGCCAGGAAGAACAGCAGGCACAGATCAACGCCATGAAACAGACCGTTTCCATGCTGATTATTGATAAGAAACGGATGAAAATTAAGGAGGCCGGACTTCCACAGATGGTTCTTGACCAGACCCCCAAGCTTCTGCGCAATTCCAAGCTTCCAATCGTTAAAGCAAAAATTGGTCCCCAGATTATGACCCTTGTCTGTGAGGAAAAGATTTTTGATTTCGTTCCTGTTAAAAAGGAAGTAAAGGCCGTCATCAGCGGCATTTACATTACGGACGTAAAGGGACTTCACGGTAAAACCGTTCCCGTTCCTCCAAAGAAAAAAGGATTTTTCAAGCGTGCCATTGAGAAAGCACAGGAAAAAGCCGGAGCCAAACCAATCAAATAACTGCTAAACGTAATACATAAAGGATGTCCCATGGACATCCTTTTTTACATCAGGCCGATTCCCTCTTCTCTTGGGTGCAGCTCCATCTCTATTTTACAATCTGCCAGATACTGGTAATTCGCTTCCAGCGTATACGCCACCTGCACCTTAATCTGATTTTCTTTTTCCTCTACCAGAATAGATTCCGTGTCAAGGCCAATCATTATATTTCCGTAAGGCGTCACATAGCTGGTAATGTTTTTCTTATTTTCTTCAAAGACCATATGTACATTGATAAGCCCCTTCTTGAAAACCTCAAGACATGTATCGCTGAATTTAATCATATTTCTGGTGCTTTCGGTAAACCCCTCCATCATTTCTTCATAGATAACGTAATGACTGCCACCTCTCCAGTAATAATCTGCCGGTGTAATTGTCTCCATCTCCCCGGCTTCCTCGTTCTGCTCTATCTGAAGCCCTTTCAAGGAGAGAAAAATTTCTTTTGTCATATTTTCAGTACTCCTCTATATTTACGATTTTTGCAGATAAGATGCCATACTTAATAATAGAATTTGCAAACCGTTTAAATTTTTCCGCCGCATCACTTACATAAAAACGGTACCGTTCTTCCCCAAGCTTTGCTCCGGCGTCGCTTAGCATGTTTTTTTCCTGTAGCAGCTCTTTCAGCTCCCTGGCTGTCTCATAGGCAGGGTTTACCAGCGTAACCTCTTCCCCCATCAAACGTCCCACTGTGGAACGGATTAAGGGATAATGAGTGCAGCCCAGTATCAGCGTATCAATCCCTGTGTCAATCAATTCCTCCAGATACCTTCCCGCAATATCATCTGTTACCGGATCCTGCCATAATCCCTCTTCCACAAGGGGAACAAACAAGGGACAGGCTTTTCCGATAACACTGGCCTTTGGGTTGATTTTTTTTATGTATTCGGAATAAATCCCACTGCTTATGGTTCCTTCCGTTCCAATAACCCCTACCCGGCCGTTTACTGTAGCTGCCGCCGCCACCTTCGCCCCTGGTTTGACTACTCCGATAATGGGAATATCCGTTTCTTTTTCAATTTCCTCCAGTGCATAGGCACTGGCAGTATTGCAGGCCACCACTATCGCCTTTACCTCTTTGGACTGCAGAAAGCGTACAATCTGTCTGGAATACTTTGTCACTGTATCCCTGGACTTGCTTCCATAAGGAACTCTGGCCGTATCGCCGAAATAAATTATTTTTTCATTGGGAGTCTGGCGCATAATCTCCCGCATCACCGTAAGTCCTCCTACCCCGGAGTCAAAAACCCCTACAGGCGCATTTTTGTTAATCATATCTATCCCTCTGCATACCGCAAGCTGTGCTTACGGTACTGCCACCAATAAATAGTTTGGAAGTTTACTTCCAAACTTCATTCTCTTTTCTGCCTCAGTATTTTCATCCATCTTTTAGATGCTGCAAATGGCAGGATTATCTGCCTCTTTGATATAAATATTCCACAAGCCGGCTTTTTATGCAGATATCCCCAATCCACAATCCCCCTGCCCCTTGATTTTTTAAAGAATCGTTCCCGCTTTCTCCTTCCTTCTGCCCGGCTTCCATACGAAGAGGGCTCTGTGCCACAGCCCCTTCCGGTGTCCGGCACGCTCCCGTCTCCGCTCCACTGCCTGGTTCTGTATAGTCCCTTTCCCTCCGCGCTGTAGCGCCTGATTCCCTCTGACCTGCCCTCACCTGGCCCCCAGCGTCCTGCTCTGCATGCGCCTCTTCTATCTGAATCATTTCCTCTGTTTCCAGCTGACCTGCTTCTGATTCCTGCCCGCAGACATCCTCCGTAAAGCATAACTCCGGGTACACAAATCCCCACCAGCCCAAAGTGCCAATCAGTATCACAGCGGTTTCATATATCTTTCTCATTCTCTCTCATCCTTCCATGCCTGTCTTCGGCTTTATGCAAATACCACAGCCACCTTTCAAGGAGGTTTTGCAGCCGCTAAGCCATAATCATTTCCTGATAAGAGTTTTGCCTATTTATGAACGTTTATTCAGTCTGCTTTCATTTTCCATCCGTATCTGTCTGATAATTGATCTTTCCTGATTATCAATATGAAGCCTTACCGCCGCCGCTGCCCGTTCCTTATCCCGACAGGCAATGCTTTCATAAATCTCCCTGTGCTCGGATACCAGAATATCATGCTGGCTTTCCTCCTTAATATACACAAAACGGTAGCGGTACATCTGCTCCGAAAGATTATTTACCAGCTGCATCAGACGCTGATTGCCGGTAGCTTCCACAATAATGTCATGGAGAGCCACATCCGCTTTGGCAATTATTGAAGCATCTTTTCCCATTGCGGCCTTTTCAAACGCAACGCAGGCTTCAAAAAGGCGTTCGATATCCTCCTTCGTAATGCGGTCACAGGCAAGCTCCACGCTCAGCGCGTCCAGCGCCCGCCGTACTTCCAGCACATCTTTTAAGCTTTTCTCTGTAATCCTTGCCACTTCCGCTCCACGCCTTGGAATCATAATCACCAGTCCTTCCAGCTCCAGCTTCCGGATGGCTTCACGGATTGGGGTTCTGCTGACTCCCAGCCGGTTCGCCAGATGCACTTCCATCAGGCGCTCCCCAGGCTTTAACTGCCCGGTCAGAATTGCTTTGCGCAAAGTGTTGAATACCACATCCCGAAGAGGTAAAAATTCGTCCATGTCTACCTGTAACTGCCCGTCCATTCCTTACATCCTCCTTTTCTGTCTTCAAACACTCTGGTTCCTATTGTTACCTCCCGGCCCTTTCCCCGAAAAATCCGGTCACAAAAACCTGCCCTGCAAGACCAGCCTTTCTGATTTTTTCCACTGCTTCTTTGGCCGCTTCCCTTTCCAGAAAAATGCCAAATACGGTTGGGCCGCTTCCGCTCATCAGCGCATTTTCTGCCCCTGCCTGACACATAATCCTTTTGATTTCCCCTATAACAGGATATCTGGGAACCGTTACCGTTTCCAGAACATTTCCCAGCCTTTGGGCAATTCCCAAAAGATTCCCATGCCGGATTGCTTCCGCCATACCGTCAATATCCGGATGCTGCGCCAGTTGGTCCAAATGGAGATTTTCATAGACAAATCCGGTGGAAACGTTAATCTCCGGTTTAGCCACCGCCAGTACACACTCCGGCGCTGGTGGCAGGGAGGTAAGCCTTTCCCCAATGCCCTCTGAAAGAGCCGTTCCTCCCATCAGACAATAGGGTACATCCGCGCCGATTTTCACTCCCAGCTTCTGCATATCCATCAGGGTCATGGAAAGTCCAAACAGATCATTCATTCCATAAAAAACAGCTGCCGCATCCGTACTCCCTCCGGCCATACCCGCCGCAATAGGAATATGCTTTTCCAGATGAATTTCCACCCCTTCTCTTATGCCATATTCCTGCCGGAGCATCTTCGCCGTCTTATAAATCAGATTGTCTCTGCCTGCCGGAACCTCCCTGTTATCTACTGATAAAAAAATATCCGGTTCCCCGCACTTTTTAAAAGTTAACATATCCCAGATATCTACTGTCTGCATTATCATCTTTACTTCGTGATACCCGTCCGGGCGCCGCTTAAGCACATCCAGCCCCAGATTAATTTTCGCATATGCTTTTCTTTTTACACAGTCCATATTCCATATCTCCCCTATGAATTTACCGCCGGATTTACGCTATACCTTTTATCCAAAACAAAACGCATTCCAGAAACGCTCTGACTGGATTGATTGTATACATTATACACTATATTGTATTTAATTATATACATGGAAAACGTATTTCGTCAAGGCTTATCCTGTTTTATCATTTGCTTTTAAGGCACATAAATGCTGGAAACTGTAATACAATTTTCAAATTGTCTTTATTTGTCAGTGAATGCCGTCCGGCTGCCTTTTGGGGTAGAATTGGGGTATAAATTGGGGTATAAATTTCCCATAGTCCCATCATCCTTTAAGGGTATAAGGCAGCAGGGTTTATGCCTGCTGCCTTTTAAAAAGCTATTGTAATGCTGTCCATTTCCTGCTGTTTCGTATTTGTGTCCTGTTTCCCAATCTCAAATCGGGAAGCTGCTTTTCGTATAACCGGAAGAAATTATTTATTTCAAATGAAGAAAGGCCACCTCTATGACAAAATCAGAATTGGAAAACAGAGCTTTTGAACTTGAAAAACTATTGGAACAAAAGGAAAAAGAAATACAACGCCTGAAAAACCGGGGAGCCGGACGCACCCCCAAATTCAGTGACCGCGAAAGAGACAACATGATTGCTGAATATCAGACTGGAAAGTCTATCAGAAAAATAGCTGAACAAAATAAATGCTCTGCAGGCTATGTTCACAAATTAATTAGTGAACATAGGCGATTTACCGAAACGCAAATACCGCACTGATAGCAGAATGCTGTCATGGCAGCAGGCGTCTGACCTTAAAATTCAGGCTGTATCATGGTTACTATTCATGGCTTAGCCGATAAAGCCCCCGCAAGCATTGAATGCGGGGGCA
>CANCXX010000046.1 GCA_947381965.1 uncultured bacterium
GTAATTTATTAACTCTATAGCTCTTGAGGCTATATCATTATTATACTAGGAGGAATATAATGAGGAAGGTAATGCTTGTGGAGGATGAGGAATTTATCCTGCAGGGACTTGAAAATATTATTGAGTGGGAAGATTTGGGGCTTTCTATTGTTCATAAGGCACATAACGGTGTGGAAGCTTTGGAGATGCTAAAAGAGGAAAGTGTGGAAATTATAGTGACGGATGTGCGTATGCCGCTGATGGACGGACTCCAGCTTCTTGAGAATGTCAGGCGCACGAATACGGATATGCGTTTTGTGATTCTCACCGGTTTTAGCGAGTTTGAGTACGCAAGATCCGCTCTCCGTCTGGATGTGGAGGATTATATTTTAAAGCCCATTAATGAACAGGAGCTGATAAAAGCCCTGGAAAACTGTATCGCAAGGTTAAAGCAGCTGGAGGAAGAAAAAAATTTCCATATAGATCAGAAGGTTGAGTTTCTTAAGTTTCTGGAAGGCGGTATGAATGACGGAGAAAGGCACAGATATCTGGAAGAAAAGGAAAGGCAGCCGGAAGAAGGTTTTTTTTATGCAGCCATTATGAAGATTGATATGGCAACGCTGGGGAAGAATAAGATTACGGATGTAATAAGGTTTGTTTTTGAAAAGAAAATGGATGGGTCGCTGAAGCTCCGTCATTTATGGGGAGGAAATATTCTGCTCCTTGCCGTCAGAACCCAGAGGCTTTCCGCTCCCGGCGAATGGTTTGCCAATCTGCAGAATGAAATGGAAATAGAAATGGGGGTATATAGCTTCCTGATAGTTTCCGACTGCTTTACGGACTTAAAGAAACTGCCGGAGGTGTACCGGAACATTGAAAAATTGCAGAAGTATCTGCTGATTGACGGTTATGGAAGCTGTGTGGATGAGGTAAGTCTTCAAAACCGCACCAGCACAGATGTGGCCATTGATAAGGAAAAGTTTTCAAGGATGATTTTGCAGAAGGATGTAACCGGCGCTTCCAGTTATGTGGAAGATCTGTTTGTCAATAACATGAAAAAGGACGCTTCAGTTGATGTGCTTTACCAGATTGCGGTGCGCATTGCCCTTATTTTGCAGGAAATACGTGCGGAATACAACCTTACCGGAGAGGGCAGACAGCTTTCGGACATTATAGAAGGCATCTGGCAGGCAGAAGATATTTTTTCCATAAAGGCCATGTTTTTGTCTGAAATCACGGATATAATTTCATGGCTGAACATGGAAAATCTGCAGTATACGCCGGTGGTGCGCCAGATTATGGCGGAGGTTAAGAATAACTATCAAAATGACATGAACTTAAAGACGCTTGCCTATAAGTATCATATGAACACTTCTTATTTGGGACAAATTTTCCAAAAGGAGGTGGGCTGCCCTTTTTCCCAGTATCTGAATAATGTCAGAAACAGTGTGGCGAAAAAGTTAATTCTCACAACCAACATGCGCATAAACGATATTGCCAAGGAAACGGGATATTCGGATACCAGTTATTTTTACAGGAAATTTAAGCAAAGCTATGGCGTATCCCCGGCAGCCCTGCGCGATATGAAAAATTACTGATGTTTCTGTCAGAAGGCAGATTTTCGCGGTGAAATGTAATAGGAAAAGTTTTTTCCAGGTACATAATGGAAAGAGGGATTTAAATTACCGCAAAGTGACGAACTGCACAAAAAATATAAAGTTTTTCTATACAACTATAAAAAGTTCATAAAACATATAAATTTTAAACTATATTGCAAGTACCCGGTTTGTTAAAATATTAGTATCCATTAAGGCGTTGGTAGTGATATTGCACAAAAGGAGCTTTTAATTTTCTGTTTAAGCAGTATTGCAGGGATATCCTGCGGTATGCGTGGGGATTAAGATGAAAAACAAAAAAAGGCTGTGGCTTGGAGCTTTTGCGCTGGCGGGGCTGATGGCTTTTTCCGCTGGCTGCGGCAAGGAGATTGAGGAAGCGGACGTTTCGGGGGAACCGGTGCATTTAATCTGGTATCAGATTGGAACTGTGCAGCAGGACGGAAAAATCGTGGAAAAACAGGTAAACGATTACATATCGGAAAAAATTGGAGTGACCGTGGAGATCATTCCGGTTAACTGGAACGATTATAATGCGAAAATGCGCAGTGTAATAAGCACAGGCGCGCGCTGGGATATGGCATTTTCCAGTTCCTGGGCCAACGATTATCTGGAAATTGCCCAAAAGGGCACGCTGCTTGAGCTGGATGAGCTTTTAAAGGTGTACGGAAAAGACTTGCTCTCCGATATTGACAGCCGTTTCTGGAGTGCAGCCACCATCAATGGGAAAATTTATGGCGTTCCAAGTCAGAAGGAAATTGGCAATATGCCTATGTGGGTTTTTACAAAGGAATATGTGGATAAGTATGATATTCCTTATGAAGAAATTCACTCTCTGGAAGACCTGGAGCCATGGCTTTTTACGATAAAGGAAGAAGAACCGGATGTGGTTCCCCTTTATCTGACCAGTGAATTTACTGCCCCAACCTATATGGATAAAATTACTGATCCTGTCGGTATTGAATATGGAGACGAGACACTCACCGTAAAAAATGTATTTGAGACAAAACGCATGATGGAAACGTTAAAGACCATGCACAGATATTATGAGGCTGGATACATAAATAATGATGCGGCAGTGGCAAGAGATGACAGGAATGTAAAACGGTTTGTCACAAAGGGAGACGGGCAGCCCTTTGCGGAATCAACATGGAGTCAGACATTGGGATATGAAGTGGTGGCGTCTCCGATTATGGAGACACAAATTACCAACGCTTCGGCACGGGGAGCGCTTACCGTAATCTCAAAAGACTGTGAGAATCCGCAAAAAGCTGTGGCGTTTCTGAATCTGATCAACACAGATATGTATTTAAGGAACTTGCTGAACTATGGGATTGAGGATGTGCATTACACAAAAGTGCCTGTAGATGAGGACGAATTAGAAGCAGCTTCAGGAAAACGTTATATTTATGACTATAAGGTTCATGTGCTGGAAAACAGCGGATACTCTGTGCCGTACTATGTGCAGGGCGGACTGTATAACACCTGGGTACTGGATACCGATCCGGTAGACAAGTGGGACACCTTTGTTTCATATAACGAAAATTCAGTGGAAGCGCCTACCTTTGGCTTTGATTTTAACGGAAGCAGGGTATCCGGGCAGCTTTTTAATTTCCGCATTATTCTGGACCAGTATGGCCCGGCGCTTTACACAGGCAGCGTTGACCCGGAAGTTTATGTTCCCATGCTTAACCAGAAGCTAAATGAGTATGGGATGCAGGAAGTGATTGATGAGATGCAAAGACAGATTGATTCCTGGAAACAGTCTTCGTAAAGAAGAAAGAGAGGGAGAAAATGAGTAAAGAAAAATTAGCAGGCGGGAAGAAAAAGGACAGATGGTCAAAACGGGATACAGAGCTTACAGTTTTGACTGTACCAACAGTAATATGGTATATTTGCTTCTGCTATTTTCCCATGTTTGGTATTTTGATGGCGTTTAAGGATTTTAAAATCATTGACGGCACAAAGAGTTTCTTTTACAACCTGCTGAAAAGTGAATGGACGGGGTTCAAGAATTTTGAATTCCTTTTTACCTCCGGTTCCGGTGCGCTGGTGGTAAAACTGACTTTGTTGTATAACATTGTGTTTATCATTCTGGGTATAGTGATTCCGGTTTGTCTGTCCCTGATGATGAGCCAGCTTTACAGCAAGCGGTTTGGAAAAGTGGCACAGACTTTTATGTTTTTGCCTTATTTTATGTCCTGGGTTGTAGTTACCTATTTTGTATTTGCCTTCTTAAGTCCTGACAAAGGCTTGATCAATGCTATGCTGGTTAATTCAGGAAAGGAAGCAATAAGGTGGTATCAGGAGCCCAAATACTGGCCTGTGATTTTGATCTTCTTAAGCCAGTGGAAGGGCATGGGCTACGGCATGGTAGTGTACTTAGCCTCCATTACAGGTATTGACGGCACCCTTTATGAAGCGGCCATGATTGACGGCGCTACCAAGTTCCAGCAGGCCGTAAAGATTACGCTGCCTCTTATGAAGCCTGTCATTATTATGATGTTTATTCTTGCTATGGGCGGTCTGGTGAGAAGTGACTTCGGTCTGTTCTATCAGGTGACGAAAGCATCCGATTCCCTGTACACAGTGACAGAGACGATTGACGTATTTATTTACAAGATGATTAAGACACAGCCCAATCCCAATATGGGTTCCGCTGCAGCCTTTTTACAGTCTGTAGTAGGATGCGGACTGATTTTGCTTAGTAATTGGATTGTGAAAAAAGTCGATAACGACAGTGCGATTATTTAAGGAGGTGAAGAAAAATGGCAAAAACCAAAAGAAAAATGGAAGAAGATCCGGAAGTATTATCAAAAATCAACCGGGTAAAACCAGTGACAAATATTATTTTCAGTGCAATATTTGTGATACTTGCACTGACCTGTATCATACCGGCAATTTTTATTGTAGTAATTTCTTTTTCAAGTATGGACAGTATCAATAAAATTGGCTATTCCTTCTTCCCCACCTCCTTTGCGCTGGATGCGTATGCTTATCTGTGGAATAACAGGGTAATGATAGGAACGGCATTTCTGGTTTCCGTATTTGTAACTATTGCAGGGACGGTTATTGGTCTGTTCCTGACAGCGGCTATGGGATATGCCTTATCCAGAAGCAGCTTTAAACTGAAAGGTCTGTATACGGTTATCGTGTTTATTCCTATGGTATTTGGCGGTGGTCTGGTTTCCACTTATAATGTGTACAGTTCCGTTTTGAATATTAAGGATACAATCTGGGTATTGATTCTGCCACTGGCGGTTTCTTCCTTTAATGTTATTATCTGTAAGACCTTTTTTAAATCAACAATTCCACAGTCTATACTGGAATCGGCCGAGATTGACGGGGCATCCCAGATGCGCACATATTTTACCATTGTGCTGCCTATTTCCAAGCCCCTGCTTGCCACAATTGGAATTTTGCTTAGCTTTTCCTATTGGAACGACTGGTTTTTATCCCTGATGTATATATCCAATACAAAGCTCTATTCCCTTCAGGCAGTGCTTATGAGCGTGGAAAAAAATATTGAGTTTCTGGCACAGAATGCGGACACCATGGGAGCTTCCATTGCGGCTTATGCAACCAATATGCCCAAAGAGCCTATGAGAATGGCTATGGCGGTGGTGATTGTGCTGCCCATTGCCTGTGTGTATCCGTTCTTCCAACAGTATTTTGTATCCGGCCTTACAATTGGGTCAGTAAAAGAGTAAACTGCTGCAGCCTGTGGCTGCAGTTAATAAGATAAAGAAAGGGGTTTTAATATGAAAAAGTTATTTTCAAGGATTTTAGCTTCCATGCTTGTAGTAGTGATGGCAGCCATGGTACTTGCCGGGTGCGGCGGCTCCGGCGGTGATACTTCCAACAGCGGAAGCAGTTCAGGCGATACGTCCGCAGCGGGAGACAGCGCTTCCGGAAGTGCAGGCAGCGGAGAAACCGTTATGCTTAAGTGGATTCAAATTGGTGGTATTCCCCAGAACAACGATGCGGTAGTTGCAGCCATGAATGAGTATTCCATCGAAAAGATTGGTATTGGCGTGGAAATCTCTTATCTGGACTGGGGCGTTTGGAGCGATAAGGTAACAGCTATGATTAACTCAGGTGAATACTGGGATATTATGTTTACCAACGGTGACAAATACACATCCGGTATTGCTCTTGGCGCATTTGCAGATCTGACAGATATGCTGGCTGAAACACCAGGACTGACAGAGCTGATTCCTGATAAGGTATGGGAAGGCGTAAAAGTAAATGGTAAGATTTATTCTGTACCTACTTATAAAGATTCTTCACAGACACAGTATTGGGTATGGGATAAAGAAGTAGCAGACAAATACAATATTGACTGGGAAAACATTCATAGTGTTGATGACCTTGACCCGGTTCTTTATACCATCCAGGATGGCATAAAGTCAGGGGATATCCAGAATACACAGTATGCGCTGTCTATCGCGTCTGACGGTATTAACGGATTTCTTATGAACTATGAATCACCCATTCCTGCAATTGGCGTGCGTTATGACGACGAAAGCGCAAAGGTAGTAAATGTGTTTGAGCAGGATGATATTATGAACACCTTAAAGCATATGCACAAATGGTACAATGACGGTCTGATCAATCCTGATGCTGCTACCACAGATCAGGGACCTCAGTGGTGTGTGGTTTCTTCCGGACAGGGATTCCCTGGTGCGGAAGTATCCTGGGCAACAGGGCGTGGAAAAGACGTTTATGCAGAACCTTTTGCAGGACCGATTTACTCCACAACTTCAATTTTAGGTTCCGTGAACGCCATTTCTGTTTCTTCTAAATACAAAGCAGAAGCGTTGAAATATCTGGAATTTGTTAACACAGATGAAACCATGAGAAATATGTTTGCTTATGGAATCGAAGGCACAGACTTTACAAAGAATGATGACGGCACCATTACAAGAACTGAAAACTGCTACAGCCCGGCAACTTATTCCCAGGCAACCTATTTTAATTTGTATCCGGTAGCGCCTAACCCTGCTGACCAGTGGAAGAAAGTGGAGGAATGGAACGATACGGCAGCTTCTTCCGTATTGCTTGGATTTAATTTTGACCGTTCCAATGTTGAGACAGAAATCGCAAACTGCTCACTGGTTATGGACCGCTATAAGAAAGAGCTTTACACTGGTACAAGAAATCCCGAAGAAGCTGTTCCCGCTTTGTATGAAGAGCTGGAAAAAGCCGGACTTGAGACAATCCGTGCGGAATATCAGAAACAGATTGATGAGTGGAAAGCTTCCAAATAATTCTTTGACCTGGTATCTGTAATCCTGAAAAACAAAAGTCCTGCCCTCCGTATTTAGCGGAGGATGCAGGGCTTTTTTGTGGTGCGCTTAGAGCGTGTTTGAAAAATGCTTCCCAGCAGATGTACGTCACAAATCTCCCGCAAAGTGGGGCGTGCAGATGTTGGAAATGATTTTTCAAACACGCTCTAGGCAGCTATCTGTTAATAGACGAACTAATCAGAGAGTCTTGGAGGTGTTAAAGAGTAGAGGTAAGATCGAGCGTAAGGGTGGTAAACGATACGGTTATTGGGAAGTTTATGAATAGTTTTCAAATTCCCATAGTACCATTCCCAGATGGGAATGGGCGTACCAGCAGAATGCTGATGAAATTTTATAGTTTTTGTATCATTTGTGATGTCCAAAAGCGCAACATCACAGATGATACAAAAAAACTTATAAGCGTATTAAATCCTGTCACTATAGGGTAAAGATTTTATATAATTTTCCATGTATGTAAAATCCGGACTTCCATCTATAAGGCCCGGCAGTCTTATTGTAGTTTCTTTCATTTTTTCCATTGTCCACTTTCTTCCATATCCAAAGCGGTAGCGCTCCGCTTTGATTATGGTTATAAGAAACATAGCAATATATTTATTCATTTTCCAAAAGTTTTTAGCATATAAAACATTAACGTCATCAGATGCCCAAAATGGTTCTGATTGATAAAATGCTTCTCCTACGCTGCCATTATAGTTGACGGTTATGCAGTTCGGCTCCCAATAATATTCGGTTTCGATTTTTTCTCTCACTCCATTATTTTCACTGACTGCACCTAAAAAATTAATATTTCCCGGAATAATATCTTCTTTTGTTAAGCGCCTGCCCTTAGAAAAATTAAAAAGATAATCCAGTTTGTACTCTTTCCAGGAGTCAGTATTTAAATTTAAGGGGCTGCCTTTTATCTTTGTGGTAATTCGCTTATACCTTAGGGAGCTTATATATTCCTCCATGAACTGCCAGTCGGGACAGCCGTCACTATTTACCGGCAGTTCAATTTTGAAGTCGGTCTTTATATGTTTGTTAAGTTCTCTGCCAAATGCTCTGAATTTATTTTTCACTTCAAATTTTATAATCTGGCACAAATATAATTTGGCCAGATAGGAAATATTTTCCTTAAACTGAATGACTGCAATATTCTGGGCAGTGTAAAAAGGTTTGTCCTGATAAAATGTAGCGCCAATACTGCCCCCCAATGCAATTGTCAGACACCCTTCAGAATAAGGGCTGATATTGTTTATTCTGTCAACTTTTGCGGATACGCCGTTATTGAAGGCGGTTCTGGAAATAAAATTAACTTCCGGGGCATCAAAAGTCATATTTTGCAAGTCAAACTTATTTCCATAAGATATATTTGTGATGCTATTTAGTAAAAAGAGCTCAGTCTTCATAAACATCACCGCCTTTTACCAGATAAGCAAGGTAGTCATTCACAGTCTGCTGGAAATCATCTTGTGTAAGCTTTGTATAATCGGTTTTCATGTATGCTTCGCACAGCCATTCATCCTCGTACCCGACACAGTGCCGGGCAGACAAACCATCAGCCACATCATTATTTCTATATAATTTAAGCCATTCTTCTTTAATTTTTGACCACTTCCCGTAAGCGTCAACTCTTCCCAGCTTCTTTCTTTTTACAAATCCATCATCCCTGCAATATCCAAAGAAGGTTTCCTGTGTACTGTCATGTGGGGTATGCGCTGTCCAGACCATTACGCATACATTCGTTCCGGTTGGGTAAAAAATATCATCCGGCATTGAAAAAACAGCCTTTAGTGTATTTTTTTTCATTAAACGTTCTCTGACATCTCTATATTTTGTACCAATTGCGCAGCTCATTGGTACAACAACAACGCCTGTTCCTCCAACGGTCAGGATATCTAATAGATGCTCTGTAAATTCCAGCTCAACAACATCTTTTTGGGAATAGGGCGGATTAATCAGCCCTATATTGATATTCTTGCTTTTAAGTTCACTGGTAATTTTTTTATTAAAACAATCTCCTTTATAAATATTAGATTTGCCATCTTTACGGATAATCATATTTGCAATGGCTAATGTGTAGAGCCCATCGTCAAATTCAACGCCATATAATCCATCTTTGCGAATATGTTCAATTTCTTCCGGATTTGCATTCTGGAACATTTTACTCATGGCAGTTACCAGAAAAGAACCGGACCCACAGCATATGTCCACTACCCGGCTGTTTTTATTGACATTGGCAAGGTCACACATAAACTCTGTCAGGTGCTGTGGTGTCAAAACAATTCCCAGGCCGCTGCCATCGCCGCCGGAATATTTAATAAACTCGTGATAAAATACTCCCAGAGCATCAATTGTACTGTCAGCATAATCCATCATTGGTTTAATCTTCATCTCCAGCTGTTCAATATACCAGGTAATGGATTTAGAATGCCCCAGTGGAATTTCTGCAAACTTTGTATTATCCAAAAGGGTGCTGAAAACCTGCTTTATGTAGCCGACTCTGCTGCTCTTAATATCACTGTCTTTAAGGATATTTTCTATGGCGTTCTGGATATTTTGCATGACCAGTTTATAGGATGTCAACATAGAATAACTTTTTGAAAAATCCTCATCATTTAATGCAATTAATATCCCTGCAATGAAAACAGGCTTATGTGCTTCTGTTACCTTGATTTCTCTCAAAGAGTTGTGCATATCAATGGCGGTATTTCGGATTTCATCCAGAGAATACGCTTTTGTTAATTTATTTCCCTTTATTAAATCAATGTAATTCTGGGGCTCTAAAATAATATCTTTTGCTTTCTCCAGTATTGTATAATGGTTTTGACCGTGGGCCCAATAGAAGGTGTCCGCTTTGATATTCTGCTTGGTGGTTCCGCTTATGGCAATGGCAATCACATTGTATTCGTTTTTTAAAAATTTGGCATAATATAAAACGCCGTCTACCGCAAACATATTAGGTTTATTGATGCCTTTGCTGGAATGTTTTTTAACACTGTTTTTGCATTCAACAACCATAATCGTATGAATATCATCATCAAAAGTTATGATATATTCCGGCCTGGCCTTTCCCTTTCCTCCCTGAGAGTAATCCTCCAGCTCACATTCTTTTGGCTTTCCTCCTGCCTGTTTAAGTAGTTTGCCAATCTTATCTATGCCTGGAACATCACCCTGAGGAAAAACATAGCCAAATGAATTTCTGCCAATTGTACAATTCATTTCTTTTAATGTCAGACTTTCTGTATACTGCTCAATTGCCACTTTGAACCACTCCTTTTATGTAATATTCCTCTGTTTATAATATTAAAAAAATGTTCCATAGAAAAGAATAAATATAGAATGAATTTATATCTGTTATTTATTGTAACATAAGTAGATGCGGAAATCTAGAAAAACGAATATTTGTTCGAGAAAATATTTCTTAATTTTGCTGCACGATTTCCGCATGGATACTTTATATTTGAAGTATATCTGTTTTTATTTTAAAAAGCAATAAACAGTCAGGAACAGGCTTGAACAAAATTCGGAAAAGTAAAAAGGATATTGCCGGTATGGGAAAACCATAGAACCAAAGGCTGCTTTTCTTTTTTACGTCTAATATAGTATATTGGGGGCAAGATTCAAGGAGCTTTTGTTTTCTCATTCTAATATATGTTTACTCATGGAAAGGAAAAATAAACTATGATATTATTAACTTAGTAATGCAAAATTTATATTAAACCAAAGATGCGGGGGCGGAATGAAACTGTTTAAAAGAAATAAGGCAAATTTTTTTATCTGTATTATATGTGCTGCTGGGATTGGAGTTTTACCTGTTATTTCTCTGAGATTCCTTCAGGCTATTTTGGATTTGGTGGAGGGAAAAAATGGTATAACAAAATACGTCGTAATATACATATTATTTCTTGGACTCACAAAGATTACACAAAATGTTCTGTGCTTTATACGGGAAAAGGCATATCAGGCAATACGGCATGATACGGAAAAAACACAGATGCAGGAGTTCCTTGGTCTTTGCATGAAGATAAGCCTGCTTTCTTTCGAACAGCCTGATATCCATGACAGGATCGGCCGGCTAAGGAATGGACTGGGAGATCTTTATGTAAACATGATGAATGGGATACTTACCCTTTGCGCCAGCGTGATAACTGTGGCAGGAGTTTTTCAGATTATGGCGGAGGCCGGATGGCAGACTATGCTGATCAGTATGTTGATACTCCTGCCGGTCTGGATGGTAAACATCCGCCTGACCTTTAAGGAAAATAAAGGGTGGACAGATAACTTTTGGAGAGTCAGACGCCAGCAGTATTATTCTGATGTGATAAGTACCAGGGGCTATATCAGGGAAACAAGGGTTTTTGACAGCTTTGGCTTTTTTGGGCGGAAATGGGAGGAGAGCTATGATGATTATAACCGGAAGCTGATCAGGCTTACCTTAACCACCCGCCTTGCCAGCGCAGGTCTGTTTTTCCTGATGGGGGCGGGAACAGGAATTGTCGTTTACCTTCTGCTGCCCAAACTGGAACAGGGGATGATTACCATAGGACTTTTGGTTGCCGTGGTGGAAGGGCTGCGGGGATTCTCCAATGACTTTATATGGGAGATAAACGGAGCGGTTTGGGGAATCCTTTACGGGAAAACGCTTCTTGGAGATAAAAAAGCGCTGATGGAACTTGCAAAAGAAGCCAACCGTAGGGAGGCGGCTTTTGAGAAAATGGACTGGGAGACGAAACAGGCAGGCACTGTGCCGGGGATTATGGAGATTGACCATGTCTGGTTCCGGTACCCGAACAGCAAGACTTATATTCTCAAAGGGGTTACATTCACAATAAATGCAGGGGAACAGATCGCGCTTGTAGGAGAAAACGGTTCCGGGAAATCAACGCTTGCGAAACTGGTGCTGGGCTTATATGAACCGGAAAAGGGGACGATACGGTATAATGGGATGGATGTGTCTGCCATGACCAGGGAGCAAAGGAAAAAGATCTATGGCGTGGTTTTTCAGGATTATGCCAGGTATGAAATTACTTTGCGGGAAAACATGGCTTTTGATAATCTGGAAGATCAGATGGACGAGGAAGGGTATACAAAGAAGTTGCATGCAGCAGGCGGGGATAAAATATTGTCTGACTGCAAAGGACTGGATACGGTTTTGGGGAAAAAGATTGACGGTGGGGTTGACTTGTCTAATGGGCAGTGGCAGAAGCTGGCCATTGCAAGGGCACTTTACCATAATGCGGAATTTACGGTGCTGGATGAACCATCTTCAGCGGCGGACCCTTTGGCAGAGGTGGAGATCTATCGGCAGTATGCGGAAATGACGAGGCACACCAGCGGTATTCTGATTACACACAGGCTGGGCTCGGTCCAGTTCTGTGACCGTATCCTGTTACTGAAAGATGGGGAAATAGCTGAAGAGGGAACACATGATATTCTGATCGCAGAGGGCGGAGCCTATGCGCAGATGTATCAGATGCAGAAGGAGTGGTATATATAATGGACAAGCGTGTGGAACAGTGTAACAAGATTCCGTATTTTGGAACGATCAAGCGTATATTCCGGTTCTCGGCGGAATGTGCTCCCAGGGAAATTTTTTTCTGCGTAGGCATATATCTGGTACTGGGGGCGCTGCCTGTTGGGGCGGTATATGTGTGGAACCTTTTTTTGGAGAGACTGACGGCTTTTATGGATTTTTCAGGTTCCGTGCAGCGCAGAGAGGACCTATTGGCGTTGATACTTCTTTTTGCCTTAAGCCTTGGCGCTGCCAGTGCTCTGCCTGTCCTGACAGAAACCCCGGATACCATGCTTCGGAACCAGGTAAAGAAAGCGGCATATAAAAAACTGCATGGCAAGGCGCAGCGGCTTCCCCTTGCATATTATGATGATCCACATATCAATGACTTTATAGGGAATGCTTCCAACGCCCTGCATGACGGGGCATTTATGTACTTCATCGTAAGCGCTGCCTCTGCTGTTTCAAAATGTGTTACAGTGGCGATGATGGCCGGCCTGCTCTGGTCGTACTATCCGCCGCTTGCAGCGCTGGCCTTAATTATTTTTATCCCGGCATCGTTGCGCAATGTATTAAGCAGGAAAGTTATGCAGCTTCGTTACCAGCAGAGAGAAAAACGCAGGGAGATTAATACTTATACTGACTTTATTGTGGGCAGGGAGTATGTGAAGGAAACACGGTTTTGGGACACAACAGGCTATTTTTTAAGAAAGAGGGGAAATCTTTTAAAGGGGCTTCTGACCCATGAAAAAGAGGTATACCAAAAAATACATTTACTGGAATTGTGCCTGGACGTATTTGACAGCCTTGTATACACTTGCTGTATTGCAGCCTGTGTATTGTTGTGTGCAAGGGGGAACCTTCTGGCAGCGCAGCTTGGAGCGTTGTTTGCGGCAGTCAATGCTGCATTTTCAGCCAACAAGGGGCTGGTGGACGATATAGTGGAGATGCGGGAACTGGTGCATGAAGTATATGAGGGGTTCAGGCTGTTTGACCTGGAAGAGGAAGAGAGGGAGAGACAGGAGGCACCCTGGGGGGAGATTGACGCGAAGGAGGTATTTTTCCAGTATCCCGGAACAGACAAGGCCCAGGTGAGAGGGCTGGACTGCCAGATCAGACCAGGGGAAGTGGTAGCTCTGGTGGGGGCAAATGGTGCAGGAAAATCAACAATAGCCAAGCTGCTGTTGGGGCTGTATACGCCACAGAAGGGAACGATGGAGTATGGAGGATGGGATATATCCCATATTGACTACCGCTGTCTTGCAGGGAATATCACGGCTGTTTTTGAGGATTTTAACCAGTATAAAGTAAGTATCCTGGAAAATGTTGCGTTGAATGAAGGGGCCGATGAAGAGACGGTACGGAAGGTTTTAAAGGAAGTGGAGTTTCATGCTGAAAAGTACCCGGAAGGTCTGCAAACTGTCTTGGGGGCAGAGTTTGGAGGGATGGATCTTTCACGCGGCGAATGGCAGAAGCTGGCAATGGCAAGGGGCTATTATAAAGAGGGAAAGCTTGTTGTGCTTGACGAGCCTACTGCAGCCCTGGATGCGAAGAGCGAATACCATATTTATGAGGACTTCCGCAGGATTTGTAAGGGGAAAACAGGGATTATGGTAACACACCGTCTGGGGGCGGCCAGGCTGGCAGATCGTATCTTCTATGTGGAAGACGGCAGGATCACTGAAAACGGCACACATGACGAGCTGATGGAATTGGATGGCAGGTATGCTGAGATGTTCCGGGCACAAAGGGGGCTTTATATAGACTGATTGCAGTGAAAGTGGCTGTTGATTTATAAACATATCTGTATGTGAAATAAGGACAAACGTATATTGTATGTAAGAGCGTTCAGGATAGGAAGTGAATAATATGGCATTTAGTGATGCGGATATGTGCTTGCCTAATGAACTATCAGGAGAACTTGAATTTAATTTTGCTACTTTAGATGATATAGAGTTTGGATGGTGTTCAAACTGTAATAATCATAATGGTAATAATGGTACTGGATTCCGGCACAGACGCAGCGGATATGTATTATGGGACATTGGCAGACAGGGTGAGATTTCAAACAACTGAAAGCTGATAGAAGCGCTTAGGCGTAAGTTATAGAGCCGGGAATCTTAAAAACAGGTTCCAGGCTCTATTTTATCGCTCTATCCTAATTTTACCGGCTCGTTGTGCGTACGCCCTGTTATTTTCACAAATCCGATGCAGGAGCTTTCTGAGTGGAAGACCGGAAAACCACCTTTGACCGGATGTAAATAATCTGGTAATCGGTATCCGGGTGGCTTAGTCGGCGTAAAATTTGTTCGGCCAGCAGAATGCCCGTATTTTTATTTTGCACATGTACAGTGGTGATATGGCGTGTGTGGGTAAATTCAAAGTTGTCGTCAAATCCGCTTACCATAATATTATCCGGAATACGGTACCCCAAAAGCACAAGCTGCTGTGTGGTAAGCTGGGCGATATAGTCGCTGGCGCAGACAATCATATCAGGCATTTCCTTAAAGGAATCCAGAAAAGCATTGATTTCCATCTGATAGGAGTCCGACTCTATGGGACCGGTGAGACAATATTGGGGCAGGAGCGGAATACCAGCCTTCTCCAGACCGGAGCAATAACCAATATATCGTTCATAGTTGGTTTGCGCATAGGAGATATCGCCGATAAATGCAATTTTTTTATACCCCTGCTCCGTCACATGACGCACAATGCTTTCTGTGGTGGAACGCCCTTCAAAAAGCACCAGGTCGCCGTTGATATCGTTAAAATGTACCCCAGGTATACAATCCAGAAATACTTTAGGAAGGGGCAGCTGGTTCAGGGCACGGAACAGAAGGCTGGAATAAACGTTCATAATAATCAGTCCATGAAGAGAGCCATTGGTAAAGGCATCCGGAAGAACATAATCTGTATCCGTTGTGTGGGGGAGACAGATGACGGACAGGTTTGTGTTGGTGTGCGACAGCTCTTCGGAAAGGCTGGTAATGATTCTTCCCCAAAATATGCTTGTTTCCGGCCGGGATACAACCAGGGCAATATGAAAGGGCATATGAGGGGAATGTCCCTTAAGAGAAAGTAATGGCGCAGGGGTCTGATCAATGATTTCAGGATTTAAGGGATATCCAAGGCTTAAGGCGGTATGGATGATTTTGGTCCGGAGGGCGTCAGATACGCTCTCCGGTTTGTTAAATGCCTTCCATATGGTAACACGGGATACGCCGGAAGCATTGGCAATATCCTGCAAGGTAATTTTTTTCATTAAGGATCATTCCTTTCAAGTGGCATCTTCTCCGGGAAGAAAAACGGTATTGCCATCTGCAAGAAGGTATAATATCCCGCTTCCGTCGGCTGCCTGACATGAAATTTCAAAGGAATGGCGCGTAGTCTCTATGCAGACCGGGAAAGGCAGCGGCTGCGAGGTTAATTCTTCCAGGTTATCTGTAAATTTCTGATTTTCGTCCCAGTAGCGGTGTTGTTCATAGTAAAGAGTGCGGAGTACCCATTTTTGTCTTTCGATCTCCGGGATGGAATATTGCGCTGCTGGCGAATCTGCAAAAAATACGAATCCCCATAATTCCGGGTAATGAATGTTGATAACTCCGGTAGGCGCCCAGACCCAGTTATCTTCAGGCAGAGGCGTCTGACCGTCGCTTCCGGTTCTTTTCTGGAAACGGCCGTCTTTCACATCTACCAGCCATTGAACACGGGAAAAATTCATGCGCCAGTAATCGCCGGGAACCGGGCGTTTTTTGTCCCCAAGGCATTCCATAAAGGAGGTGAAAGGGAAAACAACTTCCACGGACCAGCTTATGTTCTGGGGACCAGGTTCATTTAAGGAGCCGTTTATATGCACTGCGGTCCTAAGCCCCTTGATGTCAAAGGAGTTTATGGGCGAGCCGTTGTCACGGTAAGCTTTGGTAAGCATAAGATCCCATACGGTGTTCAGGGCATTCATTTCAAACTCATAATACTTCTGGGTATCAGAGTCAGGGTCCACAAAAATTTCAAAGTCATTGTCCCGGAAGATAACATCATCATGTTCTGTTACAGAGGCCCAGATTTCGTCACCCTCCAGAAGGGCAGCGATATAAAGGTTATCCTGATCCCAGCACATTTTTGCACGTGTGCGGAAGCGGGGAACCGGAAAGTCCGGGCCGGATATATCTGCAAAGTCGCAGGTGTATGGGATATCCTTCCAGAAGTCTTTTTCAATATTTCCATCCAGATGGAAGGGACCGGGAGCCGGAAGGCAGTGGTAAATGGGAGGTGAAAAGGTAATTCGTGGTTTGGGAATGTGGTAGTTTACTTCTTTGTTTGACATGGAAGCACCTCTCTTTTCTTTAATATATATATTATTATTAATTATAACAAAGCAGTTCTTTCTTTACAAGAAATAAAGGACAAAATATACAAAAAATAAACAAAACAATAAATAGATAGCATATTTTGTTAACAAATGGTATAATAATACTGCAAAATAAACATATTGATAACCAGTGTGCTGATTAGTATATTTGTATATAAACGGGTAGAGAATGGTCAGCAGACGAAACATAGAAAGGGGGAGATCAATTGGAAAGTTTGCAGGAAAAAATACTGGCCTATTATAAGGAAGGAATGCCTTTTAGCGACTGCGGGGATGTGGAGGAGTCCGTGCTGGAAAAGTTCGCGGAACATGCCGTATTTTTAAGGGAAAATGTAAAGTGGTGCAAAGCGTTGCCAGAAGATATTTTTATGGAAAATGTGGCTGCTTACCGGATTAACAATGAAAGGATTGAAGATTGCCGAAAATGGTTTTTTGGGATGGTATGGCCGGAAATCATGTATATGGAAGCAAAGGAAGCCATAGGCGTGGTAAACATGTGGTGTGCCCGGCAGGTAACATATCATCAGGCAAGCGCCCGGACAGCGAATGCGGTTACTGCCTATAAAAGCGGGCTGGGCAGATGCGGGGAAGAGTCTGTTTTTACAGTAACAGTTCTAAGAAGCGTGGGACTTCCGGCAAGGCAGGTATACGCCCCCTGGTGGTCCCACTGTGATGACAATCATGCCTGGGTGGAGGTATGGTGCGATGGAAAGTGGCATTATCTGGGCGCCTGTGAGCCGGAACCGGTTTTGGACAGGGGCTGGTTTTCCAATGCGGCTTCAAGGGCAATGCTGGTACATGCCCGGTGCTTTGGAGCGCCAAAAGGGGAGCAGACGGTAATTTCCAGGCGAGGGTGCGCTACCTTTTTAAATGTTACGGACCATTACGCAGATACTGTGCAGATGACCCTGGAGATTGTGGATGAGCAGGAAAATCCGGTAAGAGATGCCAGAGTACATTTGGAGGTGCCTAACTATGGCGTTTACCAGAAGGTGGCAACCCTTATCACAGACGGGGAAGGGAAGATAAGTATCCGTATGGGAAAAGGAGAAGCTATGGCTGCCTGCAGCTATCAGGGAGAGTATCATTTTTGCCGTTTTCTGACAGAAGAGGGACACAAAAGGCTTCGCCTTGCAAAGGCCCGGCCGGGGGAAGCAATGGAGTATGAGTTTATTGCACCTGACGGAAGGGGTATTGGAGAGCCGGATCCGGATCCTGTCTGGGAGGAAAAGTTAGCCCAGGCAAAACAGAGCCGGCAGAAACGTCTTTTAGGTTATTTTGATGAAAAGAGAGCCGCAGCTTTCCCCGAAGCAGAGGATATGCTGAAAAAGGCAGCGGGAAACTTTGATCAGGTGATTGCTTTTCTGGAAACGGATGAGAATCCTTACCGGATGGCCATGCTTAAAGAGCTGGAAGAAAAGGATTTGTATGACTTAAGGGCGGAAATTCTGGAGGAACATTTACAGGAGGCGGCGCCTTTTGCAGAAAAGTATTCCAAAGACATTTTTACCCGGTATCTGTTAAATCCCCGTGTGGAAAATGAGGAGCTTAGCGCTTACCGGAAGGGAATAAAAGAATATCTGGGGGATAAAAAAGAAGAATTTTGGGAAAATCCGGCCCATATATGGACCGGACTGTGCAGACAGATGGCGGACGCCGGAGAGATGGATTACCGGACCTTGCAGATTACGCCTCTTAGCGCGCTAAAGATGCAGGTGGTAAACGAGGAAAGCAGAAAGCTGCTGTTTGTGGCCGTCTGCAGAAGTCTTGGAGTTCCTGCGAGAGTGAATCCGGTCTGCGGCCTGCCGGAGTATTACAGGGAAGGCGCCTTCCATATGGTGGAGGAAAAGGAGGAGCCTTCTGTCCTGGGGAAACTGCTTCTTGTTTTTAAGGAGAAGAGAGACTGGAAGTATTTCAGTACCTGGACTTTGTCTTTGTGGACCGGAGATGACTGGAAGGTGCTGGGGCTGATGGATACCCCGGTTTGTGAAAACAGATTAAGTCTTGATGTGGCGCCGGGGCTGTACCGGCTGCTTACCATTGTGCGGGAAAGCTCCGGAAACCAGTTAGTCAGGGAAATGTTTTTCCAGGTAACAGGACAGGAAGAGACGCAGGTGGAAGTAAGGCAGCATGCAATGGCGGCAGGCCTTAAGGAGAAAAAAGTTCCGCTGCCCGATATTATGGTAAGGACAGATAAGGGTGAGGAATCTCTTGGAGAGCACTGTCAGGGGCAGAAGAGTATCTGCATCTGGCTGGAAGAGGGAAGAGAACCTTCAGAGCATATTTTAAACGAACTGCTGGAGAGCGGCAGCGAGATTGCGCATCTGCAGGGCAGGATATTCCTGCTTAAGAGGGAACCTGTAAAGAAGGACGGCACGTTGGAGAAAGTAATAAACACTTTGCCGGAAATTCAGGTTTGGGATGCGACCCGATGGGAAGACTCTGTTCATGTGGCCGGAGAGATGGAAATGGAGAAGAACAAGTATCCATTAGCAGTGGCACGGGACGAAGAAGGAAACGGATTGTATGCAACAGCAGGATACAATGTAGGCTCCGTACAGCTTTTAATCGAAAGCATAGAGGCGGAACAGGATTAAAATCAATAATAATTAATATCAGAGGTGCATAAGGAAATGGAGTATAAGAAATCCAGAATGAATGCGGTTACAATTACCCTGCAGCAGCCGGTATGGGGCGATAAGGTAAGCTTTTACAGGCAGGGAGAACAAGAAACAAAGGTTTTTGGCGGCAAGTATCTTGAAAAATGGGGAATGTTGCAGGAAAATGGCGATTTTCACCTGATGGTGGGAATGGGCGACGGGAAGGAACCGGAAAGCGGTATGGTCAGGGAAATCTGCGCCACAGCCGCAAAGGAAATGAAAGAGCGGAAAATACAAAACTTTTCCTGTGATTTAAAACCCATTCTTGCCCTTTTTGGAGAGGAAGCTTTGCAGGAAGCGGCGGAAGGCCTTGTTCTGGGGCTTTATGCCATGGAGAAATTTTCAGGCGGGGAAGAAAAAAACTGGCAGGTGACACTTACGAATGTGCCTGAAAATGAAAAAAATCTACGTCTTGTGGAGGAAGGAAGGACTCTTGCCGGAGCGGTTATTTTTGCGCGTGATATGGTGAACCGCCCTGCAAATTATCTGCGTCCTCTGGACTTTGCAGGTACGGCAAAAGCTTTAATGGAAGGTTTGCCGGTGGAAGTGGAAATTCTGGATATTGCACAGATTAGAGAACAGAAAATGGGAGCTTTTTTAGCAGTTGGGGAGAGCAGTCTCTATCCTCCCTGCATGCTTGTTTTGCGCTATCTGCCTGATAAAGAGGGAGCAATTACAGCGTTTGTAGGCAAGGGGGTTATGTGTGATACCGGAGGGTACTGTTTAAAAAACAGTAAATTTATGGAAGGAATTAAGGGAGACATGGCAGGCGGCGCTGCGGTTGTAGGGGCTGTTTATGCAATGGCCCAAAATGGCGCTGGCAGTAATGTAGTGGGTATTGTTCCCATGTGTGAAAACCGGATTTCTCCGGGAAGCATGATTCCGGGAGATGTGGTTACTGCAGGAAATGGCATGACCATTGAAAT
Source organism: uncultured bacterium (assembly GCA_947381965.1). Taxonomy (GTDB): domain Bacteria; phylum Bacillota; class Clostridia; order Lachnospirales; family Lachnospiraceae; genus Suilimivivens. The sequence continues at coordinate 20,351 of CANCXX010000046.1, forward strand.
TTTAAATACGGATGCGGAAGGCAGACTGATTCTGGCGGATGCCGTAAGTTATGCGGTCAGAAAAGAAGGGGCGGAACGTGTGGTGGATATTGCAACATTAACTGGCGCCATGGGACAGATGCTGGGGAACAGCATTACCGGACTTTTGACAGATAACGATGAGTTTTGCCAGGCGTTTATGAGCGCGGCGGGAAGCGTTGGCGAGCGGTATCACAGACTGCCCTGGTACAAGGAACACGAAGAAATGATAAACAGCGACGTGGCGGATATTAAAAACAGCGGCGCGCCTTTTTGTCCAAGTATTACGGCAGGGTTGTTTATCCGGCGGTTTGCGGAAGGAAAGCCATGGATACACCTTGACATTGCAGGAAGCGCCTGTGCAGGGAAACCGGTGTTTGCCTATCAGGAAGGGGGCGCTACCGGAGTCGGGGTAATGACTTTGTATGCTTTAGGTAAGGGACAGAAATAGCTGTTATATGAAAAGAAGCGGACGGGAAAGGAAGGAAAAAGATGGCATTATTAATTGAATATGTATCAGAAAGAGCAATTGGAGATGTAAAGGAAGAAGAGGCCCGCTGTATGGATGTGGTTAACATTGCATTTGGACATGTGGAGAATGGAAGGGTAGTCTGGAACCATCCGGAGTGCAAGGAGGGACTTAGGCGGCTGCGCAGCATTCATCCGGGAATGAAGATTCTTTTATCTGTTGGGGGATGGAGTGCAGGAGGATTTTCTGAGATTGCCTTTACAAAGGAAGGACGGCAGCAGTTTGCAAAGGACAGCCTTGCCCTGGTGGAAGAATATGAGCTGGATGGGATTGATATTGACTGGGAGTATCCTGGCATTGCGGCAGCAGGCATAGGGGCTGATAAGGCGGATAAGGAGAATTTTACCCTGCTTCTTAAAACTCTGCGGGAGGTCTTTGAGGACAGGCAGGCAGGACGTTATATGCTTACCATTGCCGCAGGAGGGGACAGTTATTATGTGCGCAATACCCAGATGGACGAAGCTGTGAAATACCTGGATTATGTGCAGATTATGACTTATGATTTAAGAGGTGGCTTCCAGACCCTTACCGGACATCACACCAGCCTTTACGCCAACCAGTTTGACCTTTTTGACGCCTGCACGGACAAGGCGGTGAAGGTTTATATGGAAGCAGGCGTTCCTGCGGAAAAGCTTGTTATTGGCGGGGCCTTTTACAGCAGAAAGTGGGAGCAGGTACCGGATGTGGATCATGGACTTTGCCAGATGGCCCAGACAGTGGGCGGCTATGGAAAAGAGTACGGTGAGCTGGTGGAGAGCTATATTAACAAAAATGGTTTTGTAAGGTATTGGGACGAAGAGGCAAAGGCTCCCTGGCTTTTTGATGGAAGTACTTTTATCAGCTATGATGACGAACAGTCTCTTGGATGTAAGATTGAGTATTTGAAGGAAAAAGGACTTGCAGGAATCATGTGCTGGGAGTATATTGGGGACACGACCCATACGCTGACAACCTTTATGAGAAAAGAGCTGGATCGTGCCTGAGAGGAAAAATTAATTTTCAGCATAGGGGCCGGAGCGGGATAGGATAGCATAGCTATGGAATAGCAATGGCAAAGCCATAGCAATAATCCGGCGGAAAGGATAAGAAAATGGAAGAGGAATTAATCACAGAAGGCAGTGGGGAAGAAACTGCCGCGAAAGGGGCTTTGGAGGAAGCGTCGGAAGAGGAAATGGTGCAGGAGGGCGTTCATAATTACAGCACCGCTGACCGGTATGTGTGGCCCACAGATCCCAAAGTGTTAAAAAAGCTGGAATGGTTTCAGGATCAGAAGCTTGGGCTTATGATGCACTGGGGACATTACAGCCAGCTTGGAATTGTGGAATCCTGGGCCTTGTCAGATGAGGATTCCTGCTGGTCAAGAACAGGAATTGACTGGGAAATAACAGGAGAAGATTTCAAAAAGCAGTATTTTGATTTAAACAAGACCTTTAATCCGGTGCGCTTTGAGCCGGAAAAATGGGCGGACATTGCTAAGGAAGCGGGAACGAAATACCTGCTTTTTACCACCAAGCATCATGATGGATTTTGTATGTGGGACAGCAAATATTCCGATTACAAGGTAACAGCGCCTGACTGTCCTTTTCATACCAACCGGTATGCGGATATCTGCGCCCATTTGTTTGAAGCCTTCCGAAAACGGGAGCTGGGTATAATCACTTATTTTTCCAAGGCGGACTGGCATGTGGACAGCTATTGGAGTGACAAGTATGACAGGGGAAGCTACCAGCACAGAGGACCCTCCTATGATCCTAAGGAATATCCCCAAGAGTGGGAGCGGTTTGTGGAATTTACCCAGAACCAGATTGTGGAGTTGGGAAGCAGGTATGGCAGACTGGACGGTATGTGGTTTGACGCAGGGTGGGTTTGCGCCCATAACGGTCAGGATATCCGTCTTGGGGAGGTAATAGAACGGGTAAGAAAATTCCAGCCCGGAATGCTGTGTGCGGACAGAACGGTTGGGGGACCTTATGAAAATTATGTGACGCCGGAACAGTGCGTACCGGATGAACCTTTAGGGATACCTTGGGAGAGCTGTATTACGCTGGGAACTTCTTTTTCCTTTGCGTACGAAGATACGTACAAAAGTCCCCGTGAGGTCATCTGCCTGTTGGTAGATATTGTGGCAAAGGGAGGCAACCTGGCCATCAATGTAGGACCCCAGCCCAACGGATGTCTGCCGAAAGGCGCGGTAAAAAGCTTAAAAGGAATGGGAGAATGGCTGAAGATTTATGGGGAGGCAATTTACGGCACAAGAGTGTGCGCGCCTTACAAAAAAGACGGCATTGCCTTTACCCGGAAAGGAAAAACTGTTTATGCTATCCAAACATTTGCCGACGCTGGGGCGCCGGTACCGGAAGAAGTGTGGATTCCTTATGAAGGCAAGGTCGTAGAAGTGACAGAACTGTCAGGAGGCAGAAGCCTGTCCTTTGAACAGAAAGACAAAGGCCTGCTTATAAAGGATGGGCCTTATGAAGGAAAAGAAGCGCCTATTGGAAGGGTATACTGCCTCAAATAGATTTTAAACAGAACAGGGAAAAGCCTTGGGATTCCGTGGAAAATAACGGAGTCACAGGGCTTTTTTCAAAGGGGAGTTAAAATATTTATGACATCCTCTAAAATTGTATATTTATCCCTCAAAATTACATTTAGGGCGCAAAGGGGATGTAGTATAATGAAGCCGTTCCAGACAATAAAGCCAAAGACTTTGGGCGGTATATGAAGCAGGCTTATGAAGGCTGCAACTAAGTTAACTGATTTTTGTAAGGAGGGTAAGCTGGGGAATGAAAAAAATATTGGCATATGTGGGAGAAGATTCAATCGTAACTGAAGAACAGGCAAAGATTCTTACACACATTCATGTGGCTTTTGGACATCTGACTGTGGATGGAAAGCTTTTAAGCAGAAATCATCCCTTTTTAAGCCAGGTAAAACAAATCCGGGAGCAGAATCCGGATATCAGGGTTATTTTGTCAATTATACCAAAAGAGCCGGATGCTTTTACTGTTGTAAGCGCATCCGGGGAGCTGCGTGACGTTGTAACGCAGGAATGCAGACGGCTGGTGGAAGAAGAGGGATTTGACGGCATTGATTTTGACTGGGAATATCCCTGTGTACCCTCAAACGGCATGAACTGCTCTCCGGAGGATAAGCACAATTTTACCCTCCTCTGTCAGGCGGCCAGGAAAGGACTGGATATGGCCGGAGGCGGCAGTCTTTCCATTGCGGCAGGGGCGGATGTTTATTACATAGAGAGCGTGGAGGCAAAGGAGCTTGCAAAGGTTTTGGATTATGTGTGCCTGATGACATATGACTTAAAGTGCGGGTTCCATGCACTGACGGGACACCACACAGCGCTTTATTCGTCCACCGGGGATATTTTCAGGAACAGCTGCGACCAGGCCCTGGGGCTTTTTGAAAGCGCAGGATTTCCCAGGCAAAAACTGCTGATGGGAGCCGCTTTTTATTCAAGAATATGGGAAGAGGTGACGGATCGCTATCATGGATTTTTGCAGTATACCAAAAGCGGCGGCGGCTATGGTCCAAATTATGACAAGCTGGCGGCGGAATATATTGATAAAAACGGCTATGTCCGTTATTGGGATGATGAGGCAAAGGCGCCGTTTTTGTTTAACGGTTCCAGTTTTATCAGCTATGATGATGAAGAATCCCTGTATCATAAATGTGCTTATGTCAAAAGAGAGGGAATCGGCGGGATTTTTTACTGGTGCCACAGCGGTGATACCAGCGGCGTCCTTTTACGGAAAATCGGGCAGGAAATCCGGCAGCCTGACAGGGACTAATCCCCCCAGGAGTATACCTTCCGGTATTCCGATGGGGTGAGGCCGGTGTGCTTTTTAAAAAAGTTGCAAAAATAAAACTGGCTGGAAAAGCCAAGGGCATCTGCAATTTCGGATATGGGACATGTGGTGGTGGTCAGTTGTCTGATGGCATATTCTGTTTTTTTGCGTACAAGAAACTGGGCTGGGGTAAGGCCAAGTTGTTTTTGAAATAATTTTGTAAAGTGGCTGGGGTGGTAGCCGGCAATCCGGGCCATTTCCTGTACGGTAATCATCTGGTGGAGGTTTGCCTCCGCGTAGGAGACAGCTTGGTTTAATGGGGAATCAAAGTCCGACTTTATCAGGGATAGCTGGCTGGAAGGGCAGCAGTCCAGAAAATATACCAGAAGATTTAACATATACTGCTGCATCTTTATGGCGCCTGTCAGGTTTTTGTCTGTCAAAGCCCCAATCATTTTTTCAAACAGGCAGGCGGCGGTTTCCGGGTTTCTGGCGTTTACACATAATGGAGTATGGATAAGGTCAAAGAGCTCTGTTCCATGGCAGCTGATGTTGAAATGGCAGTAATATTTTTTATAGGGATGGCAGGCGTCTGTGAAAAAAGTCTGGGTAGTGCGGGCAGGAAGCAGATACAGCTGGCCTTTGGAGGGATGCAGCGTGGTGCCGTCAACAATGATAGTGCCGGTCCCTTCCAGTATCAGGCCAATGCTGCTAAAGGGCGGAAAGGTGTGGTCCCCTCTCCAGTTTCCGTCACAGGTAAGAAGATGGGCGCGTTCTAAGCGGACAGAAAGACCGTGTAATTGATTTTGCAGGATAAAGGATGTTTCGTTCATGGGATCCTCCGTTGGCATAGATTAGGATTGGGTATGCAGGCATTATAACATGGAGCCATCCGGAAGTCCAATGGGCAAAAAACAAGGATACAAAAAATAATTTTTAGATTTTTTGAGGAGCTTAAAATGGGAAAAAAAATAAAAACAGTTTACATTGTGCATCATTCTCACACAGATGTGGGATACACAGATTTGCAGGAACAGGTGGTTTACAATCAGGTTAACAACATCAGGAATGTCATTTCCATTATAAAGAAAGGATATGAGGAAAACAGACCGGAGAAGGATTTTAAGTGGAACTGTGAAACCTATTACTGTGTGGAACAGTTTTTAAGGTCTGCTTCAGAGAAAGAAAAAGAAGATTTTTTTGATTTGGTAAAAAAGGGGAACATTGGCATTTCCGCCACATGGCTGAATTTTAATGATCTGGCAGATGTCGGGATGCTTGCGCAAAAGACGAAAGAGATGCAAGAGCTTTTTACCGGAAAAGACTGCCCGGTAAAAACTGCCATGAATGCGGATATCAATGGGATTTCCCTGGGAGCGCGGGATGTGCTGATTGAAAACGGAATTGAGTTTTTATTTACCAATATCCATACCCATCATGGGATGTATCCTCTTTACCAGAATCAGAAGCCGTACTTTTGGGAAAATGAAAAAGGAGAGAGGCTTCTGGTATGGAACGGAGAACATTACAATCTGGGAAACGCTCTGGGGATTGTGTTTAACCGTAACCTGAACTTTATGACGGAAAACTATTTTGGGAAGGGTGGGGCTAAAGCTCCTTTGGAGACTTTGCATAAAAATCTGGGAGAGAGTATTGAAGAGTATGAAAAAAGCGGCTATCCATATGATTTTTATATTACCAGCGTCAGCGGCGTCTTTTCAGACAATGCGCCTGCCAATCCGGGAATTGTTGCGACGGTCAATGCTTTTAACAGGGAATACGGGGAAGAAGTGACTTTGCGGATGGTAACGCTTAAGGAGCTTTATGAGGAGATAAAGGAAAAAACAGCGGACGCCCCCGCCTGCCGCGGCGCAATGAACGACTGGTGGGGAAACGGCGTAGGTTCCACACCTTATGCGGTAAAGCATTACAAGGAGGCGCTACGGCTTTCCCATATCTGTGACCGCCTGGAAGAAAAAACAGGGGTCCGCAATCAGCCGCTTGCGCAGGACGCATGTGAAAATGCGCTTTTGTATGCGGAACATACCTGGGGACATTCCTCCACCATTACCAATCCCTATGACACACTGGTGACAAATCTGGACATCCGTAAAACCGGCTATGCTTCCAAGGCCCATGAAGCAGGGGCAATGCGGAAAAGTGAGCAGTGCCATCTTCTGGGGGATATTCTGCGGTATTACAATTCCCAGGGGCAGGTAAAAGCGGTTTCCTTAAGCAGGCAAAAAAGAACGCTTCCGGTGGAGTTTTATGTGGAAACTCTAAAACTGCCCAATGTCAGGATTATAGATTTGAAAGACCGGAAAGAGCTTCCCGTCCAGCTTTCCAGCCATCCAAGAGGAGTGATGGTAAGCTTCCAGACAGAATTTGAAGCCGGGGAGGAAAAGCTTTTTTCCTATGAGGAGATACCGGCGCCGGATCAAAAGCTATATACCCGGACGGCCTGGGTGGGTGCGGAACGAGTACGGGATATTGTAAATGATTATGACACGGAATCTTATAAGCTGCCTTATGGGATGGAAAATGAATGGTTTCGCATTGGTTATAAAATTGGGGAGGGCATAACCACCTTTTACCATAAAAAGAAGGAAAAAGAGCTGTTAAGGGATGGGCTGGAGCGGTTTTTCACACCCATATACGAATGCACCCAAATCCGTAAGGGCGTTTATGAAGAGAGAAGGCTTCTTGGGCGCAATGTCAGGGGGCTTCACGGAAAGCAGTATCAGGGAGATTTGAAAGCAATTCATATTCTGGATCATGGGCCGGTTTTTGACAGGGTGGAGCTGGAATTTGCGCTGGAAGGAACTTATCACTGCAGTGTAATTATCCGAATGTTCAGGAAGCTGCCTAAAATAGATTTTACCTGTCGGATTGCAAAGACTTTAAGCGAGGATATCGAAAGCGTATATCTTCCCCTGGCGCTGGATTTACCGGAGGATTCCGTTTATATTCAAAATGGCGGCGTTTCCATGCGGCCTGGCGTTGACCAGCTTCCAGGCAGCAATATGGAGTACTATATTGCGGATCAGGGGCTTTTATATCAGGGAGAAAAAGAAGGGATTCTAATTAATACTTTTGATACGCCGCTGCTTTATATGGGGCAGATGGAGCATCACCCGATTAAGCTTTGCGACAATAAGGAAGAAAACAATCACCGGCCAGTATACAGCTGGATTATGAATAATACCTGGGAAACCAACTTTAAGATGGACTTGTCGGGATTCGGGGAATTTGTTTATTCGCTGGAGCTTTCAGACGGAAACCGGGCGAAGGAAAATCTGGACCGTCTGTCAGATAATGATTTGGGGACAGTAGCGTTTATTGTGAAATAATTTATGCACATAAGGCGGACATTTGCAGCAAATATGCGGAATGTCCGCTGTTTTTATGGGTGAAAATATATTTACGGAAATTTTAAAGTTAACAAAATTTAACATAATATACAGTACCTAAAGGTGATATAGCTCATAAAAACGGGGAACCTTTGGACAAATTGCTAAAGAGTTATGGCGCGTTTCATAAAAAAGAATAAAAAATGATAAAAATTCTCGAAAAAGACTCTTTCAAATTTAGAGAAATGTAGTATGCTAATTAACATAAGGCAAACGTTTGTTAACAACTATTAACTCAATGCAGAAATGCAGACACAAAATGAAAAGAGGGGTGAAAACATGGCAACAAAAGTTAACAAGGGAGGGAGTGCCAAGAAAAAGGGTAATTTCCTGCTAACGCTGAAAAAAGACTGGTCGTTATGGATGTTTTGCATTCCGGGAATCATACTGACGTTTATCTTCAGTTATATTCCTATGTATGGCGTGCAAATTGCATTCAGGAGGTTTAATGCCAAGGACGGTATCTGGGGCAGTAAATGGGTCGGCCTGCAGTATTTTGAGCGTTTCATCAATTCCCCGTATTTCGGACGGACCATCAGCAATACGCTGATCCTTAGTTTATACGGGTTAATTGTATCTTTCCCAATCCCGATTATCCTGGCGCTTATGCTTAATTCCTTCCGGCACAAAAGGTACAGGAAGGTAATTCAGACAGTTACCTATGCACCAAACTTCATTTCCACCATCGTTATGTGTGGTATGCTGCTCCTGTTCCTGTCTCCTACCGTAGGTATTATCAACACGGTAATTAAAATGTTTGGCGGAGAAGCAGTCAACTTTATGGCGAAGAAAGAATATTGGCGGCATCTGTATGTATGGTCTGGTGTATGGCAGGGAATGGGCTGGAGTTCCGTTATTTATTTCGCGGCATTATCCGGTATCAGTCCGGAGCTTCATGAGGCGGCCAAGTGCGACGGCGCTACCAAGTTCCAGTTGATTAAGTACATAGACTTTCCTTCCATCCTTCCGACAGCTACAATCCTGCTGATTATGAACTGCGGTAGTATTCTCTCTATCGGATTTGAAAAGGCATTTGCGCTGCAGAACAACCTGAACCTTTCCGTTTCAGAAATCATTTCTACCTATGTGTACAAGGTTGGTCTGATTGACAACAATATGTCCTACTCTGCAGCCATCGGCTTGTTCAACACGATAGTCAACATGATCATGCTGATTACCGTTAACAAGATTTCGGATAAGATGTCCGGAAACAGCTTATTCTAGGACAGGGGGGATAGAACATGAAAAAAAATAATGAAGTTGAAGAGAGAACAAGTATCAAACGCTGTAAAGAGGACGTGATATTTGATACGATTCTGTTCGTTGTCCTGACCATAATTTTGCTGATTGTAGCATATCCGCTGTGGTGGGTTATCATATCCTCCATCAGTGATCCCAAAGCCGTATCCAGCGGTCTGGTTATCTGGCATCCTATCGGATTTAACTTAAGGGGATATTCAGAAGTTTTTGAAGATGACTCTATCGTGCGAAGCTTCTTAAACTCCATTTTGTATACGGTATGCGGTGTTTTGGTAAACTTGGCGGTTACGCTTCCTACCGCTTATGCGCTTTCCAGGGATAAGTTTTCCGGAAAGAAGATTGTTACACTGTTTTATGTGGTAACTATGTTCTTCAGCGGCGGTCTGATTCCTACCTATTTGGTTGTCAGGGATGTAGGCCTTCTGGATTCCATGTGGGCGTTAATCCTTCCCGGATGTTTAAGCGTTTATAACATGATTGTTGCAAGGACATTCTTTAAGTCCAATATCTCTGAAGAATTATATGAAGCGGCAGAAATTGACGGCTGTACCCAGGGAAGATTTTTCTTCCAGATTGCACTGCCCTTATCAGGCGCTATTACAGCAATCATGGTACTGTATTATGGTGTAGGCCACTGGAATTCCTACTTCTCCGCATTGATTTATTTGTCTGACAAGGATAAATATCCTCTGCAGCTTGTACTTAGAAGTATCCTGATTTCCAATGAGGCAGCCCTGCAGCAGGCGGCAACTACGGCAGAGGCAAGGGCGGCCCTTAACGCAAAGAAGGAATTAATAGAACTTATGAAGTACTCCCTGATTATTATCAGTAGTATTCCGGTTCTGGTTCTGTACCCTTTTATCCAGAAGCATTTTGTAAAGGGTGTAATGATTGGTTCCGTAAAGGGATGATTTATTCCCACGGCGGCTTTTGTCAGCTTACGCTGACAAGGCAAACTGCAATGGTATCGCTGCGGCGGACGGGCGCCGCTTGATATAAAAAATTAAAGGAGATGAATGTATGAAAAAGAGATTAGTAGCAATGCTTTTGGCAACTGTTATGGTCTGCTCAGCACTGACAGGCTGCGGTTCAAAAGATGGCGGCGGATCTTCAACATCAGCGGAAGATCTGGACAACAAAGAGGAATATGTTCCGGCAGAAGTAGACGCTGACGGAAAAGTGGACGGCATTATGTATAAAGAAGGACTGCCTTTGGTAGATGAAGGCGCATACACCTTCTCTATTTTCTGCGACGATTCCACCTCAACCGGTGAGTTTTATATGCTCAATGAGTTTGAGAAGCAGACCAATGTAAAAGTAGATTTAAGATACTTCCCTTATGAAAATGCAACAGAAAGAATGAACCTTGACTTAAACTCCGGCGACTATGCGGATGTTATCGGCGGATGGATTTTAAGTGACAGTATGATTTTGACTTATGGTGTGGAACAGGGGGTATTCATTCCTCTTGAGGATATTTTTGCAGAGTATTGTCCGAATATTTCCGCAATTTTGGATCTGCCTGATGTAAGAGAAAAAATGACGGCTCCTGACGGACATATCTATACGATCCCTTATGTATGTGATGATGTTACCGTGAATTACAGCCCCTGGATTAACACACGCTGGCTGGAAAATGTAAATATGGAAATCCCTAAAACCACAGAAGAGTTTGAAGCGGTACTGAAAGCCTTCAAAGAGCAGGATGCAAATGGAAATGGGGATCCTAATGATGAGATTCCATTCTCCACAGACCCTAACAATAAGTATCTGCAGGCAATGACAGGTTACTTTGGGGTTCCCATGGATAAGTATGGTTTTGCCCTTGTAGATGAAAAGCCGGTATTTGCTGCAACCAGTGCAAAGTACAGAGAATTCTTAAGCTGGTTTAACAAGCTGTATGAGCAGGGATTGGTTGACCCTGAAATCTTTACACAGGACAGCGCAACTTGGGAAGGAAAAGGAAACAGAGATATGTACGGCGTATCTATCGCTTATGGTTCCAATGAGTTTTCAGGAATTGAACAGACAACCACAAAGCCTGAATTTGATCCCCTTCCGGTATTAAATGCTGACAACGGCGGTATCTGGCTTAGAGCTACACCAGGTAACTCTGTGTACAGAGCACAGGCAGTTATTACAGATAATGCAGAACATCCTGAAATTATTGCACGCTGGTTTGACAATGCGTTTGAACTTGAGAACGGTATTGGCTGTAACAGAGGTCCTGTAGGCGTAGTGGTATTCCCTGAAGACAATGATATGTACCGTGTAATTGATACCAAAACACTGGACAGCGAAACTCAGGAGAAATTAAGCTGGAGCAACTTATGGCCTCAGTCTCTTCCTAAGTTCCTGCCTATGAAGTTTGGTAAAGAGCATTTTATTGAAGACAATCCGCTTTACGATGAGAAGAAGAATCTGGAAGAAACTTATGAACCGTATCTGACCAAGGATGTAATTCCTTCTTTCTGGGTTGAGCCTGATATGGTGGAAGAATATTCTGAAATTGCACAGTCTATTAATGACTACTTCAATGAACAGCAGGCATTGTTTATTTCCGGCGAACAGGATGTAGATGATGATTCTGTTTGGGAAACATATTGCAGCGGTCTTGAAGCAATGGGACTTTCCACATATCTTGAAGTACGTGGTGTAACAGAGGTTCTTGAGTAAGTAAAACAGAAGAGGAAGTCTATGCCATTGCATATGCAAGTCGGTTTAGAGAAAAACTCTTCACATATAAAAAGCATGGTTTCATGCTACATAAAGAAATGAACGTAAAAAGCAGACTGTAGCGAATATGTTGCAGTCTGCTTTTTAAGATAAAGGGGAATGCGTATGGTTTACATTGCGGTCTGTGATGATGACGGAAAATTAAGAGAAGACATTGGTAATATCGTAAACAAGAGTTGTGACAGGGCGGGGGTATTGTGGAAGACAGAATATTTTGAGGGAAGCGTGCAGCTTAGAGACGAACTGCAGGGAGGAGCATACTTTGATATTCTGCTGCTGGATATTGAAATGCCGGGAATGGACGGAATAACATTTGCGCTGGACATCAAAGCCTTTTTGACGAATGTAATGATTATTTTTGTATCATTTTATGATAAGTATGTATTTAAGTGTTTTAGTGTACAACCCTATTATTTTGTACGGAAAATGGAGCTGGAAACGGAGCTGCCTAAGGTTATGGATGCTGCCCTGCAGACTGCAGGACGCAGAGAAGAAAAATGTTTTATAGTGGAAAATCAGAGGGTATTAGAACACAAAAACGGAACGAATTACGTAGATAGATAAAGCCGCTTAATTTCTAAAAAGCGTAAAACAAGAGTAAATAAATACTTATCCGTCTCCATAATAATAGAATTTTATGATATAAATATCGGTTTTTGGTACAATTTCTGAAATTTAGCGTGACAAATCTTCCTTTTTAGTAAGTTGCGTATATATAACATGGAGGAAGATGAAATGGCTATCCCAGATAAGATAAAAGTACATAAGCCTGATATAAACCAATATGGAGCAACAGAAATAAGATGCATCAAGAACCATTTTTATGTTTACGAAATTTCTTCAAAATGGGATGCGTAGAAGCACAGGTCCCAAAAAGTTACCGGAAAATGTATTGGAAAGATTACGGAAAAAGATGGATTTATCCCAAATGCAAACTATTTCAGAATGTACGAAACCATAAATCCGGTCATACGTACTTATGGTGTGTTTGAAATGTTTGAGCAGCTTGGAAAGGATGCCTCAGACAGGTTAAAGGAAGTATTTCCTGATATTTATAGAGAGGCCAGGACAGCTGCCCTGCTGAGGCCGGTATATGGCTGTACCCCCAGGCTGATGAAGCGCTGTTTTGAGGATTCTTATCTTGCAGATCTTTATCCGGATATCGGGACCTGCGATAAAACAGTCCGTAACCTGGTGTCCATGCTTGGCACAGACCGGGAGGCAGAGATGGAGCGTTGCATGAAGATGTTTGTTTCGGGCCAGTCAACGGTATTGATGGACGGGACTTCCCTTTTTACAAGGAATTCAGATTCTTATGCAAGAAAAGGGTATAATCCTGAGTACAGCCAGGAAAAACAAATAAGACTGCTGTATTTATTCGATTCGGGAAGCCATGCGCCGGTCTTCTGCCGGATGGTGCCGGGAAACATAGCCGATAAAGCCGCAATGACAGACACGATAAAGCTCTCCGGGAAAAAAGCTGCACGATTATAGGTGACAAGGGATTTTACTCAAAGAAAAATGTTTCC
>CANCXX010000047.1 GCA_947381965.1 uncultured bacterium
CAGACAGAATTTCCTCTGAGGAGAAAAGGCACCAGGAGGGACGGGAGCGGAACTATAAATAGGAGAACGAAAATGAACGGAACGGTATATGTTGTGCATTGTATTGACACGGAAGGTCCTTTGTATGAAGAGCCAAAGGTTCCTTTTGAACAGATTAAAAATATCTTTGGAATAGAGATTGCTCCCACAAGGGAGAATCTTATAAAGCTCCAGAAGGGAGAACTTGATCTGGGAGGAAAAGAGGAAGCAGTCAGGAATCTGGTTGATATACATAAAATAACCACAAGGGGTTCCTGGGAGGAAATACAGGAAATGCTTGCCCAGGTGACCAGTGAAAAATTCCGTCAGGAGCTTCCTGACTCTAAGGGGAATGGCTGGGTATTTAACTGGTTTTGTATGGACCATGTGGGGTTTACCGGAAACAATCCCCGCAGGCGGGACGGTGGACATCACAAGATTTTTGACCGTTACCGGGAAATGGTTTTGGAGCAAAAGCAGGGGGATGGCATTGGTTTTCATCATCATCCAGTTCCTTTTTCAGGAAACTATAATGAGTCGGGCACTGCGTTTTGGGGAGGGGAAAACCTGAACCAGATTTTGTGCAGAAAGATAATTGACCGACAGTGGTTTCCCACCACTTTCCGGCCGGGATTCCATACGGAACGTCCTGATTCCCACTGGTTTTTGGAACAGTGGATTCCCTTTGACTTTGGAAACCAGTCAGTCAGAATGGAAGAGACGGACCAGCCGGATTTAAGCGAGGGACGGTTTGGGGACTGGCGCCATGCGCCTTTGGAGTGGCATCCCTATCACCCTGCCCATGAGGATTATCAGAAAAAAGGAGCCTGCAACAGATGGATTACCCGGTGCCTGAACATGTATGCCCGTATCCGGCAGATTACCTTAAAAGATGTGGAGGAAGCCTTTGAGACGGCACAGGCGGGAGAAAATGTGATCTTAGCCTTTACGGACCATGATTATAAAGATATGTATTACGAAATCAATAGGGTCAGAGACATGATTGGCAGGGCATCCCAAAAGTACAGGGACGTTTGTTTTGAATATGCGGATGCAGTCAGTGCAATGCGCAGGTGCCTGAACCTGCCTTATGAGGATTTAAATCTGAATGTGGAAATACAAAAGGATGGCAATGTTTCCAGGCTGGTGGTAAGCACAGAGACAAAAATTTTTGGACCTCAGCCGTTTCTTGCCCTTAAGACAAAGCAGGGATTGTATTTGTGGGACAATTTTGATTTTGCAGTGCCGGGAAAGGAATGGAGTTATACCTTTGACAACAATACGGTGGAGCTGGAAGCGGTTGAAGCCATTGGCATAGCAGCAAATAACAGTTATGGGATTTGTCAGGTAATATTATCGGATACAGAGGGACAACAGAAAAAGTATAAATACAATATGTGATGGTGCGGCGGAAATGAAACTGGATGATTTTTTGGAAATTGAAAAGGAATACGGACTGGTAAATGACCAAATAGACGGGTTTGCATACTGGACTTTTTTTCGCTGTGATCTTAAATGGGATTTGGAAAAGCTGATTGATTCTTATGATGAAATGTATGTGCACCCGGAGTTTTCTTTTTGGAAAAAAATGAAGGCAAGGCTGGGAATGGTTAAGTATGCTTTATGCAATAGCCGGATCCCCAAAGGGCCTCACAAAGCGCTTATATTAAACCACGAGAGAAGGGTCTGGATGGATGACCATTATGAGTGCATTTATACAGACAAAATTGCAGCGGAATATCCGGGAAGTGTGGTACTGGAGCGGCCTTATTTTCAGCAGCACAGCCAGCCGGTGCGGACAAAAAATCTGGTTTACACGGACAGGATTGAATTGAAAGCTATGCTGCATTTTTATATTCGCAGTTTCTTTTTCAAAAAGCAGATTTCTGATTTAAGAAAAAGGCTGGAAGAGAGAATCCGGGAGCCTTTGGATAAAATCTGCAAAGCTTATCAGGTAAGCTATGACGGCCGCCGGATCATAGACAGAATGGTATGCGGCTACTATATTTATCAGGTGAAAAAGAAGGACCTTGGAAGGCTGATTAAAAAAATAAATCCAAAGGTTATTCTTGAAGTGGTGGGATATAATTTTGACTGTATGGTGGTCAATGAACTGGGAGCAGAGCTTCATATCCCTACAGTGGAGCTGCAGCATGGAGTGACGGGGGGAGAACACCTTCCTTATAATTATGCAAAGGGGACCAAGGTGAAGCAGTTTGCGCAGTACTTTTTTGCCTTTTCCAGATTTTGGATTGAGGCTGCCCGGTATCCTTTGCCTGCTGAGCGGTTGGTGGAGGCAGGGTTTCCCTACCTGGAGGAGAAGGCAGGGGAGGTAAAGAGGAAATATCATAAGGATGGGATTCATAAGATTATTTTTATTTCCCAGCCCATGATAGGGGACCGACTTGCAGAAATTGCAGCAACATTAAACCAGTTGATTGACAGGGAGAAATACCAGATTATTTTTAAGCTCCATCCGGGAGAGTATGAGAGATGGAAGGAAAGATATCCCCAGCTGGCAGGTTCTGATATAAAAGTGATTGACAACCGGCAGACAGATTTGTACGAGTTGTTTGCGCAGTCCGAGTATCAGGTAGGGGCATATGGCTCCACGGCGACCTTTGAAGGACTGGAATTTGACTTAAAAACGTTTATACTTAGGGAAGGGGCGTCTTCGGAAATGAAGCTTTTGTGTGATACAACGTGGGCGGAATTTTTTGATACGGCGCAGGAGCTTTATGAAATGATACAAGATGGTACGAAAAATGCAGGGGCAGAGACGGGATTTTGGAAGAGGGATGCGCTGAAGACGGTGAAGAAAAGAATTGATGACATTGCGGGAAAATAGCAGTGTTTTATAGGATTTAAAAACATTGACATTTTTTGGAGGCGGTGCTAGCATTAGGCTATGCTCAAATGACAGGAGGGAGCAAAGAGATGTATCCGAAGGTAAGTGTAATTGTACCTGTATATAATGTTGAGAAATATATTGGAATTTGTATAGACAGCCTTCTGGGACAAACATTAAAAGATTTGGAAATTATATTGGTAAACGATGCCTCTCCTGATCAAAGTATTGACATTTTACGCTCTTATGAAAAACAGTATCCGGACAGAATTGTTGTAATTGATTCCAGAGAAAATAAAAGGCAGGGAGGCGCACGGAACCTTGGCATCCGTAAGGCTCAGGGAGAATTTATTGGATTTGTGGACGGAGATGATTTTGTCAGGAACGACATGTACGAAGTGTTATTAAATAAAATACAGGAAACTTGTGCGGATTTTGTCTGCATCCAGGCAGCCAGAGTTGGGGAGGACGCAGACAATACAAGTACAGATTTAGAAGACATAAGCCCCTATGTTATATGGAATGAGGAGCTTTGGAAGGCCAATAATAAGGAATTGACAGATATAGACCGGGAAAAGCTGATGGTTTACGGGACTGGCGGCGTATGGTCAAAGTTATATAAAAGAGACTGGATTTTGCAAAATAATCTTTTTTTTCCGGAAAACACTGCATATGAAGATAATTATTGGGATACGATGATGTGTTTATATGTAAAAAAATATTTTCTTATTGACCAGATAATGTATTACTATCGTACAAATCCGGAATCTACAATGAATAAAAAGGGTGTGTATCATTTAGACCGAATCAGCATTGAAGAGAAACTAAGCAGTGATATGACTGAAAAGGGAGAAGGCGTAAGATATCATAATGGATTGGAATATATTTGTGCAGTCAGGTATTTTTCCAGCACCTTTTACCTGCTGGCGGGAAAGGTTGATTCAATGCCATGGGAACATGTGAAACGGCAGAAGAAGTTTTTAAAAACCAATTACCCAGACTTTAAAAACAATATCTATCTTAAAAAGCTGCCAGTTAAAGCCCGTTTACGGGTAATTTTTTCTTATGATTTTCCACATATTTGTTATTTTAAGGTGAAAAGTTATACGATGGCATTACAGCTTTATCATCTGTTGCGCAGGAGATAAGGCAGCAGAGGGGTTAATTTTTGTACAATGGGAAATGTTGTGAAGCAGGGGATGGAAACTGACAGATAAAATGTGTGGGTGATATGGTAGAAATAGAGTTATTTGTAGTTGGAAAGGGTACATCAATTAAAGATGGGATGCGGAAAATAGGAGAAAATAACAAAGGCGTTATTTTTGTATGCGAAGGGCGCAAGCTGTGCTCCTGTGTAACTGATGGCGATATCAGAAGACATTTGCTGGGCGGCGGTGGGCTTTTAGAGGATATTGCATCGATTGGAAATGAACATCCCGTGTATCTTACAGTCCGTGATCAGGAAAGAGCGGAGAAGCTGATGATTGAAAAGGGAATTACAGCAATTCCTGTTTTGGATCATCGGGGCCGGATTACGGACATTTTGTTCTGGCGTGACAGGCAGGCAGGTCCTAAAAGAAAACCATTTTTGGGTATTCCCCTTGTTATTATGGCTGGCGGGAAGGGAGAAAGGTTAAAGCCCTATACAGATATTTTGCCTAAGCCCTTAATTCCGGTGGGAGACAGGACAATCACGGAACACATTATGGAAAGATTTAAGTCCTATGGATGTGAAAATGTAACCATGATTGTTAACTATAAAAAAGATTTTATAAAAGCATATTTTAATGACCATGAGAGCAATAGAAATATTACATTTATAGAGGAACAGGAATATCTGGGAACTGGCGGAGGTTTAAAACTGCTGGGCAATATTATGCACGGAACTTTTTTTATGTCCAATTGTGATATTTTAATTGATGCAGATTATGCAGAGATTTTAAAGTACCATAAAGAAGCAGGAAACATAATTACACTTGTGGGGGCAAAAAAAAGATTTGAAATTCCCTATGGGACGATTATGACAGATAAAAAAGGAAATGTTACAAAGTTACAGGAAAAGCCTGGATTTGCCTTCAGCATCAATACAGGATTATATTTGATAGAACCTGATTTTTTGGAGAGAATACCGGATGGGACGTTTATTCATATTACTGATGTGATAGACGACTGTATCCGCAGAGGCGATAAGGTAGGCAGCTTTTTGATAGAAGATGAGTGTTTTATGGATATGGGACAGATGGACGAGCTGGAAAAAATGAAAAGAAGGCTTCACATAGAGGCATAAGGAGCGGAAATATGGGAAAAAAGGTATTAGTGACAGGCGCTGACGGTTTTATCGGCAGCCATCTTACAGAAGAGCTGGTAAAAAAAGGTTATAAAGTCCGGGCATTTACTTATTATAACTCCTTTAATACATGGGGATGGCTGGATACCATGCCGGAAGATATTATGAAGCATGTAGAAATTTTCAGCGGGGATATCAGAGATCCTAATGGTGTGAGAACAGCAATGAAAGGGATGGAGGAAGTGTTTCATCTTGCGGCGCTGATTGCCATTCCTTTTAGCTATCATTCTCCTGACTCGTATGTGGACACCAATATAAAGGGGACGCTGAACGTTTTGCAGGCAGCCCGTGATTGGGGAACAGACAGGGTTTTAATTACTTCCACGTCAGAGGTATACGGAACGGCACAGTATGTACCGATTGATGAAAAGCACCCATTTCAGGGACAGTCACCTTATTCAGCGACAAAAATAGGAGCGGACAGGCTGGCGGAAAGCTTTTACCGCAGCTTTAACCTGCCGGTATCTATTGTACGTCCTTTTAACACTTATGGGCCAAGGCAGTCCGCCCGGGCAGTGATCCCAACGATTATCACCCAGCTTCTGTCAGGGAAAAAAGAAATTAAACTGGGTTCGTTAACGCCCACCAGGGACTTTAACTATGTGAAGGATACGGCAAACGGTTTTATTGCCATTGCAAAGTCAGATAAGACCATTGGACAGGAAATCAACATTGCCACAAAAAAAGAAATATCTATCGGAGATTTGGCAAGGGAGATTATCAGCCAGATAAATCCGGATGCGGAAATTGTTTGTGATGAAGAAAGGCTCCGTCCGGAAAAAAGCGAAGTCAACAGGCTGCTGGGGGATAATGCAAAGATTATGGAGCTTACAGACTGGAAAATCCAGTATACCTTTGAAGAAGGCATCCGGGAAACAATAGAATGGATTAGAAGAAATATTGACCAATACAAGGTTGATTGTTATAATATTTAGAATGGTTAAAAAGTTTTGAGAAGATAAATTTGATGCAGTATCATGGGAAATTGGTGATATGCAGGGGTATATACATGGAAATCATAAAACAGATAAAAGATGTTGTATCAAAATTTTACTATATTTTTACACCAAAACAGAGAAAGGGAAGTTATGGTCTTCTTTTTCTGCTGTTGCTGGGCTCTGTTTTTGAGATGTTGGGCGTATCCGCCATTATCCCATTGGTTCAGGTAATACTGATGCCTGATAATCTGCTGCAGGATGCTGGTGTGGCATGGCTTTGGAATCTGCTTCACGTAAGCAGCGCCAGACAGCTTGTTTTGTGGGTTTCAGCAGGTACTATTTTAGTATATGTGTTAAAAAACCTGTATATGTCTTTTTTATCCTATTACAAAAATAAATTTTACCGCAGAGTGGAAAAAGAGACTTCCCTGCGGCTGATGAATTCGTATTTGAATCGTGAGTACACGTTTCATATCAATACAAACAGTACGATATTGCTTAGAAGTATTATTTATGACATAAATGGCGTGTCAGCTGCTTTGATGAGTGTGTTTACTGTTATAATGGAATGTATGTCGGTGGTTCTGATTATAACAGTCCTGATTTGGACAGACTGGTTGACTGCAATGGTTCTGGCAGTTTCCGCGTTAGTTGCTTTAGGGATTATAGTAAAGATTTTTTATAAAAAAATGCAGGTGGAAGGACAGAGCGCCATAAAGTACAGCCATTTGTGTCTGCAAACAGTTAATGAGGCATTTAATGGCATTAAAGACGTGATGGTAACAAGGAGACAATCCTTCTTTGCAGATAATTACAATGTAGCTGTGACAGAAAAAAATAAATCAAATGCAGTGAAAAATTTTGCATCGGAGTGCCCTGCATATGTGATTGAGGCCGTCTGCATAACTACATTTATTCTGATGCTGTGTGTCAAATCACTGGCAGGACAAAATGGGTCAGAGTTTATTTCCCAGGCGGCGGCTTTTGCCGTGGCAGCATTTCGGATTTTGCCTTCTGTGGGAAAAATTACCAACAATTATAATGTAATTGTTTTTTACCAGGCAGTTCTTAATGATGTTTATAAGAATATATCAGAAGTCAATCAGTTTGATAGGGAGTTTCAGACGTTTTCCGGAATAGGTTCCGGGGATGGAACCATCAGAATACAGGAAAATGAACATGCAGAAAAAGAATCAAAAATGAAAGCTGACAAATTTAAAGACTCCATCACTCTTGAAAATGTCAGCTGGAAATACCCGAATGCAGAGCATAAGGTGATAGATAATTTAAACATGAGTATTCATAAGGGGGAAGCAGTGGGTTTTATTGGCGCATCCGGCGCAGGAAAAACTACTCTTGCAGATATGATTCTTGGACTGCTTCCGGCCCAAAGCGGAAGGATTTGCATGGATGGCACGGACATAAAGCTGATACCAGACTTATGGAGCAAAACCATAGGCTATGTGCCCCAGTCCGTTTATCTTACAGATGATACAATCCGCAGCAACGTAGCCTTTGGAATAAAAAGAGAACAGATAGATGATAAAGCGGTGTGGGAAGCGCTGGAGCAGGCACAGCTTAAGTCGTTCGTACAAAGCCTCCCCAAGGGACTAGATACTATAGTTGGTGAAAGAGGAATAAAGTTTTCCGGAGGACAAAGACAGCGGGTGGCGATTGCAAGGGCTTTATATTATGACCCTGCCATTCTGGTTCTGGATGAAGCCACTTCTGCTTTAGATAACGAAACAGAGTCGGCGGTAATGGAGGCGATAGAATCTCTCCAGGGGCACAAAACCCTGATTATCGTGGCGCACAGACTGACTACCATTCAAAGCTGTAACCATGTATATGAAATCGTAGACGGAAAGGCCGTTTTACAGAAAGGTTTTGGGAAGTCATTGTGATAAATCTGTTGCTGAATTTAGTATTTGAGAAAGAGATAGGCAGTAGCATTGTAAAAGAAATAAAAGAAAGAGTATCTCCGGATCACTTTTATATGGTTGTTGGGGATACGAAAGAACTTTCCATTTTTGAAAAACTGGGAGACTGTATTTTGCGGGATAATGCGTACAGAGGTATTTATGATGACCGGCTGGAACTGGAGGAGAATATACCTATTGACGATTCACTGCTTCAGTTTATGAACCAGCACAGCCTGGAGATCATGCACCAGCAAAGGAGATTTGAACATTATCCGGTTGAGGAAGTTGACGAGTCATGGAACAGTCATTATACAATTTATATGCACAATTTGTTTTTTTGGTATAATTTTTTAATAAAGAAACAGATAACCCATGTTTTTCTGTCTTTGATTCCTCATGAGGGGTATGATATAACGATATATTATTTATGCAGGTATCTGAATATACAACTTCAAATGGTTCACAGCAGCATTATTCCATTTAGAAGATTTCCATTAAAAGATATTCTGGATATTGAACCTGTGATAAAAGAAGAATATGAAACGCTTCTGGCAAAATATAAGGAGTCTGATATTTCAGACATACCGCTGGAAGGCAAAACCATAGAAGTATTTGAACGCTGGTCATCCCTTGAGCCTGACAAAATGAAGCCCTGGTATATGAGAGTTAATCCCTTTAAGAGAAGGCTGCGGCAGAGGTTTTTTGAAACCAATATTTTCAGAATCTGGAGAGGAATGCTTGGGGAGGATTATGTAAAGTATGGGCTTAGCGGTGCGTTTATAAAAGCAGCCTTTGGAAAATTTCCACAACTTATGGCTATGATTCCGGTGGCATTTAAAAGATGGCGGTTTGTACTGCCCATAAAGAGAAAAAGCATCCGGCTGAATGCTTTTTATGAGTCATTGGCCCAACTGCCTAAGGAGGGGGAGCAGTATATTTACTTTCCGCTTCATTACCAGCCGGAGGCCACTTCCAACCCTATGGGAGGAGATATGTATGCGGACCAGATCCTTGCGCTGAACATATTAAGTCAGGCTTTGCCGAAGCATATGAAAATATATGTGAAATCCCACCCGGAGCAGCTGGCCTTAATGATAACAAAAGAGTATTATAAGGATATGGCCAGAATTCCAAGGGTTCATCTGATGAAAAAAGAATGCAGCACCTTTGACCTGATGAAAAATGCGGTAGCAGTATCTACCCTGACTGGTACGGCCATATGGGAATGCCAGTTTTTTGGCATACCGGCCATTGTATTTGGTTATTCTTTAAAAAATCCTGCACCTTTATCCTATCCTGTAAGGACAGTGGAAGACTGTAAAAAGGCGATTGGAAAAATTCTGGACAAAGGTGTGGAAGATAAAACCAGGGAGCTGAAAATATACACAAAAGCAATGCACAATATCTCTTTTCCAATTGAAGAAAGGGAAAAAGTGCTGCCTGGGCTTATCAGTAACTTTATTGCAGGGAAAGATAATGTTTTAGAAGGAATAGAACATTGCTGACCGGATATTAGGATGGCAAATATCATGAAACAATAACGGAGGCCGTATAAATGCAGGATCACACCAACGATAAACAGTTCTGGAATAATTATGTCACCTACTGGGAGACAAAGGTACAGCAGGCAAATGAGGAAGAAAACCCAAAGGATAAAACCAATGACGACGGCATTCTGGAAACCTATTTTAAAAAACTGAGAGTAAACAGTAAGGATCAGGTACTGGATTATGGGTGCGGGTCAGGAAGATTATACCCCATTTATAAAAAGATGGTAAACAGCAGTGTATGTAACTACACAGGAATTGACATTTCCGGCGTTAGTCTGGAACATGCCCAAGGTAAGAACCCGGATCTTGAAGTAAATAAAAACTTATTTGAATTTAATGGGAGAGAGATCCCCTTTGCAGATGAAACATTTGATAAAATAAATTGTTTTGGTGTGTTTGATGCCTGCAGTCAGGAAATGGTTCTTGGAGAATTATTACGGGCGCTCAAGCAAGGCGGGCTTTTATTGCTGACAGGAAAAAATTACAAATACTGCAGCGAGGATGAAGAAGCGAAAATTGCTGAAGTGAATGCAAGAAAAAAGGAACATCCCAATTATTTTACAGATGCGGCATCGCTTATTGGTCAGCTGCCTGAGCATAATGCGGAAGTAGTGGAAGCCTGTTTTTTCAGAAAAAGAGGGGACTTTCCTAAAGACAGATACATGGATGAGATGCCGGAAACGTTTTATGAGTGGGCATTAATTATACGAAAAACCGGACAATATCAAAAGAAGGAATTCACAAAATTCAGTGATAAATTCTCTGAAAATTGTAAAGAAGAGCTGAAAGCAAATCAGCTGGCAGCGCAGGAATAATATGGCAGCTTTTAAGCTTTGCGGTGCAGGATTGCACACAGAGTCGGGCTTAAAGTCAGATAGCTATGGGCTGTGAAAAGGCCCTCCGGCATGGAGATTAAAATGAAAAAAATCAGTGTTTTGATACCGTGTTTTAATGAAGTGGATAATGTGGAACCTATGAGCTTTGCAGTTGTCAATGTGCTGACGGAAGCTTTAAGTCAGTATGACTATGAACTTTTATTTATAGATAATTGCTCCACAGACGGAACACGGGAAAAGCTGGAAGAGATTTGTGCCAAAAATAAAAAGATCAAGGCAATATTTAATGTGACTAACTTTGGTCAGTTTAATTCGCCCTTTTATGGCATGTGCCAGACCACAGGCGACTGTACCATATCCATGTGCTGTGATTTTCAGGACCCGGTGGAGCTTCTTCCTGAATTTGTGGAGGAGTGGGAAAAGGGCCATAAAATTGTAAGCGGAATTAAGACAAGCAGTAAGGAAAATCCGGTTATTTATTTTTTGCGGAGCATGTATTATAAGTTAATCAGAAACATGTCGGATACTCAGCTGATTGAACACTTTACAGGATTTGGACTGTATGATAAAACCTTTATTAACCTTTTGCGGGAGCTGGATGATCCGATCCCTTTTTTAAGGGGAATAGTGGCGGAATACGGTCATGGATTTAACCGGATGGAGATAGAGTATGAACAGGCAAAGCGCAGAGCAGGAAAGACCCATAATAATTTTTACAGTCTGTATGATGCGGCAATGTTAAGCATTACATCTTATACCAAAGTGGGACTCCGTCTTGCAACGCTGTTGGGATTTTTGTCTTCCGGTATCAGTCTTTTGATTGCGCTTATTTATCTGGTTATGAAGCTGATTAACTGGAACGATTTCCAGGCAGGGAATACGCCGCTGATTCTGGGGGTTTATGTGATTGGGTCAGTGCAGCTGTTTTTTATTGGACTTTTGGGAGAATATATTTTGAATATCAATACCAGGGTGATACACAGGCCGTTGGTGGTGGAGGAGAAGAGGATTAACTTTGGCAGTGACCTGGGAGGGCAGGAACAAAGTGAGCAGAATTAGTGTAATTGTTCCTGTGTATAATACAGAAAAGTATCTGGGCAGGTGTATTGAGAGTGTACAAAAACAGACATTTAAGGATTGGGAGTTGATTCTGGTAGATGACGGCTCTGACGATGGAAGTGGAAGTATTTGCGATAGGTATGGCAAAGGGGATGGACGGATAAAAGTATTTCATAATCAGAATCAGGGACCGGCAGCTTCCAGAGAAGCAGGCATAAAACAGGCATCGGGAGAAAGAATTATGTTTGTGGATTCTGATGACTGGCTGGATGAAAATATGCTGAAGCTTATGGATGAACAGATGAATATATCTGGTGCGAATATGGTATGCTGTATTTTTAAAGATATAGATGATGCAGGCAGAATATCCCATCCCCAGATGTTTAAAGAAAACTGTATTGACTGTCAGACCGCACAGGAGTGTATGTATCAGATACATCATACACGGTATCTGACAGGATCCCCCTGCACAAAACTGTTTCGGAAAGAGTTGTTTGATGAAGTTGACTTTTGCAGTAATGTGACAATTGGAGAAGACTATTCCATGATTGTGCAGCTTGCAGAAAAAGCGGAAAGCGTCAGGATTCTTCCCTGGGAATTGTATTTTCGCTATGTGAGAAAGGGCAGTATTTCCCACGGGGGATTTTCGGAACGGCATAAACAGGCCTTTGATAATTATATGAAGGTACGGATGATGCTTATAAGGAAATATCCGGATCTGGCATCTGATATCATAGCATTTCATACAGAATATGAAATGGCAGTCATTACGGCCATGTGCAGAAATGATAAGTATGATAAAGAAGTAATTGGAAAACTAAAGGCGGATTTGCGGGAGAATATGAGAAATACATTAGGAAACGAAAAAATTCCGCTTTATATGAAAGGATGTGCTGTGATGATTGCCTATGTACATCCGGTGTTTATTTTTTTGTTTCGTATATTATATCATTTGACAGGCAGATAGTGCGCAGGGGATTTGATTATAGCTGTAGTGTTACAGGTAAGCATATAGTAAGGAGGGCATGCCCTTTGGCGTGTTTGGGAGTTTGAAAATTTCTGTTGTGACAGTATGTTTGAATGCGGTTTTAACAATTGAAAAAACGATACAGTCTGTAATTTGCCAGGATTATAAGGATATGGAATATATAATAATTGATGGACAGTCTGTTGATGGAACATTGGAAGTTATACGGAAATATAAAAGCATAAATGGGGTTAAAATAATTACAGAAAAAGATACTGGCTTATACAATGCCATGAATAAGGGAATTGATGTTTGCTCTGGAGATTATGTTGTATTTTTGAACAGTGGGGATGTACTTATTGATAGCGAAGTGCTTTCGAAGATTGCAGGCCAGATTGAGGAAAAAACAATAAATGGAAAGACAGCAGGGCTGGTTTATGGAAATGTGATTAAAATATATGAATGTGGGAGCAGGATGGAGAAATATCCTGGGAGATATACAGTGTTTAAGCTGTTGATGATGGGGAAAATGCCCTGCCATCAGGCAATCTTTACAAAGCTTGATGTTCTTCGTAAATATCGATTTGATGAGTCTTACAAAATTTGTGCGGATTTTGATTTTTTGTTGCGGTGTCTGCATGACCGTATCAGGATGGAATATATTGATGTTGACGTCAGTAAAGTGGATTGTGTGATGGGCATTAGCTCCCAGAAGGCAAATTTGGATAGAATGCGGGCGGAGGATGACAGGAGTATAAAAAGGTATTATCCGGTCTGTTATTTGTTAATGTGGCCTGTGAAAAGAGTGGTTCGGAGAATTGCAAGATGATGCAGATAATAGAAAAATTTCTTGTACAGGTAGTATCGGCTGTAGATATTGCAATTATCAGAGTATGTAATAGAAAAGAGCGG
Source organism: uncultured bacterium (assembly GCA_947381965.1). Lineage (GTDB taxonomy): Bacteria > Bacillota > Clostridia > Lachnospirales > Lachnospiraceae > Suilimivivens. The sequence goes on from CANCXX010000047.1 coordinate 13,398, forward strand.
AATGACAGAGAGAATATTATATTAGTTCGCCTGGATGCAATTGGGGATTTTGTTATGTGGCTGGACTCTGCAAAAGAGTTTAAAAAACAGAACAGACAAAAAGTCATACTTATATGTAACCAGGTATGTTATGATATAGCCATAAGTACAGGATATTTTGATAAGGTAATTGGTATTGACTATGGAAAGCTCAGGCGTACTTCACAAATAAGATACCGCTGGTCTATCCATAAAAGGTTAAAAAATATAAAAGCAGCTCAGGCGATACAATGTACTTATTCTAAAGAAATATTTTCCGATATGGTTATGTCTGCCATATCTGCAAGAGAAAAAATCACAATTGATTCTCCACAGATTATTGCTTCACGGTGGACCTATAAAATGGCACTGCCTATTTATCAGAAGGTGATAAAAACACCAAAGGACCATGTAATGGAAATACGCCGAAATGCTATTTTTACAGGAAAAATACTGCAAAGAGAGGTTAAGTGCGATGTGCCGGAACTAAGAGAAAATAAAACGGCACAAGAAAAAGTTCCAAAGGAAGCATATTATGTATTATTTCCCGGAGCAAGCGAAAGGGAAAGAATGTGGCCAATAGAGCGTTTTGCACAGCTGGCAGAAAAGCTATATAATGAAGAGCGGTATAAGAATTTAAAGTGTTGCATCTGTGGAAGTCAGGGAGAAGTAAATTTATATAAATTATTTATTAAAATGTTTAAATACCCCAATATGGTGATTAACAAAATGGGAAACACTTCTTTGACAGAGCTGATAGAAATTATTCGGGGCGCAAAGTTTATTATTACGAATGATACCAGTGCGGTCCACTTTTCTGCCGCAGTTAATACGCCGGCAATATGTATCTGGGGGCCATGGGAATATGGAAGATTTTTGCCATATGACGTGGAATCGGTGAAAGAAAAACATCTTCCAATATTGTGCTGGAAGGATATGGAATGCAGGAACTGTTTGCTGGATAAGCTGGAGAAAACACGGGAGTGTGAAAACCATATAGTGAGAGATGGCGTTAGAAAATGCATAGATTTGGTTACCGTTGAAGATGTTTTAAGCACATTATCTTCGTGTATATCTAAGACCTACTGTAAAAAGGAAAAGAAAAATGAATATTGATTTTTTATACAATATAGGTAAAAAAAAGATTCTGGTATATGGAGATCTAATGATAGATTACTATATTGATGGGACCGTATCCAGAATTTCCCCAGAAGCTCCGGTACCGGTTCTGAAGGTAACAGGGGAAAAATCCGGAATGGGGGGTGCAGGCAACGTGATTGACAATTTGCTTGCGCTGGGGGCATTAATTAAAGTGATGGGATGTATTGGAGTAGATGATGGCGGAAAATGGATTGTAGAAAAGCTTTCAGCAATGGGAGTTGACACTTCCTATCTGCGTCGGTTGGATAAAATTAAGACTATCAGGAAAACTCGGATAATTTCAAAAAACCAGCAGTATATTCGGCTGGATGAAGAAGAAATTCAAAACATTCCGGAAGATATAAGACAAGAATATCAGGAAAAGGCGGAAGATATTCTTGAAGGAATAGATGCAGTTATTATTTCGGACTATGGAAAGGGAAATATTGTACCAGAAGTAGCACAGAAACTGATTGAACTGTGCCATTTAAAAAAAATTCCCTGCATTATTGACCCTAAGGGAACAGACTATCAAAAATACAGAGGCGCTACTGTGTGTACACCGAATATGCAGGAGCTTGCCCTTGCTGCAGGAAGAACACTGACAACAGAAGAAGACATTAAGGAAGCAGCAGAAGAGTTAAGGCGAAATTGTCAATTCCAATATCTTGTACTTACACGTTCTGAAAAGGGGATGATGCTTTTTGAGGACGGAAATGTGAACACTTTATTTCCAACAAGGGCAAAGGAAGTTATTGATGTAACAGGGGCAGGGGATACAGTTGCTGCTATGCTTACACTTGCTTTTTGTGTGGGATATGATATAAAAGAAGCCTGTATTCTGGCAAACCTGGCGGCTTCAATTGTATGTTCAAAGTTTGGAGCGGCGCATTTAAGCCTGGATGAACTGTTGGACACCTTGTCATTAGGCGGATTTTTAAAAAGCAGCTCTGTTTTGGAAGCGATAGGATTTGTGGAAAAAGAAAAACGAAAGGGAAAGAAGATAGTTTTTACAAATGGCTGTTTTGACCTGCTTCACGCGGGACATCTCTCTTCTTTTGAACAGGCCAGAAAAAAGGGAGATGTTCTGGTAGTTGCTGTAAACAGTGATAGTTCTATAAAACGGATTAAAGGTGATAAAAGACCGATTATTACACAAAAGGACAGGATTGCCATGGTATCAGCATTGCGGTGTGTTGATCATGTGGTTTTAATGGAGGATGATACCCCAGAATATATTATCAGCCAGCTGCATCCGGATATTGTGGTAAAGGGAAAAGACTGGGAAAACAAATATATACCGGAAAGAGAATTAATAGAGTCATATGGTGGAAAATTGTGTTTTGCTGAAATGGAAGGCAGTTTGTCGACTACTAATATTGTGAACAGAATTTTGGAGAATCAGTAAATGAAAATTGTGTTTGATGGCACTATTCTTGTAAATATACTGGATAAATCGGCAAGCCGAAGCGGGGTGTTTTTCTCTATATATAACATTTTTCAGGAATTGCTGAAAAGAGAACAGTTTGAAATTTGTCTGTATTGTAATGATAATTTTCCGGAGCAGGTATTTTTGTTAAATAAAGTTGCAGGACAATTTTTCCCTGAATATGATTTATCTGTTTTAAATTACACAAACCTGCATGATTTGTATTATAAAGTCTGGGAAATAAGAAAAAATTATAAAAAACATAAACGATATCTTTCATGGATGGTTGAAACGGTAAAAATGATTTTCCTCTGGGGAGTTATCAAAACAAAAAGTATTTTTTTGTCCGGAAAAAGATTTCAATGTACGGAAGTATACTTTACTCCCTTTTTAAGGGTGCCGCCTTATATCCATAGAATGAAACGGATAAGAAAATATGTATATTTGCATGATGTACTACCACTGTTATTTCCGGAATATTACCCCAATGTGCAGAAAAGAACCCACTGGTTTCCACGACTTATCCGGTCATTAAACAAAAATGATTTTTATTTTACAAATTCGGTTTCAACAAAAAACGACTTTATTAAATATGTCGACAGGGTAGACGCAAGCAGATATGAAGTGGCTTATCTTGCCTGTTCCGAAAAGTTTAAACAGGATAAAACACATTTAACGGATATACTAAAAAAGTATGGACTGCCCACAGATAAAAAATATGTTTTCAGCTTATGTATTCTTGATCCACGTAAGAATCTGATAAGAGCGGTAAGGACTTTTCTTCAATTTATAGAAAAAAATCACATTGAAGATATGGTCTATGTTCTGGGGGGCGCCCAGGTTGATGGTTTTCTGGAATTGCTTCAGGCAGAATTAAACAGAGATACAGAAACCGATCACAAGATTTTAAGAGCAGGGTATATTGATGATGATGATCTGGCGGCTTTATACAGCGGTGCAGAATGGTTTGTCTATACGTCCATGTATGAAGGCTTTGGCATGCCAGTGTTAGAAGCTATGAAGTGCGGATGCCCTGTGATTGTAAGTAATAACTCTTCTCTTCCGGAGGTAGTTGGGGATGCTGGCATTTTGCTAAACTGGGAAAGTGATACAGAGCATATAGCAGCTTACGAGAAGTATTATTATGATGAATCTTACAGATTGGAAAAGGCACGGCAGGGAATGGAGAGGGCTGGTTTGTTTACCTGGAAAAGAACGGTTGATATTATAACAGACAGGATGATGAAAGATAAAAAGCAAGAGGTGTGATTTAAGATGTATTATGCGCCAGTGGTAATTCCGACTTTAAACCGATATGATCATTTACAGAGGTGTATTGATTCCCTGAAAAAAAATGAATGTGCAAAAGACACCGATTTGTATATTTCGCTTGACTACCCTCCGGCAGAAAAATATATTTCAGGATATAAAAAGGTGGAATCATATCTGGATAAGGGAATATACGGTTTCCATAAAGTCCATATCTATAAACAGACGGAAAACCTTGGTCCATATGACAATTTAAAGTTTGTGATAAGGGAAGCTTTAAAGGAATTTGACTATTTTATTCTGACAGAAGATGATAATGAGTTTTCACAAAATTTTCTTGCATTTATGGATAAAGGGCTGGAAAGGTTTGAAAAAGATGAAAAAGTGATGAATATCTGCGGTTACTGTCATCCCGGATATGAATGGGACGCCGGAAGTGATAATGCATTTCGGATGATTATGGCAGGCTGGGGAAGCGCTTTTTGGAAAGAAAAGTACCGGAAAATGGAACAGGAAATCAATATTGATTTTTTCTACGAGACAGCACAGAGTTTTTCAAAAATGATAAAGTTATATAAAGAAAGCCGCTCACAATTCTGTTATTGTGTTAATGGTATTTTAACAGGACATTATCCGGCGCTGTTTGCAAAAAATGGTGAAATAACACTGATTGATGTTCCAATCAGCATATATTATATTATTAAAGAAAAATATTCTGTTCTCCCAACAGTATCGAAAGTGCGGAACTGGGGAAATGACGGCAGTGGAGTGAACTGTCAGGGAGATGAAAAGGATAATCCAATGGATTATCCCCTTGATACAGAAACAGATTTTGAATATATTATCTGTGATAAGGATGGGGTGGCGGATAAAAATTTAGCGATAAGTTCCATGATAAACGCACCTTCGGTGGTTTTTAGAATGGCAACTATTGTAAGATATATTTGGTGGTATATAACGAAAGGGCATAAAAGGATAAAGGCAGAGTGAAAACGTTAAAGTTAATTTCCGTTCAGTATCCGGACCTTGTTTTGGAATTGGCAAAAGAAAAAGATATTGAAAACCTCCGCATCTGGAAAAATGCAAACAGAAGAAGTTTTTTTTATCAGGAAGAAATTTCAGCGAAAGAGCAGGAAAAATGGTTTGCGTCCTATCAAAAACGGACTGAAGATTACATGTTTATAGTAAAAGAAGTGACAAAGGAATCGGCGGATGCCCATTCCATTGGCTGTCTGGCGTTTCGAGTAGAAGATGAGAGAACCATAGACCTTTACAATATTATCAGAGGGCAGAAAAGCAAAGGAACAGCGTCTATGAGGAATGCCATGTATGTTATGCTGAATTTCATTAAAGAGAATTATCCTGAGAAGAGAATTAAATGTGATGTGCTAAAAGATAATCCGGCGGTTGGCTGGTATCAGAAATGTGGGTTTGCTATTTGGAAGGAAATGGAGTATTATATAATGGATATAGATAAAAAGGATATTCCGGCGGTAAAGGTTATAGCCAGTGAGGAGGAATAGATTATGATTAATGTATTTGGATCCAAGGTAGGACAGGAAGAAATTGCACAAATAACGGAAAGTATCAACAATCAATGGATGGGGATGGGACCTAAAACAAAAGCTTTTGAAGCAAAGATGGCGGAAAGACTTCATCAGGATAAGTTTGTGCTGGTAGACAGCGGATCAAATGGACTTTATATGGCTCTGACCTTATTGGAGCTTCCGAAAGGCAGTGAAATTATCATTCCTTCTTTTACATGGGTATCCTGCGCTCAGGTAGTTATGCTTGCTGGATGTGTTCCTGTATTTTGTGATGTGGATTTAGAATCCCAGAATGTGACTGCGGAAACCATTAAACCACATATTACAGAAAATACCAGTGCAATTATGGTGGTTCATTATGCAGGGCTTCCGGTAGATTTGGACCCCATTTTGGAGCTTGGATATCCGGTGGTAGAAGATGCCTGCCATGCGGTGGACTCTTTATATAAAGGGAAGCCCTGCGGAACAATCGGAGATGCAGGCGTTTACAGCTTTGACGCTGTTAAGAACCTTTCTATGGGAGAAGGCGGCGGTGTTGTTTCCAAGAATTCCAAGCTTTTGGAGAGAGCAAATGTTTTACGGTATTGTGGAATTGGAAAATCGGGATTTGAGGCGTCAACTCACGGAAAAGATCGCTGGTGGGAATATAATATTGTAGAACCTTTTATAAAAATGAATCCTTCTGATATTGCAGCGGGCATTGGTCTTGCTCAGCTTGGAAAACTGGACGAGCTACAGGCATACAGGAAGAAGATATGGGATATCTATCAGGATGAATTTGGAGCTGTGGACTGGATTGAAACACCCCAGGAAGCGTCAGAGGGGGACAGGCATTCTTATTTTACGTATTTTATACGCGTGCCCCGAAGGGATGAAATGGCAAAAAAATTGTTTGATGAAGGAATTTATACAACATTAAGATACCATCCGCTCCATTTAAATCCACTGTATAACAGTAAAGCAGAATTGCCGAACAGCGAACTATTAAATGAAACAGGATTAAATATTCCGCTTCATCCAAGTCTTTCAATGGAGGATGTGGATAAAATTGTAGACCGTGTCAAAGCATTTGGAAAATAAAATGACGGAAAAATTCAGTTGGGAATACTATAAATATAAGCGATATTGTGCAAGAATAAAGCAGCGCATTACAGGAACTTATTTTACACATTATGCAGGGAAAAAACTTATGTCCTTAAGTGAAGGAAATAAAAGGATAATAGACCTTCTTTCTTCACGGAAGCCATGTGCTGTAGCAAGGTTTGGGTCAGTGGAAGTAAGTGTACTTGCAGAAAGAGAAGCACAGAAATTAGGAAAGCGTGAAAAATGTAATGATCATATTTTATGTACATCAGCAGGTTTTTTCCCAGAAGATAAAAAAATGATTGATTTATTTGCAGATACGATAATCAGGAATGTACATGAAATAGATTTGCTTGGCATCTGGTATAATCCTGCAGAAGAGTTTATTGCAGACAGATACATGAAAAATACAGCATTTACAGGAATTTCTGCAATTGAACCCTATGTTTTTACAGAGCCATGGAGCGCTTGTCTTGAGAATAAAAAAGTACTTGTAGTGCATCCTTTTGCGGAATCAATCAAAAAACAATATGCGATTCACCACAAATTGTTTGACAATAAGAAAGTATTGCCGGATTTTGAACTTAAAGTTATTAAAGCTGTGCAAACAATAGCTGGGACGGTGGACGACAGGTTTTCAAACTGGTTCGAGGCTCTTCAGTATATGAAAGAGAGAATGGAAAATACAGACTTTGACGTTGCAATCATTGGCTGCGGGGCATATGGAATGCCCCTTGCTATTTATGCAAAGCAAATGGGAAAACAGGCTGTTCATATGGGAGGTGCAACCCAGATTTTGTTTGGCATTAAGGGACACAGATGGGATGAAAACAGGACAATATCTAATCTGTATAACGAATATTGGATTCGACCAAATCAGAGTGAGACAGTAGAGCATCAAGAGAAAGTTGAGGGCGGATGTTATTGGTAGACAGAAAAATAAATGTGTTGATGATGCCAAGCTGGTATACAAATATTGATGCGACTAAATTTACAACTGGAATATTTCATTATGAGCAGGCGATGGACCTGAAAAAATACTGTAATGTGGTCATGTATTATCCATTTGACAGAGTGTTAAAAGATGATTTTACAGTAAATGATGAACGGGGGATACGTACTTATCGTTCCCGTTTTGTTCAAAAGCAGAGAATAAGAAACAGAATTCGGATTTTTAAGGCTTTTAATAAAATAAGGAAAGAATTTAAACCGGATATTATTCATGTACATGTAGCGGTGGAAGCTGGAAAGTATGCAGCTTTTTTAGGAAAACTTTTTCATATACCGGTGGTTATTACAGAGCACTCATCAGTAGAAGTCTCATTGACAGGTAAAGTAGGCGTTATCTTATCTAAATACGTATATGAACGGTGCAGCTATATCGCATGTTGCTCAGATGATTTACAGGGAAAACTCCAGAAATATTTTCCCCATATTGACTTTGGAGTGGTATATAATGGAATTCAACCTGAAACAATATTGGAGAAAAATGATAAAAATTATTATAAGCAGGGGTTCATAAATATCGTTATTGTTGCAGCGTTCTATAGTTTAGATATTAAAGGATATCAGTTTTTACTTCCAGCAATCAGACAGATTGTAAATGATGGGTACAAGGTTATACTCCATATTGTAGGGGATGGGGTTTATAAAGAGCATTATGAGAACCTAGTGAAAAATCTTAATATTGAAGAATATTGTATTTTTTATGGAGATTGTGAAAGAGAAAAGGTTTACCAGATTGTTTCACAAATGGATTTTTTTGTGTCATCCAGTATCTTGGAATGCTCCGGTGTTTCAGTTCAGGAAGCAATGCTCCTGGGAAAACCGATTTTGGTAACAAGGTCAGGAGGGGCTAATTCGCTGGTAACAGAGGATACAGCTATTGTTGTGGATAAGGAAAGCACAAATGCTTTGGTAGAAGGAATTAAAGAAATGATTGCAAGGCTTGGAGAATTTGACACTGATAAGATTAAGAAGTATGCTGTGAACAAATTTGAAATTACAAATATAAGTAAAAAATATATGAAAATATATGAAAATATATTAAAATAAGCTGGTTTGGAGAATTAAAAATGAGGGGACAGTATCAAAAGGAAATAATTTGTGCTATTATTGCTATTGCAGTTTCAGCTGCGATAGGAATGATTTCGATACGTATTTGGGAAATAGACCTTACGGTATTGCCCAAGACTTTTGATGACGCAATGGGCATAGCGACAATATCAAAAAGTATTGCTGAAAATGGGATAGCTGGAATTTATTTTAATAATAGATGGGGAGCTCCGGAAACTGCTTCATTAATAGATTACCCGTATATAGACCTATTACTTGCAGGAATGATTGTATTTGTTAATTTATTTACTTCAAATGGAATATGTACTGCTTATATTGTATATTTATTAGGGTTTCCTTTGACAGCAGCGAGTATGTATTTTTTATTATCTTATTTAAATATTAACAGGGTGACTAAAATAGTAATCAGTATTATTTATGCAGTTTCTCCATTTCATTTTTTAAGGGGAATTGGACATTTGGCATTATCAAATTATTTTACACTGCCATTGGGGATTTATTTATCATTTATTATTTTAGACTATAAAAAATGGAAAGAAAGTAAAATTAGATATTGTGCCTACGCCTGTGCCGTATTGTTAGGATTGGGGAGTGCTTATTATGCGTTTTTTGTATCTGTTATTTTGGGAATCGCGCTCGTTATAAAGCTTATAAAAGATAAAGATTTAAACATTATTTATAATGAAGCAAGATATCTATACATTATAGTGGTAGGAGTATTAATAGAAATGCTCCCTAAAATAATATATAGTGCTCTAAATGGAAAAAACTATGAAGCGGCTGTTCGATATCCAAGTGAAGCGGAACATTTAGGACTAAAAATTATACAATTATTTTTGCCACCTAGCTATTCAAGGATAGGTACATTTAGAAATATAGCAGAAACTTACCAAAATAGCGGTGTTGAAATTAATGAAAATGTTACATCTTCTATGGGTTTAATAGCATCAGTTGGGTTTTTGTTATTATGCGTTTGGTTTTTTATTACGTATTTGCGGATTGATTTAAAATTTAAAGATATAAAAGAATATTGTGATTTTTTGACACTTAGTTTGCTTGTACTTCTTTTACTTAGTCTTGTTGGGGGATTTGGAGTTATATTTAATTCTTTTGTTACTCCATTAATTAGAGGATATTGCAGGGTAAGCATATTGATTACTGGTATTTGTTTAACCATGCTTGCGATATGTTGTGAATTTTTTTTATTGAAAATAAAAGGTAAAGTAATCTACTATATTGGATTGATTATTATGCTTGGGGTAGGTCTGTATGATCAGGTTAAAATAGAGAAAGCCGGATGGCAGGATGCAAGGAAGAAGGATAAAGAAATTTATTCTGAATTTTTTGGGAATGTAGAAAATATGCTTAAAGAAGGAGATATGATATATCAATTACCATATATGGATTACCCAGAAGCCGATTTCCCAATAGTAAAAATGGGTCACTATTCTCCTTTTTTAGGATATATTTATACAGATAATATTAGATGGAGTTATGGTGGGATGAAAGGAAGGAATACAATTGCAAAAGAAATAGTATGTGATAATGGAATGAGTGAAGAATTCCTCGAAAATCTTGAATGGTATGGATTTGCAGGGGTGTGCATTGACACATATGGATTTGAAGATGAAGGTGTGCAGATTTGTAAGTATTATGATGGTTTAAATACTGAATCTTTGGTTTCGGGGGATGGTAGATTTTACTTTTACATATTGCCACCAAAGAATGGAGATAATTAGATGCAGCCTAAGATAAGCGTGTTATTGCCAGTTTATAATGGGGAACGTTTTTTGGAAGAGTCTATAGATAGTTTATTAAATCAAACGTATAAAAGTTTTGAATTATTAGTCTTGCTGGAATATGGAAGCAATCAAGCAAGTCGAAATATTGTATATAGTAAAACTGACCAAAGGGTCAGAATTATCGAAAACAGAGAATGTAAACTTGGTCTTGCACAATCCTTGAATCTGGGGATAAGGGAGGCGAAAGGTGAGTATATTGCAAGAATGGACGCAGATGATATTAGTCTCCCCAAGCGTTTTGAAAAACAAGTAAAGTTTTTGGACAGGCACTCACAAATTGTGATGTGTGGTACAGCAATGAAGGGTTTATATACTGATGGGCATACCGATAAAAGGGGATACTTTACAGACCCAGAAAGTATTAAATTCGAATGTATGTTAGGAAATCCATTTGGTCATCCAACAGTGATGTGGAGGAGAAAGGAATTCTTAGAGGCAGGGCTTTTTTATAAGGATACACCTTACAGTGAAGATTTTGAATTATGGAAAAGAGTAGTGGAGATATATCCTTGTGCTAACTTGAAGGAATATCTTCTTATATATCGGATCCATGAAGAAAGTGCCAGTGCAGTTTTTAGTAATACTTTGGGTAATGTTAATAGTGTTCTTAACAAGGAATATCTAAAAAAACATAATATTGAATATAATTTGGAAGCCCCTTTTTTTAAGGGGAATTTGACAGAAGGAGAATTAAAGTACAGGGAAGATATTCTATGTCAAATATGCCAAATATGGAGTAAACCAAGAGAATGTCATAAGGCTTTGGAGCAGAGAGTAAGACAGCTTTATACAGTAAATAACGTATATAGTTATAAGCGGTATTGGGAGCGGTTTGGATTTGTGTATAAAAAAAATATATATGATAGATTAAGAATTATGGTGAGTGTAAATTTGCATAAAGTTATGTCTTCAGTACGAAAATGACAAAAATAGAATTGTATAGGTAATTTGAAAATGAGTAAAGATTTTGCAACATTGATTTGCATGTGGAAGCATATCCAATATATTATGACAAAAAAACAGAGAAGGCAGGCAGGTGCAATTCTCTTAATGATTATTTTAGGTGCACTATTTGAAACTTTAAGCGTTTCGGCTATATTGCCTTTTATTCAATCTATTTTGAATCCTGAAGAATTAGCCAATAAGTGGTATATGAATATTATTATACAGACTTTCAATATTAGGAGTTCGTATGGTGTAATATTTATTTGTGGATTCTTGATAGCTGTGGTATATATTATTAAAAATATATATTTATTTATTTCTTCGCGTGTTCAATCAAAGTTTCGATGTAGATTTCAAAAAAATTTGTCTACAAAGTTACTTGCATCATATATGAAAAGACCATATGTATTTTTTTTGGATATTAATAGTGCTGAAATTATGAGAACGTTGACTACAGATGTGTTTGGCGTATTTGAAATACTACAAAATGGGTTTAAGGTTTTTTCTGAATTTTTTGCGCTTGTATTAATTGGAATTTTTATATTGTATATTGATTTTGTTATGGCAGTGGGGGTTTTGACAATTGCTATTGTATGTTTTGTGTGTATTACATGTTTTTTTAAAAAGAAATTGAGCAAAATAGGTGCAAAGCAGAGAGAAGCCAATGCAGAAAGGCAGAAGTGCGCATACCAGGCGATAAATGGATATAAAGAAGTTCAGGTTATGCAGCGGGCAGAGTGTTTTGTAGAGACATATGAAGAAGCATATGAAGAGCAAAGAAAGATAGAAGTGACCTTTGAAACAATAAGCGCATTGCCAGAAAGATTAATAGAATCAATATGTATAGCAGGATTGATTTGTGTAGTTTGCATTCGTTTAGCTATGGGAGTTGATGTAGAAAAGTTCGTGCCAGAACTAAGTGCCTTTGCGGTTGCAGCTTTTCGGATTTTGCCCTCTGTTTCTCGAATGACTGGTTATCTAAATAACTTGGTATTTTATCGTCCTACGGCAGAAGCAGTTGCAAAAGAATTGTATGAGACTGAAGTGTATGGAAAAATAACTAAAGAAAAAACAAATCGGTTAATTGAAAATAATTCAGATACAAAATATCAATTTAAAGAAAAGGTTGAATTATCCAATATTTGTTATAAATATCCACATAGTGAAAATTATGTTTTGAATGGACTGTCTATTTCAATTGATAAAGGTGATGCAGTTGCTTTTATTGGTGCGTCAGGGGCAGGGAAAACAACATTAGCAGATGTTATTTTAGGATTACTTAATCCTGAAAAGGGTGCTGCTACAGTTGATGGAATAAATATTGAGGCTATACCCAAAACATGGAGCCAGATTATTGGCTATGTTCCACAAACTGTGTTTTTGGTAGATGATACAGTTAGGAACAATATAGCATTTGGAATTAAAAAAAGTAAAATTGATGATATAATGGTATGGAGGGCGCTTGAACAGGCACAATTAAAGGAATTTATTTTAAGTTTACCAATGGGGCTGGATACAGTGGTTGGAGAGAGAGGAGTTAAGTTTTCAGGTGGGCAGAGGCAGAGAATAGCTATTGCAAGAGCATTATATTGTAATCCCTCAATTTTAGTTTTAGATGAGGCCACATCAGCACTTGATAGTGAAACAGAGAATGCTGTTATGGAGTCTATAGAAGCGTTACAGGGGCATAAAACATTAATTATTGTAGCACATCGTCTGACAACAATCAGGAAATGTAATAAAATATATGAAATAGCTGATGGAAGTGCGGTTTTAAGGAAAAAGGAAGAAGTCTTAGGCGGGGGAATGTGAGAAAAATGATTATTGTAAATATACAGGGACGTTTGGGAAATCAGATGTTTGGCATTGCATTATATAAGCAGTTGCTAAAAATGGGAAAAGATGTCTATGTAGATTTGTCATATAATAGATCAAGAAAAAAAAAGGAAAGAGCTGCATTTGCCATAGAACCTAATATAGGTCTTTTTGACTTCAATTATAAGGTAATTGATGATGAAACTGCCCTAGAATATTTAAGAGACAGGGAAAATAGAACGTTAATAAAAAGATGGGAATATCGTATTTTCCCACAAAGATGTAAATGCTATGAAGAAAAGGCAACAGCGGTATATGATAAAAACGTATTTAGACTTGATGATGTATATTTGAATGGTTATTGGCAATCAGAAAAATACTTTTTAGATGCAGCAGATGAAGTGAGGAAGATGTATCAGTTTCCAGATTTATTTAGTGACTATCAAAAAAGAATGCTCGGAAAAATAGAAGAGACAGAGTCAGTTTCGCTTCATATCAGACGTGGGGACTATTTAAACTTTCCAGAAATATACGGAACAGTTACATTGGATTATTATAAAAGAGCAATGGCTTATTTACAAGAAAGAAAAGAAAATATACACTTTTACGTTTTTTCTAATGATGTTTTATGGGCAAAAAGAAACTTTGTTGGAGATGATATTACTGTTATAGAAGAGAATAATGAGTTAATTACAAGCAATCTGGACATGCATCTTATGAAAAGTTGTAAGGATAATATTATAGCAAATAGTAGTTTTAGTTGGTGGGCAGCCTGGTTAAATAGCCATGAGAAAAAGACAATAATTGCGCCTAAAGCATGGGAAGTTAATAATTCAACGAAGGACATATGGTGTAAAGGTTGGGTCAAATTATAAGGAGAGGGAAATGCTAGAAAATAAAAAGATAATTGTTACTGGAGGAGCTGGTTTTTTAGGAAGACACATTGTAAAGCGGTTAGAACATCAAGGAAATCAAGTTTTTGTTCCAAGAAGTGTGGAATATAATTTAGAAAATAAAGAAGCTACAGAGAAAATGTTTGAAAAGTATCTTTTATATGGGGGGCATATTGATATTTTGATTCATGCTGCAACAGATATTGGAGGGATAGGATATAGTAACTCTCATTCTGCTTCACAATTTTACAGCAACACTTTAATAAATTTAAATACAGTACATGGCGCTTATAAATATGGTGTTGAAAAGTTTGTAGGAATTGGGTCTGTATGTGAATATCCAGCGGTAACTCCATGTCCTTTTAAGGAGGAAGAATTGTGGAATGGTTATCCAGTAGAAAGTAATGATGCTTATGGATTGACGAAAAGAATGCTACTGGCTCAATGTGTAGCATATGAAAGACAATATGGATTTCGGTTCATACATTTGTTGCCAGTAAATATGTATGGGCCTGGTGATAATTTTGATTTGGAGAATTCCCATGTTATTCCCGCTTTAATAAGAAAAATAGCTTATGCTATTGACCATAATAGTGACGTGGTTGAAGTATGGGGAACAGGATTTGAAAGCAGGGAATTTGTTTATATTGAGGATGTGGCAGAAGCAGTAATTTTAGCATCAGAAAGATATGAATCATCTGCTCCTGTTAATATTGGCAGTGGGAAAGAAATTCGGATGAATGAGCTTGCTGAAATTTTAAAAGATTTGATGGGATATAAGGGGACGTTTAAGTATCTTAATAATGGTCTAGGGGGACAAGTGCGAAGGCTATTGGATGTGAGCAAAGCTGAACAAGAATTTGGATTTAAGGCAAAAACAAACTTTTATGAGGGGCTTGAAAAAACAATCAGGGCATTTTATGATAATCGTGAAAAAATAGAGAATGGTGATTGTAAATGAATCAAAGTAAAAAATATTTAATTGTAAAAGGAACCTGTGGGCTTGGAAACCGTCTAATGACTCTTGCGAATGCTTTGGAGTATTGCGAAAAAACTGGAAGAACAATTTCAGTGGATTGGAGTGATGGCATGTTTTCGCCAAAAGGTGAGAATGCTTTTACAAAATATTTCGTATTGAGAGGATGTAAATGGGAAAGTAATTTTAAAGTAGACAATAACTATAATGGAACTTTGTATCCGGATGTTGCAAGAAATTTACCAGATACTTTTGAGTTGGATGAATATTTTCATACATGTTCAGCAAATAAGAAGGGAAGTAAATTGCTCTCAAGGCTAATTCATTTTGGTAGCGGAGTTGCGCATACACTTTTAAGTGAAGATTGTTTTAAATATTATTTTGTTCTTTGGAACCACTGGGAGTTATTAGAGAGCCATAGAGATCTTAGAAGTCCTAAATTAGGAGGAAATATGTTTTGCCTTGGAGGAGATTTACCGCTTTCAAGGCGGGAAGATATTGTTTATTTTGGAGATTTCTGCCCAAGCTACCAACCTAAGTATTTAAGGGATAAAATTTTTTTAAAAGATGATTTAAGAAATGAAATAGATATATTTGCTAAAGAAAATAATATAAGAGATAAAACGTTAGGTTTGCATATCCGTTGTACCGATAAAAACTTTAAGGAAAATTTGCAAAAAATTTTTTATGTAGCTGACAATTATATAAATAAGTATAAACTAAAAAATATTTTTTTATCAACAGACCAATATGAAATTATAAAACATGCAACGAAATTTTTTGGAAGTAAGCTAGTTTTATATAACAAGTACTTGCCACACCTGGAAAATGGAGGAAAGTATGGAATACACACATGGGCTTTGGGACAAGAGGATGAACAGCTAAAAGTCCAAATGTATCATGATGCTCTAATGGAAATGTATTTGTTAGCTGAGACAGAATATCTTTTGTATCAGGGTAATTCAACTTTTAGTAGTGTAAGCTGTGATATAAGTAAGTCTGAAATGTGTTTTGATTGGCAAAAATGTCTGTAATTATTAGAAGCAATAAGGAAAAAATTATATAAGGAAGGAAACAGGATAGAATACTTTTTCTAATTTTATTTGGAAGAGGTATTTTGTGGTTATTGGAAAAAATATGATATATGCACCAATTATAATTCCAACTTTAAATAGATATGAACACTTGAAAAGATGTATTGAATCTTTGCAAAAAAATGAATGGGCGAAATACACTGAATTATATATTTCGGTAGATTATCCACCTAAGGAAGTTTATTGGGAAGGATATAAAAAGGTTAAGAGGTATCTTGATACAGGAATAAAAGGATTTAAGAAGTTTAATTTGTTCTATCAAAACAGTAATTTAGGGCCATATAAAAATTCTTTATTTTTAAAAAAAATTGTTTTTAAAAAATATGACAGATTTATTATTACAGAAGATGATAATGAATTCTCACCATGCTTTATTGAATATATGGATAAAGGATTGGAAATATTTGAGAGTGATCCAAACATAATGTTGATATGTGGACATAATGCAGATAAAAACTGGAATGCAAATGGAGGGAATGTATTAAAGCTATCATCATTACAATATTATTATGGTACTGGGTTTTGGTATCATAAATGGGTAAAACTGAATGAAGGAGTTAATATTAAATTATTTAATTCTATTGGACGTAATCCTTATTATATATGGAAGCTTTATTATAACAGCAGAAATATGCTTTGGTGGTACGTACATCGTTATCTTTGTGAGCCATATAATGCAATGTTTGATGAAAATGGAAATTTGATACCTATTGATATAAATAACAATATATTTTGCATTATAAAAAATAAGTATATGATTGTTCCAGTTAAATCAATGGTTAGGAATCATGGCAGGGATGGGAGCGGAGTAAATGCTGGGACGGATAATGGTTATGACCCTATAAAGATAGATATAGATTCCCATAATAATTTTGAATATTGTATACCAGCTGACTTTAAGTTAAATAAGGATAACAGGCTCATACAGGCAGGTATAGATGGAAAAATAAAGTTTAAGGATAATTTTAAGGTACTTCAAAACTTAGTATTAAGGGAAGCCTTGGGGGACAAAGGGTATCATAAGTTTCTGCAAATACAAAATAAATATAGAGAAAAAAAAGTACGGAGAAAATAAGCGGATGAAAAGAATTTTGGTAGCACGTTCTTCTATGCCAGCTTTAAGTGAATATGTAGATGAAATTAGAAGTCTATGGGATTCCCATTGGCTTACTAATATGGGAGAAAAACATGAACAATTTGCAAAGGAATTGAAAGATTATCTTTCAGTGCCGTATATTTCCTTATTCTGTAATGGGCATATGGGATTGGAACTATTAATTCAGGCAATGGATTTTCCAGCAGGCAGTGAAATTATTACAACTCCCTTTACTTTTGCATCCACTACACATGCAATTGTAAGAAATAATCTTGTTCCGGTTTTTTGTGATATTAGAGAGGATAATTTTACAATAGATTCTTGTAAAATAGAAGAATGTATTACGGAAAAAACAGTGGCAATTCTTCCTGTACATGTATACGGAAATGTTTGTGATGTTGAAGGAATTGAAAGAATAGCGATTAAATATGGTTTGAAGGTTTTATATGATGCAGCGCATGCTTTTGGAGTAAGATATAAAGAAAAAGGAATTGGAAATTATGGAGATGCATCAATGTTTAGTTTCCATGCGACTAAAGTTTTTAATTCAATTGAAGGTGGAGGTGTTACATTTAAAGAAGAAAGGATTGGAAAAAGATTATATCAATTAAAAAATTTTGGTATTCGCTCTGAAGAAATTATAGATGCAGTTGGTGCAAATGGAAAAATGAATGAATTTGTTGCTGCCATGGGTATATGTAATCTACGACATATAGATGAAGAAATAGAAAAAAGAAAGCATGTATATGAAAGATATGTAAAAAATTTAAAAGGTGTGAATGGAATTAAAATACCTATACAAAATACGGACGTATTGCCAAATTTTGCGTATTTTCCTATAGTTTTTGAAGGATATAGGTTTGACAGAAATGAAATATATGAGAGTTTAAGAAATGAAAATATATATGTTCGAAAGTATTTTTATCCCTTGACAAATGAATTTGAGTGTTATAAGAAATTGTTTGATACGAAACAAATACCTATAGCGCATAATATTTCAAACCATGTGTTAACATTACCGATGTATGCGGATTTAGATTTTACAGATGTAGATAAAATATGTGATATTATATTAGGTAAGGGGAGGGCATAAGGGAAGAAATGAATGTATTAATGGTGCCAAGTTGGTATGCAAAAGATGAAAATGGGAAGTTTCTAAGTGGAAGATTTCATTATGAGCAGGCATTGAATTTACAGAAATACTGCAATATAGCGGTATTTTATCCATTTGACCAGAGAATGGAAGAGAACTTTGCTGGAAAAGAAGAGGGGGGGGGTGTTGACCTGGCGTAGTAAGTCCTGGCAGCGAAAACGAATAAAAAGTAATATACAGCTTTGTAAATCATTTCATAAAGTTGTAAAGCTTTTTAAGCCAGATATATGTTTTGTTCAGGTTGCAAGTGAAGCAGGTAGAAGTATGGCTGCACTATGTAAAATACTTTCAATACCAATAGTTTTAGCAGAGCATTCAAGCCCGGAAGCATTGGGATTGGTAGAGGGAGGTAAGAAAAAAGACTATTTATTACTGAAGTTCGTTTATAGTCAATGTGCCTATGTAACATGTGTTTCACAGAACCTAACAGATACTTTAATAAGCTATTATCCGAAATTGAAGCCTAAAACCATTTATAATGGAATACAGCCAGTTTCAATATACACTAAATCGGAAAAACGTTATAGAGTTGATAACATGATAAATATAGTTATTGTAGGTGGTTTTTATAATATGACGGTAAAAGGTTATCAATATTTATTGCCTGCAGTAAAGGAAATGATTAAGAAGGGCTATCACATTGTATTGCATATATGTGGTGGTGGAACATATAAAGAATATTATGAAAATTTGGCAGAAAAATTAGATATTATGCAACAATGTTTATTCTATGGACAGTGTCAAAGAGAAAAAGTATATGAAATAGTTAGTCAAATGGATTTTTTTGTTTCGGCAAGCCTGTTTGAAAGTGGAGGAATGGCGGCACAGGAAGCTATGCTATTAGGAAAGCCAGTATTGGCTACGAGATCTGGGGGAGTCAGTTCACTGATTAGAGAGGAGACAGGTATTATAGTTGAAGCAGGAAATATAGAATCATTAGCTGATGGAATGATCAAAATGATAAAAATATATAAAAAATTTGACACAGAAAAAATTAAGAAATATGCAGAAGATAATTTTTTGATAGATAACATTACAAAAAAATATATGAAAATTTTTGAACGGATATTACAATAAGAGAAGGTAGTGTAAAATAGTTTGTGTCTTTGGAAAAAAATACCTCTTTTTTGGTAAGA
>CANCXX010000048.1 GCA_947381965.1 uncultured bacterium
TTCCAGTTCCGCTCCTTCCCCTCCTGCCACCTTTTCCTCAGAGTAATTTCTGCCCGCTTCCGCGTTCATAAATTCTCTGGGTGCCCGTCGGGGCCTTCGCTGTTTTCCAGTTCCGCTCCTTCCCCTCCTGCCACCTTTTCCTCAGAGTAATTTCTGCCCGCTTCCGCGTTCATAAATTCTCTGGGTGCCCGTCGGGGCCTTCGCTGTTTTCCAGTTCCGCTCCTTCCCCTCCTGCCACCTTTTCCTCAGAGTAATTTCTGCTCGCTTCCGCGTTTCCGCTCCCCTATAAATTATTACTACTATAACTGCGCTGTCTAAAAACGCTGCAGGCAAAGGGGAATTTTCTTTTACAAAGTAAATTTATAGATACATTTTTCAAACTCACCGCCGGCACGCATATCATTCCCTTCCGGGAGCTGTGCTATTTCCAGCAATTTACCGCCAGCATATTCACAGGTCTTTCTTGATGCGTAATTGTCCGGATTGCATGTAATATATAAGTATTCCATATTATGCTTTCTAGCCAGCTGAAATAGTAACAGACACGCTTTGCCTGCGTAATGGTTTCCTCTATATTCTGTAAAAACCCTATACCCAATGTGCCCGCCAAAATAAAGGTTATCATTATATCCAATTCTCAAATCACACACGCCCATCCTGGTTCCACAGAGATCACTGATGGAAAAATGATAGGCGGGAACCCAGTTTTTTTCTTTATTCCCATCTACCGTCTTTTCTAATACCAATTGTATTTCCTCATTTTTTAAAAAACCAGTATCCAAGAACATATCTCCATCTCCTTAGGCAGCAATTTCCTGCAGTGTATATTTACAACTCTATCCACAATGAGTACGCAAAAACGAGAAAGGATATTTTAAAGGGTGGCAGCCATCACTGCTTTAATGGTGTGCATTCGGTTCTCTGCTTCCTCAAATACCACAGACGCAGGGGATTCAAACACTTCATCGGTTACTTCCATCTCTGTGATGCCAAACTTTTCTCCCATCTCTTTTCCCGTTTTGGTTTTTAAATCATGAAAGGCTGGAAGGCAGTGCATAAAAATCGCATCCTTTCCGGCATTTTCCATCACCCTGCCGTTCACCTGATAGGGGGACAGTTCTCTGATGCGTTCTTCCCAGACAGCCTCCGGCTCTCCCATGGAAACCCACACATCTGTATATATAACGTCTGCTCCCTTTGTCCCTTCCATTACGTCCTCTGTCAGTGTAATTGTACCGCCCGTCTGACGGGCAATTTCCCTACACTGTTCCACCAGACTCTCTTTTGGGAAATACTTCCGGGAAGTGCAGGCTGTATAGTGCATTCCCAGCTTTGCACAGACTACCATCAGCGAATTTCCCATGTTATACCGCGCATCCCCCATATAAGTAAGCTTGACCCCCTGTACACGTCCAAGCTTTTCCTTAATGGTCAGTATATCTGCAAGCATCTGGGTGGGATGAAATTCATTGGTCAGTCCGTTCCACACCGGAACCGGTGCGTACTTTGCCAGCTCTTCCACGATTTCCTGTCCAAAGCCACGGTATTCTATTCCCTCATACATACTTCCAAGCACTCTGGCCGTATCCGCAATACTTTCTTTTTTTCCAATCTGGGAACCTGACGGATCCAGGTAAGTTGTTCCCATTCCCAGATCATGGGCCGCAACTTCAAAAGAGCAGCGGGTTCTTGTGCTGGTCTTTTCAAAAATAAGAACCACGTTTTTGCCCTTATGTATCTCATTTGTCAGAATGCCTTTTTTCTTCTTTTCTTTTAAGTCTGCTGCCAGATCCACCAGATATAAAATTTCTTCCGGTGTAAAATCAAGAAGTTTTAAAAAATCTCTTCCTTTTAGGTTCATCCTTATGCCTCCCATATTATTGCACAGGCAGGTACCATGATGCTGCATCCGTAGAAAGTGCGGCGGTTTTCCTTCCCGCCAGACTTTTCCTGCAGTCAGGAACCCGCCTGCAATGTTCTGCTTTTTTATTTATCGCTTACCATTTCTTTCAAAGAGGCTGCAAGCCCTGCAATCCCCTGAATTTCAGATGGGATAATAATCTTTGTGGCTTTTCCGTCTGCTGCCTTTTCAAAAGCTTCCAGGCTCTTTAAGCGGAGCACGGACTCATCTGCTCCCGCCTCACGAAGCATACGGATACCATCCGCTGTGGCCTGCTGCACTTTGAGAATCGCTTCCGCCTCACCTTCCGCCTCACGGATCATCTTTTCTTTCTGGGCCTCTGCACGTAAAATAGCCGACTGCTTCTCCGCCTCTGCCTCCAGAATCGCCGCTTCCTTTTTACCTTCCGCAACCGTTACGCTTGCTTTCTTTTCCCCTTCTGCACGGGTAACTGACTCTCTCCGCTCACGTTCCGCCTTCATCTGTCTTTCCATGGCATTTTGGATTTCCGCAGGAGGAATGATGTTCTTAAGCTCCACTCTGTTTACTTTAATTCCCCAGGGGTCAGTTGCCTCATCCAAAGACGCCCGCATTTTGGTATTGATGGTTTCTCTGGAAGTTAGCGTCTGGTCCAGCTCCAAATCACCGATAATATTTCGAAGGGTGGTGGCCGTCAGATTTTCAATTGCCATAATCGGATTTTCCACGCCATAAGCAAACATTTTGGGGTCTGTAATCTGATAAAATACAACTGTATCTATTCTCATGGTAACGTTATCCTTGGTAATCACAGGCTGGGGCGCAAAATCCACCACCTGTTCCTTTAAATTTATTTTCTTTGCCACTTTATCAACAATGGGAACCTTAAAATGAAGTCCCACGGACCATGTACCCTGATAAGCGCCCAGCCGTTCCACCACATAGGCATATGCCTGGGGCACAATCTTTACGCAGGATGCTAACAAAATAAGTATGACAACAAACAATACAAGTACTAATATTTCCATTTACTTTCTCTCCTTCCGGGGATAATTCCCCTCTAAAACTATTGCTTCATTTCCTCTACCATCAGCTTTACACCGCTGATTGCCCGGATAATTACCACACTGCCGGCCGGAAGGGTAATTCCCTCTCTGGTGGTCCGTGCGCTCCACTCCCGTCCTCCTACCGTCACCTGCCCAATCCCCTGCAGGTTATTAATTTCACTGATTACAATCGCCTGTTTTCCCACAAGGCTCTCTACGTTGGTTTTTGTCCTGTCTTTATTGAAATACTTTACCGCAATGGGTCTTGTGGAAAACAGCAGTATCAGAGAAACCGCCGTAAAAAGCACAATCTGCAGCAAAAGCGGCGCTGCAAAGACAGAACTGACAGCCGCAATCAGCGCACCCCCGGCAAACCAGATCGTGGTCAGCCCCATGGTAATAATTTCAATGACAATACAGGCAACAAAAACAATCAGCCAGAATGTTGTTAAATTCATATTGCCCTCCTTTTCCTGTCAATTAAGCAGGGAAGGCTGCTTCCTCTGCCCGCCGCATGGGACACATGCTGTGTTGACGGTAAAATTCCACATTACGCCCCTGCTTTTAGGAAAGACACCAGGCTCCTCACCTGATGCCCTCTAAAAACATTCTACTACAGAAAGGGAATGCAGGCAACAGCAAACCTTTTCCAAACATGGAAATCCTTTTGCTAGAGCGTGTTTGAAAAATACTCTAGTCCTCCCGCTCAATTTCGAAAACCTTCCCGAAACTGCCTTCTCCAATCATTTTTTTAATCCGCCAGGTTCCCCAAAAGGGTTCCATGGCTTTATAATAAGCGAAATCCATTTTATCCTCCCACATACCGCCCCTGTGCCTGCAGTATTTTTCTACCAATTTTCTGCCTTAATAAATACAGCTGCAGAATTCATTAATCTGCAAGTCAGTTGCAAAAATATCCCTGCAGCTTTGAACTCCGCAGCTGTCTGCTGCTATTTTAATTAGGTCCGATCTTATAAACAATCTTAAATTCCACTCTTCTGGAAGCCGCGCTGTCTTCCTTTCCATTTTCATCATAAATAAGATTAGAGCTTCCGCCGCCTCTGGTTTCCAAATATAATACCATCATATAGTCACTGTTTCTGCAGTAATCCGCCACTGCCTGCGCTCTCTTTTCCGAAAGCGCAAGGTTGTAAGTATCGTCCCCGGTAGAATCCGTATACCCTTCCACCAGAATGTGGTCAATATAATCCAGATGTCCTTCCGCTTCCCGCAAAACAGTGCCATAAGCCTGTGTAAAGGCATCCAGAAATGCTTTTCCCTCATCTGACAGCTCCGCCTCGTCAAAGCCAAATAAAATACTGGAGTCTAAGGATATAGCGCCTTGATCCACAGTCACACTGATTCCCTGTTCTTCAAATGCCGCAATGAGTTTTGTCTGCATATTGCTGCGGATCGCCAATAACTGCCGGAGAGACGCTTCATCCAGAGAATCTATTTCACCGTTTTCAGACAAAGATGCGTCCAGATTTTCTCCAAGAGCAAAATAAAAATACTGATCATAGGTTTTCTGGTATTTGTACACGCCGTCACTGCCAATCAATATAAATCCTACGTCTGTACTGGGAATATACCTAAAGGTAACTGAGCCTGCTTCATCCACTGTGCTTTCGCCGTTTTCATCCGTTTTCTGCTTGCTCTCCCAGCTTACAGTTACCGTATTTACATCTGAAAACTCCGCCGACGCATTATTGGCAATTTTTCCATCCGCAAAGAAAACCTCCGCCTTATCTCCCGAAACTTCAGGAATGCCAATATAATAAATTCCCTGATAAACGTCCTCCGGGCTGCTTGCGTATCCTTCAATTACTGGCTCATCAAATTCGCCGCCCCCGAATTCTTTTGGAAGCATGGTTACGCTAAGCCCATTTCTGGATAACTGGAAGGTATAATTCTCACGGGAAATATCATACTCTACGCTCTTTAGCGCCAGCTCTCCGCTGTCATTAACCACTGCATTATAAATAGTCAGTTTCCCGTCTGCAATTGAATAATATGCGCTGCAGCCGTGCAGTCCCCCCTCTTTATCCACAAGGGTATAATCTATATTATCCATTTTCCCGGCTATATTCTCTTCATAAAAAGCTTCCGCCTTCTCCTTATCTTCATAGCCTAAATTGCTGATCGCCATGTCTGCAAACAATTTGCCCTGATTTTCCCTGGTATCCCTGTAAAAATCTTCTCCTGAATAGGAAATGATTACCCCGGAATAATCCTGGTTTGCAGAGTTTCCGCTTAAGTCTATGGGCAATACCGATAGTTCTATTTCACGATTTTCATCATATTCAAACTGCATGTCGGTAAGAAAATCCTGAATTTTTTCTCTTGTGCCGCCCTGTATCTCATACCTTCCAAAAAGAAGCTCGTTAAAATACCCCACCTGGGAATCTGCAAGAAGTCCGTCCTCTCCTTCAATGCCTGCAGCCGCTTCCTCCCCTCCGGCAGTTTCCGCCTCTGCATTACCTGCATCATTTCCAGCGTTTTCAATCTCCTTCGCCAGTTCTTTATCGGCCTCGTCAGATATGGGCGTCCAGTCAGAATAGTCTTTGCTTACAGCAGGCGCAGCGCTGTTTCCTCCTCTTAAAAAGAATACACAGACAGCAATAACGACAGCCGCCGCCCCAATACCCCCTATCAGAAGGAATTTGTTCTTTTGGGGTTTCTTTTCATCAGATACAGTTTCCTGTCTGCTGCTGGTCTCTGTATGTTCTTTTATCGTTCCCTGCTTTTTCCCGCCGTTATCCTCCGGCTTTTCTCTGCCTGTGGTATCTCCAAACATGGAAACGGTGGCATCCTCTTCCGTTGCAGACCAGCGCCAGTCTTCCCCATTGGTGTTCTCCTTTTTCTCATTTTGCCCCAAACCAGGTGTTTCATTTCCAGCTACGGTCCCAAACATAGAAACGGTGGCATCCGTCTGGGCCGTCGGCTGCCCAGCTGTGCCTTCTTCCGTCCGGGACTTCTCCCATAGGGTTCCCTGTTCCGGCTGGATCTGTTCCCGCAGGGTCATATCCTGTTGCAGCTCTCTTTGGGCGTCTGCAAAACCTGCGCCTGCCTTAACCGGACTTCCCAAATGCTCCCCGCCTAAAGCTTCCAAATCCCTGCGCATTTGTTCCGGGGATCCATAGCGATCCTTGGGCAGATAAGCGCAGGCCTTTAAAACAATTTCTCCCAGCTCATCCTTTGCCTCTACAGGCAGAGGCAGGGGGGCTCCTCCTACTCTTTTTGCAATGGAATTTTCCCTGTCACTGTGGCTGATAGGCGCCGGAAATTCCGGCAAAAAGGGAGTGCGGCTGCGGTTCAGCAAACGGTACAGTACGATCCCAAGGGAATAAATATCCACTGTGGCATCATAAGTTTCCCCCTTATAAACCTCCGGCGCCATATAGGTGTAGGTTCCTTTCCGTGAAAGGCCGCTGGTAGTCTTCTCCACTGTCCGGGCAATCCCAAAATCCCCCAGCTTATAATCCCCAACCGGAGAAACAAAAATATTTTCCGGTTTAATATCCCTGTGGATAATATTCTGCCTCTGACAGTATTCCAGCGCCTTACATATATCAATTCCCAGCTTAATTACATCCTTACGTTCCATGGGGCGTTCTGTGCTGGTATAATCTAAAAGAGGGGTCAAAAGCTCCATACGGATAAGAATATCCCAGCCCACACCATCCTTGTGCTCTATTACCGTATGGTCTTCATAGCTTACAATATTGCTGTTGCCTTTTAAATTGGCCATCAGCGCAAACTCGTCCACCACTTCCTCCACAAAGCTTTTATAGTAACTGGTAGCGCTTTGTAAATCCATGCCGTCCGCAAGAATGCTTTTAAACTCGCTCTCACTTTGGGGAATGGTAATGACTTTCATGGCTGCCTTGTAGGTCCGTCCAAAGTCCTCTCTTTCAATTTCAAATACCTTGCCGAAGCTTCCCTCTCCAATCAGTTTTTTTATCCTCCATGTTCCCCAAAAAGGTTCCATGGACTTGTAATAAGATAGTTCCATTTTTATCTCCTTTCCCTTTTTCTATCTCTTCCTTATTCCTTCCCGCCAAAATACGCTCTGATTTCCACATAATCAGATAATTCAGGGTATTTCCCAAAACAGTACGCCTTCACCTTATCTGTATGGGATTCCGGATTTTCCCCCCCTGCTTCGTAACTGCTGCTATCACTTTCCTCTTCCGCTTCAGTCAATTCTCCGTCAGAGAAAAGAACGCCTCCATCTTTTAAATAAGTTTTATACAGTTCCAGTATCCCATCCAAATATGTCATTCCTTTTTCTGTAAGCTCTCCTTCATCCCCTGCAAACAAGGCCTTATTATCTACAATGGTTCTGGTGTCACTTATCCCTATCTCTGTCCCTGAAAATCCCTCTGCGCCGTCATCCGCCATCCAATAGGCGCCATTTAAAAGTGTTCCCTTTACAAAGGCTGCTCCCTCCCCCATGGGAACAGGGTCAAAGCAGCAGACCTTCTCCCACTTTTCCGCAGCCTCTTTATTATTTAAAAAGAATGCAGTAACCCCTATGGAAAATAAAAGCAGCAAAATACTGGTTCCTCCAAGGATTGGAGTCAGAAGGGATCCCTTTGCTTTTTCTTCCCTGTAAGTCTCATCTTCTTTTACTTTAAGAACCATCACAGTGACATTGTCCCTGCCTCCGGCTGCAAGAGCTGCTCCGGTCAGTTCTCCCGCCATCTCCTCCGCACTCTGGCCCTCTCCAAGCATTCTGGCTATTTCGTCATCCATAACCATATCTGTCAGCCCGTCGCTGCAAAGCATAAAAATATCTCCCGGACACAACTCCACAATCCCACTGACATAGGGTTCTATCACAAATTCCTCCGGGAAAATGCCAAGATGCTGGGTCAGCTTATGCCAGCTTTTGCTCTGGCGGGCCGCCTCGGGCGCAAGAACTCCCATTTCAATCATTCTGGCCGCTTCACTGTGGTCTGTGGAAAGCTGACGCAAAGCCCCGTCTCTCATTAAATAGCACCGGCTGTCGCCTACATTGCAGCATACCGCCCTTCCCTTATCCAAATACAGGGCGACGGCTGTGGTTCCCATTCTTACTCCGCCTCTTCTTTTCATTTCCCCGCAAATTTCATCATTGACAGCCCGCATCTGGCGCACTGCCCCATTTTTTATATCCTCTGCTTCGCATGGCATAAATGCCTTGGCCGCCATCAGGGAAGCCACTTCTCCCGCTTCCTCGCCACCCATGCCGTCAAATACGGCGGCCGCCATCTGCTCCGGCAAAACCGTCTTATTTTCTGTTTTTTGTTTGATTTCCGTATCATGACGGTAATTTCCAAACAAATTGTAATTATCCTCATTGTTGGAACGGACCCTGCCCACATGTGTGGCCACAGCCCCTTCTATCTTTAAACGCAATTTTTTTCCTCCGAATATTATGGAATAAACTTTGATCTTTGCAGTTCCTTAGTTCAGTCAAAAATCCTAATTCCTTATGCTGACGTGCCCATCCATTTATAGTAAACGGCAAATATTTTTGTCGTTTATTATAAATGCCATAAGAAAGGGCTGCTATCCACTTTTACGCAGCAGCCCTTCTCCTCTGGCTTTAATACCTGATGTCGATAATGCTTCCATCCCAGATTTGATAATCCGCAAGAGAAGCGTCCATATGTAATTTTTTCTGCCCATAATACAGACTGATCTCTGATACCTGAAAAAATCTTTCTTCATCAAACATTTTTAAAGTTTCCAAAATCTTTACAACCAGTTCTCTGATTTTCATCCATGCCGGCAGTTCCATATCCGTCTGCCAGTGCATTTGTTCCGCCCTTACTGTAACCAACGCATATTCCATGCCCTATGCCCCTTAGCCAAAATTGTTCATGGTAGACTTAAGCGCCTGATCAGTGGTTTCCAGTTCATTTGCAGCAGTATCCATCAGTTTTGCATATCCCTCCAGCATCTCTGAAAAGTTTGTAAAAGTAGGCTGCATACTCTCAAATTTTGTCAAAAACGCATCCTGAGCCTCGCCTTTCCAAACCTCGTTTAACGCATAAACAAGATTTTTTACTTTTGCCATTACCTCATCGTGCTGGGATTTGTAAGAACGCACGTCTGATGCTTTGCTCCTTAATGTTTCGGGTGTTACCTGAATTAATGCCATTGCTTTTTCCTCCTTTATTTTTGTTCCTTTATTTTACAGCCTGTGCTGACTGGAACTTATCTTTTGCTCTCCAATATCATTATCACTGCACAACCGGCGCGCCGTCAGGATACCAGAGGCTCTTTCCTATGCTGAACTGATAGCTGTCCAGCGTTTTAATTTTTCCGTCTGCCGAATCCGAAATCAGGATATTTTTCTGGAAATCCTTAATAATCGCATCGTATCTTTTTTTATAATCCGGCGCGGACTTATCAAGAGCTGCCAGTGAACTCTTAAAGCTTTCAATGCTTGTACCATTTTTTAAGCCAATACAGGAAACCGTATGGCCGGACGCCCCTGTCTTTGACTTCATCCTTGCTCCAATCGGAATGCCCTGTGTCAGATTTTTATAAATAGTTTCAAGATACTGCTCCGGCTTCGTATATTTGTTTGTTGCTCTCCAAATGGTGGCCGGATTTCTTTTATCACTATCACCCGCCGCTCCCGTACCGGAAATATAGGAATCGGTGGGCTTTCCCACAGCCTCCCCTTTATAGGCGGATGCAATGGTCCAATAGGTGGAGCTTGTGCACCCGCCGCCTGCAAAGCCAGGCTTGCTATAACTATGCTGATTTATAACAAAATCTGGTTTCATTCCCGGAACAATGGAATAATCTGAATAATTGCCTGATGAAACCTTCCCATATGCGCTGGTGTCAAATCCGGACAGCTTCCATCCCTGCCCGGCGCTTCCCCCGGCTCCCGGAGCCGTAGTTCCCGGAGCGACGATTCCCGGAACTGTGCCAGGTCCATCATGAACTCCGCCTCCGCTGGTATGTGTGCTTCCACTGCTTCCCACATCCTTTTTGTTGGTTACTTCCTTTATCCAATCCCACAGAGAGGCTAAGGGCGAATGAAAAAGCAGGGAACCGGATGTAAAAAACACCCCCGCTATGGCCGCATGACGTCCTGCTGATGTGGAAACCAAAAAACGCCCTATCCCGCTGGTGAGCCTTGAAAGGCCGCCCAGCACGGAAGCAAAAACGCTTTGCGCCTTCTGCCCGCTTCCCCTGTCGGCGTCCGCAAATTCCTGTGCCGAAGTCATACTAAGGGAAGCCATTTTTCCTACTTTCCCATTCTGTCTGATAATCTTTGACCTGACTGCGGAAAGCCTGCCGTCTATATTTTCCCGCGCCGCCACCTTCATGGACAGGCCCGACTGGGCGCCTGCAACCAGAGACTGTACATCTGAAAGGGACTGCTCCGCCCTCTTCAGCTTTGCTGAAAGTTCCTGCAGGCTGACAGTATAAACATCTATTTTTGCCATTTTCTCACCTCCTGCCGCTATATACCCCTAATCCGGCTGCCAAGACTGTTGTCTGTCTGCTCTATCCTGTTTGCTGTTTCTTCCATCAAAACTGCAAACTTGTCCAGCGCTGCTTCAAAATTTGTAAAAGTGGACTTCATTCCCATATATTTTGCCACAAAAGCATCCTGGGCGTCCCCTCTCCAGACAGTACATACAGAACTGACCAGATTGGTCATTCTGTTCATTATATCTTCATGGGCATTTCTGCATTTCCGAATCTCCCCTGCCCTTGCCCGAAGTTCTTCGGGCGTCAGCATAATTTCATTTGCCATATCAATCCTCGCTTCTTTTCACACTGTATTAGGTAATTGCGAAACTCGTAAACTTGCTGAATATTCTGACAATATATTCTGCGAAAAGCCTTATGCACCATGGAATCAAGACCATAGAAGGCAGGAGGGACGCTCCCCGACTGTCTTCTGTCCTGCTGGGCTTAATGGAATGTCCGGTGCAACAGGATTTGAGTGGAATATATTGTCAGAATATTTCCATAACTTCAAGTTTCGCAATTACCTATTTCACACTGTATCATTTAGTGCAAAACTTGTAAATTTGTTTCATTTTGCATTTATCTGCCCCGTTACATTCTGAATAGCCCGGCCAGACTGGTATCTGTTTCTTTTAATTCTTCCGCCACTTTACGGATTGCCGCCGCCAAAGACTGCAGCTCTCTTTGTGCCGCCGACAGTTCGCTGACCGTTTCCAGCATTTTGGCGCGCATAGCCTTTCCTGAATTTCCCTTCCAGAATTGCTCCGAGTTTCCGCTTTGCGTCCTTATGGTCCGTAAGGCTTCCCCACACCTTTCCGCAGCATCTTCCAGCTTCTTCGCCTGAGCAATGGCATTGAAATAATCTACCTGAATGAAAGCCATTTCTGCTCCTTTCTACTCAAATTCCATCTTTATTTCTGCTTCTTTCACAACCGATGATATATCAGCATCCGTACCTTTTTCCATTAGTGCGGAAATCTTTTCGAATCCTTTTGCAAGCAGCGCTTTTTGCTTATCCTGGCTGGATGTGTAAAAAGAGACATAATCTTCATCATTTTGCTCCTCATACGCCATAGCGATAAGCTTCTTTCCCTGCAAAAACTGAACGCTAAGCGCCGGGTCTTCCTCCATCCGGTTATTTACAAAAAAAACAGAATAAAAGTCCGCCTTGTTCTGCATCCCTGCCACAATGGTGTCCGCAGTCTCCTCCCCGGCCCCAGCCTCCGCCATTAGTTCTTTTGCCTTATCCTCTGCTCCGCGGCCTGCCAGCTTTGCCGCTTTTTCCAGCTCCTTTTGTTTAATGGAAAAACGGTTTTCTTCTCCCTCATTTACTTCTTTCCACCGGATGCCCTTTTGGACAGCGTCTGTAAGCGCTTCCCAGGATATCTCTCTGAACACATATTTCTCCTGCCGGGGCATCATTTCATAAATATGCTTATCCTTTATAAAATACAAACAGCCCTCCTGGGGTTCCCCAAGGATTTCCCATTCAAAACAAACCATCCCGTCACAATCCCCGCAGCCGCCAATCATTTTTCCCAGCTCCTCGTCCACAAAGCTGTTTCCATCAAAATCTGACTGCATATATCCCTTTCTGTTTAGGGAATCCTCCATTTCCAAAACCTTCACTCTTAAATCCTGCTCTGAAAGTCCTGTCAAATTGTCACGTACCCCATAAAAAGAATCCGCTCCCTTTGACGCCGCCAGATACAGCACTTCGTCCGCCGTCAGCACATACTCTGACATCTCCCTCACCTCCTAATTATAGTTCCGCAACGCCCTTTCGATGCCAAAACTGGCAGAGTCATTTCTGTCCGCCAAATGCCGCGTACAGAAATGCTCTGGGCATCGTACGGGCTTTTGCTGTTTAGTTCCAAAATATTTTATTAACTTATCATTGACATTGTCTTGAATTTAGTTGTTTTTTCATTTTGCAGCAAATAACCTTCCCGCTCCCCAAGAACCTGGTTTTTCTCAAGGCCGGACATTTCCGAATGGAATACCGGATAGGAAGTGAAGCTTCCGCCTAAAAGAATCGCCGTATTTTCTTTGGCCATCAGCACAGACACTACTTCTCCCTGGGCGTGCATCCGGCAGAAGGCATCCGCATCCTCGGCAATGTAAAGATAAACATCCAGCCCTTCTCCAAGGCGGATAATTGCCTCCATCCGCTTTGCGCTTACATCCAACATCTGTTCATAGGCCGTCTTAAAATTATCCACAAAAATAGCTATAGGAGCAAAATGCCTGCCTGCATCCCTGTCGTGAGCTTCTTTTCTCTCCCTCAGAGTGGGAACCAGACTTTCCATATAACTGTCAAACTCCTCAATTTCCGTTATATAGTAGCAGTTTTCAGGATGGGAGGATAAAAGGGATTTCTTTACATCCACCATAACCACCTGGGCTCTCTCTTTTTCCATAAACTGTTTTGCCAGTACTGCCAGCATGTTGGTTTTACCGCTCCCCGGACATCCCACCACAGGCATATAATGCAGTCCTTTATCCGGCAGGCAGACAGGTTCCACCTCCCTTACGGAAAGCCCCAGCTTCATCCCTGCCCCTGCAAGGCTTCCATAGGCAATAAAGTCCGGCATAATCGGAATTGGAAGAGCTCTTTTTCCTTCCCACTTCCTGTTCATTTTCTCTGCAAGTTCTTTGATTTTTCTTACACGTTCGCTTTCATTTTCCCCATAGGCAGGCAGCGCCGCCTGAAATTCTAAAGGAGGGGTCCCCTTTACCAGTCCTCTGCCTTCTTTATTTTCCGGCTCCAGCCCGTCAGTCCGGCCCACAATTCCCTGATAATCCGATTTATCCGACATATTTAAAGCCACAGCCATTTTAATGTTCTGGTTGACCTTAAAGCCAAGGGCCATAGGATTATTGGCTGAAACAAGAAAATAAATGCCATAGTTCCCGCCTTCTCTGGTAAGTCTGATAAAAAAAGAGTCCAAATCCGGGTATAACTGCAAAACTGGCGCAAAGTTATCCAAAACCAACACAATATCCGGTATTTTCTCACCTGTTGCCTGTCGGTAAGCCTGACAGCTTCCCACGCCGATATCGGAAAACCGCTCTTTCCGCTCTATCAGTTTACGCTCTAAGAGCTGCACCAGCTTTTCTATCTTTACATCCTCATTGTCATTGGCAACTCCCCCCACATGAGGGAAATTTCTGAAAATCCCCATATTCCAGCCGCCAAAATCCATAAGATAAATGTTCACATCCTCCGGCGAATAGTTATGTATCAAAGACATTACCGCTGTCTGTAACAGGGTTGTTTTTCCGGTTCCCGGTGCGCCAAATACTGCAATATGCCCATCCTTTGAAAAATCAAACACAAGAGGATACTGGTTCTGGCTTACAGGGTCGTCAATCATACCCACGGCCGGACAAAGTCCCTCCTTATCTTCCTCCTGCCATAAGCCCTTCTGATAGCGGCTCCTTTGGATATCCTCCAGATAAATCCGGTAAGACAGCTTTGGCAGCCATATCTGCTTTGCCCCTTCCATTCCTTTTTCGTCCACATAAGCATGCAGATAAGAAACCATCTCGGAAATTTCCGTCTGTTCTCCTTCAAACGCCCGTTTTTTTACTTCGTTTTCATAATAGGTGCGCTGCCCGTTTTCCTCCAAAATGGCCACCTTCTGGTTTACTATATGCTTATCCGCCTCTTCCGGACGGTAAGGCGCGCCGCTGTAATAGGACTGCACAAGCTCATAGACTTCGTCCTCCCCAACCTGTACATAAGCCCGGCCCGGCGTTGTGATTCTTGCCGCATCAGAATGATGCAGCATTTCCTTGCTGTCTGCGGAGCTGGCCACCTTTAAGCACCACCGGAATCTGGTGTTTGCGTTCATTTTATCGTCCACCACGCCGGCAGGTTTCTGAGTCAGCAGAATTGCAAACACACCCAAAGTTCTTCCGATTGCAAAAATACGGTCCACAACCTTCATAAAATCCGGGAACTGTATTTTAAACTCTGCAAACTCGTCAATCACTACAAACAGATAGGCAAGAGGTTCCGGCGCTTTTCCTGCATAGTAAAGCTTCAGATAATTATTAATGTTATTAACACCATACTTATCCAAAAGCTCTTTTCTTCTGGAAAGCTCATTCTCCAGCGCCAGCAGATTTCTTTGTATCTTACTATCCAAATCAGAAATGGTACCCGCTAAGTGGGGCAGTCCGCTAAAGGGCAGTAGCAGCCCTGTTCCTTTAAAGTCAATCAGCACAAAAGATACATCCTTTGGAGAAAACCGCAGGGCCATAGACAAAATCCAGGACTGAACCATCTCCGATTTACCTGAACCTGTCATACCAGCTACCAGACCATGAGGCCCATATTTTTTTTCATGGATATCAAAAAGAAATGGCTCCCCGTCCGCCTTTACACCAATTGGCACCGCCATTGACTCGTTGGTCCGGCCGCTCTTCCACATACGGTCCAGCCGGAAATCTTTGGGTGTACGCACCCCATATCCTTCCATAAAAGTAACACAGGAAGGCAAAAGCGCCTGAGCCCCGCTTCCTTCTATTCTGATGGGCGCCATAATCCTTGCAAACTCTTCATACAGCTTTTCCCCGAAGAAATCAATTTGGAATTTTCTTTTGATATTTGCATTTTGCTTGTGGAAAAGGACCCCCTGCCCTGCTTCCACCTCCAGAATGGTGTTGCACTCCTTAGGAAGCTGGTGTATATGGTCGTACAGAAAAACAGCTCCTGCTCCATTGTTTCCTTCACTTAAAAGATAATTCATTATGGCCTGTCCCTGGGCCATTTCCATTTCCGTAAAAACAAACAGGTAGTAAGGTGAGAATACCGTATCCTCCCTGTGTTCCATGCTCCTTTGTTTTAAAACCCCTTCCAGCTCTCTAAGCAGCGCGTCCGCTGCGCTCTTGCTGCTGCTTACAAATCTGTTCTCCCGCATTTCATCAAAAGAATGGGGCAGCCATCTTACCCAATCCCACTGGGCCGCTTCCCTTTTGGAATATACCGTTACAAGCTTTAACTCTTCATAAGAATGATGGGTAACTGCCTGAAGAATCATATTTTTTACAAGCCAAATGGCGCTTTTCCGCTCTCCAATCACACCCACCAGCCTGTCCCCGTTTACATCACACAGCACAGGAGCATCCGGCAGAGTACCGGACTTTTCTATTATTTCCTGGGCACGGACTAACAGGCGGTCTTCTTCCATGGTAAAGCCTTTTTTCTGCCCCTTCACCTCAAAGCTGATACCGCCCTCTCCCACACCTGCCCTAAGCTGCATAAAATCATCGTCCGTCAAACGACGATTCCAGAGCCTTGGATCCTTATTTTTTAAAATTACAGCACATTCTGTCAGTGAAGGATTGGCCAGCAGCATAGCGGACCGCTGCTGGTTTTTCAACTCTTCTATTTGCTTCTCTATTTCGTCCAGATAAGCGTTATATTTGGTATCCCGCTCTCTTACCTTTGCTTCATATTTTTTCTTCTGATTTCTATTGCCAAATACCGTCAGACAAATGGAAATCAGAGACATAGGAACGGTAAATATAAGCATTACAGGGCTCATTACCGATAAAATCACCATAATCATCATTACCACCATCATCACGGCGGGAGAGGCAATCGTGGTAAGCAGGCTGCTTTCCGGTTTAGAAGCTTCCTGGGGAGGATTTTGAATCTCAATCACATTTCCCGGCAGCGACCGCTGCAGGCGCGGCGCACAGCTGAACCAGTGAGGATACTCCACCTGTTTTTCCGCTGCTGGCTCTTCTTCCTCCATCATGGTTACAGTCAGCCTTCCCTGAAAAAATCTGATGTTAAAATGTCCAATAGCAATACAGTCTCCATCGCTTAAATACTCTTTTTCTTCCACCTTTTTGTGGTTTAAAAAAGTTCCGTTTAAGCTATGGTTATCCCTAAGCGCATATGCGCCGTCTTCTTTTTCAATCACCGCATGTTGTCTGGAGATATTATTTCCCGCAAGAATTAGATCACACTGGGCCCCCCGGCCAATCACCGCCCGTTCCTTCTCTGTCAGGTCCAGTGTCTGTATGCAGTCCATATTTTTTCCAAAAATATAGACCGCTATTTTTTCCTTGCGGCTTAACAAAAAAATATCCCCGTCTTTTATTTCCCGGTCTTCCCCAACTACCTTTTCATCCTTGCACCCGGCAAACCACCTGCCATTTCTCCTGTAAATAAGAAAATGCTCTTCCTCTATGCCTGACGCCTGAATCTGGCAGTCATCCAGGGCGGCGCTTCCCACAGAAAGCTTGCTTCTTCCCGTCAAAGTCAGATCCTGTATCTTTTCTCCCACATAAATCCGAACGCGATATTCCATTTTTACCCCCGTTTTCCTCATAAGTTTTCTGAAATTTTTAATTGTACGGCACAAATTACCCGATCTGAATCAAGTACCGCTTATAGGTTTTCTTTAAACTTTCATCATAATAGTCATTTACATATTTCCCGCCATTGGATTCTATCACTTTTGCCGAACCAATATTTTCATTTCCACACGTCACCAGAACTTTTTCAAGCCCTATATCTCTCGCCTTTTCTAAGGCAAGCTTTAACAACATCCTCCCATATCCTTTTTTTCTTTCGCCTGGCCGGACAAGATAACCGATATTTCCTCCATGGTTGATTAGCCCGCCCTTTAATGTATATCTTAAAACAAAACCGCCTACCAGCTTTTTATCATCAAATACGCCAAAAGTTGTTTGAGGAGAATAATTGGGATTTATCTGCTCCTGACACTTCCATTTTTCTAATTTTTTAAGAAATACATTATAATCCTCTATTCTGCCTATATCATCCAATCCTTCGAAATTTGCGTCATATTCATTTATTTCATTAATCATATCAAATAATTGATCTTTATCCTGTTCCATAAATTCTTTCGCATATATCATGGGAATGCCTCCTGGAGGGTATTTGAAAAATCATTTCCAACAGGAAAATAAATTTAAAGAAAGTGATATAAAACTCCACCTTTTATTATATTACTTCTAATAGGATTTTCAATACTTTAGTACTATAAATTATGGAAATCATCTTAATTTCTGATAACACTCTTACAGTAAAGTAAGCCTGTTATCGGGAATAGAAACGGGGCAATGCCTATTTCAGGCGCAAAAGAAGTGATGTAAAAAGCATAAACGAAAAAAGGCTGCCAAAACAGCCTTTTTTCTTACTTACTTCGTCTACAAGTTATCCAGCTTTCTATATTACCAAAATACATGGTCGCCCAAAACGTATCCTTCTCTTTTGCCTGCCCGTCTGAAATGGGTTGCGCCGCCAACGGTGGTTTCTCCGTTGATTGCCGCCTGCGCCGCGTTCATGCAAGCCTGGGGCACCTTATTTCCTTCATACACCCGTGCCACTTTTCCCGTCATGGCAGGTGTAAACTGCCCGGAAGCATAAATCACTGAATGAATGGTATTCGGATAAGCGCTGCTCTTTACACGGTTCATAACCACCGCGCCAACGCCAACCATTCCCTCATAAGACTGATTGCCGGCCTCACAGTAAATCAGCGCGCCTAAAAGCTTCAATTCGTCTGCATCCGCCGCCACAGCGCCACGGTTTTCTTTCATCCGTTTCTGCCTGCGTTCTTCCGCTTCCCGCTCCCTGATTCTGATAACTTCCATGCTTTCGCCTTCATCTATGTGAAATTTCACATTAATATAATCAGAATTTACATACCTGACTTCATCGTTAAATTCCACGCTAATCCAGCCATTTTCA
This sequence comes from uncultured bacterium, assembly GCA_947381965.1. GTDB lineage: Bacteria > Bacillota > Clostridia > Lachnospirales > Lachnospiraceae > Suilimivivens. The sequence goes on from CANCXX010000048.1 coordinate 18,152, forward strand.
ATATTGTCAATAAATTCCACTGAATCCTCATAAGCTAAAAGCCCGCAGACTTCCGCTTCATCGCTGGGCTGGGTTCTGACTCTTACCGCATCCGCATCCAGCGTTACAATCCAGTTTCCCACATCCTCCGCCATATTCTTGGCATCCTCACCGAAAAGCAAAAACTCGTCCTTGGCCCAGCCAGTTACATTGCCGGACTTTAATTTTGTCCAGCCGCCTCTGCGCTCTAAGACCGTGCCGCCGCAGTCTTTATATAAAACTCCTACCTTTTCGGAATCCTCACTTGCCTGCGCCCTGACATTCAGTGCATCCTGTACATTTGCCATGGTCAGCTCCTGCTCCATCCGCTCCATTTCCGCCTCGAACTTCTCGTTAAGATTCATCTCCCTTTGTTCTTTTACAGGCGCCTCATTGCTAAGAGCGCTGGGGTCCAATACCTCCGCAATTCCAGAGCTTAAGAAATCATAGCCTGTCTTCTCGCTTGCCAAAGTGTCAATCCCCCCTGCCAAAAAGAAAAACAGGACAGCCATAAATCCCGCCATTACAGGCGTTTTACTTTTCTGTTTCATTCCAATACCTCCTTACTGCACCTTCCAATATAAAATGTATTATATTTATTACAGATTTATTACATCAGGTATGGAACTAATAATACCAAATAGCCGTGTATTTGTCAAGTTTTTACAAATAACCTAAAATAACTACAAATTCTTTCGTTGATTTTCCTTTAAATATATTACGTTTTTTTTACATCTTCCCAGACTTTTCGACACATTTAGAAACTGCCGCCATCACTGCTCCTTTAAGTCCCATCTCCTCTAAAACCTGTACGCCTTCAATGGTAGTCCCCCCTGGAGAGCAGACCATATCCTTTAATTCTCCCGGATGCTTTCCGCTCTCCTTCATCAGTTTTGCACTTCCCAAAACTGCCTGGGCCGCAAAGCGGTAAGCCTGGCTTCTTGGCATCCCTGCCTTCACACCGCCGTCTGCAAGAGCTTCCATAAACATAAAAACAAAGGCCGGGGAACTGCCGCTTACCGCCCCCACCGCGTCTATCAGTTTTTCCGGCACTTCCTCCGCCATGCCAAAACTTTCCATCAGTTTCATGCTCTGTTCCATTTCTTCGTCGGACACTCTCTCATTTCTGCACATCCCGCTGCATCCTTCTCCCACAAGCGCAGGTGTGTTAGGCATACAGCGCACCAGTTTCAGTTTTCTTCCAAAGGCTTCCTCTATCCACCCAAGACTCTTTCCTGCCGCAATACTGATAACAAGCCCTTCCTCCTTTACCATATTCCTGATTTGTGGGATAACCGTCTCAAACATCTGGGGTTTCACTGCCAGAATAAGAATATCCGAAGCAGCTGCCACCTGTGCGTTTCCCTCCATAATGGTAATACCATATTTATTTTTTACCTCATTTTGAGTCTCTTTTGTTCTGGCATATCCAAGAATGTCCAAGGGCTGCGCTATACCCTTTCCAAGCATCCCGCCGATCATTGCCTTCGCCATATTTCCCAGTCCTATAAATCCAATCTTCATTCCAAAACCTCCTACTTTTATTTTTGTATAGGTAATTGCGAAACTCGTAAACTTGCTGAATATTCTGACAATCTATTCTGCGAAAAGCCTTATGCACCATGGAATCAAGACCATAGAAGGCAGGAGGGACGCTACCCGACTGTCTTCTGTCCTGCTGGGCTTGATGGAATGCACGGTGCAACAGAATTTGAGTGGAATATATTGTCAGAATATTTCCACACCTTCAAGTTTCGCAATTACCTATTATTTCTGTAAGCAACAAGCCCGGTGGCTGGTTAAAGCCAGCCGGTGGCTGGCTTGGACATTTGCCGGCTGCCGCCAGGGTCAACTCCCCGCCGCCACCCTGCAGCCTGGTAAAGAAGGAGCGCTGCCGCCACTGCCGCGTTTAAAGACTCCACCTTTCCCTCCATGGGTATTTTAAGATAAATATCCGCACAGGCGGCCGTTTCCTTCCGAAGCCCTTTTCCTTCATTTCCCACCAGAAAAGCGCATCCTCCCTGATAGGATATTTCATCAAAGTACCGCTCTCCCTTTAAGTGGGCGGCATATACCAGAATCTGGTTTTGTTTCAGCAGGTTAACTGTCCTGCACATTTCATCTACATACAAAAAGGGCACCCGGTATAAAGAGCCCATGGTGGAACGAATGGTTTTGGGATTATAAACATCCGCCGTTCCCCGGCTCATAATCACGCCGTCCACACCTGCCCCCTCTCCGGTGCGCAGCATAGTTCCCAGATTACCTGGATCCTGCACATCCTCCAGCAGCAGAAAAAAAGGCGCCCTGCCCCCTTCTCTCTCCCGCGCCTTTGCCTGCTCCACCAGAGCTTCCATGGAATAGGCAAACTGTTTCATCACAAACAAAATGCCCTGCGGGGTCTGGGTGTCGGCCGCCTTTTTCATAACCTCATCTGACACCTGCTCTGTGTAAATCCCCATTTCCATACAAGTGTGCAGTTTTTTCCCCACCGCATTCCAGATACTTTCCTCATCTTGCGCTTTTTCCGGCCCCCGGCCCTCCTGCCTGCTGTCAGGAGCTTTTAGTGTTTCCTGCTCCTCTTTGGCACCCATCTTTTGTGTACGCCCCTCTGACCAGGAAACACGCTGCCAGAATGATTCGCTGACATAAACATCCTGCAGCATTGTCAAAGGAGCCTCCATAAACATTTTTATTCCTTCCCCGATAAAAAGCCCCTCCTGATTCCTTACACGGCTCTTTTCCCTAAGCAGAACCAGACGCTTTACCTTTCCGTTTGCCGGACTTGTTATCATATCCATTCTCCTTGTTTTATATGATTTTCTTCCCGCTCTGTGCCGTAAGCTTTCCACATCACAAACGCCGGCAAATGCCGGCGTTTTCTTTTTATCTGCAGATCCCTTCCCTGCTCCTTATTACTGTGACAATACCTTGCTCACCTGATACTGGTACTCGGAAATATCCTTCTGCATATTCAGCGCTTCCTCAATATCGTAATCCACAAATTCTCCCTTTGTATAGGCAACCACTCTGTTGCTTCCGCCTCTGCACAAAATATCTGTAGCATAAGCTCCCATAATGGAGGCATAAAAACGGTCTTTACAGGTAGGAGAACCACCTCTTTGCATGTATCCTAAAATGGTCGCCCTGGTCTCCATACCGGTAGCCGCTTCAATTCTTCTCGCCATGGAAGTGGAATGTCCAATTCCCTCCGCATTTACAATAATATGATGGGTTTTGCCTTTTTTGCGGTTGGCAATAATGTTGTTAATAATATTCTGCTCATTGTAATCATACTTTTCAGGAAGAAGAATATCCTCAGCGCCATTTGCCACGCCGCACCAAAGCGCAATATATCCCGCATTCCTTCCCATAACTTCAATAATGCTACAGCGCTCATGGGAAGAAGAGGTATCCCTTACCTTATCAATGGCAAGCATCGCCGTGTTGACAGCCGTGTCAAAACCAATCGTATATTCCGTGCAGGCAATATCTAGGTCAATGGTTCCGGGAATTCCAATGGTATTAATCCCCTGTCTTGCAAGCGCCTGCGCCCCGCGGTAGGAACCGTCGCCTCCAATAACCACCATACCGTCAATGCCGTGCTTTCTGCATATTTCCGCCGCCTTCTCCTGAACTTCCTCTTGCTTAAATTCCGGACAACGTGCTGTTCCAAGCACGGTACCGCCCCTCTGAATCGTCTCGGAAACGTCTTTTCTTTCCATGTCCACGATTTCTTCATTCAAAAGCCCCTGATAGCCTTTTTTAATTCCCTTTACCTTTACACCGTTTCCGATTGCCTTACGCACAACCGCACGAATTGCCGCATTCATGCCCGGCGCATCTCCGCCGCTGGTTAGAACGCCAATGGTTTTAATCTCTTTTGCCATAAGTATGCCTAATCCTTTCTTTCCACAATTCCGGAAGTTCTAATATGTTAAGCTGTCTGCTGGCGCCCTGAGGCTAATCCCTTTCCTCCATCAAAATAAATATCAGCGCTTTTCAGACACGCTCTAATTTATTTTACCCTTATTTCATTCTGTTTTCAATCTTTTTTCACGTCCCAGACAATTTTTATATTGTCTACTCCATATCTTGCGGTCAGTCTGTCCGATAATTCCTTATCTGCACATACGTTCCGGTTGGGAGGAAGCTTTTTCATAGCCTTTAGGTTCTCTATATAGATAATTACACTGTCGCTGCCGTCGGAGTCTGCCAGAATGGAAAGCAGTTCTTTTTCTTCCCGCTCGTAGTCCTCTTTTTCTTTAAACTTAATCCATAACTTCCGTGGAATTTCATCAAAAAGAGTAATTTTTTCACAGATCAGCTTCCCATCTTTGTCCTCTTCCAAAGACACTCTTCCCTTTACAAATACTTTTCCGTCTTCCACAAGCTTTGCGCTGTACTTCTCATAATCCTTTGGAAAAACAATCACTTCCACACTGCCAAACAAATCCTCCACCTGCAAAAACGCCATGATTTTATCATTCTTGGTATACTTGATTCTTTTGTCTGCTATCATTCCGCCAATTACAGCCGGCGCATTATCCTTCACCTCAGTTTCATCCTCTTCCCCCAGCATAAAATCGGCTGTGGTGTTCGTGATGCCCTTCCTCCACAGGTCTTCCTGTTCCTCCAGAGGATGACCGCTGATATAAATACCAAGAACCTCCTTCTCAAAGCCGAGTATCATCTCCTTGGAATACTCGCCTACATCAGGCAGCCGGATATCAAACGCTTCTTTCTGTTCCTCCTCCACAATATCAAAAAGACTAAGCTGTCCCACAAGATTATTCTTTTTATCATGCACAATCCGGTCCATAATCTGCACATAGCAGCTCATAAACTGCTTTCTGGTGCCGGGAAGAGAGTCAAAAGCGCCTGCCTTGATAAAGTTTTCAATTGTTTTCTTATTCACTTCCTTATCTGACATACGTGTGATAAAGTCCTTCAGATTGGTATAATCCCCTCTTTCACTTCTCTCCTGCACCACGGCGTCTATGACCGGCCTGCCAATGCTCTTGATGGCTGTCAGCGCATACCGAATTGATTTTCCATCTACAGAAAATCCTCTCTCCCCACGGTTAATGTCAGGAGGCAGGATGGTAATGCCCATGCTGCGGCAGACTAAAATATACTCCGCTACCTTCCCCGGATTGTCAATTACGGAAGTCATAAGGGCCGCCATAAATTCCACCGGATAATAATACTTCAGGTAGGCGGTCTGATACGCCACCACCGCATAACAGGCTGCATGGGACTTGTTAAAGGCATATTTGGCAAAGTCCATCATATCGTCATAAATCTGCGAGGCCACAACCTCCGGAATACCGTTGGCAACACAGCCGGGAACCCCTTCTTCCTTGTTGCCGTATATGAAATTGTCCCTTTCTTTTTGCATCACCGCCTGTTTTTTCTTGCTCATGGCACGGCGCACCAAATCGCTCCGTCCAAGGGTATAACCGCCTAAATCCCTTACAATCTGCATTACCTGCTCCTGATATACAATACAGCCATAAGTGGAGGATAAAATAGGTTCCAGCTGAGGGCAGGAATAAGTAATGGCCCTGGCGCTGCTTTTTCCCTTAATGTACTTGGGTATAAAGTCCATAGGGCCTGGACGGTAAAGAGAAATTCCCGCTATAATATCTTCCAGATTTCTGGGCTTTAACTCCTTCATAAAGCTTTTCATGCCGCCGCTTTCAAGCTGGAAAATCCCATCCGTCCGTCCGGTTCCGATGGAAGCGAGCACTTTTTTGTCGTCAAAGTCAATGTGGTCAATATCTATGGAAACTCCATACTCCTTTTCTATCAGGTTTACCGCATCCCTCAGCACTGTCAGGGTGCGCAGTCCCAGAAAGTCCATTTTAAGCAGGCCCAACTCTTCAATGGTTGTCATGGTAAACTGGGTGGTAATGGAACCATCGGATCCTCTGGATAAAGGCACCAGCTCTTCCGCCGGCCGGGAACAGATTACCACTCCGGCAGCGTGCATGGAAGCGTGTCTTGGCAATCCCTCCAGACGCTTGCTCATATCAATCAGTTCCTTTACCTGACCGTCTGTCTCATACATTCTGCGCAGCTCCGGGTTAATCTGCAGCGCCTTGTCAATGGTCACATTGGTATTGGGCACATGGGGAATCATTTTGGCCAGAGAGTCCACATAGGAATAGGGAAGGTCCATCACTCTTCCCACATCCCGTATCACACCTTTTGCTGCCAGGGTACCAAAGGTAACAATCTGCACCACTTTCTCCGGGCCATATTTTTGACTTACATAGTCAATAACTTCCTGTCGCCGTTCAAAGCAAAAGTCAATATCAATATCCGGCATGGAAATCCGTTCAGGATTTAAAAAGCGCTCAAACAGCAGGCTGTATTTAATCGGATCAATGTTGGTGATTTTCAGGCAGTAAGAAACGATGCTTCCCGCCGCCGAGCCACGCCCCGGTCCTACCATAATTCCGTTGGACTTGGCATAATTAATAAAATCCCATACTATCAGGAAATAATCCACATAGCCCATATCCTTAATAACATTCAGTTCATAATCCAAACGCTCCTTTAACGTCTGCCCGGTATCCCCGGCAGGCGCGTTTTCATCCTCCCCATACCGCTGTCTTAATCCGTCATAGCATAATTTATTTAAATAAGTCCAGGAATCATATTCTTCTGGCACTTCGAAGTGAGGCAGCTTGGTAACTCCAAATTCAATTTCCACATTGCAGCGATCCGCCACCCGCTGGGTATTTTCCACTGCTTCCCAGGCATAGGGAAAAAGGCCTTTCATCTCCTCTTCGCTTTTTACATAGTACTGGCCCCCTTCATACCGCATCCGGTCTTCGTCCCCTAACTTTTTGCCAGTCTGGATGCAAAGAAGGATATCGTGGGGTTTTGCATCCTCCGCTTTGGTATAATGTACATCATTGGTAACTACCAGCGGAATATCCAGCTCCCTGCTCATCTTAAGAAGGGCGGTATTGACCATTCTCTGTTCCGGCAGTCCATGATCCTGCATTTCCAAAAAGTAGTTATTCTCCCCAAAGCATTCCTTATACTTTAACGCTGACTTTTTTGCTTCCTCCAGAAGTCCTTTCTGGATATAACGCTGGACCTCCCCTGCAAGGCAGGCAGACAAGGCAATAATTCCCTCATGGCATTCCCGCAGCAGCTCCATGTCAACACGGGGTTTATAGTAATAACCTTCCGTAAAACCACGGCTTACGATTTTCATCAGATTATCATATCCGATATTATTTTCTGCAAGCAGGACCAGATGATAGTACCGGTCCTCCCCTCCTGTCAGCTCCTTGTCAAAACGGGAGTTTGGCGCCACATAAATTTCACATCCGAGAACCGGCTTTATACCCTCTTCTTTACATGCCTTATAAAAATCTATGACGCCATACATAACGCCATGGTCCGTAATTGCAGCGCTGTCCATGCCCAGTTCTTTCACCCGCTTTACGTATTCTCTGATTTTGTTTGATCCATCCAACAGACTGTATTCCGTATGGACATGAAGATGCGCAAACGCCATTTTTATACCTCCACCTGTTACAAGCCATTCTTATCTTTTTATTTTAACAGAAGCCGCCTATAATGCAAGAAATTCTATTTTCTTTACACGGAAAGCAGCTAATTTCCTTACGTGCCCCTGCGCAAAAAAGAGACTCTGTCCTGCAGAGTCTCTTTTTAGTGCCTGTCAAATTTACAATCTGAACTTACCTGCCTCTTCATTCTGTCTGTGGCTTAATTCCACCAATCCCTGAGTGTCCTCTGTACATTCGCCAATGGTACGGGACAGAAGCGTCATGCTTGCACTTGTCTCCTCGGTAGATGCGGCGTTTTCTTCCACCACGCTGGCCAGACTGTTAACAGAATCCGTAACTATATGCTTCAGGGAATCCAAAATCTCTGTCTGGCTGCCAATTTCTCTGGTCACATTCTCTACTAAAGTTACCTCCTGGTTCAGATTTCTAAATGCCTCTCTGGTTTCACTTAGACACTTCTGCTGCTTTTGAACATTATGTGTAACTTCCTGCATTTTGCTGACGGAGCTTTCCACATTGCCCACCAGTTCTTTCACAATTCCTTCTATCTCCTTGGCATTGCCGGATGATTCTTCCGAAAGGTTCCTGATCTCCTCCGCCACAACTGCAAAGCCTCTGCCGGCTTCCCCTGCCCTGGCTGCTTCAATGCTTGCGTTAAGGGAAAGCAGGTTGGTCTGGGCTGCCAGTCCTTTAATGATTTCAATTGCCTTGTTGATATTGGCTGCGGAGTCGTTATTTTTATTAGTCTGTTCAGATACCACCTCAATGGTTTCAATTGTCACCCTGGTAATCTGGTCCAATTCCTCAATGCTTTCTGTGGCGCCTGTGGAATGACTGGTCATGGCTGATACAGCCTCCTCCAGCTTTTGTACGCCGTTCTTTTCCACTTCAATTACTCTGCCAAGCTCCGCAATCTTTTCATTCACTATCTCTGTCTCATTGGCCTGATTGGTGGCTCCCTGAGCTAAATCATCAATCGCCTGATTGGTGTTTCGGATGCTTTCAGATATGTATCCAAATTTTTCACTGAACTTTTCACTGCTCTGGTTTAAAGCTTCTCCCGTATGAATCATACTGCCCAGCATACCCGCCAGTGACTTGCGCACATTCTCCAAAGAGCGGGCCATCTCTCCAATTTCATCAGCCCTCTTTAACAGCCTGGGATTTACAGTAAAGCTCAAATCTCCCATAGCCGCCTGACGGAGATGTCCCTCCACCTGTTTAATTCCCTTGGTGATGCGCATTCCCCCTAAAGTTGATATCACCACTGCTGCAACCAGCATTGCCACTGCCGTAACGCCATAAATCATCAGCATCTGCGAAAATTCATCCTGAATGCCCACTTTTCTGGTGTCAATCTTTTCATTCATTTCATCCACATAGTTTCCGGTGGCAACTGCCCATCCCCACGGCTCAAACATTTCAGCGTAAGCAATCTTAGGCGCAACCGTTACTCCGTCTGATTTGGTAAAATAAAATTCATTATATCCGCCGCCTGACTTTGCAACGGACACCACGCTCTGGGTAACTTTAACCCCATTCTGGTCTGTCAGGTCATATCTGTTGGTGCCTTCCTGCTCTGTCAAAATCGGGTGCATTACCAGCTTATAGTCTTCCCCGTCTATCCAGATATATCCTGATGCGTCATCCCTGTAACGCATATGGCGGACTGCTTCCGCCGCCATTTTCTGCGCTTCCTCCACTGTCAGCTCTCCGGTCTGGCTCCTGTCATAATAGCTTTGTATTACAGACAGCGCCCCTTGTACCTGGGATTTAATTTCCATTGAATAACCATCCGTCATTGCCACTTCATATGACTCTATTGATTCATCCATGGACTGCCTGAGGTAATAAACCCCCAGACATGCCAGCCCAATTGTTGGAATAGAAACCATAACACAGATAATCGAAATTAACATAACCGTCAGGCTCTGAAACCATTTTGTCCTCTTTGTCCCTGCTGCCGCTTTCTCCATCTTGTAACCCCACCTTCCTGATCTTTCTTTTTTCTTTATAAATTTATTATAAACTTTTCACAGATGAAGTCAACAAATATGGTGAAATAAACAAAATTTTATCTTACAAAGGACTGGTTTTTGTCAAAATTACCACTTTCAGAATTTATTTAACTATATAATTCTTAAATAATAACGGAATCCTGTTTCATTAATACGCTACACCCGTCTTACCGGTCTGACATATTTCCAAAACCGCTTGCAGTCATGGTAGAAATAAAACAATCTTCCCGGTGTGGTATCAAGACAATAACCGGAGCCTGTATAATCAAATGCTTTCATTGCTGCCTCCATCTTTTCTTCCACGGTGTTATTTTCCTTTTCAAAATCAAACGGCCCGTGTTCAAAAACAATATATTCTCCTTCAGGAACATCCATTAAAAGCATCTGGGAGGGCACGCTTTTGCAATAACTGGCAGGAAGACGCACCCCATAGCATTCTGCAAGAGGGATGCCCCAGCTGCAGATTCTACCAGCAGGGTCATTCATAAATGCCATAATCTGGCCGCTTCCGCTGTCCGTTTCACTGCCGCCCACATCATCCAGCTTTCCCCTGATACTGTCAAGCAGTCCGCAGATGGTTTCACAATCCTGCCCTGGAATAAGGCTTTGTTTCTGCCAAAAGTCATAATACCCAACACTTTCATAATTTTTGATATGCAAAAATTTATGTGCTGGAATGGTTACAAAATAAACTTTTACATCTTCCGAAGATTTCTTCATATCATATACTCCTGTCTCTAATAAGTAACAGTCAAAAGGCTTTATGATTGTGCGCAGCGTCACAGGTCCGGGATTTTTGCGGTATTCCCTTGGCGTAGAACCATATGCCGCCTTAAATGCACGGGTAAACGCTTCATGTGAAGAAAATCCGTATTCAATTGCAATATCCAGTATACTCTTATCCGTATCCCGAAGTTCTTTCAGGGCAAATGCAAGCTTTCGGTACCGCAGATAATCCCTAAACTGCATCCCTGACAATTCTTTGAACTTTCTTGAAATATGAAATTCCGAATATCCAAATTTATCGGACAGATAGCTTAACGACAATGCTTGGTCGTTCTTCTTTTTAATACATATATCTATCTCTCCAATCATCGCCTGAATCTGTTTCTGCCATTCGCACATCTTATGCTTTTCTCCCTTTCAACTGTCCTGGCTTTATTATACACATGAGCCAAAAAGACTGCTTGATTTCACTTGCTTTACAGAATATTCATAACATTATCCCCCTCTCCTTCCATATGTTGGGCTTGATAATATCCTTTGGAACATGAAGCAATATGACATATCGAAAAACGACAAAACAACTTCTCCATAATCGCCTTTCACAGAAGCAAGAATAAAATTTAATAACATCTTATGAACTGGCTGTGTAAATTAAATAAAACCATGCATCCTATCCGCTTAAAATGTATCTTATCAGTATTTCCATAAGGCAGGAAATCAGCCCGGAAAACTCCTTATTTCCACGCGCACAGAATTATGATATAATAGAAACAAAAAAATAAAATGATGATTTTACAACAGGAAATAAATTATGAAAATGCCAAGCGGAAATATTGATAAGGCTATGTTTGCTCCATGCGGAATGAACTGCATGGTTTGTTACAAACACTGTTATCACAAAAAACCATGTGCAGGATGTTTGAACAGCCATAGGGGAAAGCCGGAACACTGCCGAAAATGTAAAATAAAGGACTGCATAAAAGAGAAACAAGCCACTTACTGTTTTGAATGTCTAGAATATCCATGCAAACAGATAAAAAATCTTGAAAACAGCTATAACCAAAGGTATCAGGCAAGCCTTATGAAAAATAGCGCATTTGTCCGGGAACATGGAATAGAACCGTTCATGGAAATACAGAAAGAAAAATACACTTGCCCCAAATGCGGCGGTATTATTTCTATCCATGATAGAGAATGTAGCGAGTGCCAAGAGAAAATAGACAGATAGAATAGACTCCTTGTATGTTTCCGTGCAAGTCATAGAAATTTTCCCCTTTCTTCCACAAAGCAAATTGTTATTTCAAGTTATAGCAGATAACAGGTCGGCAGGTTTTTCTAAAAAATAATCTGCTTTTATGTGTTTATTATGACTGCCCCATACTGCCAAAGCAAAATCAATTCCTGCATTTTCCGCGCATTTACTGTCATATTTGCTATCTCCGATATAAAGCATTTTCCTATGGTCTGTTTTGGATAATTCCACATATTTCAAAAGCGGTGCAGCATTGGGTTTATGTTCCTGTGTATCGTCTGCACATATGATTGTTTTAAAATAATGGCTGATACCAAACTGGCAAAAATCATGTGCAAATTCTTCCCTTGTTTTTGAGGTGACAATTCCTATTTCATAATCCAGAGTTAGAAGATTTTTCAATAGTCCGGTTATTCCTTCAAATACTTTAATGGTATCTGCATATTTACACATATTTTTATCCCATAATTCTGTGGCATAGGAAATGTCTTTTATCTCAAGTTCTTTCAAAGCGTCTATCCCGGTAATCCCTAACGCAAATTTTAGTTCAGAGCATGGTATCTCTCTCACCGACAATGTCTTTATGGTTTCCTGTAAGGAATGTAAGACAGCATATTCCGTATCAATCAAAGTACCGTCAATGTCAAAAACAATATGCCTATACTTCATGTTGCCGCCTTTCTCTGTCTGTATCAAAATAACATATATTGATTATCACATCATTTCCTCCAAAAATACTTTTTTCATAGTCACAATGAAAAGGTGTGTCGATTGCCACATTTTCCCCTATTCTACCCAACAGCTCCCGAAGAATGGAAGTGCGTTTTTCCATATCTCCATAATCAGAAAAATAATATTCCCGTGTTAATTCCCTTATGCGGGCGATCCGCTTTAACGTATCGCTGTCCGCAGTTTCCAAAAAATCACTTGCTTCATAATTCACAATATCTCTCCCTTAACGAAAGCTGTTTTCCACAACCCCCGGAAGTAAAGTATAAATAGAACAACCAATCTGTTCTTCAAACAGTTCTTTAATCTCTAAAATTTTTTTCCACCTGTCTATTGTCGCCGGGTGGACGCCGTACCGTATTGTCACGTCTACAAATCTCTTTTCCAAAAGGCAGAACCCCGTAGGCATAGCCAATGCGTCACATAGCTGCACTAAACGGTCGTAATCATCATATACTGCCTCCTGGACAAACTTTTTCATAAACAGATAATCCTCGTCACTGACATCAAACTCTCCGATAGAAGTATCAATATCCTGTATCATAAATGCGTGGGATATACATATCTGTGCAGCTTTTCCCCACCCACGCTCCATACAGTAACGATAGCCGTCTATCAGATGCCTTTCCGAACTCACTCCGGCATAACGTCCAATATCGTGTAACAGCCCCAAAAGATACGCCTGTTCAGAAGATAAAGCTTTACAGTGTGACGCAATGTTTTTACAAGCTTCGGCTACATACCGGGAATGATCTGCCCACGCCCCCGGATTGGATTCTGACGCTTCCTTTAATGCCAGTTCTGCAGTCTGAATGTTTAACTCCATTTTAACTCCTTTCAAAAAAGCGGGACTGGCAGATAAACCGTCCAGCCCCTTTATGATGAAATATTTACAGACAAATCAGCAATCCCCGGCATAATATGAAACAATGTTCATATAGTCCGTTGGATTAGGGATTTCTAAAACAAGCCGCAGGCAGTTTTTGTTTTGGAAATACTGCCGCCACAAACCGCCCTGTATCTTTTCTTCCCCATTGATGTTTTGTTTTTTACCGTCCGGGCAGAGCATATTTACTTTGCCGGTACAGGCATTGACCGTATCTAAAAAATTTTTCATGTTCAGAATGTTCAGTTTTAACATTTTGCACTCACCTCCTGTAAATAGCTGATTTACTTTACAGGTATCATTATAATGCAAGGAGTGTAGGAAAAATATTTCATTTCTGCCCTTATCTATCACTATTCTGCCATTTCCTCCGATATTCTGTAGGTGAACAATGTGCATATTCCCGAAAAACTTTTCCAAAATAACTGCTGCTCCCTAAACCGCAGTCATGGCTGATAGCTGTAACAGATTCCTGCCCCCTTGCCAACATCTGACAGGCGGCTTGCAGACGGTAAGTCTTTATATACTCTACGGGTGTCATGTGCAGACAGTCATGAAATACTCTATA
>CANCXX010000049.1 GCA_947381965.1 uncultured bacterium
CAATCCGCATAAACACTGGATTTCTCAATCCCATTTCATCACTCGAACTCTATCGTCGCCGGTGGTTTCGGGCTCATGTCATAGCATACTCTGTTCACATTCTCCACCTCTGCTAGAATCCTCTTTGTAATTTTCTCCAGCACATCCCAATCCACCTTTTCAATTGAAGCCGTCATTGCATCAATCGTATTAATGGCACGGACAATAACCATATATTCAAAGACTCTGGCGTTGTTCTTCATCCCCACAGACTTAAAGTCCGGCACCACTGTAAAATACTGCCATACCTTTTTGTCAAGCCCGGCTTTTGCAAATTCTTCCCGTAGAATTGCGTCGGACTCACGGACTGCCTCCAACCTCTCTCTCGTAATTGCCCCAAGACATCTTACGCCAAGACCAGGACCAGGAAACGGCTGACGGTACACCATATCATGAGGAAGGCCCAATTCCACGCCACAGGCACGCACTTCATCCTTAAAAAGCTGCTTTAGCGGCTCCACCAGCTGGAATTTCAGGTCTTCGGGAAGCCCGCCCACATTGTGGTGGGATTTCACCATTTTAGCCGTTTTAGTTCCACTTTCAATAATATCGGGATAAATAGTTCCCTGCCCAAGAAAATCAATTCCCTCCAGTTTTTTCGCCTCTTCTTCAAAAACACGAATAAATTCGCTTCCAATGATTTTCCGCTTCTGTTCAGGGTCAGATATGTTTTCCAGCTTACCAAGGAAACGTTCAGAAGCGTCCACATAAATCAGATTCGCATGAAGTTCGTCACGGAACACTTTCACAACACTTTCCGATTCATTTTTGCGCATCAGGCCATGATTTACGTGCACGCATACCAATTGCTGTCCCACTGCTTTTATCAGCATAGCGGCTACAACAGATGAATCCACACCACCCGACAATGCCAACAGTACTTTCTTATCCCCTACCTGCTGACGGATAAGCGCTACCTGGTCTTCAATAAAATTTTTCATATTCCAGTTTGCTTGTGCCTGACATTCTTCAAATACAAATTTTTTCAATGCTTCCTGGTCTGGGATCTGTTCAAACTTTGTCTCACATTTTGACTGTGGATAATCAATGGAAATTATAGGATAACCCAGCTCATAAATCTCCGGCCGGATATTCACGGCCTGTCCGTTTACCATGCGGTTTTCACCACCGTTTAAGATAATGCCTTTTACATTTTCAAAGTCCTTCAGCTCCTTAGCGGTGATATCATGGGGATGTATTTCACTGTATACGCCAATGCTGCGGATTTGACGGGCAAGCACTGTATTCTGGGCGCTGCCCAAATCCAGAATTACGATTAAGTCCTGTTTCATGGGAAAGGATCTCCTTATCTTTTATTTTTGTGTTAACCTCATTATAGCAAACCACCCTATCCTTGTAAAGAAAAGACAAAGTTGGAGCACGGAAATCAAATTTCAAATTTTTCTTTCACTGCCGTGCTCCTGCTCCATAAAAACGTAGCAGATACTGCAGCGAAAATTAATTAACCGACACTTTGACTTGTCTGATTGTTCATTTGCCGCGTTGGTTTACACTCCGTTTCAGTCCACGCTGAACATGTGCCACCCACACATAGCGCCGTCATTCAACCATGCCACCGTATTGTCTTCTTCCCCCGTCTTATATATGAATCAGCTATCCTGCGCCAGTGGTATCAGGAATTAAAGATTGGATGTATTGGAGCGTGAATAGTTGCTTCAAAATTTCTTATTCTTAGGTAATTGCGAAACTTGAAGTTGTGGAAATATTCTGACAATATATTCCACTCAAATCCTGTTGCACCGGGCATTCCATTAAGCCCAGCAGGACAGAAGACAGTCGGGGAGCGTCCCTCCTGCCTTCTATGGTCTTGATTCCATGGTGCATAAGGCTTTTCGCAGAATAGATTGTCAGAATATTCAGCAAGTTTACGAGTTTCGCAATTACCTATTTCTTATTCTGATAAAGAGGTTTGTGGTTTTATTTTTTCCAGTCTCTCAATTGCTTTTTCTCCCACATACGGGGAAATTTTGCTATATTCAGAGTAGGATATTTCATTTCCATCTTCCAAATATTTTTTCAGGCAGCTTTCAAGATTATCGCTTCCAAGGTAAGGGGCACATTGATGCAGCAAGTCAAAAGTCATTCTTTCGTCCATAGAAAGCAGCACATCCTTTAACCCGCTTTTTCCCAGATAAGGGGCACACTGATATACCTGCTTTGCCGTCAGCCTTTCCCCTATGCTAAGCAACACTTCTGTCAGCTCTGCATTTTCAAGATATGGAGCGCACTGATAGGCAATCTCTCCTGTCAGTCTCTCTCCCATGGACAAAAGAACCTCTTTTAGTCTGTCATCCCTAAGATAAGGGACACACTGGTATATAAGTTCATCTGTCAATGAATCTCCCATAGCTGCCAACAGTTCTGCTAAAGCATCATCATCAAGATAAGGACAAATTTTCATCACCATTTCATTACTTAATGGCGCAATATCACCCTCCTTCATTACCTTTACCAAAGCCGCTGAGGTCAACTCGGAATCGGAATATATCAGCAGCTTTTCCATCTCTTCTTCACTAATGGGTATTTTCTGCTCTAAAAGTAATGCTGCAGCCTCACTGACTGTTTCATCATCCAAATAATACAGACACTCCATCACCTTGTCTTTATCTACAATCCCCATTTTTATTTCTGCAGTAAGGACAGCGCTTTGTTCCTCTTCTTGTGTATAATAAATCCCCTCAAAATTCCTGTCATTCAAATCAGAGTATTCCACTTTCAGATTTCGGATTTTTGCCCCCTGTCCTACAAGCTTAATTACATTTCTGCCTGCTTTAAAAGTGACATCTATTTTGTCCTCTTCTCCTGTTTCATTGATTACAGTCACTTCACCATCCGGTCCAATATGGACAATTTTAAACCGTCCGCTAAGTCCTTCAAAAGCAGAATGCACCTGATAAATGCCATCACTTTTTGCATAGGCAATCAGAACAGATGTCCCACCGCTTAAGTACATACCACTGCAGTTAAGTCTTTTTCCTCCATAATAATTATACATATGCCACTGGCCGGTAATATCCTCCCCGGCAAGAAGACTGTCATCATCATACACCTGCCAGGCTATATCCGATTTATCATCCAGTACCGGACTGGATAAGAAATCATCCGGCCCGCCATTCATCATGTTTCCCACAGCCATCGCTGCTCTGTCCCAAAAGGAAGTATATTCATTTGCTGCATTATCCCAAAAAGATGTGTATTCGTCTGCTGCATTGTCCCAGTTATAATCTCCTTCATCTGACCAAAGGCCGGAAAGATGAACAGGCATAGCTTCCTGTGAAACCTGTACGCTGCCGCAGGCAGTAAGGAACATGATTCCTGTTGAAATACATAATGATATAAAAACTCTGAAGCCGCTTTGCTTTTTATATTGAAGTATTCCTTTTAATCTCACTTTTAGCTCTTCCTTTCCATTAAACAATGTGGGGGAAGGAATTTTCCCGAAAGCGCCCATATTCTGTTCCGCCGCATCCAAAAGAACATTGCCATATGCTTTCTTTCCCTCCTGTGTCAAAGCTGCAAGCACTTTCTCATCACAGGAAAGCTCACAGTCTATATTCATTTTCCTTTCAACCAGATAAAGAATGGGGTTAAACCAATGAATACTAAGCAATATCTGATAAAGCCATTTGTACCACAAATCTTTTCTTTTCACATGTACAAGCTCATGATGAAGAACAAGTGAAAGGGTATCAAGGTTTCTTTCTCCCTCTTTGGACAATACAATTACAGGCCGAAGCAGACCAATGGTAATAGGTCCTGAAATTCCTCCGCACTCATAAATTTCCGGCCTTTTTTTCATTGCAAGCTTTCTGCATAAAACATCCGCTGCATGATATATCTGTTGATCGCAAATCTTTTCCCGGTTTTCCGTAATATATTTTGTGTAGTGACAATAATTTTTAATTTTCACACAAAAACTGATTCCTGCCCCCAAAATCCATATCATTCCCCAAAAAGCGCCTCTCCACTTCCGGGCTTGTGGTTTATCCATTTGGCTGCTTTCCATTTTTTGTACCGGCTTTGAGGCCGCTTCTTCCAATTCTGTTCTCTGCCGGATATCCTCTTTTTCCAATCCCGCTTCCCAAATTCCAGCCTCTTTTCCAAAATCTGTTCCCTGGAGAGTATCTTCTTTCCCTAATTCCGCCTCCAGGATGCCGTCTCTTTCACCAGATTCCCCTTCCCGGTCGCCATCTTTTTGGGTTATCTCAAAGGGCAGCGGCCGCCGTTGCGAACCCATATATTCTGACAGCGTAAGGGAATAGCTGTTTTCCATATAAACCGGAACCAGCAGCCTTATGGCCACCAATAGCCAGATGTAATAATTCCAGCGTTTTGAAAAAATCTTCCGGGTAGCCGGACGAATCAGCAGTATCAGCGCACCTGATACCGCACCCGATAAAGACAGTGACAACACACATAAAATAATCTTTTCCACTCTCAGCCCTCCTTAACAGCGGTCGTTAAAATACCCACGGAGTTCCTCAATATCTTCCTTTGTCAGGGCATGATTGTCCACCAGCGCCGCCGCCAGATTCCGGGAACTGCCCTTAAAAAACTTATCCACAAAGCTTTTGGTTTCTTCTCTCACATACTCTTCTCTTCCGATACAGGGTTTATAATAGTACACTTCCCGCTTTTCCTGGCTGATTACATTCTTTTTTAATAGCCTTTGAATTAAAGTAAGAACAGTCGTCCTCTCCCAGCTTTTGGTTCCGCCAAGGTGTGCACGAATTTCTCCTGCATTCAGCGCCTCACCTGCCGACCACAATACTTCTAATATTTCCAGTTCTGCATCTGATACTGTTATCCTTTTTTCCATACACCTTCTCCCTCTTAAAACCTGTCATCAACGACAGAATAGGACCCCTTTGGTCTTCCCTTCCGTCTACTTTTGTAGACATTTTAAGTTTACATCTGTAGACACCAAATGTCAATCTATTTTTCCAAAATCTGAAGTCGAAAATGCCGCTGCAAGCAACAGGGTATCAAGCTTGCAGCGGGCAGTCTCACATTTAAGATAAATTTTTCATTGGTGTGCCAACTTCTATAAGGTTTCCATCCAGATCATAAAAGCGGATTACCTTCTGTCCCCACGAGTGTTCCATCAGCCGGTTTACATATTGTATTTCCTCATGGAAATTTTCCAGTTTTCTGGCAAAAGCTTCTATATCAGATTCCTCAAAATATAACTCCGAAGAATGATTCTTTGGTATAACGGCTCTGTCAATAAATTTCTCCCATATCGCCTTTTCCTGAAGAACAAGCCCTTCTGTCATTATAACATTTCCATCGTTATCCCAAATGACCTGCAATCCAAATAACTCCTTATAGAAATCTACCGATTTCTTTATATCTTCAACAACAATCAGCACATTTCTTAACTTCATTTTACCTCCCCTAATGTTCGCTATATTGTGTGAAAATCCATAAAAACCGCTATAGGATTTATCTCCACCTTTCTGCTATCTTAACCAGAAGCTGTGTCACCATTTCCATATCATCCGCGCAGGCATATTCAAACCGTCCGTGGAAATTTGCCCCGCCTGTGCAAAGATTTGGGCATGGAAGTCCCATAAAGGAAAGTCTTGCGCCGTCCGTCCCTCCTCTTATTGGAATAACCACCGGTGTAATTTCAAGCTCTTTCATGGCTTCCTTTGCATTATCTATAAGACACATATGCTCCTTAATAATTTCCTCCATATTGTAATAGGAATCCTTCAATTGGATTTCAAAGGTTCCATCTCCATATTTTCTGTTAAGGAAATCTCCCACTTGCATGAAAAGTTCTTTCTTCTTTTCAAACTTTTCCCGGTTATGGTCCCTGATAATATATTCCGCCTTTGCGCTCTCTACTGTGCCGTTTAGATAATCCAGATGATAAAATCCTTCATATCCGCAGGTATACATGGGATTTTCAAAAACGGGAAGCATTGACTGAAACTCCTGGGCCATCAGAATTGCATTGCGCATTTTATCCTTTGCCTCTCCCGGATGCACACTTCTGCCATGTATTGTTACTTTGGCTCCTGCCGCATTAAAATTTTCATATTCCAGTTCCCCAAGTCTTCCGCCGTCTACCGTATAGGCATAATCCGCCCCAAAAAGCTTTACATCAAAGTAGTCCGCGCCTGCTCCAACTTCCTCATCCGGGGTAAATCCAATCCTTATCTTTCCATGGGAAATTTCCGTATGCTCCAGAAGGTACTCTGCCATTGCCATAATTTCTGCAATGCCCGCTTTATCGTCAGCCCCTAAAAGTGTGGTTCCATCCGTCACAATCAGCCTTTTTCCTTTATAAGAAGGAAGCTCCGGAAAGTCCGCTGTTTTCATCACTATCTGCTTTTCCTCATTTAACAAAATGTCCTTTCCATCGTAGTCTTCCACCATCCGCGGCCTGACCCCTTTTCCTGTCACCGCAGGCGAAGTATCCATATGGGCAATAAATCCGATCACCGGTGCATTCCCGCATCCTGCGGAAGCAGGTATCGTGGCATATACATAGCAATGGTTCTCATCATATGTGATTTCCTGGGCCCCTATTGCCTGAAGCTGTTTTACTAAAACCTTTGCCAGGTCATGCTGCTTTAACGTCGAAGGTGTACTTTTGCTCTCCCCTGACGACTGCGTATCAATCGTAACATACTCCAGAAAATTTTCTATTACTTTTGTCATTACCTTCCCTCCATCCGTCAAAACCCTACAGCAATCGGACAGGTCATTCAACCTGCAAAAGCTGCGGAGTATTTGACCCTCGCGGCCTTCGTCAAACGATGCTTCGCATCCCCTTGACTCATTGCTCACGGAAATAAATTGTCCTCAGATTTTCAAAATAAAACATGTAATATATTATAGCACAAACCATGCCAAATATGGTAACATGAATAAAATACCGGAAGCGGAATTTTTACCCTGGCGGTTGCTTGCGGGAATAAACTAGGAGGAACATATGCTGCCAACAAGAATACAAGCAGAAGAAATTTTAAAAGAAGCGGAAAAATGCAATCCGGGTCCATGGGGAAACCACAGCCGTGTGACTGCTCATTGTGCGGAAAAAATTGCACAGGCCAGTGGCAGTTTGGACAGTGACAAAGCATATATCCTTGGATTGTTACACGACATCGGAAGAAAGTTTGGTGCAAGGCACTTGGGACATGTATCTGACGGTTATTCCTATATGATGTCCCTGGGATATGATGAAGCTGCGCAAGTATGCCTTACCCACTCTTTTAATACGCAGACAATTGATGACTATATCGGAAAGTTTGATACCACCGAGGAAGAGCTGGAATTGATCCGAAACGCATTAGAAGCCCTTACCATGGATGAATATGACAGGCTAATCCAGCTGTGTGATTCCTTAGCAGGCGCCGACGGCGTGCTGGATATTGAAGAACGGATGGGAGACGTAAAACGCAGATATGGCGCTTTTCCGCAGGAAAAGTGGGACTGTAATTTAAAGCTGAAAGAGTACTTTGAAAACAAAGCCGGCAGGGATATTTACCTGGTAACAGAAAAAGATACCTTCCGTCCATAAAAAGGTCCCCTCTAATCCTTCCGGTTAAATTTTTTCGCAGGCTCTTTAAACCCGCTTTGCTATCCGCTCTCTTAGCTCTGCCAGCGAAAAAATTTTCTCCGGAACGCCAATATTATCACCAATGATATTTACGCCATAATCATGAATGGATAAACCATATAGAATTTTTTCCGTGAGAATGTTTTTATCATATTTCCCTATAAATCCATTTATATAATCGGCATCAAATTTAAAACCGTCACAGATAACCGCCGCAAGCTCCAGTTCAACAGGCCCGGTCAGGGCATCCGCAAAATCAATAAGACAGATTTCCTTATTTGCTTTAACAATAATATTATCAGGATTTAAGTCACCATGGACATAAACCTCCAGGTGCCCTTTGTGGGCTTTCAGATATTCTTTTCTTTCTCTTTGAAAGCAGGGCGGAAATGCCTTCCATCTGTCTTCCGCCTGCTTGCTGTGTAAATCATGATTGTTAAACTTTTCACATGGAATATCCATCCGGTCCACAATTTTCCGCAAAAGACGTCCTGTTTTAAACCGCTCCGCTCCTGATAATTTTCCTGAAATATCAGCTAACGGTTCCCCTTCAATGTATTCAAGAATTAAATACCTGAATAGATACTTATCATAAATTACACCACTGGCAAACAGCTTGGGAGCTGGAATATTTAAACGGTTTGCACGCATAATGCCAAATTTCTCTGATATAAAATCATCCTCCCCGCCAATCCCTGATTCCTCTGGCGCAAAGATTTTAAATATATATTTTCCAACATGAAACACTGCATTGGACCCCGGCTTGCATTTGCCTATACCAGAATACTCAATGTCATGCTCCCTGGCTATATGCGCCACAAGAGGTTCAAAAATCTTTATGTTCTGAAACACTTTGCCCCAATCTTCTAAACTACATATATGATAATTAAACAGCATATCCCTGCCCCTTTTGTAAAACATTTATTTCTTATTCTACAGCCACCGCCCTTCCAAGGAACGCCCATTTTCCGTGTCCTGATTCTCCCAACAAGGATGTACCACGCCAGTTTCCCGGAAAGAAAAAGTTCCAGAACACCAGAGCGTGTCCTGAAACTCTATTAAAGCCATGTTTATTATATCAGGACATGAAGTAAAAAACAATGAGGATAAAGATAATTTTTATTTCACTTTTCACAATCATGTCTAAATTTTATATCCAACTATCCTATATCGTCTTTTTGTTAAAATAATGAACAGATAAGCATCCGTTAATTATCGTCAGGGAAAGCGTAATTCCTACCGCAGCAAAGCATTCCTTCCTGTGAATCGCTTCCACCAACAATTCATTGGAACTTAATATAAATGTGGGTACATACTCCCGGAATGCAGGCAGGAAACCTAACAAATATGAGACAATAAACGCCGCTCCCACAAAAAGCGTAACTCCTGATGAGGATTTTAAAGCAACTGACGCAAGCAAAACAACTGAAATAAGCCACAATCCCACCAAATAATATCCGGACACAGCAAACAATAAATTTTGTACAATATCATTATCCCAAAAATATGTATTGTAGCCGTAGGTTATTCCGAAGGTTATCAGACATCCAACCGTCCAGAAAACAGCCATCATCAACAGTTTGGAAACCAGTATTTTCCACCGTTTCATTCCCTTGGTAACAACATTAATAAGAGTCCCTTTCTGATATTCTGCTGTCAAAATACTGCTGAACATGACTATAAATACAATCAGCAAAATGGGCATATTTTTGAAAAACTGTGTCCATGAGGTCAAAGCATCCACTTTTATTTCTGTAATGTACATTCCATTTTCCTTAAGCTGTCCCGACATTATTTCTAGCAGCCATGGCAACAGTTTGGCAGTAGCTGGATTCATAATTCCAAACAGACAACACAAGGTTCCAAGTATCATAACCTTGCCGCTTCGTAATTGCTCTAAAAACTCTTTTTTTATAAAAGCAGTTAATTGTATCATTTTCCAATCACCTCCAAAAACAAGTCCTCAAGCGTCGGTTCTAATCTCTCCAAACGCACAACAGGGATTTGATTTTGTGAAAGACATTCCATCATTTCTAACATATCACGTTCTGTTCTTTTAGAAAAAAGCAATTTTGTTCTGCCAATTTTTTCACCGCCTGCGCTAAGCTCCAAAAATCTCTCCGCATCTTTCACTGTCAAAAATTCAAGCTCAATACTCTCTCCATTTCTGATGTTTTTGATATCTTCCAATGTTCCGCCAAGAACAATTTCTCCCTCATGAAGAAATGCAATACGGTCGCAGATACGTTCCACATCAGACAGTATATGCGTAGAAAATACAACCGTTGTATGCTCTTTTACAGAAGAAAGTATATCCAAAATCTCTTTTCTTCCCATCGGGTCAAGTGCCGATGTGGGTTCATCACAAATCAATAGCTTGGGACTGTTTAGGAGTGCCTGAGCGATGCCAAGCCTTTGTTTCATCCCACGGGAAAATCCTTTGATTCGCTTATTTTCCACATTAAGTCCAACAAGCTTTAATAACTCTGTTGCCCTTTCTGTTATTTCGTTTTTACACATTCCCGTAATCTGACCACACATTGTCAAATATTCCATAGGTGTCATAAAATCATAAAATTCCGGAACATCGGGAAGATAACCAATATACTTATTTGTAGTGTTCTGCCCAAAAATTACCTTCTCACCATTTACAAAAACTTCACCTTGATTCCTTTCCAGCAGACCAAGCACAATCTTCATTGTTGTAGTTTTTCCCGCACCATTTTGTCCGATAAACCCAAACACAGAATGCTCAGGTACGGAGAAGCTCAAATCATTTAAGACTTTCTTTGTTCCGAATGTTTTTGTTACATGAGAAATCTTTAAAATATCCATTATGCGTCCTCTTTGCCTAATATAAAATACAAAATCGGACCGACAAAGTTCATTCCGATAATAACAAAAATAAGCCATAAAGTTCGATTTCCACGTTTGTAATTTTTATGTGTAAGAATATGCCACAGTGTATATCCAAGAAGAACAAATTCCACAATCATAAGGGGAATCAAAAAAGGCAACATTCCAGTAATCCTATTCATCAGTTTAACTCCTTTAATTTACTTTTTATCTTTTCAAACTCAGGAATTCCATTTAACACAGTAAATGGCGGTACGTCCAATGTTTTTTTTGCATCCTCCAAAACAACTTTTCTGTTGCGTGGGGCATTTGTTCCGTTATCTAGCTCATTATCAAACCAATCTTCCAGTTTATCGAAATAGGCATCCCCATGCAGTTGCAAATCTGTTGTGGAAAACAGCTGAAACACGCATACAGCATACTTATCAATATGTTCCAGCGCCTTTTTCTTTTCGCCATGCGCTAAATAACAGATTGATGCCTGATATTCAAAGGTTAACAAACTATTGGGGTTAAGTTCGGCAATCTTATAGATTTCCGCCACACGCTCAATACGGTCAATCGTTTCTTCGCAGACTGACAAATCTTCGGTATGTATCATAAGATAACACGTTGCGCTCGTTAGCAGATTCATGATCGTTTCATACATACTCATTTGGGAGCAGCCATTTGCTTTTTCTTTATTGCCAAGCGTTGCATAAGCCTGCGCAAGAAGAATCAAACCTTGATTACCAAATTTGTTAGAATCGGAAAACTCCTCCAATTCATTCACAACCTCCTGTACACGTCCAATTTGAAAGCAGACGAGTGATTGAATCATAACCACATTCCCATAAATTTTCATATTTTTACAATTTTCTTTTATATGCTGACAAAGCTTTTCAATACGCAGACATATGTCTTTCTGCTTTTCTTCAGTCTCCGCCATGTTATAATGATTCAACCATAAAATGCACATCTGCAACAAAAACGGATAGCAAGTATAGTAGCGTTTTACATACACCAGTGTTTCATTCATCACTTCTTCAAAAGGACGCTGGGCAAAATCTTTTCCGAATCTTTGATAAAGGGTTTGAATCTGCTCTTTTGACAGTTGTGGTGTATATCCCATCAGCTCATCTATTGTCACATCAAAATATGTAGCAAGTTGTGGCAAAATGGTTATGTCCGGAGTACTTTGATTGTTCTCCCATTTCGAAACGGAAGCTTTTGTAACGCCTATAAACTCTGCCAACTGTTCCTGTGTGATTTTTTTATCATGTCTTAACCGGGCGATATTATTTGCAATATTCAGTATATTCAAGGTAATCTCCTCCTTTCCCTTATAATAATTAGGTAATTGCGAAACTCGTAAACTTGCTGAATATTCTGACAATATATTTTGCGAAAAGCCTTATGCACCATGGAATCAAGACCATAGAAGGCAGGAGGGACGCTACCCGACTGTCTTCTGTCCTGCTGGGCTTGATGGAATGCACGGTGCAACAGGATTTGAGTGGAATTTATTGTCAGAATATTTCCACAACTTCAAGTTTCGCAATTACCTACTTATAATAATCGGAACAGGGCACAAAATCAATGGAGTGATACGATACTATAAGAAATAAAATCAACCAACAGGAAACTTTTGCATTTCAAGCACTCTTTAGATGCATCTATTGCTATTAAAAAAGTGACAGAGATACTTCCCCACTTTCTCCCACATAGAATGCTGCATGGCTTATGGCTGCTTTTTTTACATTTATATATTATTTGCGATGTATATTTTTTTGAGAGATAAGCAAAACAAATAGCAATGATAAAATATTTGATAAGGTTATTCTTATTATCATCAATTCATCTGCTCCTGTTTCTGTCACCGTATGTAAGGAATTGCTTATGAAATTGTTAAATAAATGTTCTGATGCGCCTATCCAAAGCGTTCCAGACAATGCAGCACACATACCCCATTCATAGGCTAAAATTCCAGACAACAGTATATATCCTATGCCCATAAAAGCTGCCATCGCAATATTCATAGACCCCTCAAGCAGAGGATTTATTACGTTGGTAATATGCCATATTCCAAAAAGCAGTGCTTGTATTATATTAGCTGTCTCTTTAGAATAGTATTGTTTGCCAATTTTACAAAACAGTCCTCTAAACAGTCCCTCTTCTGCATAAACATTTACTATGTTACCAATAATGCACACTATCACTGCTAACAAGGAACTACCGTTTATATGTGCCTGTGTAAGTGAAAAATTTGTTATATAAAATTGCAAAGACGGATGTTTCCCCATTACAAATAACACAATAAATTCTGCAGCATAAGAAAGAAAAAAAGTGCTTATGCCAAGAGCAAGACCATATTTCAGACCAGTAAATAACCCTTTTTTTGAAAATCCCAGATCACTCCAATGAGACTTAAGCATATCCAATACAATCCATATAAGCAAAATACAGCAGATTTTATGTAATATATTTTCTCCAACCCAAGTTCGGTCAGTTTTTACAAAAATAATTTCTATCACTCTAATAATCATCAACAAAATAAACATCATGCTGATAACACTAATTGTTCTTCTTTTTTCCATGTCTCTTTTCCTCTGAATTATTTTGACAGTTGTCTATTCTAAACGTATTTGAAAAATGCTCTAGTCTTGATTTTTATTTCGGTTCTTAATAAGCAAATTGATTTCTTTTGCTTCTTGTTTCATTTGTAACAAATTCAAAAAGAGTGAAATAATATATATTACAATCCCCATACAAACAAGCAGCAAAAACGATAAACTTGTAAACCATTGGAACAATCGCCCAAACACAAGGAGTACGCATACTATCAATGTGATTTCCAAAATCATTTCGGTAAAAATGTTTCTTAATTCAATTTTTTTAATACACATTATTCCTAAATGAGTAATGATATTTACCCCAAAAGCCTGAAACACCGTTTCCAAATAAATGCAGCTTGCATGAAAAGACAGCGCAACAGCTGAAAGCAACAGTAAGGAAATTCCTGTTGTAGCCAAAATATTTACAATATTTTTTTTCATTCCTCTTTATCTCCTCCCAATGCTTTTTTTACTCCATTTAAATAATTGCGATTAATATTGACTTTTTCACCATTCTTCAAGGTTGCCTCCATTCTGCTATTGAAAAGAGGTCTAATGCTGTCTAAAACGTTTATGTTTAAAATACATGATTTACTGATTTGCACAAAACCGTATGTCCGTAATTTGTTTTTTAGCTGGTATAATCGAAAATCCGTACGGTACACCACATTTTCAAGATATACAAAAGTCTTTTTGTCAACGCTCTCTATATAATAAATATCCAAAATATTTATCATTCTCTCTACTGCATTATCACCAGTACATTTTATCTGCATATCAAATGAGTGTAAAAAATCTATAATACGATTAACTTGTTTGTCCCTTTGGGAATATTTAATTATTACTTCTATTTCGTTACAGGATAAGTCCTGTTCTTCCTTTATTTTCATTTTGTCACCCCATTAGAAGTTATAGCATAGTCTTTCACTAAAAGGAATCTCCTTATAACTAAGATACATTTTCTTCCTACCAAGCTACAAACATTGCCGGATTTTTTTGTTTCTTTGTACGCTATGTTATATACTGTCAAATAAATAGCAGCAATCGTCTGGGTCTATTCTTTTTCTCCCTTGTGTTTGCCGTAACCATGATTGGATCTTTCCGCCGCCGGCTATCCTAATTCCAATCCTGACAAAATTTTAGATAAAACGCCATACTTTCACATGGAGGTTTCCCACCTTACCACATCTCCCTTTTTTATTTCCATGGTGGCCGATGAGATTATTTTACTGTCCTTATCCAGCGCCCCTTCTTCTATGGCGGCCCAATTATCGTTTTTATCAATTATTTTGACCTCCACTTCATCCACATAATATTCCTGTCCCAGAATCCCTTCCCTCTCTTTCAGCAGATAAACATAATACCGCTTATCCTTTTCATGTAAAACAGAAGGGGAAAGGCACAATTCATGTTTCTCTCCTGTTTCCGAACGGGAAATGGCGCCTGAGGCCCCCGGCACTCCTGTTTCTTCCGGAAGGTCAATCAATACCTCATATTTTTCCGCCGTCTCCCTGCTCTCCGCAAGATACGTCACTTCCTTCTGCAATTCCTCTCTCTCACCTTCCAGCTTCACCAAAATGGAATCTCCCAGACTGATATACTTCTTTTGCTCCTTATCCAGCGTAACCTTAAGCTGACATGGCAGACTGTCGTCAGAAATCAGCATAACCGCCGTATCCGGTACCCTCCCCCCCACGCTAACTATGATTTCCGTTACCACACCCCCAAAAGGAGCCGTCACCAATCCCTGCCTGTCTTTTATCTTTTGAAGCTCTCCAAGCCCTTCATAAAGCCGGGAAGCTTCCAGTCTTGCCACATCAAGGTCAGAAGACGCATTCTCCGGCAAAAGAATATCCTCCACTTTTCTTCCGGCCTGTTTTACAGCCTCGTCCCGCTCTGCTTTCGCGTCCGCTTCCCCATAAGCGGCATTTTGCAAAGCATCCTTTAACTCTTCATCCACGCCCCCTTCTTCATCTTCTTCATAAAGCTCCTCCTCTGCCTGGGCATAGCTTTCCATGGCACGTCCCACCTGTGTATCCTTCAGTCTTGCAGTGGTGTCATAATCTTCTCTTGCCCTTGCCAGCTCCAGCTCTTTTTTCTGCTGCGCAATCTCCTGGTTTTCCAAAATAGCGTCAATCTGTAGGGAAACCTTGGAAATTTCGTTTCTTTTTTCCTCCATCATTTCCTCCAGATCTTTTAAGTCAATCTGAAACAAAACGTCCCCTTCTTCCACCCTGTCCCCTTCCTTCACAAACATGGATGCAATCCGAAAGCCCGGTTTGCCGGTAACAGGTCTTTCCCCTCCCGCCACAACAATTCCTTCCGCCTCTACCTTGTGCTCCACATACTTCGATTCCGGCGAGACTATGCTCACCATAGGAAGCCGGTATGCGTAAACACTTTTGGATATTATCGTACAGCATACCATGAAAATCAGAAAAACCACAAATCCTGTCGTAACCTTCTTCATCTTTATTCCTCCATATACCGCCAGCCAAAATCATTCCATACTTTTTAAACGTCAGCAGTTCCCTACTCCTTCAGCCCCGAATAGATAATTCCCTGCTCCAGATAGTCCTGCCCTATTATAAAAACAAACACCGCCGGTATCAGCGTCACAACGCTGGCGCAAAAGGCATATCCGGCCTGTCCCCATGTAATCTCTGGCAGATATAAGGACAGCGGCCACAGAGATTTTTCTTCCAAAAATGCCATAGGCTGCTCCATCAGATTCCAATACTCCAAAAAGCCCAGCACCATAGCAGACAAAAGCCCGCTCCTGCCAAGAGGCAGCCCCAGCCGTACAAAAATGGCAATCTCCCCTGCCCCGTCCATTCTGGCCGCTTCCAGCATAGGAAGCGGAATACTGCGAAACCCTCCATAAGACAAAAATACGGGAAAAGTAGAAAACACCGCCGGCAGAATAATTGCCATATGGGTGTTTAAAAGAGACAGTTTATTAAGGGCCAGATAACTGGACAGCATTGTCACCTGAAAGGGAAGAAGCATCAATACCACATAAAGGGCAAAAAGCGCCCTGCTTCCCTTCGTCTCATACACTGCAAATCCCCAGGCCGCCGGAACTGCCACCAGAAGCTGTCCGCCTAAAATACACAAAACCAGCTTCATGGAATTCCAAAACAGTACAAAAAACTGAGGCGTTCCAAACAGCAGCTTTCCATAGTTGGCAAAAGAAGGATAGTCCGGTATCAGCTTCCAGCTGATAAATTCATCTCCATCCATAAAAACGGTATTGATATAGCCCCCCAGCTCCCAGGTATCCATTAAGGACCCTGACAGCAAAAGAAGCGTCGGAAACACCACCAGCGCAGCTGGCAGAAGCAGCAGTATCCACAAAGCCCCCTTTCCGGCTGTGCCCCATATTTTTCTGTTTTTATTTACATGATTTTTTTCAATCATTTTTATCCCCCTGCTTTTTCATCCCTTTGCCTTGCCCCCATCCTCTTCCCATAACCTTTGCAGCAATAAAATCACAATGAGCAAAACGGTTCCCGTACACACTGCCGCAGCCGCCATTTTATCCAGTTCCAGATTCACAAACCAGTTATTAAACAAATGCTGGAGAAGATAAATACTTTTATCAGGGTAGGCTCCCGCCGTAAGATATGCCTCCCGGTAAATCTTAAAAGAGTTTAAAAAAGACAAAATAACAATGGTATAAAGGCTGCCTTTTAAGCTGGGCAATATAATATAGAAGAGCCGCTGCCAGCCTCCTGCCCCGTCCACCTTTGCCGCTTCCAAAAATTCTGTTGGTATTCCCCCAAGCCCTGCCAGCCACAAAACCACTGTATAACCCATGTTCTTCCACACATAGCTTGCCACAAGAACCCAGAAGGCAGCGGAGGCGCCCAGGTAATCCACGGCCACCTTCCCCCACAGCCCCGTAAGCTGCCCCAGCCGTGTGAGAAACAGATTTAAAAACCCCTGCTTATAAAAAACCATTTTCCACACCAGCACAACTGTGGCTGTGGGCATGGCAAGGGGAAACAGGTAAACAGACTTTATCCATCCCTTATTTTTCATAGCATTTAGAATCAGCGCTGCCATAAATCCGGTAAAAACAAGAATTGGAATACACACAGCCGTAAATTTTACTGTGTTTCCCACTGCCGTCAAAAATGCCTGGTTTCGGAAAACCGCCTGATAATTTTTAATTCCATTATACGCTCCCGTAACCGCCGTACTAAATGACCGCTTCACCACATCCAGGAAAGGCGCCAGTACAAAAACCACAATTCCAGCAAAACCGGGAAATACAAACAAGCAAAAAAATTTTCTTTTTTTCTTTCCCATAAACTCACTCCGCTATATAAATAGCCAGTTGCTGCATAATGGCCTCCATCGCCTCCTCAAGGCTTTGCCGTCCAAGAATATATTTTGACCCTTCCTCAAAAACCGTTTCTTCAAAAACAGTATCCGGAATATAAGGGATGTCCGCCGACTCCATCCATCCTCTGAGCACATCAAGCTCCTCACTGTCCGGGAAGAAAATATTCAGCATATATTCCAGCCCGTCTTCATCAATGATTGCCATTGCGCCATATTCTCCGTTTTCTCCCAGGTAGTCTTTTTCCGGTACCAGCAGCTCTTCCAACGCCTTTTTGTTTACCGCATATCCTCCCAGGGAAACCTGATTTTCCTTTCCCAGAAACATTTTTAAGAAATCTTCCGCCAGTTCCTTTTTGTCAGATGCCGCGCTGATTCCCATTATCGTTCCCGGTACAAAAACCCTTCCCTGCCCGTCCAAAGGTGCAAGAATGGTGTCTTCAAATCCTTCCGCCTTGGGAACAGAGGTTAAATCAAAATAGCCATTGGGATACGTATTCATTCCCGGAAGAAGCTGACAGCGCCCCGCCACATAGTCCAGAGAAAAGCCGCCGTAAAATGCCAGATCATATATCCACTTCTCTCCTGCCGCCTGCACATTATATTCTGCCGACTCCCGGTACCGTTCCACGCTCTTTTCATTAATTCCATCCATCTGCGCCTCATAAATTCTCCTGGTCAGGGTAAGAAACTGCTCCAGGGCTTCCCTGTTGATTTCCCCGTTCTCCTTCTTCCATTCAGAAGCGGAAATAACGGCAAAAAAACGCATTACTGCTTTTTCAGAGCAAAGTCCAATTAAATCCGCTCCCGGACTGTCCTTTCGCATCTGCTCTATCCCCTCCGCAATCCCGGTCAATCCTTTCATGTTGGCAACATACTTTTCCCTGCCCAGCATAACAGGAAAGCTTACCTGACCGGGAACGGCATATATCTTTCCTTCCCTTTCCAGAACATGAAGCAGATTTTCAAACAGCTCCCCTTCCCCAAAGCTTTCTATCAATCCATTTAAATCACATAGCATTCCCTTATCCGCATAGGAGTCCATGGGAAGTCCATCCAACACCAGAATGTCAGGACCTTCCCCGGCCATAATCTGTGTGTTCAGCTTCTTTAAGGCGTCCTCTCTTGTTACAGCGTCCCCTTCGCCCATTCCAACTTCATACTCCACATAAACAGCAGGGTTTTGTATCTGGTAAGAGGAAGCCGCAACCTGAATGTCATAGCTTTCCTTTAAACTGTAAATTTTCAGCTTTTCATCCGGCACTGCCGCCACATCAGGGTCAAAAGTAAACCTGATAAGCTTCCCGCTGCTAAACAACGCCAGAAATTCCCCCGTATCCAAAAGGACCATACTCTTTAACCCATACTTTGGACTGCCAAGCCGGGATAAACTTCCGTCAATCAACTGCTCTACCGCTTCTTCTCCTTCCTTATAACGGTGCAGCCCCTTTTTGCCTGCAAGATACAGCTCTCCATCCTTTCCCGGAAACAGATACAAATCATACCAGCTGCCGCCGTTAAACTGCCTGTCCCCATAATTTTCCCTTACAAATTCCGAGACTGCCTGATTTTCCACATACGTTTTCTTTTCCATATCATAAAAAAGAGGGACTTCAAAATCATATCCATCCAAAATCATCAGATTTCCCTGAAACTGTATCAACTGGGGCCTCCCCTCAGTTGTAAGAAACAGCTCGCTGCTGCCATCCGCCTTTACCTCATAAATGTTCTCCCCCAAAGTGGTTACAAAAAATCTGCCGGAATCTGAAATCCACAAACCATCCGGGTATACATCATTTTCTGTCAGGGAAAAGGCCACAGGAATGACCCTTTCATCCGGCCTTACCAGCGCAAATTCCGGCGACAGATCAAACATGGATGGTTCCTCATCCTGAGACTCTTCCATCTTTTCCACATCTACCTCATCCCCGGAGCTTTTCTCATTATCCTCATAAATAATGCCCAGCGTTCCATCCGGGGCCATCTTTACATCCATAATATAAGCGGCTCCCATCTTTTCCTCCAGCCAGCTGTGGCTCCACGCCTTCCATGTAGCGCCTCCGTCCTCCGATACCTGCATATTTCGGTATCTGTCCGTTATCAAAAGCCTTCCGTCCGGCATCTTCCTCATTTCACTGGCCACTTCCAGCAATCCTGATAAATCCGTTTCCGTTTCCACATACCGTCCCATAGGGACCTGCTGTTTATTTTCTTCCTCCGCCTTACTTTCCTGCTTCCCGTAAGACTTTGTTCCCTCCCCTTTAAGGCCCTGATTTCCGCAGCCTGCCATAAGCAGAATTGCCGCTGCAGTTAACAACCCTGCCAGCCTTTTCATTGTTCCCTTTTTCATATATTGACTCCTTTCAAAGGTATTGACTATTAGGTAATTGCGAAACTCGTAAACTTGCTAAATATTCTGACAATATATTCTGCGAAAAGCCTTATGCACCATAGAATCAAGACCATAGAAGGCAGGAGGGATGCTGCCCGACTGTCTTCTGCCCTGCTGGGCTTGATGGAATGTCCGGTGCAACAGGATTTGAGTGGAATATATTGTCAGAATATTTCCACAACTTCAAGTTTCGCAATTACCTAGCATTGACTATTGCAATAGTCTTTCCATTGATAGACTATCATAATAGTCATGCTCTGTCAATTCTTTTTTGGAACAGCTAAAGGCTTATACCACACCAAATTATTACAAAGCGTTCATTGTTTATTTGTTGGGATTTGTGTAGTATAATCATTTTTTAATATTGAATGGTAAGGAACAGCCTAAGCAATTCCTATACCTGAAAGAACAAACATGGGCAGCCCTATCAGGAAAAAGGAGCGGAAATGTCTTATAAAATATTGATTATTGATGATGATACCGAACTTCTCAAAATGCTGAGAAAATATTTTCAGATTAAAAAATATGAAATCATTACGGCAGAGAATGGATTAGAGGGGTTAAACAAAATAAAGTTACAGCCAGATATTATATTACTGGACATAAATATGCCGAACATTGACGGAATAGATGTATGCAGAAGGGTACGGGATAAAGTGGCCTGCCCGATTTTATTTCTGACCGCGCGGGTAGACGAACAGGATGTTGTAAATGGGCTTTCTTCAGGCGGCGACGACTATATTTTAAAGCCCTTTAGTCTGAAAGAGCTTGATGCAAGGATTACAGCGCACCTGAAACGGGAAACGCGACGCAAGGAAAATACAAAATGCTGCTTCCAGGGTGAGCTGTCTATTGATTATAAGGCAAAGACCGTGCAGATTCACACAGATTATCTGGAACTGACAAGATTGGAATACGGGATTATTGAATTTTTATCCATGAATCCGGGAATGATTTTTGATAAAGACAGGATTTATGAGAAAGTCTGCGGGTATGATGCAGAGGGTGACAGCAGGGTAATTACAGAACTAATCCGCCGAATCAGAAAAAAGTTCCAGCAATATACAGAAAACAAATATATTGAAACCATATGGGGGATGGGATACCGATGGATAAAATAAGAAACCTTTCCGTGAGAAAAACAATTCTTTTTTACATGGCGACTGCCTTATTTTGCAGTTTTATTCTCTCGGCAGTCATTGCCGGAATTGCCGAAGGGACGCAGATACATATTTGGTGGAATTATGTGGATGAAGAAGCATATTTTGAAGCAGTGGGAAAGGAAGGCCCTGACTATGTAGCAAATATTCCAAGACCAGGTTCTTATGAGATGACCCATTCAGACCATTTTGTGTCAGAGCTTTGTGATTTTTTACAGACTTATACCGTGTTGATACTGTCTATGGCAGGAAGCTGTGTGGCAGTTTTCCTCTTTTACCGGAACAAATTAAGAAGGCCGATGGAAGAACTGGCAAGAGGCTCGAAAAAGATTGCTGAGAATCAGTTGGATTTTTGCATTTCCTATGAAAATAAAGACGAGATGGGCGTACTTTGCAAAGAGTTTGAACGGATGCGGGAACAGCTTGTCAGAAATAATCAGGCATTATGGCGGACGATAGAGGAGGAAAAGATGCTGCGGGCGGCTATTGCCCACGATATACGCGCTCCACTGTCCGTTTTAAAAGGATATCAGGAAATGCTGATGGAATACCTGCCCGGCGAAGATATAGATATGGAACAGGCAATGGAAATGCTGTCAGAAAGCGGACGTCAGATTGAACGTATGGATACCTTTGTGGAAGCAATGCGGAAATTGAGCAGTTTAGAAAATCGGCAACTGAACCCAGGGGATATTTCTGCCCGACAATTAGAGAAGGATATTCAGGCTGAACTTTCCATTTTGGAAAAGGAGTATGGAAAACAATGTATGTTACAAACGTCAGAATCAAAGGAAGTATTTTACGGGGATAAGGAAATTATTTTGGAGGTAACGGAAAATCTTCTGTCAAATGCCCTGGGTCATGGGAAACAGCAAATTACAATTATGGTAAAGACCGGATATGCAAAGTTAAGTATCTGTGTCATGGATGACGGCGATGGTTTTCGGGAAGATGCGGAAAAGATTACGGAAGCGTTCTATGGGCAGAATGTGAAAGACAGCCTGAAACATGCGGGACTGGGAATGTATATCAGCAGGCTGTACTGTGAAAAGCATGGAGGAAAATTAATTTGGGGAAATGATGAACAGGGAGGGGCTGTGGTGACAGCAATATTCCGTCGGATTGCGTAAGTAATCCGACATTTTTATTGTCTTTTTATTGTGATTTTTCTTTTACAATAGAATCACAAAGGAGGCGGAATTATGTGGTCAATTTTGAAAAGAGAGGTAAAAAATTATATGAAAAACCCTCTGCTTTTGTGTGGCATTGCAATTGGTGTTTTGATGATATTTCAAAATGTAAGTCCCTATCTGAATATCCATTATCTTAGGGAAGGGGAAACCATTGTCAATGACTATCCGCAAAACTATCGGGACGGAGATGTTTTCGACGGATATGTGCCGACAGAAAATGGGCAAAGAAGGAAAATGTGGGAAGAACGGATACGGGAAGTCCTGATTTCCGAATTTGAGATGGACAATGTTGGGGCGCAATCTGTAATTGATGAAATGCAGGGAATGGGTATTATGGCAGCCTGCAACCATCTGGAAGGGCAAGGCTTCTATAATGCTTATTATGAGTATGAGAATACAGCCTACCATAAAGGAACCTGTGAAGAAATCAATTCTTACATAGCAGGGAAACTGGAAAACAGGACGTTTTCCTACTACTTTTCCAGAAAATTTGCCGATTTTGCAGGTCTGTTTATGGGATTTTTTGCAACCGTTTTATTATCCATTTTATTTATGCAGGATACCAGAAGAACTACCTATGAACTTCTTCATACAAAGCCAGTCAGCGCAGAAAACTATCTGTCAGGCAAAGTGGGTGGGGGTCTTGCGGTCTGCCTGATAACGCTCGCAGCCTTAAACCTGATATTCTATGGTATTTGCCTTGTATCAACGCAAAACAGCGGATTTGAGGTACATTTGACGGACTTTTTATTGGCAACCTGTTTCTATATCCTGCCGAATATGCTGATGATCGTGAGCGTTTATAGTCTGATTTCATTGCTGTTTAAAAGTCCGCTGCCAGCAGTGCCTCTTTTGCTTCTTTATATCGTGTATTCAAATATGGGAAGCAGAAATGCGGAAGGCGTCTATGGATATTATGGCAGACCGTTAGCGATTATGGTGCGGTTTCCAGGAGAATTTTTTGATACTGCCCCTCCGCCAATGGCATTACTGAATCAGAGCTTCCTCATCTTAGCCGCTATCTGCATTATTTTTCTTTCAATGCAGATATGGAAAAGGAGGCGTGTATATTGATGCGTGAAATGAAAATCTCCCTGACCTTTCAAAAACAAGCTTATGCCGTATGTTTTGTCGTAATCTTAAGCCTTGTCAGAGGAGTAACCTATTCCAATGAAATAGGGATTGCATTAGAAGCTCCAATGGCAATACTTGCTTTCACATTCTGTGCAGATACCTATACGGAGGAAATTACCAGCAAGCGGTCAGAAATCTGGCGGCTATGCCCCATGAAAAAAAGAATGAATTCTATTTACAGACGGATTGTGATACAGGAAATGTTTTTACTGGCTGTGGCCGCTATCTCATATGGACTGTTTTTTCTATTCCAAAATCCAGGCATAAATGGAATGGGGCAAAGCGGTTTAGAAAATGAAATATGCCAGTTCTTTGTATATTTTGCCGCTATCGCCGTCACTCTTGGCTTCTGGGGGCTTTTATCAAATCTGCTTTCATGCCTGTTTCGGAATATGTGGGTGGGAATCGGAGGCTGCATGGCGCTGTGGCTGATTACAAATTCCAGCATCGGTGACAGAACCTTCAGAGCATGGAATCTATTCTCCTATACCTTCAGAAAGTTAGAGAACAGCAGTGATATTAGCTGGATATGCGGGAAAGTTGTTTGTATCTGTATTGGAATCATGGCAGTGGCAGCATTGCCTAAAATCATTGAGAAAAGAGGTTAAGACTATGGGAATTAAGATAGAGGATTTAACGGTAACATTCAGGAACAATGTAACGGCAATCAATCATGCTGATTTGGAAATCCCAAAGGGAATCTTTGGGCTGTTAGGGGAAAATGGTGCAGGAAAGACAACGCTCATGCGGGTGCTTACTACTGTGTTATCACCAACCAGCGGTACAGTAACCTTAGATGGAATACTTTACAGCAAGGGAAGTTTTGAAAAAATACGTAAGAAAATAGGATATCTGCCGCAGGAGATTGACCTCTATCCAAGCCTGTCAGTGCAGGAATGTCTGGAATATATGGGGGACTTATCTGGTATATCCGGACCCACATATAAAGAACGCATCAAATATTATCTTGAAAAGACAAGCCTGTCAGAACATCGCACCAAAAAAATGAAACAATTGTCAGGCGGCATGAAACGGAGAGTCGGGCTTATTCAGGCGCTTTTAAATGAGCCGGAAGTTTTAATTGTCGATGAACCAACAACTGGATTAGACCCTGAAGAACGTATCCGCATCAGAAATCTGTTGGTTGATTTTTCAGAAGGGCGTACCGTTTTGTTTTCCACCCATGTAGTGGAGGATTTGGCAGCTGCCTGCAATCAGCTTGCAGTTATGAAAAACGGGAAATTCCTTTATTCAGGAAACATAAAGGAATTATTGGAACAGGCAAAAGGACATATTTGGATTTGTAAAACAAAAGAGGAAGGGACCGCAAGGGAACTGGAAAAAAAGTATCATGTTTCATCAAAACAGTATGTGGGGGACCAATTACAAATGAAATTAATCAGTGAAACGCCGCCCCAAATGGAATGCAGTTCTTGTGAAGCAACGCTTGAGGATGCTTACATTTATATTACGGGCAAAGAACTGTAATTGGTATAAACCCTGTATATGCCAGCTCATAATTTGTTTTATTATAATAAAAATCAAGTAAATGAGCAACTATCCCCGCAAAACAAAGCATTTCCCCGCATTTCTTGAGGATTGCAACCCCTATTTACTACTTATTTACTACTGGGGAATGAGCCTTGATACGGTAAAATACCAAGAAATGCAAAGTTACAGCTTTGACCGAACTTCCCCATAACGATATAATGTAGCCAAGAAAGGACGGTGGACGGCATGAGGGAAAAGAAAACCCACTTATATGTAGACAGCAGGGAGAAATCATTACTTTTACATAGCCTTGTGGAGCTGAAAAACCAGCTCATACGGCAAGGCAAATACGGGGACTGCGTTGACGAGCTTATCTTCAAGGTAGCCAACGCCCCGATAAAGAAAGTGAAAATCGAATATGTCTAAGGCACATCACCATGAAGCCGCTTATTCTTATGGATTTTAAGGGTAAGCGGCTTTTTTGCGTCCTGCGTCCTCTGGTACAGTTACATAGCCGCCTTGACAAAGCGGCTAAATCTATGCGAAAGGAGGACGCACCCTATGTCAAATTGCAAAGTAATCGCTTTAACCAACCAGAAAGGCGGTGTGGGCAAGACCACCACGGCTGTGAATCTGGGCGTAACTCTGGCACAGCAGGGAAAGAAAGTCCTGCTCATTGATGCCGATGCACAGGCAAACCTAACCATGTCCCTCGGCTACCACAGACCAGACGATTTACCAGTCACGCTCTCCACCATCATGCAGGACATCATAGACGATAAATCTGTTGATGTCGCCCAAGGCATCCTGCACCACGGCGAGGGCGTTGACCTGCTCCCATCCAACATCGAGCTGTCGGGCTTGGAAGTAAGGCTGATTAACGCCATAAGCCGTGAAAGTGTGCTGAAAACCTGCATAAGCGAGGTCAGGAAGAACTACGACTATGTACTCGTGGACTGTATGCCGAGCCTTGGTATGCTCACCATCAACGCACTGGCGGCGGCTGACAGCGTGGTTATCCCTACGCAGCCCCACTATCTTTCTGCCAAAGGCTTAGAGCTGTTGCTTCGCTCCGTGTCGAAAGTCAGACGGCAAATCAATCCCCCTCTGCGGATTGACGGCATCCTTATGACGATGGTAATGCCCCGCACGAACATCTCCAAGGAAATCACCGCCACGGTGAGAAGTGCCTACGGACAGAAAATCAAGGTGTTTGATACCCAGATACCCCATTCCATCCGTGCCGTGGAAGCCACCGCAGAGGGGAAAAGCATTTTTGCCTATGACAAAGGCGGCAAGGTAGCCGCAGCTTATGAGCAGTTCGGAAAGGAGGTGGCAGAGCTTGGCGAAAGGCAAAAGAACAGGAATCGAGCTGACCGCATACGATGACATCTTTGAAACAGATGAAAGCCGTGCAGAAGCGGCACTCAGCAAGATAAGGGACATTCCCCTTGCGGAGATTGACGAGTTCCCAGACCATCCGTTCAAGGTCTTAATGGACGAGGATATGGAGCAGCTTGTTGACAGCATCAAGCGGAGCGGCGTGATGACACCTGCCACCGTCCGCATGAAAGAGGACGGGCGTTATGAGCTTATCAGCGGTCACAGGCGGAAAAAGGCTTGCGAGCTTGCAGGGCTTGAAACGCTGAAATGCGAGGTCAAGGAGCTTACCCGTGACGAGGCGATTATCGTCATGGTGGAGAGCAATCTCCAGAGAACCACCATCCTGCCAAGCGAGAAAGCCTTTGCGTACAAGATGCGGCTTGAAGCCATGAAGCGACAGGCAGGCAGACCCACAAAAGATAATTATTCCCCAGTGGGAAATAATTCTGATTTTGCCACTTCAAGCGATGAACTTGCCGAAAAGGTAGGCGAAAGCAAAAACCAGATTTTCCGCTATATCCGCCTAACCGAGCTTGTCCCCGAAATCCTGCAAATGGTGGACGAACGCCAGATTGCTTTCCGCCCTGCGGTGGAATTATCCTATCTCACCGAGGGACAGCAGTACACCTTGCTTGAAGCGATGGAGTACAACGATGCCACGCCCTCACTTGCACAGGCTATCAAGATGAAGAAGTTCATGCAGGAGGGCAAGCTCACCAACGAGGTTATCCAGAGCATCATGCAGGAGGAAAAGCCCAACCAGAAAGAAAAGCCCACTTTCAAGGACGAGAGGATAACCAAGCTCATCCCCAAGTCCATCCCCAGAGGGCAGGAAACGGACTTCGTTGTCAAGGCGTTGGAGTTCTACAACCGCCACTTGCAGCGGAGCAAAGACCGGGAAAGGTAGGATAATCCGCACACCGAGGGCGAAGTCTGCCCTTTTGCGGCATGGGTGGATAGCCACGGAATCGGCTTCCCCCCTCTCCACACCTCTCCCCCTTGATACTGCCAAGACTATCCGAGAAAAAGAGATTTACAAAGCTGTCCAGTCGGGCAGCTTTTTTCGGTCAGTCGGGCAAACAACAATCCAGATTACAGGAGGTAACTATGAAAATCCCTAAATTTTTCAGAAAGGCTGCGGCTTTTGTCATGGCTGCGGTCACTGCTTTGTC
This sequence comes from uncultured bacterium, assembly GCA_947381965.1. Taxonomy (GTDB): domain Bacteria; phylum Bacillota; class Clostridia; order Lachnospirales; family Lachnospiraceae; genus Suilimivivens. The sequence goes on from CANCXX010000049.1 coordinate 27,356, forward strand.
CGTCATGCCCGCAACCACGGCGTTTGCGGCGGGCGACATCGGCACGATTTCCTTTTCCATGACCTATGACAGCGGCGGGAACGCCATGCGGTACAATTCCAGTGCCGACATTAACGGCTACACCGCAGGCGGCACGGGCAAGTACAAGTACCGCATGTCGGTGGACGGAGAGACGGCGTTCTGCATCCAGCCCGGCGTACCGCTGAAAACGGGCAACACCTTAAAACGTGCTTCCTCGGACGCATGGAACGCCCTTTCGGACAGCCAGAGGAAAGCCGTGGGGCTTGCCCTGCTCTACGGATACCAGGGCAACCGCCATAACCTCACGGGGAGCGATGACGAGAAATGGCTCGCCACCCAGACCCTCGTATGGGAGTTCGTCACGGGATGCCGTGAATCCACTGGCTCCTACCACCAGACGAGCAGCACCATCTACAGCCTGCACTTCGGCTCCAATTACGCCAATGACGGGGCGAGGGCTGCCTACGACCAGATTGTGTCCCTCATGGCGAACCACAACACCATACCGAGCTTTATGTCGGGCGGTGAGAATGACATCACGAGGGAGCTTGCCTACAAGGACGGGAAATATACGCTCACGCTCAACGACAGCAATGGCGTACTCTCCGATTTCAGCTTTGCAAGCTCCGATGCCAGCGTGAGCGTCACAAGGTCTGGGAACACGCTGACCATCAGCTCCACGAAAGCCATCAGCGGCACGGTACGCATCACTGCCGCCAAGGACGGCGTACCCACGGTAGACAGCGGGGCGAAGATGATTGCCTACGGCGACCCGAACTTACAGGACTTGGTGACTGGCGTGGAGAATGTGGGCGGCGTGAGGGCATATATCAACATCGAGACCCCCACCGGCACGATTGCCCTCAAAAAGACTTCCGAGGACGGCGTTGTGGCGGGCATCTCTTTCCACATCAAGGGTGACGGCTTCGACAAGACCGTAAAGACGGACGCAGAGGGAAACCTCACCGTGGAGGGCTTGTTCCCCGCCACCTACACCATCACCGAGCAGAGCATTGACCGCTACGAGCCGCAGCAGACCCAGACCGTGACCCTTATCGGCGGCAGGACGACCACCGTGAATTTCAACAACGTCTTGAGGCGTGGCAGTCTGGAGGTGGTAAAGGCTTCCGAGGACGGCATCGTGGAGGGTATGAAGTTCCATCTTTTCGGTACGTCCCTAAGCGGTCTTCCCGTGGATGAGTATGCTGTCACCAACGCAGACGGCGTGGCAAGGTTTGAGAACGTGCTTATCAGCGGCGACACCCCCTATGTACTGGAGGAAGTGGATACCGCCATCCGATACGTTGTGCCTGCGACCCAGACCGCCCCGATTGAATGGAAAAAGGTCACGAGCCGCAGCTTCGTAAACGTGCTGAAGAAGTTCAACGTCACCGTAGCAAAGACGGACGTGGAGACGGGAACGCCGCAGGGGGACGCTTCCCTTGCAGGTGCGGTCTACGGCATCTATAAGGGCGAGGAACTGATTGACACTTACACCACCGATGAAAACGGGCAGTTCACCACCAAGTATTATGTCTGCGGCAACGACTGGAGCATCCGTGAGATTTCCCCGTCCGAGGGCTATCTTCTGGACGGCACCATCCACCATGTAGGCGCAGAAGCCGAGCTTTATACCGTGGAATACAATTCTGCCAGGAACGATGTGAACGAGCAGGTCATCAAGGGGAACATCGCCATCATCAAGCACACCGACAACGGCGAGACCCAGATTGAAACACCCGAAACGGGAGCAGCATTTGAAGTCTACCTCAAATCCGCAGGCAGCTATGAAGCCGCCAAGGAAACCGAGCGTGACATCTTAACCTGCGATGAGAACGGCTTCGCCCAGACCAAGGACATGCCCTACGGCATCTACACCGTAAAGCAGACCTCTGGGTGGGAGGGGCGTGAGCTGATGAAGCCCTTTGACGTATTCATCAATAAGGACGGAAACACCTACCGCTACCTTATCAACAACGCCAACTTTGAGAGCTATATCAAGGTGGTAAAGAAAGATGCGGAGACGGGCAACACCATCCCCTACGCAGGCGTGGGTTTCCAGATTTACGACCCCAACGGTGAGCTTGTCACCATGACATTCACCTATCCCGAAGTGACCACCATCGACACCTTTTACACCACGGCGGACGGAGACCTCATCACGCCCCAGCCCCTGGAATACGGCACGGGCTATTCCCTTGTGGAAGTGCAGGCTCCCTACGGCTATGTCCTAAACTCCGAGCCAGTCTATTTTGACGTGGTGCAGGAGAACTCCGAGGAAGAAAGCGGCATCACCGTCATCGAGGTGGTACGCTCCAACACCGCACAGAAAGGCACAATCACCGTAGGGAAGTCTGGCGAGGTATTCAGCACCGTCTCTGGCACAAAGGGGCTGTACCAGCCGATTTTCTCCGTGGCAGGTCTTGAGGGTGCGGTCTATGAGATTACCGCCGCCGAGGACATCATTACTCTGGACGGCACTCTCCGGGCGTCTAAGGGCGAGGTGGTTGACACCGTAACCACAGGTGCGGACGGCACGGCGAAGTCCAAGGAGCTTTATCTTGGAAAATATGAGGTTAAGGAAGTCACCGCCCCGTTTGGTATGGTATTGAATAACGAGGTACACGCCGTTGAGCTTGTCTACGCAGGGCAGGAAATCGCCGTCACCGAAACCGCCACAGACTTCTACAATGAGCGTCAGCGTGTGGAGATTGACCTTGTAAAGAGCCTTGAGACAGATGAATCCTACGGCGTGGGGAAGAACGGTGAAATCCGAGATGTCAGCTTCGGTCTTTACACGGCAGAGGGGCTGACCGCCGCAGACGGCACGGAAATCCCCGCTGACAGCCTGCTTGAAGTGCTTTCCCTTGACGGGAACGGTCACGGGAAGTCGGTCATCGACCTGCCCCTTGGCAGCTACTATGTGCAGGAAATCAGCACCAACGCCGCCTATCTTACAAGCGACACCAAGTATCCTGTTGTCTTTGCGTATGCAGGGCAGGACACGGCATTCGTCCACATCTCCGCAAACGAGGGCAATGCCATTGAGAACAAGCTCATCTACGGCTCTGTCAGTGGGAAGAAATCGGACGAGGACGGAAAGGCTCTGGGCGGTGCAACCATCGGCATCTTCAAGACTGGCACAACCGAATTTACCAAGGAGACAGCGATTGCGACTACCGTATCCGCAGAGGACGGTAGTTTTTCTTTTGCAAAAGTCCCCTATGGCACATGGGTAATCCGTGAGATTGAAAGCCCGAAAGGGTATGTACTCTCCGAGGAAGAAATCGCCGTGACAATCGGTGAGGTGGACGAGATTGTGGAAATCTCCCTTGTCAACTACTTCATCCGTGGCAGCATCTCCCTCACAAAAGTGGATAAGGACTACCCCGACAACAAGCTCACGGGGGCGGTATTCGAGGTCTACTCGGATACCAACGGTGACGGCAAGTTAGATAAGGACGATGCGCTGCTCGGCACGATGACGGAGATGGAGGGCGGCATCTACCAGATGAAAGAACTCCGCTACGGCAAGTACCTTGTCCGTGAAAAGACCGCCCCGACAGGCTATATCCTTGATGGGAATGCCTACCCCATATCCATCGAGGAAAACGGCAAGACCTACACCGTGGAGAATGAAGCAGGAAAAGGCTTCTTGAACGAAGCCCAGAAAGGAAACCTCAAAATCGTCAAGACATCCTCGGACGGCAAAGTAGAGGGCTTCTCTTTCCGCATCACGGGCGTGAACTACGACCAGACCTTTAAGACCGATAAGAACGGTGAAATCTCCATCGAGGGCTTGCGGATTGGCGAATATACCGTTTCCGAGGTGAGCGACAAGGCATCCGCAGGCTATATCCTGCCCGCCGACAAGCAGGCTGCCGTGCAGGTGGGAGCGA
>CANCXX010000050.1 GCA_947381965.1 uncultured bacterium
TTTTTAGGATAAAATATTTTTCATTTTTCTATTGACATTTATTAGCTGGACTAATTTTAGTTCCGTATCTGTGTTTGACTTTGTAATTGTATTATATAGTCATTTTCATTCAAAGTCAACCAAATTAATTCACAAATAATTTGGTTGACTTTTGTTAATATTGCACATTATTGAATTATAATGAATTATTTTGACCGTTTTATCTTAATAAGATTTTAAATTCCTCTTATGGACATAGTGAATTTTCCTTTTCTGTCTGCTAATGTCCTGAAAAGAATAAAAACAGAGAGGAAAATGACAGCATGATCTGGCTGGCCGCAATATTATGTGCCCAGAAGCTGGAACCTGACAAGATGCAGAAAAATAAGTGTTGAAATAAACCAGCAGAAATGCTGGGATTATGCTTTTGGAGATGATACGGAAACAAAGACCTGGAGAATTGTCTGCCCCAAATGCCGGAATTATCTGCCCATATAATCTGGGCAGTCAAAATTCCTTTATTACCGGCTGAAGTGAGTTTAAGAAATGCTCTAAGACTCCTTCTTCCTTACAGAAAAAACAGGATTTCCTGCTCTGATGCTTTCCCCCAGGCTTTCAAACAAGGAGCGGGTAACTTTATGAATGGCTTTTCTTGTGGCATCATCCACCCCTTTAGCCGCCTGTATAATATTCTGCAGACATTTTTTCCAGTCTGCCCCAAACTCAAAAATGTTGGAGGCTTCCGATGCCGAAACAACTTCATATAAAGTGTCAATAAAAATATGGATTTCTTCTTCACTCAGGGAAAGTATCCATTCGTTTAAAGCGTTATCCCGCCTGATTTTGGCGCTGGTCATGTTTTGGGCCCGTACCAGCGCACCATCTTCTATTTTCCAACTGTAGGTGTTGTGCTGGAACAAACCGATTCCCCAACTCTCTACAATCTCATATTCACTGTGGCCCTCTAAAATCATTCCAACCAGAGACGAACGTGGAATAAATTTTACTACTTTTTCCTCAATTGCCTGGAAATTTCCCTGCTGACGGATTTCAGGCCGAAATCCGGGACCATCGTTATTAAATATTTTCCGTATTTTTTTCCTGGTTTCTTCCTTACAATTCATTGCGGCATAAACTGCCAGATTTCCGCCCTTGGAATGTCCGCCTGCATAAAACCCTCTGCCAATCTTCTCCGCCACTTTGTCCATATATTCCACCGCAAGATACTGTCCGTGCAAAGGCTTTGAAAAGGCAAGGTTTAAATCTTCTTTCCATCCCACAATGGTTGCATCTGTTCCCCGGTAGGCAATGTAAACATTTCCTTCCTTTGGCATATCATCCCCTAAAAAGTAGGTCATAGCTGAAAACTGGGTTTCCTCCTCCTGATCAATGATATTGACATAATAATTCATTTTTATATTTCCGAATCTTACAGACGCAGCCATGGCGCCAAACAGTTCTTTGTTATTTTCCCGGTACCAGTAATCATCCAGAATTTTATCCCTGTCCGGATGAATATAAATGCTTTGTATTCCTACCGGATGACTCCCCGTATCCGGTCCGGGAACAAACTTTTCAAAATTCAGATACACAAGCTGACATAAAACCAGACTGTCCACTTCATTAAAGGGCTTTTCTAAAAAGCTGTATTTTCCCCATTCCTTAACATACCCAATAATATTTTCCATAACAATCCTCCTGTAAATCGCTGACCTTTTGTCATTTACCGGCAGTCTAAGGCTGCGCACCCAGCCTGCCTTATAGTAATCCCTACCATAGCTTTCCATCATAATAACAAAGCAACAGGTTCACCACCCGGCTATAGCTGACTACCCCGTCCTCCACTCCATTTAAAGTCAAAGTTGTATCCAGAAAAGCATCCGCCGCCTGTTTTACCGTTTCTGTAGGCAGCACAGCCCTCTCTTCCACCTTCTCCCAGGTTTCATTTGTAAGAAACTTCTTATCTGCAGCTACCAAAGGACTTATCTGTGGATGGCGGTGATATACTTCTTCGTCCTCTCCAATCGCTTTTATAAAATCCCTGTCTAAATAACCAATAACGCTTAAATAAGCGCTATAGCGGAACAATGCTTCTTCTGAAGAAACACATGCCAGATAGCCAATAAAATTGGCTTCATCCTCCAGAATAAATCCCTTTAAATGGGACAGCTCATGACACATGGTAACCGGCATATTGGTAATATACATCTGCCTGTTATAATTGGCTTCCATGGAAAAAGGAAAATAATACCCCATAATATACTGCTGGCTGTAAAAACCCGATAATGCCAGTCCTTTTGGCTTGGGGTAATACCCTTTTAAATTGTCAAACTCTTCGGAAAGCCGCCCCATCTGCGCCCTTGCTTCTTCTTTCATATCTATTTTGCAAATAAGATACCCCCTTTCATCCCTGTCAAATACAGGCGCTAAGGCATTTGCCTGCTCCACTACATAATCCCGCAGCAGCGTAATTTCCTCCAGGCCATAGCTTCTACCGCTCCCCTCTCCTATCTGATACCTTTCCGTGATAGGCGAAACCTGATACAGCAGAAAACAGTTCAGGGTCATTATTACACACACAATTCCAAATACATAATAGCAAAACAAGGCATATCCTTTAAAGCAGCTTTGACATCTCTTTTTTATGTCCTCCGGCAGCCTGCGGCTTATGCAGACTAAAGCAACGCCGCCCGCTACTAAGAAAAACACCAGCAGTACCCCCAGGTAAAGCATCCACTCTCCTACGGAAAAAGGAAATAATCCGGTAATCCTTCCATAAGTTTCCACCCATAGAGGAAAGATATTGTCTACATAAAAATCACTGAACTCCTGCCATATTCTGCTGATAATATTTAAAAACGCCGCTGTCAAAACCAGTCCGGACGGCACCAATCGCTTCCATTTTTTCACTGCCTTATCTCCTAAGTATTTTTTGCTTTCTTTCCCTATTTTAGGAAAAGCAGGCATATCACGTCCTTTTCCCTACTATACTAATAAAAAGCTCTCTAAGGCCATGCGCCTTGTCAGGAAAAGTATGCAATCAGTTTTCACTTTTATGAAATCCATTAATCAGTTTTTGTGGAGCGGACCCCTTTTATTCCTTCTCATGGGAACACATCTATATTTTACCATGAAACTCCATTTTCCACAGAAAAATATTTTAAAAGCTATCCGTCTGTCTGTATCGCCATCCCAGAGTAAAGACGGAAAAAACCTGTCTGTATTTGCCACCCTCTCCACCACTCTGGCTGCTACTTTGGGAACAGGAAACATTATTGGCGTTTCCACGGCAGTGGCTCTTGGCGGTCCAGGCGCTATTTTCTGGTGTTGGATTACAGGAATTTTAGGTATGGCAACCGCTTATGCAGAATGTTTTTTAAGCGTCCGGTTCCGGCGCCGGGGAAAGGATGGATCCTACCAGGGCGGCCCTATGTATGTGTGGGAAAACGGGCTGCATCATGCGTCTGTAGGGAAATTTTATGGGCTCCTTACCCTTATCGCCGCCTTTGGCGTGGGCTGCACCACCCAGTCAAATTCCATCACCCAGACCACCACTTTAAGTTTTGGACTTAACCCTCACATTGCAGGATTCGGGGCGGCTGTTTTAGCAGGACTTGTGATTGTTGGCGGAATCCGTTCCATAGGAAATGTCTGTATGAAGATTGTACCTTTTCTGGCAGTTCTTTATACTGCTGCCTGTGTATTTCTTCTTTTCATAAACCGGGAAGCCCTGCTGCCCGCTATAAAGCTGATCCTGACCCATGCCCTCATGCCCAGAGCCGCCATTGGCGGTGCGGCTGGCTCTTCATTAATGATTACTGCCCGCTATGGCATTGCCAGAGGACTTTTTACCAATGAGGCGGGCATCGGCACAGCGGCCATTGCTGCTGCTGCATCAGAAACCGATAATCCCGCTCACCAGGCATATGTCTCCATGACCGCAGTATTTTGGGATACAGTTGTCATGTGCCTGGTAAGCGGCCTGGTTATCGTTACAAATGCCATTATACACCCTTTTTCCGCTCTGGGCGTCAACGAGGCAGGGCTTACAGAAGCCGCCTTTTCCTATCTGCCGCTGGGGGGGAATGTCTTTTTGTCCTTATGCCTTGTAGCTTTCGCCATCACAACTTTAATTGGCTGGTCCTACCTTGGGGAGCAGGCCTTCCGGTATGTAACAAAGGACAAAGGAATTTTTATCTTTAAGGTGGCTTATATTGTCATGATTTACATTGGCGCCGTACTCCCATTACATCTGGTCTGGGAATGCACGGACCTGATAAACGCACTGATGATTGTGCCTAATGTGGCGGCCCTGTTTCTTTTGCAAAAGCATCTGCATCATAGAATATAACGTCAGATTATGTATCAAAAAGGCCTGATATATGTTCTCTCCTTCGCAGAGAACATAACAGGCCCTTTTAAATCTTCGTTTACTGCTTCTGCACAACAACATATACGAATCTTGCCTTTCCAAGGAAATCCTCTCTCATACCCTACCGTCCGGTACCTGTGTTTTTCATAAAACTGACAGGGAGACAGTATTTTAATAAGGCGTATATTTATCCAAAATATCCGTAATACTGTCTCTGTTTATATTTCCATTTAACACATCCCCATTTGCCGAAAAACAAACTGTCCTTACGTCTTCCGGATCTTCCTCATAAGGGTTTACATATTCTTTACTGTCATCAAAATACTGACTCAAATACTTTTTTGCATTTCCGCCTGGAAAAATAACATTTCCAGAGGAGACTTTAATTCCCATCCGTATAAATTCTTCAAGTATTTCTCTGGTCTTTATATTGTACGGATTATCGTCTTCTTCACTTACAAGCCACGCAGGATGCGTCCGTATTGTTATTCCATTTTCCTTTACACATTTTGCAAAACATTTCACCGGTTCAAGGGGTATGGTTTCCTGATGAAACGTGTCTACAGATAAAAGAATGCTGCCTGCCCCGCTTTCAGACAACATATATGCTACTTCCTTAATCCGGCTTTCATCTTTACTGAAAAATCCATTTGTTATTAAATCTCTTTTAGGAATCTTCATCTCTTTTGCTGCTTTATGGATTTTACAAACCGTTTCAGGATAAATCAACGGTTCACCGCCAAAAGTCATTAACGATTCAATTTTATAATTTTTGCATATTTCATATACTGCATTTGCCGCCACTTCCCCATCAATATGTTCCCCGCTTAAAGAATGCTCACCTTCCGAGCAATGCTTACACCTGCCCGTACATGCCATTGTTATAACAAATTCAATCCTGTTTAAATTCTTTATGTATTTGTTCATAATTAGCTGCCTTCCTTTTTAAGTTAAATTTTAATCCTGTATCCCATTTCCATGGAATCTTTTCAAACACGCTCCAGCCTCATAAATCACTTTTGGGAGGTTTTCTTCCATATCCGGTAATCACTGCCAGCAACAGTATCACAAGCATACAAAGCGAATAATAGTTCACAAAGGGCACCGAGGCTGGCGCTACCGCAAATCCTTCGCCAAACTGGACAGACTGCTGTGCCGGAATTACACAATGTACAGTCCAGGGGGCCAAAAAGCAAAATACACAACCTGTACAGTCCATCAGGTTCGCCCGACGGTACCGGTTTACGCCTGCCTTTTCCCCAATCTCATTGATCAGATCACCAAGCGCCACGATAGCCACGGAAATTACCCCCGTTACCATACTCAATATGCCTACAGACAAAATAATAGTTGCCTCTGTGCTGCGCTCTTTTTTCGCAAAACGTTCCAAAATTTCTCTCACATCTTCAAACAGGCCGCTGCATTCTAAAACGCCCAGAAGGGAAAATACCGCAATCAGCATAGCCACCGTTCCTGCCGTTCCCGTAATGGCCTCTATGATCACCCCGGACACCGAAAATCCGCCAGGAAACGAAATAAGTTCATCCATCGTATAAACGCCTGAAAGCAGTCCTGCCAAGGCTCCTGCTAAAATTCCAAAGGACAGGGCCGTAATCAGATGTTTTCTCTTCATACAAAGGAAGATAATAACCATAGGAACCACCAGTAAGATGAGACTGACCGGATTTATCTCCCCGCCTGCAGCCCCAAATGCTGCGCTCCCATCTGTGGTTTTGGAAAACACCAAAAACAAAACCAACGCTCCGGCTGCCGCAGGCAGGCTGTAGCGCGTCCTGGTTTTCACTACCATTCCCAAATCCGCGTGTTGTGTTGCAGATGATGCAATCGTGGTATCAGAAATCGGCCCTAAATTGTCTCCAAATGCAGCTCCCGACACAATGGCGCCAATCATAAATTCCGGCGCAGCTCCCGCCATCACACCAACTGGAAATAAAATTGGAATCACCACAAAATAGGTGCCCACCGAGGTTCCTGTTGCAAAAGCCAACAGGCAGGTAATAAGGAAAGTCGCCGCAACAAAAAGCTTTCCGGTAAAGCCTGCCGCTACCACATAAGCTGCAATCGTCTGTACTGCCCCGCTTGCTGAAATCAGCTTGCCTGAAATTGCCGCCAGTATTACTGACAGAACAATTACACCAAACATTGGCTTGCACAGACCGTATACTAACGCCTCTCCGTATGCTTTTTCATCCTTTGCAAAAATAATTCCTGTCACCAGCGCCGAAAAAAAAGCCAGCACATATCCGTTCACATTAGACTGCCCCGACGCTGCCCATCCAATCATTACGGCCGCAACAATAAGCGGCGCCAGCTTTCCAATCCGCCCTAAACGGAATTCTATCCTTTTTGCCTTACCATCCATCTCTGCGCTCCTTTATACATTCAAAAAAATAATATTATTTTCAAGTATAACATTATCAGAACCTATTCAGCAAGGATAAGATTTTTCATTGATTTTTTACTTTTTAACATTTTCCCTTTAATTTGTAAAAGAATTTGTCCACTTTACTCTGTAATATGTTATGATTGAATACATTCCTGTTGCCAATAATACTCGAATGAAGCTGCTTCGCAATCGTGGGATGGCAATTATAACGTTGTCAATGTAACGCAATATAATAAAGAAACTATTATATCGTTAACAGCAAAATATAATGTAACAATCTGTGAAAGGATATGTAAATATGACACCGGGCATAGTGAAATATTCTTTCTGGAGCATGACATCGGAGAATCCAAAGGCAGCCTATGTTTGTGTCAATTTAGGGGAAACCTGCGCACCAATGGAAATCAGAGACCGCTCCATCTGTGTTGATGCAGATATTGGGAAGGTACTAGAACAATTATAAGACAATAGAGCCAGTTACTTTGTTCATTTGTGGGTATAATAAAAATATCAGGTTAAATCGTGTCAATCGGGTCATTTATATTGACACGATTGATCCGATTTCCTATTTTCCCCCTATATTACATAAAATTGTGTAAATACACAAAAAATAGGAATAACGTATTGAAATAAGATTCTGCTTGTAGTAAAATAGTATTACTTAAAATTATGTATTTGCACAAAAACAAGGAGTGGAAGAATGGAAATTGAAAGAAATGGTTACCTTCAGCAGCTTATTCTGAGAAAAGACAATGGAATGATAAAGGTGATTACAGGCATACGAAGATGTGGAAAATCATTTTTACTTTTTCAAATATTTAAAAAATACTTACTGAAAAATGGCGTAGATGAGGGCCATGTCATTGAGATTGCGCTAGATGGTATTGCAAATGAAGAATTACGAGATCCAAAAATATGTTATCAGCACGTGAAAACTGCAGTAAAAGACGATGAAAGATATTATCTGCTTTTAGATGAAATACAATTTATGCCCCGATTTGAAGAGGTACTGAACAGCCTGCTCCGCATAAGTAATATTGACATCTATGTGACAGGCAGCAATTCCAGATTTCTGTCCAGTGACATTGTAACAGAGTTTCGGGGCAGGGGAGATGAAATTAGGGTTTATCCTCTTTCTTTTGCAGAATTCTATTCTGCCTGCGATGGAGAATATGAGGATGTATGGAACGATTATATGATTTATGGAGGACTGCCGCAGATTGCCGGATTTCAGACGGAACGCCAGAAGGCAAAATATTTGAAAAACATTTTTACAAACGTATACCTGAAGGATGTTGTGGAAAGAAATGGTATTCAAAGTATGGACGATTTGAATACGCTGGTTGATATTCTGGCATCTGCCATCGGGGCGCCGACAAATCCAACCCGGATTTCCAATACCTTTGCAAGTGAACGCCAGATTAGCTATACGAATAAAACAATATCCAAACATATCGATTACCTTGAGGAAGCATTCCTGATTTCAAAATCCAATCGTTATGATATTAAAGGAAGAAAATATGTTGGTGCGAATTTAAAGTATTATTTTACGGATGTAGGTCTTAGAAATGCAAGATTAAATTTCCGGCAGCAGGAGCCGACCCACATTATGGAGAATATCGTTTATAACGAATTGCTAATCCGCGGATATAATGTTGATACAGGCATTGTAGATATGTACGGAAAAAATGAAGAAGGAAAACGCATACGCAGGCAGCTTGAGGTTGATTTTGTAGTGAATCAGGGAAGCCAGAGATATTATATTCAAGCGGCCTATGATATGACATCAAAGGAAAAGCAGTCGCAGGAATTTCGTTCTCTGCGTAATATTCCAGATTCCTTTAAGAAAATAGTGATTGTAGGCGGAACGGCAAAACCTTGGAGAAATGAAGAAGGATTTGTCATCATGGGAATGAAGTATTTTCTTTTGAATCCAGACAGCCTGGAATTTTGATATACCAGACAGTATAAAAATGGTGCGCAATAAACATAACACCCCAGCATTACAACCGCAACCTAAAACCATAACTCTGGAACAATACGAGACTCTGCCGGAGAACAAAAGAGCAGAGGTTTTTGATGGTGTTGTCTATGATATGGCCAGTCCTTCACAGATACATCAAATGTTATCCATGGAGTTATCTAACATCCTATATAACTACATCAAAAACAAAAAAAGCTCCTGTCAGGTATTCAGCGCCCCATTTGATGTAAAACTGTCTGACATGCCCCTTACAATTGTCCAGCCTGATATTATAATTATTTGTGACAAGGATAAGTTGGATGGAAAGCGTTGCAATGGAGCCCCGGACTTCATTATTGAGATCGTTTCTCCGATCAATCCGTCAGATGATTATATCCGCAAGCTGTACTACTACAAAAATGCCGGAATTCGTGAATATTGGATCGTAGATCCACGGAGAAAAACTGTTACCGTAAACTACTTTGATAGTAATATCGTAAGCGTCCAATATTCATTCGACTCCATAATCAAAGTCAATATCTATGATGATCTATACATCAACTTCACTGATATCGCTGAATTGTTAAATATTTGATTTGTCATTTACCATTTATCCAATGATTTACAGGAGGTTTGTAATGGGAAAAAAATACATGAAATACATTCTCCCGTCTATGCTTTCTTTTGTGTTGACGGGTGTCTATTCGATTATAGACGGAATCTTTGTGGGAAAGGCCATGGGGGATCCTGGCCTTGCCGCCATTAATATTGCATGGCCCTTAGTCGCCCTTATTATTTCCCTTGGAACAGGCATCGGTATGGGTGGTGCCGTGGTGGTTTCCTTAAACAGAGGGGCCGGAAATGAAAGGAGAGCCCTTGAAACAGAAGGAAATGCCTTTTTTCTGCTTCTCATCAGCTCCCTTTTACTCTCCCTTCTCCTTTTTTGTTTCGGAACGCCTGCTTTACAGCTGTTAGGCGCCAGGGGAGAGCTGCTTCCTCTTGCAGTGACTTATTTAAGGTATATTTTGTTTGGCGGCGTTGTACAGGTTTTTGCCTCCGGCATGGTTCCTCTGATGCGTAACCGTGGAGCTTCTTTTTATTCCATGTGCGCAATGGCAACGGGCTGTATCACCAATATTTTTCTGGACTACTATTTTGTAATTGTCCTCCGGCTTGAATTAATGGGGGCTGCGTTAGCAACTGTACTTGGACAGGTTCTTACCCTGATTTTCTGCATTGCCTTTTATATAAGAAAGAAAAACCGCTTTCCCTTATCCTGCATAAAGCCAGATGGAAAAACGGTGTTTTCTATTCTGCGGGTGGCAGCTTCTCCTTTTGGTCTAACCTATCTGCCCTCTGTCACCATTATTTTTATGAACCTTCAGGCATTAAAATATGGCGGAGAAGAAGCGGTCAGCGCCTATGCTGTGCTTGCATATATTATTTCTTTTATGGAACTTCTGGTACAGGGCATTGGAGACGGCAGCCAGCCCCTGCTTTCCCTAACCGAAGGAAGCGGCGATAAAAAAACTTTGAAAACCTATGTTAAATGGACCTTTTCCCTTGGTATTTTCTTCGGAATGGCAGGCGCTGTGGTTCTTTATCTTACAAGAAATGTTCTGCCCATTTTTTATGGGACATCCCCCCAGGCTGCTGCGTACATTGTATACGCAACCCCTGCCTTTTCTCTGGTAATGGCTTTTTATGGCTTAAATAAACCGGCAGTATCTTATTTTTATGCCACCCATAAGGTATTTCTTTCCAGTATATTAGTATATGGAGAAATTTTCCTTACTCTGGCTTTTATTTTTCTGCTGCCTTTGCTTCTGGGACTGGATGGTGTCTGGTATACCATTCCTGCCGTTCAGGTAGTGCTTGGCATCTTAAACCTCTGGTTTTTAATAAGAAAAAGCAGCTAGTACAGCATTGCCAAAATAACGGTGAAAAACATTGCCTAAATAGCAGGTGCTGTATTCACTGCTATTTAGGCAATGTTGTACTAACTTTCCACTGCCAGTACCACTGCCTGATAGGGCTGTAAAAGCAGACAGCCCGCCTTCTGGCTTAAGGCGGCATAGTTATTAATCAGCACCTTTCCATCATAACAGCCTTTGGTGGTCACCCATTCATCTGACATGTTTACAAAAACCTGCAGCCTTTGCCCATCCCGACAGCGCATATAACACCACAGCTGATCTGAATCTTCCTCAAGAGCCGTAAAGCTGCCATATACCCAGTTTTTTTGGTAAACACAGTGTTTACGCAGTGCAATCAGTTTCTGGTAAAACTTAAGTAATGACCCATTGTCCTGTTGTTCTTTCTCTACATTCACTTTTTGGTAATCAGGATTTACCGCAAACCAGGGCATTCCATCCGAGAAACCGGCATTTGGCCCGTCATTCCACTGCATGGGAGTACGGGCATTTTCTCTGCTTGTATAGTTTATTTTCTCAAGCGCCTGCTCCTTTGTCATTCCCTGTTCCAGATATCCCTGATAGTTATTATGAGTTGCCAGGTCCACATAATCCTCTATATGCTCCCGCCAAAACCCTGTCATTCCAATTTCCTGCCCCTGATACAGCATTGGAATACCGGGAAGAAAAAAATACATTACAGGCAGCATAGACAGACTGTAGAAATTTTGTTTTTCTTTTGGCAGAAAACGATCAGGAATACGTATCATATCATGGTTTTCCTGATAATTGCAAAAAAACCCTCTTCCTTCCATCTTTTTCTGCCTTTCAAAAACACGGTTTCTTACATCCAGAAGCATCTCCTTATCTCTGCCTTTCCACGCACCGTCAAGACAGTTATGAAAACAATGACAAAAATCAAATATCGTACTATAATATCCGTTCTCCCCTATATAGGCCTCCAGCCGCTCTTCTGGTATATCATCTACTTCCGCTAAAGTAAAACAGTCATATTTTTCAAATGTCCGTTCTTTTAACTCCTTCAGATAATCCTCAATTCCCTTCACATTTCGGAAATATCTCATGCCGGAGCAAAGCCCGTCAGGACCGTCCGAAGGTAAATTTCCACAGGTAAGGTCCTTTTTTATATGAGCAATGGCATCAATGCGGAAACCGCCGATTCCCATTTCCAGCCAGTCATTAATCATTTTATAAAGGGCCTGACGGAGCTTTTCATTTTCCCAGTTTAAATCCGGCTGTCCCACTGTAAAAAGATGCAGGTAATAGTATTCACTGCCTTCTATTTTTTCCCAGGCGCTGCCCCCAAAGAGAGAACGCCAGTTGTTGGGAGGCTGTCCATTTTTTCCCTTTCTTAAAATATAATATTTCCCATATTCACCTTCAGGGTTTTTACATGCTTCCTGAAACCATGGGTGCGCACTGGATGTGTGATTAATCACCAAATCCATAATAATCGTAATGCCCCGTTTTTTTGCCTCTTCAATCAGTTTTTTCAAATCCCCATTGGTACCGAACACTGAATCTATCCGGGTATAATCAGAAATATCATACCCATTATCCATCATAGGGGAACAATAAATGGGACATATCCAGATCATACTGATGCCAAGGTCTGACAGATAATCCAGCCTTTGTATGACCCCAGGGATATCCCCTATTCCATCCGAATTAGTGTCCTGAAAACTTTTGGGATAAATCTGATACCCAATCAGATCATGCCACCACTTTTCTTTCATTCCCATTTCTCCTACTCCAGTTTTTTCACTGTTTTTATACTGCATTCCACTCAATTAAAATACTTTCGTATTCTCCTGGCGCCTTTCCGATTGTAAGACCTCCGTTCATCCATGTCCTTCCGCTGTGGACGCAGCCATTTAAGGAACATGTATAATTTTTTTCCGGATCCAGTCCCTTTACAATGGTGTGCACAGGAAGAGGATTGCCTTCTGCAGAAGTCATTACCAGCGTCTGCAGGGCATGATCTTTTTCTCTGTCCACAAATTCCCAGGCACAGAACCTCTCTCCTGGTCCCATCAGACGGTAATAATCCCCTTCATGGGTAAGGGAATAGTATTTGTGGAATTCTGCAAGCTGCTCTTTTACCAGCTCCTGTTCTTCCTCTGTCACTTTGTTTAAATCCAACTCATAGCCAAAGCTTCCTGAAAGCGCCACATGCCCTCTTGTTTTAAAGGAAGTTACTCTACCTGTCTGGTGGTTTGGAACAGCTGAAACATGAGCTCCCATAGCGCTTACCGGATAGAAAAAGGAGGTTCCATACTGGATACTGAGACGGTTTACGGCATCTGTGTTGTCACTGCACCAAATCTGGGGAGAATAATACAGCATCGCCGCATCAAACCGTCCGCCTCCGCCACTGCATCCTTCCAGCAGAATGTCCGGAAACCTTGTAAGGAATTTTTCCAAAAGATCATACACACCTAAGATAAAACGGTGGTATACTTCCCCGTTCCGTTTTCCCCCATTTCTATGGCTGTAAATGTCGCAAAGACTCCGGTTCATATCCCATTTTACATAATCAATGGGCGCATGAGTCAGTATATCTGTAAGTCGTTCCAGCAAATACTCCCTTACGTCTTCCCTGCTCATATCCAGCACCAGCTGGTTTCTGGCACGGTTCGGCTCTCTGCCCGGTATCTGGAGCGCCCAGTCCGGGTGAGCCCTGTAAAGATCGCTGTCCTCTGAAATCATTTCCGGCTCAAACCAAAGTCCAAAGTGCATTCCCATATCATGAATTTTGTCCCCTAACTGCTTTAAGCTGCCTCCCAGCTTTTTCTCATTTACAAACCAATCACCAAGACCGCTGTTGTCATCCTCCCGTTTTCCAAACCAGCCATCGTCAAGCACCAGCATTTCAATTCCAAGCTTTGCCGCCTGCTCTGCAATGCGAAGCAGCTTCTCTTCATTGAAATCAAAATAAGTCGCTTCCCAGTTGTTTAAAAGAACCGGACGCTTTGCCCTGCGGTATTTTCCCCGGCACATATGTTCTTTTAAAATTCTGTGGTATTGGTGGGACAGCTTTGTAAATCCCTTATCGGAATAGCTGAAAATCACCTGAGGCGCATCAAAGGACTGCCCTTCTTCCAGACAAAAAGAAAACTGCTCCGGATGGATTCCCATCAGCACTCTGGTCTGCCCCCTCTGGTCTTTCTGCGCGGAAGCGATAAAGTTGCTGCTGTATACCAGACACGCCCCATAACATTCTCCCTCGTCCTCTGAAGTTCCCGGTGTACATAAAATCATGGAAGGGTTATACTGATGGCTGGAGGTTCCACGGATGCTTCCAATTTCCAGCTTCACGCGGCCAACCCGATCCCTCATAAAGCTGCGCTCCATGGCGTGTCTGCCTGCAAAAGTGACCAGCTCATACTCCCCATACTGAAAGTCCAGACAGCCTGAAAGACATTGGGAAAGGATTACCTGACTGGTTCCATGATTTTCTACCCGCAGGGCCCTTGTAATCACATTTTCCTTTTCAAAAACTCCATAATATAAACGCACCGTCACATCGGAAGCTCTCTCTTTCATAGTAATTATAAGAGTTTCTCCCTTTTCTTCTTCCGTATCATACAAAGAAGGCATTCCTTCTACTTTATAAGAATAAGGAAGAATTTCATAACCGCTGAAACGGAAATCTGCTGCCATACTGCCATTTTCATGTATTAAATTAATACAGCCTCCCCTGTAATCTCCCACACCGCTTGATGGAAGCTCCTGGGGCAGACAGTCTAAAGAATAAGTCCTGTCCACCACCGACTCCGCCGGATTCCCCGAAAATCCTACATCAGCCTGAAAAATCAAATCCGAAAGATTTTCATTGTCAATCCTCTTTCCATAATAAGTGTGCAGAAGTACTCCATGCTTGTCTGCAAACATCTGATATGTGCTGTCCTTTGTATGTAAAAGAAACAGCCTTCCATCTTCTCCTGTCCAAATTGCCATTTTTTTACCTCCTATTCCAGTTCCGCATCCTACCTTCCATGTACCTTCAACAACAGAGCAAATCCTGTCCACCTTCTTTGGACAGTCTTTCCTCTGGGCACATGGACGGTCGTATGCTGTTTCCAGTTCCGCATCCTGCCTTCCATGTACCACCTTTTATTCTCTTTTGGTACCTGTCCGGCAAAGTATCTTTTTCCGCTATATATTACCATACAATAAAAATTACAGCAATCTTTGGAAACCTGTAAAAAGACTCCTGCCCCAGGACAGGAGTCTTTACCAGCAAGCAACAGTCGTTGCTTATTCTTTTACCGCTCCAATTACCATACCAGATACAAAATATTTTTGCAAAAATGGATAGATAACAAGCAGCGGAATTGTGGAAACCACAATCTTGGTTGCATTAAAGGTACGGTTATTCATGGATGCCACTTGCTTTAACTGCTCCGCGTCTGTTACCTGGGTAATGTCAACGGTCAGCTGCTGAATATATGTCTGCAGCGGATACATGGCAGATTTACTCATATAAATTAAACCTGAAAAATAATCGTTCCAGTGGTTAACAATGGAGAACAGCGCCACAGTTGCCAGTGCCGGAAGGGATACTGGCAGGTAAACCTTCACCAAAATCTGGATTGGGCTTGCGCCGTCAATTCTCGCCGCCTCGTCCAGTGACTCCGGCACTCCCTTGAAGAAGTTAATCAGGAGAATAACGTTAAACACAGGAACCGCAGTAGGCAGCACCAGTGACCAGATGGTATTGGTCAGATGCAGGTTGCTCACTACCATAAACAGGGGAATAACGCCGCCTGTAAACAGCATGGCAAAAATTACAAACTTTATATAAATCTCACGTGCCGGGAAACGCAGCTTGCTTTTGGAAAGCGGATAAGCCATGCTCACTGTAAAGAACATATTCACCGCCAGTCCCAAAACCACCCTCTCCAAAGAGATTAAGAAGGATTTCCAGAACTGTGAATCATTTAAAAGCTTCTTATAAGTAGTGGTATTAAAATCCTTAGGGAACAGGCCAACTTCATTGGCTGCCACAGCATCGCTTCCACTGAAGGAAATTGCCACCATATTTATCAGAGGAAGCAGACAGCTTAACGCCATAATAATTACTACTGCCCAGATAATCACTTTGGATATCGTTCTTCCGAAATTCGCTTTCTTCATCGTAACATCCTCCTTTAAAATATACCGCTTCCAGTAAGCTTCTTCGCGCACTTATTGGCGCCCATAATCAGTATAAAACTGATAATGGATTTCATAAGTCCTACTGCAGTACCGATACTATACTGACGCTCCACCATACCTATACGATAAACATAAGTATCAATAATGTCTGCACTTTCATATACGATCGGATTGTAAAGGTTGAATATTTGGTCAAAACCTGCATTCAGGATATTTCCAAGGTTAAGGGCTGTCATCAGGACGATAGTGGGAAGCAGGCTCGGCAGCGTAATATGTAATGTCTGTTCAAAACGGTTGGCTCCATCAATGGAAGCTGCTTCATATAATCCCAAATCAATTCCCGTAAGGGCTGCAAGATATACCACGGAATTGTAACCAAATTCTTTCCACACATCAGTTGCAACAATTACTTTTCGGAACCAGTTATTATCAGCCAGAAACTGAATCGGTTCTCCGCCAAATGTTGTAATGATTGCATTAAAGGGTCCTGAAAGTGAAAACATATTGGTAACAACAGTTGCCAGCACAACCCAGGATAAGAAGTGAGGCAGGTAAACCACGGTCTGGAAAAATCTTTTACATATACTTACTGTTATTTCGTTAAGCAAAATTGCAAACAAAACCGGAATTACTATATTAAAGATCAGTTTTGCAAAGGCAATCACCAAAGTATTTACAAAAACCTGCCGGCTGTCCGGGAGACTGAAAATAAACTTAAAGTTTTCAAGTCCTACCCATTTGGAACCAAAAATCCCTTTGGCCGGAACATAATTCTGAAATGCCATCAAAGACCCCACCAAGGGTACAAAAACAAATATCGCTAACATAATCATGCCGGGCAGCATCATCAAATGGAACATTCTCTTTTCTCTGCCTGCATACATTGTGCCTTTTTGTGCTGCTACAGCTTTACCTGCCTGTTTCATAAGACCCCTCCATTTTCTTTATTTTATCTTGCAGATAATTCCTCGTTGATTTCATCGGTTATTGTCTGTCCGCCTGCGGAAGTCCAGTTTTCCACAAATTCATCAAATGAACTCATTTCCGCTTCTCCAACGATAATCTTTAAAATTGTCTGTCTCTCAAGTTTTTCAAGGGAAGCCCATTTGGTCTTCATTGTTTCAGATGTCTCAAAGTAGGACGGTGTAAGGAAATTTGCAGGTTCTTCCTGGAATTTATAAATGGCAACCATTCTGGACATATACTGGGAATAATCCGCTGACTCCGCTTTCTGTCCTGCCTCTTCCGCCTCCATAAACCGGACTGCTGATTCATAGTAACTTTGTTCCTCTGTTGTCAGGGTGGAAACATCCGCACTTCCGTCAAGAACTGCCGCTACATGACCTGTCATAATTTCTGCATTGTTGCCAGGCTGAACCTCACAGTATAAAGGCCAGTTAAAGTATGCGATAGACTGGTTTTCCTTAATTTCTTTTGTAGCGTCAGAGGTATCCTGCTTGGAGTATTCAGAGTTAATGTTTACAATCTTCATTGCAATTTCAGGATGTACATAACCTTTCCTTACCACTACAAAACCGCCGTAGGACTTGGTATTGATGGCATTGATTTTTCCGTCTGATCCAACTGGTGCGCTTACGTTCACCCACTCTGCATCCTTGCTTGCATAAGAAGTAGTCTGTGCCGGGCTAAACGGCGACCACCAGGGTCCAATGTAAGCGCCGCACTGCCCGCTGGAAATTAACGCAACAATATCATCTTCTGTACGTGTGGTAAATTCCTTGTCAATCAGGCCCTCTGCATACCAGTCTGCCAGAAGCTGCAAAGCCTCCTTCATCTCCGGCTGTACAGAACCATAAGCTGCCTTGCCCTCTCCATCTTTAATCCACACAAAAGGATAAGCGTCCAAAGCGGTAAAGATGTTTGTCAGGGAAAAATTGGTATTTGGATAATCATCATAAACAGTGGATAATGCTGCAAGTCCTATGGTATCATTCTGCCCATTTCCATCTGGGTCATCATTGATGAATGCACGAAGCACATCCGCCATCTCTTCCAGTGTGGAAGGCTCTTCCAGGTTCAGATTTTCCAGCCAGTCTTTACGCAGCCATAAGAAATCCTGTCCGTCGCTTAACTGTGTCTTGGGAATTGCCATAATCTTGCCATCAAAAGTTACTGTATTAATTGGATTGTTTTCTCCATAGCTGTCATAAGCTGATTTTACGGTTTCGCATGCAAGGTTATTGTAAACATCTGTCAAATCTTCAATCATATCACTTTCCACCAGTTCCACCAGTGTAGAGTAATCCTGCACAAACATAATATCAGGAATGTCCTGTGCGGCAACTGCCATGGAAACCTTCTGTCCATAGTCATCGCCGGTCTGTGCTTCAAACATATTTTCATTCTGGACATTGATAAGGTCTTTTATGTATCTTGTATAGGCGTTATCAACAAAAGTGTCATTTTCGTAAGGCGTGCCCGCCAGTGTGTCTGCCCCCTGCGCTGTCAGATTGTAGCCGCTGGTGTAGGTAACTAACTCCGGATATTTGCCGTAAGGGTCATTTGCTGCCGCTTCCCATTCCGCTTTCTCCTCCTCGCTCATATTTGCGGTGAAGTCTTCTGACTTACCGCACCCGGATAGTGATACTGCCATCACTCCCGCAGCCAGAATCAGACTGATAATTTTCTTTTTCATCATTCTTACCTCCATCAAATCAGTTTATATTTTACGTTATATAGAATAGCAAAACTTTTCCCGCTTTCAAATATAAAATATCCGAAAAACATATCAATAATCCGAACACTTTTTATATATTATGGCTTCTTGGGTTTTAATAGTGGTATACTCTTTTCATGGTATTTAACACTTTTCTACAAGAGAGGGAGAGAAAGATGTACAAAATGCTTATCGTTGATGATGAACGTACAGAACGTGACTGTATCCGCTATCTGATAAATTCCGCCAGCCTTCCCCTGGAACTTAAGGAAGCGCCGGACGCCGCAACAGCTCTGCAGATACTAAAAGACTGGCCTGCAGATATTCTTTTTACAGACGTGCAAATGCCCGTCACCACCGGGCTGACTCTGGCAAAACAGGTATCTACCCTTTTTCCAGACATTAAAATCCTTATTTTCAGCAGTTATGCAGAATTTGAATACGCCCGCACTGCCATGTCCCTGGGAGTGGAGGACTACATATTAAAGCCTGTGGTTCCAAAAGAACTGGAAAATACTCTTTCCGGCATTATCCGCCAGCTGGATGAAGAGCGCCATTCCAGACTTCTTAAGGACAAACAGCAAAGCTACCTGCTTCAATATGCCCTTCACAGCTGCATAAGCAAAACCTTATCCCGTAAATTTTCGCCGGACATTATAAATGAATTAAACCAGTTCCGCCAGATTGTACTGTTAGATTTTCCCACTCTTTTTCTGGAAAGCAACTATACTGCTTTTTATGATACACTCCGAAATACAATGAATCTGGATATGGAGACCTTAAACCTCTCCCCAACCCAGGCGTTATTATTTTTGCGGAAAGAGCATGAAGACTCTTATACTTTTGGATGCGGCCTGCACGGATATATTGTTGAAAATTTTCATACGGAATGCTATATTTCTATCAGCCCTCCTATAAAAGAATACAAAGAGCTGCAGAGCGCTTATACCGCTGTGGAGCAGCAGATGGAAGAGCGCTTCTGGGATCCGAAAACTAATGTTTTTTCTTCTGTCCGCCCGGATAAACCTGAAAGAACCCAGGAGGAACTGGACGACGATTTCCTTCTTGCCGCCATAAAGCGCAGCCTTTCTGCCAAAGACGCGGCAAACCTGCAGAAAAACCTAAACCTGCTTTTCCAGAAATACCGGATGCCCTCCAACCAGTCCCAGATATTTGTAAAGTTTGTATTCTCTAATCTGGTTACTGCCATGTATCCCTTTCTGCCCTCTGAAAAGGAGGGGGCCCCAAAAAAGATGAAACCGCTGGAAAGTCTGATTACGGACCTTTACATCCAGCAGGACATACTAAAAATTATAGATACCGTTCAGAGTATGGCACAGAGCATTATCCAAAGCTATGAGTCCACTGATTCAAATATACGCCGGGAAATCCTTGCCACACAGGAATATATCAATAGAAATTACAGCAGCACCCTTTCTGTGGAAATGCTTGCCTCCCAGGTGTATCTGACACCTGATTACCTAAGCAGGCTTTTTAAAAAAAGCACCAAAAAAAGCCTTTCCCAATATATCCGTCAGGTTCGTATGGAAAAGGCCAGCGAACTGCTTCGCACCACCAGTCTTAAAGTAATAGATATCGGCATAGAGGTAGGATATCCCAATTACTCTTACTTCTGCCAGAGTTTTCGAGAATATTATGGAAAATCGCCGGAAAAGTACAGGCGGGAGGAATCTTATGAAATATCTACTTAATTTTTATCTTAACCTGAAGTATAAAAGCAAGCTGATTATCACCTGTGTTCTTGTAGGCCTTATCCCTCTTATTCTGCTTGGCGTGTTTTGTTATTACCAGACAATCCATCTTTTGCTTGACAGGGAAAAATCCGCCCTGTCTCTGGCAGTGGGCACTGCCTATAACTCAATAAACCATCAGGTAAAAACTTATGAAAACCTGATTTCTTACCTGGCCCATTCGGAAACCATCGTTGAAGTCCCTTCCAGAGACTACATAAGTGTAGTGGAAAAATTTGAACTATTAAATTACGAATATGATGTGCTGATTAAAGATATCTCCACACAGCACCCGGAAATATCCCAGATTACTTTGTACGCTGACAGGGAAGACTTATGCCATGGCAGTCAGCTAAGGCCCTTGGCCGACCTGGAAGAAGAAACCTGGTATGCTTCCCTTGCGGATGCCGCCAGACCCATTTGGCATCTTGATAAAGAAGGCTATCTTTGCCTGTTCCAGAAGATTCCTTCTCCCTTCATATCATATGTAACCTCCTATTCCAGCCATGTTCTGTGCATCCGGCTGCGCCCAAAACAGTTTTTTGATGTGCTTACCGGTATATCCAGTGATTATCACTTAAGCGTAACAGGAAACGGGGAAACCTTTTACGAATTTACGGAAGATTCCATTGCCGGAAACAGTTACCCCCACGGCGGCTGGACGACGGAAACCAGCACCCCTCTTTCTAACAATTGGGTGGTCACTCTGGAAAAACCTTTTATTCTGCTTGCAGCTCCCGCCAACCATATGATTGGAATTATTTTTCTGATAACTTTAGTCTGTATATTCCTGATATATATTGTCAGCAATTTTCTTTCCGGCTTCTTCGCCCAGAAAGTTAATCTGTTGTTTACTACCATGCAGAAAGTGGAAAAGGGAAATCTGTCTATCCAGATTCATGATGACTGCCCGGATGAAATGGGAAAGCTTACCAACAGTTTCCAACACATGATAGAGGAACTTGACCGCCTGGTGGTTGCGGACTATAAAAACAAAATTATCCTGAAGGAAACACAGCTTATGGCTTTGCAGGCACAGATTAATCCTCACTTTCTATATAACTGCCTTTCCCAGATTAACAGTAAGGCCCTGTTAAACCACCAGACAGAAATCAGCCAGATGGCCCAGCTTCTGTCAACCTTCTACCGCACAACATTAAATAAGGGAAAATCAGAAACCCTGCTTGTTAATGAAATAAAAAACGTAAAAGCTTATATTGATATTCAGAGAATTTTAAACGACAACGTTTTTGATGTGGCTTACCAGATTGATGATAATCTGCCTGAACAGGAAATCCCTAATCTGCTCCTGCAGCCTCTGGTGGAAAATGCTATTGTACATGGCATTCTTCCCAACAAAAAACGCCACGGAAATCTTTTTCTTACAGTCTCGCTTGTAAATGAACATATCCACTTTACGGTTATGGATAACGGCCTTGGCATTTTGCCGGAAAAGATTCCGCTGCTGACCCAGACCCAGTCTGCCGGATATGGACTGAAAAATGTGCATGAACGCTTGCAGCTTACTTATGGCACAGAATATGGACTGAAAATTAACAGCATTCCTAATGAAAGCACTATGATTACCTTTACCATTCCATTACAGAGAAAGCTGCCGGATTCCATTTGAAAAATAAATTTAATTAAGTGCCGCAATATGCGGCACTTTTTCATACAACAGCTATTATTTACCAGATGCCCAGCAGCCTCTGCATAAGAACGCTTACACAGGCAATGCCTACCCAGCAGCAAAATCCCATAAAAATCGGTTTTCCCCCGGTTTTTACCAGCTTAACAATATTTGTATTAATTCCAATTGCCGCCATTGCCATAATAATAAAGAACTTGGAAAGTTCCTTAAAGGGCTTAAAAAATGCCACATTCACGCCTGCAAGTACAGAGACAGTTGTAATAAGGGAGGCAAGCACAAAAAACAGGATAAAAAAAGGAAACACTTTTTTAAGACTGAAGCTTCCCTCTCCTGACGCCCCCTCTTTTTTCATTTTGGCAGTACGCCAAAAGGCCAGCACAAGGGTAATCGGAATAATAGCAAGGGTACGTGTCAGCTTAACAATCGTTGCCGTGTCCAGCGCATTGGCTCCCGGGTGCATACCGTCCCATGCGGAAGCTGCCGCCGTAACGGAAGAGGTGTCATTTACCGCCGTACCTGCAAACAGACCAAAGCCTTCATTGGAAAAACCAAGAGCTGCGCCGAGAGAAGGAAATATTAATGCAGCAATCACATTAAAAAGGAAGATAACGGAAATTGACTGGGCAATCTCCTCATCATCCGCCCCAATTACCGGAGCTGTGGCTGCTATGGCAGACCCTCCGCAGATGGAGGAACCTACACCCACCAGCGTGGAAATATTGGATGGTATCTTCACCAGCTTATGCAGCAGAAACGCGATTACCAAAGATGTGGTAATTGTGGATAAAATAATGGGAAGAGACTGCATACCCACCTTGGCTATTTCCGACAAATTCAAACCAAAGCCAAGCAAAATCACGGCATATTGCAGTATCTTTTTGGAAGTAAAAGTAATCCCTCCCTGCAGCTTAGTCTTGTCCTTTAAAAACAAAGTGATAACCATCCCCGCAAGAATGGCAAAAACCGGTCCGCCCACTACCGGAAGTTGTTTGCCCAGCATCAGACAAGGCAGGGCAATTACCAGACACAATAAAATTCCTGGGCCTTTCTTTTGTAAAAACTCCATTTTGAGTCCCCCTCTTTTCTTTTCCCGCAGGATATTTAATTCCCATTTTCGGACAATTGTCTTTTCCTGAAAATGGAATTATAAAATCAGTATACAGGAATCTGCTTATTCGCGAAACCCCTTTTCTTTATTTTTATTCTATATATCAGTAAACGCTGAAGTCAAAAAGCCCGCGTCAGGAGGCATTTGAAAAATCATTGAAATTTTTAGTAATTTTGTTGTAAAATAAAAAATAAGCCAATGCTTCAAATTAAAAATTTTAACTTGTCTCATATGCAGCAAGAGAAGGGAGAACAAAAGAATGGCATTCATTAAATGTAGAGAATGCGGGAAGGATATTCCAGAAAATGCAGACAAATGCCCTCATTGTGGACACATAGTATCTTCCAGAGCCCAACGGTATTCACAGTTTTATAAACCTTCAGAACCACAAAACCAAGCCAAAGCAGCCAACGCACCGGAGTATACCTCTCCGCCCTCCTGGTATCAGGAGCCATACAAAAAAAGACCTGCCAGAAGAACTTCCGTTTTAGGCGTCTTTGCCCTGATGCTTTCCCTGCTAAGCTGTACCCTTTCCGTTATGGCAGTCATTACGGTTCAAAACTTATCGGACAATATTACAAAGGATGTAATCAATTATTTGGAGCCTTATACCAAGGCCGTTGAGGAAATAACAAAAGAAGACCAAATGCCGGATGATGAAGCAGAATCGGAAAACGAAACATCCGTTTCCAAAAACCAGGCTTCCTCACAGAATGAATATCTTGTCGGCGAAACCTGGACCGTGGACGGGCAATGGGCTTTAACCATTGATTCCATCACTGAAACAGCGGACAGAAATGAATATTACGAAAAAACGCCCACACAGGTTTTTCTTATTGACTTTACTTATGAAAATCTGGGCTATCAGGATAAAAAGGGACTCATGGAGGGGTTATTTTTCGACCTTTCAAGCGGACAGATTATTGATTCCAAAGGGTTTATGGGTTACTCCTATCCAGGCGACATTATCCATCAGGCCGAAGAAACCCCTGTAGGCGCAAAATGCAGAGCACAGGAATGTATTGGAGTGGACAACGAAAGTACCGAAATAAAAATAATATTATCCAAATACGACGATAGCGGAACCAGTCAGGAAGCTGCTTTTATTCTGCCCATTCCAAAAGAACAAGCCTTTATAAAAGAAACTGAGAATGGAGAAGAGGGGGAAGATGGCGAGGAGGAAGATGAAGAAAATGGCGTGCTGGGAATCGAAGCCCGGAACAGCGCCCACGATTATTTGTCGGATTTTTCTTATAAACTGTCTGGAAACAGGATTATTCTGAACGGTTATTCAGGAGATAATGAAATATTGGAAGTACGTTCTTCTTATGAGATTGATGGGGAATCTTATGATACAGATATCTCTGACTTTAAAATAGGGGATAAAAACCAGCACATAAATACATTAATATTGGAAGAGGGAATTACTGATGTGAATCTCTCCCTGTTTGACTCATGCAATGTCCAAACAGTCTTTTTTCCCAAAAGCATAAATATTGTTTATGATTACACTTTATCCTATCTTCAACCGGATACAAATGAAACAATTAAAATTTATTATGGAGGAACAAAAGACGACTGGTTAAATATATTTACCAAATATAAAGAAGAACCTGCAGAAGACACAGAGGACGCCGGATTTGAAGAAAAAGCAGGCGCTTCCCTGGCAAACGGGGCAACCGGCACAGACGAAGCAGAGGCAACCGTCAATGTCGCTGGCGCAAACCAAACAGACACTGCCAGTGAAACTGCCAAAGCAAATCAAACTGGCAAAAATCAATATGACAGCTCCCTGTTTGAATATTTCTTTTCCGCAAATCCGGACGATTTAAAATAAACTTCAATTTACCAGGATACATAAACAACACTCAGGCGTATAAATAAAATTTTCTGAAAGCTTTTATTTATACGCCTGCCCTATTTAACTTCTGTCCAAATGGCGCTTCAAGATTCCTATTTATTTTCAACCGGCCGGACTCCGTTTTTTATTCAGTATAGCATATACGACAATATCTGTCATAATTTTATCCCATCATTTCCACCCATCCAAAACAAGTCTGATTGCATAAGCAGCACATCCGCTGTCCAATAATATGTACTGACAGGACGGGGTGCTTATCAAAAACGCTTTTCTATGGTATTGGAAAGAAACCTGAAGGTACCATCCTGGAATGGAAGCACTGTAACTTCGTTGACAAATGCGCAGTCCGAATTATAATCAGGCCACACTCCTTCCACATGCAGGGTAAGGATTCCATCTTTATTTTCCGTATAATCCGTTACCTCCCCAAAAGGCTGATAGGGACTTTCAAAAATCATTTCATAAGGATAGCTGTCGCTGTCCATATCGTAACCGCACTTATTCCGCAGCTGTTCTTCTGATACCGGGAAGCAGGTCGTCATCACCTTCTCATAGATTTTTGCCGGAATTCTCCCATTTTCTGTCTGTAAATTATTTCCTGTTATAATGCGATATACATCCTCAAATATACACGGTTCTAAAATCTCTTCCACATTATTGCCGTTCCAGTTAACTGAAAGAATATTATAATCCAAATAACTGAGTCCTTTTATATATTTTGCCGTTAACTCCCTGCATTTATCAGAAAGGGGTCTTATCCGCCAATACTGCCGCAGGCTGGAATGGGCTATTACAGACTCATAAGCATAAATAAAATATCCCTTTTCTGTCAGTGTGATTTCCGCAACATCACTGACAAGGGTGTCTGTAATCTGCGGCCCTTTCCCCTCCTGCCACTTTATTCCCACATAAAAGGTCTGTAATCTGTCTTCCCTGTAAATAAAGGTGTATGCCCCTATTCTTCCTTCCCGGTTCACTTCAAAAATCGTTACCAGGGCATCATGCTTCTCCAAATAGGAAGAATAAAAATCTTCCACTTTTTCATAGTTTTCCATATTCACATCTTCTGCCACACTGACAAAACCGGATTGTCCAAGAATCCTGAC
Source organism: uncultured bacterium (assembly GCA_947381965.1). Classification (GTDB taxonomy): domain Bacteria; phylum Bacillota; class Clostridia; order Lachnospirales; family Lachnospiraceae; genus Suilimivivens. The sequence continues at coordinate 25,970 of CANCXX010000050.1, forward strand.
TGCCTCTTTTTGCTGTTCATCTGTAAAATAAAAAAACTGGATTGTATCATCCTCTGACTCTGCGCCCTCATAAACCGCCTTTATTTTATCCGCTGCCAAAAGCGCTAAATTCTCTAATTCACTTTTTTCTTCCTCATTTATCAGACCATTGCCGTAGGACGACAATGGTTTCTCTTTTTCTTCTATGGCGGCTTTCCTGTAACCGCTATATACAAATTCTACAGCTGGCTCACTAATTTCTTCCAATATTACCTTTCTTTCACTCCTCCATCGTTTTCCCATTATCCCTCCCAAGATGGCGGAAAGCAGCAATACCAGTAAAAAACCGCCGTCTATGTTTCTCTTTTTCCTGTTTTTCTTTTTCATCCTGACTTGCCCTCCTAATTAAAATTCTCTGAAGTATATTTGAAATCAAATATTACTTATGTAAGATTTTTGTTTAAAAAAATATCTTTTGTTCAATATTACACTTGTAATATTTATAAGTCAAGCAAAAATAAAAAACAGCTTTAAAAAAAGAGGCTTTAATTCATTTAAGGTTTTACCTGATGGATTCGGGACGCAGATCCATCCCATCCACCATAAATCCTGCACCTGGTATCATAGCACAGTTATAAAACAAGGATTCTACTGCCCTTTCATATTCTGCCACCTGGTTCGCCTTACGTATCTTTTTTATATACTTTTCTCTCTCTGCAAACAAAAACTGCATATAATTCCACAATTCTTTCATTTTAAACAAAAGGCTTCTTTCCCCATACAGCACTTTCCCATAATCCTGATAAATTCGGTCATGGAAAGCCTTCAGTTTTTCTTTTTTGGCCGCTTCTGTCTCTGGCTCCTGTGCGAAAATTTCTGAAAGCAGGCCCGGATTGGCAAGCAGTCCCCTGCCAAGCATGATTCTGTCTGTTTCAGGAAATTTCTTTGTAAATGCCTGGTAGTCTTTTGACGTAAAGATATCCCCGTTGTAGCAAACCGGCGCTCTTCCTGCTTTCACCGCCTGGGAAAAAGCCGAAAGGTCCGGATGGTTTTTATAAAAATCTTCCCGCACTCTGGGGTGAACAATCAATTCTGCAACCGGATATTGATTATATACTTCCAGAATTTCTTCAAATTCTTCCCCACTTTCCATACCAATTCTTGTCTTGATGGAAACCCCAATTGGCGCGTCCTCAAAAACTTCCTCAAGAAACCTGTTAAGATAATCCGTATCCGCCAAAAGACCTGCTCCCTTTTTCTTGGATACCACTGTCTGGTAGGGGCATCCAATGTTAATATTTACCTCCTCAAATCCCATCTCTGAAAGCCGGCGGATATATCCTGCCATCTCTTTGCCTTTATTGCCTAAAAGCTGCGGCACCGCCCTCATTCCCCTGTTATGTTCTTCGCTTAAGTCCTCTAATTCCTTACGCTTGGTAAGTCCGTTCTGACTAACCGCAATAAAAGGTAAAAAATACTTGCAGATACCACAGTCAAAAAAATCATGAAACGCATTTCGGTAAATATATCCGGTTATCCCTTCCAAAGGGGCAAAGTAAAAATCCATCTGCTCATATTCCTTTCAGTTTTCCTGCCTTTTTCTACCACAAAGATTCTCTTTTGGCCGCCTCCCACACTGGTTTCTGTGCTTTGAACTGCTCGTTTAACCATTTAGCGGCTTCTGTAATCCCCTGGGAAGAAAGTGGAAACTCCATGCGTTGTTTCTTTTTCTCATCTGTCTTTGCAAAGCAATATGGCTCCGGCCAGATAACCGCTTCCAGTAACGCTCCTTCCTGCCCTTCCTTTTTTTTCAACATATAGCGCATTCCGTCCATACTGGCAGTATATTCTTCTTTTTTCACATAATTCAGAACGTGAAAGTTATCTACATCAATCATTACCGCACTCCTGCCTGCCCTTTTCTTCTGATTTTCCGGGTACTTTCTGCCTGTACCCATCTGACTGTTTTTGGGCGGAAAAATAGTCTGCCAGTCCCCCCAGAGATTCTAAAAGAATTCTTGTTTCCTGTTCATCAAACTGTACAAGGGCAGCTTCTATCATCTCCTTATGAAATTCCTGATGATGAAGAAAAGCCCTTTTTCCTTTTTCTGTCAGAGATAAAAGGACCAGCCGTTTATCTTCCTCGCTGCGCTCCCGCAGTACATAACAGGTTCGGGTAAGCCGGTCAATTGATTTTGTAAGGGTTCCCATTGTCACAGACAGCTTTTTTGCCACTGCCGAACTTGTGGAGGGTTCCCCCATTCCTATTGCTTCTATCACGTGCATATCGTTCACAGTGATATCTGTAAATTCTCCGGTAATTAACGCCTCCTGTTCAATATTCATAATATCTCTGAACAATTTTACCAGCAATGTATTTAGTGCTTTATTTAATTCCATATTTACTCCATTCCAAAACCGGCATGGCTTCTTTACCATGTGAGAACCGCCGCTCCCCAGGTAAGCCCTGCTCCAAAGCCAGCCAGCGCTATTTTATCTCCTCTGCGAAGCTTCCCTTCCCGGTTTACATTATCCAGTAAAACCGGAACGCTTCCTGCAGAAATATTACCACATTTCTGCAAATTTGTGGGAAACTTTTCGATGGGCTGACCGATTTTTTTTGCAATAGATTCAATAATGCGTATGTTTGCCTGATGCAGAAGGAAATAATTTACATTATCCGGTTCTGTTCCTGCTTTATCAAGAGCCTTAAAGACAGCCTCCGGCACTGTCCTTATGGCAAATTTATAGACTTCCTGCCCATTCATATGAGCAAAATCCAGTTCCACACTGTTTTTTACAAATAAATTGTTTACCGGCCTGTTATGACAGTTAAGAACACTGCCCTTTGCGCCATCGGCTCCCTGCACAAGGCTTTCTATTCCCACTTCATCCTTCTTTACCACCGCTGCGCCTGCTCCGTCCCCAAAGAGAACGCAGGTGCTCCTGTCCTTCCAGTCTATCATCTTAGACAAAGTTTCCGCCCCAATAATCAACGCTGTTTGGGCCATTCCCGTCTTTATATAAGCGTCTGCCACTGCCAGTCCATACAAGAATCCGGCGCATGCCGCATTTATATCAAAGGCTATTGCATGTTCCGCTCCAATTTCCGCCTGTACCTGACAAGCTGTAGAGGGAAAACACATATCCCCTGATACCGTCCCCACAATAATAAGATCAAGCTCTTTCGCCTCTGTTCCTGCATTTTCCATGGCTTTTTTGGCCGCTTCCACAGCCATTGACGTGGTAGTTTCCTCCACCGCAATATGCCTTTTGCAAATTCCTGTCCGGCTTCTGATCCATTCGTCCGTGGTATCCATTATTTTTTCAAGCTCCTGATTACTGACCGCCCGTACAGGCAGACAGCTCCCTGTTCCAACTATCCTCGCCGGCATTTCTATACCTCCTTGTATAATAATGATGTAGTTAATCAAAACTACTTAATTAATAAACTT
>CANCXX010000051.1 GCA_947381965.1 uncultured bacterium
TTATGAATTTGAAACAAGCCATCAACATAATTATGGGAGCAAACATTGGTACTACGGTCACAGCGTGGATTTTGAGCCTTGCGGGAATTGACAGCGGGAATCTGTTCGTCAGGCTGCTGAAGCCGTCCTCCTTCACACCGATGCTTGCTTTCCTGGGAATTATCTTCTATATGTTCTGCAAGAACGCAAAGAAAAAGGACACGGGTATGATTCTGCTGGGCTTTGCCACGTTGATGTTCGGCATGGAAACGATGTCAGAAGCGGTGTCCGGTCTGCGGGATGTCCCGGCTTTCCGGCAGATGTTTATCATGTTCAAAAATCCGGTACTGGGCGTACTGGCGGGCGCATGTTTAACGGCGGTCATCCAGTCCAGTTCCGCCTCGGTGGGCATTTTACAGGCATTGGCCGTCACCGGGCAGGTATCCTACGGCGCGGCGATCCCCATCATCATGGGCCAGAACATCGGCACCTGCGTTACTGCCATGCTTTCCTCCGTGGGAGCCAATAAGAACGCGAAGCGGGCGGCACTGGTCCACCTTTCTTTCAATGTGATTGGCACAGTGGTTTGGCTGACTATGTTCTGCCTGATACGGACTGTCTTTCATCCAGTATTTTTAGATGAATCGGCCTCGCTGATAGGCATTGCCGTGGCGCACTCGGTGTTCAACATTCTGTGCACTATCCTCATGCTGCCCCTGTCCGGTTTCCTGGAACGGCTGGTCATAGCACTGGTATCCGATGCCAGACAGCCGGAAGAGTTTGAGGAGCTGGACGAGCGCCTGTTTGCCACGCCGTCCATTGCTCTGGAGCGCTGCCACGCCGTTGCCGCCGATATGGCAGAGACTGCCGCTGCAGCCTTGAAGGAATCGCTGGTCTTTCTAAGGGACTTTTCTTTAGACTTGGCTGCTTCTATTCGGGAAAAAGAGGACAGGACCGATCACTATGAGGATATTTTAGGCACATACCTTGTGAACCTGAGCACGCGGCAGATCAGCGAAGCAGACAGCCGGGAAGCGGTCAAGCTGCTGAAAATGATTGGTGACTTTGAACGGATCGCCGATCACGCAGTCAATCTTCTGGAGTCAGCGGAGGAACTGCAAGGCAAAGGGCTTCGTTTTACGAGTGCGGCAGACAAGGAACTCGCGGTCATTTCCATGGCAGTCAATGATATTCTGGATTTGTCCCTCACTGCCTTTTTGAAAAATGACCTGGACACCGCCGCCCTGGTAGAGCCGCTGGAACAGGTGATTGACCAGCTGAAAGAGCAGCTTCGCACACGGCATATCCTCCGTATGCAGAAGGGTGACTGCAGCATCGACGCGGGTTTCACCTGGCTGGATTTGCTCACCGACCTGGAGCGCACAGCGGATCACTGTTCCAACATCGCCGGGTGTGTAATTGATGCGGCTCACGAAAATCTGAATCTACACCAGTCCCTTCGGGACACCCGCAGCGGCAGCGAAGATTTTCGAGCGCGGTATGAGGAATATACGCGTAAGTATTCCGTTACTGTTCACACCATGGCTAATCACTCCGCTGATTAGCCATGGGCAGATATCATTATGGGAGCAAAGCATATGCCCCATTGCCGAAGGCAATTTAAAATGGGCATATGCGGTTACGTTCACAGGGTACCTGTGAACAGTAACACTATTCCATCGCTGCCGCCAATGGAAAAACAGACCGTGTTGATTGGATGCGGTTCCTATGGTAGAATAGCTGGGGAAAAGGGGGGCGATTTTATGTGGCTTGTTATGGCGGTGCTGTCTGCGTTCTTTGCCGGACTGACGGCAATTCTCGCAAAGTGCGGCATTAAAAAAACAGATTCTGATGTGGCGACCGCCCTGCGGACGGTGGTGGTGCTGCTGTTTTCGTGGGTTATGGTGTTTGTGGTTGGTTCTGCCAGGACGATTACACAGATCAGCGGGAAATCTCTTGTTTTTCTGGTTCTGTCCGGCTTGGCTACGGGGGCCTCCTGGCTGTGTTATTTCAAGGCGCTGTCTGTGGGCGATGTGAATAAAGTGGTTCCTATTGATAAGTCCAGCACCATTCTTTCCGTTCTGATGGCGATTTTCCTGCTGGGTGAAAGGGGGCATCTGGCTGTCAGGCTGGTTGGAACAATGCTTCTGGCTCTGGGAGTTTTCCTGATGATCGAGAGGAAGGAAACGGAGAATACTGAAACGAACGGGACATGGATGCCCTATGCCGTTGCCTCTGCGCTCTTTGCCGCCCTTACGTCTATCCTTGCAAAGGTGGGCATTACCGATGTGGAGTCCAACCTGGGTACGGCGATCCGGACAGGTGTTGTGCTGGTTATGGCATGGCTGATCGTTTTTATTAAAGGAAAGCAGGCGCAAGTCCGGAAGACCGACCGAAGGGAACTGTTCTATATCGCTCTGTCCGGCCTGGCCACGGGCGCGTCCTGGCTGTGCTACTATTACGCTATCCAGAATGGCGTGGTCAGCGTGGTGGTTCCTATCGACAAGCTGAGTATCCTGGTTACGGTAGCCTTCTCTTATGTGGTGTTCCGGGAAAAACTGACCCGGAAAGCGGCTTTTGGGCTTACGCTTATGGTACTTGGAACGCTGGCCATGGCAATATGGGCCTGAGTCAAGGAGGTGAACTGCTCATGATCTACTGTGTAGAGGATGACGAGAGCATCCAGAGCCTTGAACTATATACGCTCCGCTCCGCCGGTTTTGAGGCTGAGGGTTTTACGGATGGAGATTGCTTTCTGGCTGCGCTGCGTTTCGGAAAACCGGAGCTTGTGATTCTGGACGTGATGTTGCCGGGGAAAAGCGGTGTGGAGTTACTGCGCGAACTAAAAGCCTCCAGTGACACCTGCGGCATCCCGGTTATCATGGCCACGGCCAAGGGGGCGGAGTACGATAAAATTCAGAGTTTGGATCTGGGGGCGGACGATTATCTGGTTAAGCCTTTCGGCATGATGGAAATGGTGCCCCGTGTCAGGGCGGTGCTGCGCCGCTGCCACCCCAGGCATGATCGGAATGTCCTGACAGCGGGCGGCCTGACTATAGATCTGAAGGAACATACCGTGACGGCGGACGGCCAGCGTCTTGTCCTTACTTTCAAGGAGTTTGAGCTGCTGCGCCTGTTCCTTGCCCACCCCAGTGCTGCGTTCACCAGGGAGCAGCTTTTGTCCGTCGTTTGGGGAGTGGATTATACCGGGGAGACGCGGACGGTGGATATGCACATCAAGACACTGCGGCAGAAGCTGGGAGTGTACGGTGCGATGATTGAAACGGTCCGCAGTGTGGGCTACCGTTGGGAGGGAAAAACATGAGTAAGAGAATTTTTCAATCTGCCCTGACGATTGCAGCGGCGGTACTATTGGCCAGCTTTGTAATCGTGCTGGGCTGTCTGTACGACTATTTTGGTACAGTACAGGCCAATCAGCTTAAGGACGAGCTGCGGCTGGCCGCTTATGCGGTGGAGGAAAGCGGGCAGCCCTATCTGGAAAAACTGACATCCACGGATTACCGCTACACTTGGACACCGGATTACCGGCTGACATGGATCGCTTCAGATGGGACAGTGCTGTTTGATACAGAGGAACCGGCAGAGAGCATGGAAAATCATGGGAACCGCGCAGAAATTCGGGAAGCGTTCGCCAGGGGCGAAAGCAGCACCGTTCGCTATTCTGACACGCTGACAGAGCGAACGCTTTATTACGCACGATCACTGAACAATGGGACCGTATTGCGTATTTCAGCCAGCCAGGCCACAGTGCTGGCTCTGGTGCTGGCCATGCTCCAGCCGATTTTGGTGGTGGGGACTCTCGCCGTGATTCTTTCAGCGGTTCTGGCCAGCCGGATGGCAAAGAAAATCGTCCAGCCTCTCAATTCTCTGGACCTGGAACACCCGCTGGAGAAGGATGCTTATGAGGAACTGTCTCCATTGCTGCGGCGCATCCAGCAGCAGCGCGGCCAGATCAGCGCGCAAATGCGGGAACTGCGGACCAGAGCGGATGAGTTTGAACAGATTACAAAAAGCATGAACGAGGGGCTGGTGGTGCTGAATCAGAAAGGAGCAATTCTGAGCATCAACCCTGCGGCGCAGAAACTGTTTGATACTGACCGAGCCTGTATCCAAAAAGACTTTCTGACGGTAGATCGCACTCATGAAATGAGCACAGCCATTCTTGCTGCACTGGAAGATGGCCACAGTGAGGTTCGTGTGGCGAGGAGCGGCCGTGAATTACAGGTTGACATCAGCCGGGTCGAGTCGGGTAGTGCGGTGATAGGCGCGGTACTGCTGGCTATTGATGTGACGGAACAGGCGGCGGCAGAACGCAGCCGCCGGGAGTTTACCGCCAATGTGTCCCACGAACTGAAAACACCGCTGCAGTCCATCCTGGGCAGTGCGGAACTGCTGAAAAACGGGATGGTCAGGCAGGAGGATATTTCTCAATTTTCCGAGGTGATTCATAAAGAAGCCGCTCGGCTGGTGACACTGGTGGAGGATATCATTCATCTTTCCAGGCTGGACGAGGGGGCGGAGATGGAGTGGGAGACGGTGGACCTTCTCATGCTTGCCAACAATGCAGCATCCGCTCTGCGGGATAATGCTGAGAAAAAACACCTTCAAATTTCCGTTGTGGGGGAAAGTACCCAGGTAAATGGAGTACCGGGCTTTCTGTACGAGATGGTCTGTAACCTCTGTGACAATGCCATCAAGTATAACGTGGAAGATGGATTTGTGGAAATTATCGTTTCCAAAGGGGCGGGGAATGCGTCCCTCACCGTCAGGGATACCGGCATCGGCATCCCGCCGGAGTACCATTCCCGTGTGTTTGAGCGGTTCTTCCGAGTGGATAAGAGCCGTTCGAAGGCTTCCGGAGGAACGGGGTTAGGCTTGTCTATTGTGAAGCATATCGCACAGTATCATCATGCAATCATTGAGCTGCAAAGCGATGCAGGTAATGGCACGAGCATTTCAGTTGTATTCCCTTTGACGTAAATGTAATAATGACAGCATAACGGATCGGATAGTATACCAACTTCTGGCAGATTATCAGGAAACTCCAAATGGCAGGAACGGCTTTATGCGTCTGCTGCTCTGTCCGTCCTATGTACTGCTGGAAGGAGATGATGAGGATGATGACGAAACCGATAGTCAGTAAGGATTTTAATCTGGAGGACATCCGGAAAATCTGGGAATATAATTCTCTGCGCCATGTCCGGATGATTCCCAGAGAGATCATAGGGGATACCCGGAAGGGCGCTGTAGCGCTCCTGTCTTTTAAATCGTTTAAAGCATAATTCCTATTTCAGGGTCATCCAGTTTAAAGCAGATATCTCTGGGATCGATAGCGCCCTGTATATCGGGGAAATTGAATCCGGGTAATAGGATACTTTGATATTTTGATTTTTTTATCCATGCTGCACCCATTTCAATTAAACACATATAGCTGTCATAGTAATGGGATGGTCGTTAGAGCGTCTCCGTTCATGCGTTTATTCTGCAAATGATTTTCTATTCTGTTGACAAAAATAAGGGATAAGGGGTATACTGGAAATCGAGTTAGCAACCACTAACACAAAACAGTCATTTTTTTTTAGAACATATATTAGTTATTACTAACTCAGGTTAGGGTGGCAAAGGAGTGCGTTTTATGGAAAAGATAACAGTGGGCATAGAAGGAATGGCCTGCGGTATGTGCGAGGCACATATCAACGAGGCTGTAAGGAATGCCTTTCAGGTAAAGAAAGTGACAAGCTCGCATACAAAGAAACAGACGGTTATCCTTGCGGAGGCGGATATCCCGGAGCAGGAACTGAAAAGCGTGGTGGCAAAGGCGGGATATGATGCTGTATCTGTAAGCAGTGAGCCGTATGAGAAGAAAGGACTGTTCGGGGCGTTTGGAAGGTAATGCCATGCAGATATGATCATTCTTGCCGCTTTTGACACCTGTTTTCTGGACTGGATTCTTTTTGCGAATATCAGGAGAATCCGTCTCCCCGGTACGGAGCATATGGAGAAGGAATACCACCAGAAATGGTTCCATGTAAAAGTGATGTTGCCGTTGCTCCCGGTGTTTGCTTTGGGCGGCGTGGTGATAGCTTTTGTGATGACATGGCTTTGGCAGGGAAAAGGAGAAGCTCATGAAAGAGAAAGATAATAAAGGATTTTGGGACAGGTGGGCGAAGCGGTATGATTTTATGATGTCAGGGGACGGCAGAACCTATGCACAGATTGTGAACCGTATGAAGAAGGTACTGGACAGGGATATGTCCGTGCTGGAGCTTGCCTGCGGTACGGGGCTTTTGTCGGTGCGGCTTGCGGGAAGCGTGAAACTGCTGGAGGCCACGGATTTTTCGGAAGAAATGATACGGCAGGCAAAGACGAAAGCGCACAGTTCCCGGCTTCATTTCTCCGTGCAGGATGCCACAAGCCTTCCTTATACATCAGAAACCTTTGACGCGGTGGTAATCTCAAATGCGTTGCATATCATGCCGGAACCGGAAAAAGCCCTGACGGAGATCAGGCGGGTGTTAAAACCGGGCGGACTTCTGATAGCGCCGACCTTTACGGCTGCGGGCAGTCTGTTCGGCAGGATGAGGATACGAATTATGGAGCTTTCCGGGTTTAAGGTATTCCATAAGTGGACGCCGCAGGGGTATCTGGATTTCTTAAAGGAGAACGGATTTGAAATAACCTGCGTGAAAACATTTAATGGCGGCTTGAAGCTGACCTATGCCGAGGCAAAGGAAAAGCCGTGATTATTGCAGCTTTGCTTATTTTGTGGGCTGTTTACGGTTCTTGCAGCTATTGTGATTGATAAGGTCTGGGTGGGATATAGCAAATTGGGGGACATTCCCGGACTGGATGATATGCCGTATGTGCAGACATGGAAGCAGGTGCTGAAATAGAGCGGAATTCTTACTTTGATATGGATTTTAGGGGCTGGGGTTCCACAGGGATAATTGTGCTGATATTTTAACGGAAAACAGGAGGAAAGACAGCTATGTCAGAATTGAAGGAAAACACGGTGCAGCAGACGCTTTGTATGCCTTTATGGGGACGGGCGATAGCGGCGAAAAAGTACCCGTCACTGTTTCCCGACCATGACGCGGGCAGGATTGTACAAGAAATGGGCGTGGACTGGTCAGATAAGAAACTGTACCGGTTCCAGTATATGTGGATGTGCTGCCTGATCCGCCAGTATAACATGGCATGGGAAATCAAACATTATCTAAAAAAACATCCCCGCGCCGCAGTCGTGGAGCTGGGTGCCGGGCTTAGCTGCCTCAGACGGCAAATGAAGAATGAAACGAATCCGTGGTACTGCCTGGATATGGAAGATGTGATACCGCTGCGTGAAAAGCACATTCCGTCTGGAAAGCTGGAACGGAACGTGGTCTGCGACCTGAATGATTTCTCATGGTTTGACCAGATTGATTTCCGTCGGTCGGATGGGATCGTATTTACAGCGGGAGGGCTGTTTTATTATTTTGAGAAAGGGCAGGTGCGCCACCTTCTGTGCGCCATGGCGGAGCGTTTTCCCGGCGGCATGGTCACTTTCGATGCGGTAAACGCCGTAGGGCTTAAGGGGGTGAATGCGGAAGTGAAAATGGTAGGCAATAAAACGAGGTCCTTCTTTTCATTAGAAAAACCGAAAGAAGAACTGGAGAGCTGGTCTGACCGCATCGTGAATGTGGCAGAGCGGGATTACATAGACGGATACCTGAAAGGCGGCTGGAGAAAAAGCATTGTTACCAGGATTTTTGCATGGGTGATGCGGACGCTCCATATGAGCTTTATGATTCATGCAGAGTTTCGGGAAAGGCAGTAGTAAAGCGGTCTTGGATAGATTGAAAACTTGCTCTTTTTGGGTGTATAAAGGCAGAGTTTTTAAAGGCAGGCGCCGCCGGATAATTTACGGCGGCGCCTGTTTACTGGCGGATCCAGAAGGACTATACAAGTCGTGTGGTCCATTTGGTGCAGTCCCACACATCTGTGGCAAGTGTTTCGTAAAAGTCCGGTTCATGGCAGACCATAAGGATACTGCCTTTATATTTGTCAAGGGCGTGTTTTAGCGCCTCTTTGGCATCCACATCCAGATGATTGGTTGGCTCGTCCAGCAGCAAAATATTGGTTTCCCGGTTAATGAGCTTGCAGAGTCGCACTTTAGCCTGTTCCCCGCCGCTTAACACTTTTACCTTGCTTTCAATGTGTTTGGTGGTAAGGCCGCATTTGGCCAGCGCGGAGCGTACCTGATATTGTGTAAAACCTGGAAACTCCTGCCAGATTTCTTCAATGCAGGTGGTATGAATATTTTCAGGCATTTCCTGTTCAAAATAGCCAATGCTTAGATAATCTCCCTGTTCCACACAGCCGGCAAGAGGGGGGATAAGGCCCAGTATACTTTTAAGAAGAGTGGTTTTTCCGATACCATTTGCTCCGGTCAGCACAATTTTTGCACCCCGTTCCATTTCCAGATTTAAGGGGGAGGAGAGAGGTTCTCCGTAACCAATTACAAGATGATCGGTGCGGAAAATATAGCGTCCCGGTGTTCTTGCTTCCTTAAAGCTGAATTCCGGTTTTGGCTTTTCGCCGGTCAGTTCAATTACATCCATTTTGTCCAGTTTTTTCTGGCGGGACATTGCCATATTTCTTGTGGAAACCCTTGCTTTGTTGCGTGCGACAAAATCCTTCAGATCAGCGATTTCTTTCTGCTGTTTATTGTACGCGGCGGAAAGCTGCGCCTTTTTCATGGCATAAACCTCCTGAAACTTGTCATAATCGCCAGGGTAACGGGAAAGAGACTGGTTATCCATATGGTAAATAATATTGATAACGCTGTTTAAAAAGGGAATGTCATGGGAAATCAGGATAAAGGCGTTTTCATAATCGTTTAAATACCGCTTCAGCCATTCAATATGTTCCACATCCAGATAGTTTGTAGGTTCGTCCAGCAAAAGGATATCCGGTTTTTCCAACAGGAGCTTTCCAAGAAGAACCTTGGTGCGCTGGCCGCCGCTTAAATCGGTAACGTCCCTGTCAATTCCCAAGTCCATAAGTCCCAGCGCTCTGGCCACTTCTTCCACTTTTGCGTCAATCATGTAAAAATCATGCAGTTCCAAAAGATTTTGGATGGTCCCAAGTTCTTCCATAAAGGAATCCAGTTCCTCAGGGGAAGCGGTTTCCATTTTGCTGCAGATTTCATTCATCTGGGCTTCCATCTCAAAAAGGAAATCAAAGGCCGAAGAAAGTACCGTGCGAATGCTTTTCCCTTTTTCAAGAACTGTATGCTGGTCCAGATAGCCAATGCGGACATTTTTGGCCCACTCAATTTTTCCTTCATCCGGCATCAGCTTTCCGGTGATGATATTCATAAAGGTGGATTTCCCTTCTCCATTGGCGCCGATTAAGCCAATATGTTCTCCTTTTAACAGACGGAAGGATACATCCTGAAAAATGGCTCTGTCGCCAAAGCCATGGGTTAAATGTTCTACGTTTAGTATGCTCATAAGCTTTTGGTTCTCCTGTATCGGTCAGCACATAAGAATTGTTCTTTACACATAAGAGTAAGCCCTGTGTATCTGGATAACAAGGCTTACGATCTTCTGGAACTATACTATGTCATCTGCTGTAAAAAGTCAATTTAAATTTATATAATTCCCTATTTTTATTAATCATATTTTGGAAGGAAATATAATTATAATTTCGATAGCAGGTAATTGCGAAACTCGTAAACTTGCTGAATATTCTGACAATCTATTCTGCGAAAAGCCTTATGCACCATGGAATCAAGACCATAGAAGGCAGGAGGGACCCTCCCCGACTGTCTTCTGTTCTGCTGGGCTTGATGGAATGCCCGGTGCAACAGGATTTGAGTGGAATATATTGTCAGAATATTTCCACAACTTCAAGTTTTGCAATTACCTAATTCCGATAGAAAAGGGAAGAGGCTTTCTGTGAGCAATATTTAATTTTTAGAAATAATGTCAGAATAGGATTGACAGATAATGGAAAAGATATTAGACTAAAATAGTAATAATTACTGATATTAAATCGAAGGGAGCAGTTTTATGAATTCAAACACATTTCGCAAACTGTCATATGGTGTTTATGTGGTAAGTACATGGGATAATGGAAGGCCTACCGGTTGTACTGCCAACAGCGCTATGCAGATTACATCGTCACCGGCAACCATTGCGGTAAGCATTAATCATGATAACTATACGAACCAATGTATTGCACAGACAGGGAAATTTGCAGTATCCATTATGGCGGAAGACTCTGACCCGCTGATTATTGGAACATTTGGCTATCATTCAGGGAAAGATACGGACAAGTTTGAAAAGATAAAATATGAAGTAAAGGATTATCTGCCTGTTGTATCAGATTCCTGCGGTTATGTTGTGTGTGAGGTGATTGACAAAATGGAGACGGCAACGCACACCGTATTTTTGGGAGAGGTTAAGGGAGCAGAACTTTTTGGAGACAGGGAAGCGATGACTTATGCTTACTATCACAAGGTAGTCAAGGGAAAAAGCCCAAAGAACGCGCCCACATATATTCCTGATGAAAAATAGGGAAGGCCAGGGATATTCGTGGTGCAGGAACTTTGATAAAGGGTTAAAGTTATTTACAGATAAAGGGAGAAAACGGTTATGGATTTAAAAGGAACCAAAACAGAAGCAAATTTAAAAGCGGCGTTTGCCGGGGAATCTCAGGCGAGAAACAAGTATACTTATTTTGCGTCCAAGGCGAAGAAAGACGGGTATGTGCAAATTGCCCAGATTTTTGAAGAGACGGCCAATAATGAGAAAGAACATGCAAAGATGTGGTATAAGCTGCTTAACGGCGGAATCAGTTCAACGGTAGATAATCTGAAAGAAGCTGCAGACGGTGAAAATTATGAATGGACAGATATGTATGCAGCCTTTGCTAAGGATGCAAGGGAAGAAGGGTTTGACCAGATTGCGGATTTATTTGAAGGCGTAGCGGCTATTGAAAAAGAGCATGAGGAAAGATACAGAAAGCTTCTCGCCAACATTGACGGGGATCTGGTATTTTCCAGGGAAGGAGATGTGGTGTGGCAGTGCGCAAATTGCGGGCATGTCTGTGTGGGAAAGAAAGCGCCGGAAGTCTGTCCGATCTGTGCGCATCCTCAGTCATATTTTCAGATTAAGGCCCAGAATTATTAATGGCGGATGAAAAATAAAAACGCCGGGAAGCTGTATAAACGTTATGTTTTTGTACGGCTCCGGCGTTTTTGGCTTTTTAATTTTCCTATAATTTGAAGAATCCATTATCTTGCCGGCATTTGGAACCCTGCAAGCGCGTTGTTTAAAAAGTCGTTAAAAGGCTTCATAATCCGGAAAAGTTCTGTTGCCTTTGTAAGAAAAGCTTCCCCATTTCCCAATTCCACGTCTTTTATAGGATATTCCAGATACCAGCTTTTAAACTTCAGATATTGCGCCTGGGGATGATCCTTTTCGTATCCTGCAGGAACATTCTTTAATGCGGTTCCCTGTACAGTGAAAAATTTTTCAAAGGCTGGATCGTGTATAATTTTTTCCCATTGGCTGCTATTGTGTGCAATAGAATCCCGTACCATGGTGGTCGCATCCTTAAACATATCTGCAAACAGGCCGCCGCCTAAAAAGGACTGATTTCCGGGTTTTATCATCAGATAGTATCCAACCGGAATCGGCAGCTTGCCCTTTGAGGAAATATGGGCACGGAATGCAGGATTATAAGGCGACTTATCATGACTAAAGCGTGTATCCCTTACAATTTTAAAGGTAAGGTCCCTGGGATGATTATGTAAAATGCTGCTGTCAAATTTCCCGATTTCCAGTATGAATGTCTGTAATAATTCCTCAAATTCAGCATTTGCCTTTTTATAGTCGTCTTTGTTTGCATGATACCATTCACGGTTGTTATTCATGCTAAGCGCAGACAAATAATCAATAATGAATTGTGTATTCATAATCGGTTCTCTCCTTTATGGTTTTTGGATAATGGAAAGCTGGGTGGATTTTAAAAATTCCTGTATCATATATTTTGTGCGTTGGGGAGACTGGTAGGGCTTACAGAACGAAAAGTCCTGTGATAAGTCGTCAATCTCTTCCATAGCGTTTTTCACATCTGTCATGGTTTGAACGGAGATTTCAGCAGCGGCCGTGTAATCCAGCTGTAAGGGGTTAAGTCTATGGTTTTGGATGGCATAATTTACTCTGTCTTTACATTTGCATTTGCCGCTGCCATATTCACCGCAATACTGTCCGAGAAAGTCTGCCATTTTTTTGCGTATCCGGGAAAGCCGCTGACGATATGCTTCCGGGGACATTTCCAGAATATCCCCGGCAATGCGGCTGTCAATCTTAAACATTGTGCCCAGTATGAAAATACATCTGCTTTCCGTATCAAGACATTGCAGCATCACATTGGTACAGGACATTTTCAGTTCTTCTGCTAACAGATCCTTTTCCACATTCTGGGTTAAATCGGGCACATTTTGAATTTTACCGTTTTTTATGTCGTTTCCGTAATACTCAAAACTGAGTGCATTGCGGGCGAACATATGCTTTTTATAATTTATCAGATGATTAGTTGCAATACGAAATACCCATGTGGTAAATGCGCTCTCTCCTCTAAAAGAAGACAGATGTGTTATCATTTTTAATAAAATGTCTTGGGTGGCGTCCTCCGCATCTGTAAATGTACCCAGCATACGCAGGGATAAATTAAATACAATGTCCTGCACACATTCAACAAGCGTCTCAAGAGCCTGCCTGTCTCCCAGGACAGCTTTGCCGGCAAGGGCCTGCATTTCCGTATCCGTTTTTTTATTCATTGCTTTTACCTCCTGTTATAAGTTCTGCCCTGTATCCTGAAGCGCCAATTCCTTCAGAACAATTTCCGGCATCTTCTGCATTCTGAAACTCTATGGTCACTTTTAGGGACAGGTACTGTTTAATTAGACAACGCTCCCCTGTCTCTGTGACAGAAAAATTTTATGTTATTTTAGCATACGGCTGTGGTTTTTTCCATCTTGTCCTTTCAAAGGTTATGGAAACGAATACTCCACGGCAGTTATTTAAAGGCGGCTTTGTGTGTCTGCAAGCATCTGAATTAAAGTTTCCAGGGAACTTTTATATTTCAAAAAGTGAAGAATAATATTACTATGAGCGGCCTCCATGCCGTGAATAGTAACAGAATAATAAAAAAGTTTACGATTAAGCAATGTTGTGACTTTACTTTACGGCAAAAATCCAATACAATGGAAGACAGTGAATAAACACACAAAAGGAAGCCTAAGAAATAAAGGAGATGAATATTATGGAAGAGTCAATGAAGGATTATGAAAAGGAACTGGAGGCATCTTTCCGCAAGATTAATGAAGGGGATGTGATTCAGGGAACAGTAATTGGTGTAAGTGAGGAAGAGGTTATTTTGGATTTAAAATATTATGCCCAGGGAATTATCAAGGCAGCGGACCTTAGCGACGACCCCGCTTTTTCCATTATGGAGGATGTGAAAACAGGAGATGTAATTGAGGCTACAGTAGTAAAGATGGATGACGGGCAGGGGAATATCCTTTTATCCAAAAAAGAGGCCAACGCAGTGCTTGCCTGGGATGTACTTGAGAAGTACATGGAGGAAAAGAAAGCTCTGACTGTAAAGGTCAGCGAAGTGGTAAAGGCCGGAGTAGTGGCTTTCGTAGAGGGCATCCGGGGATTTATACCTGCCTCCCAGCTCTCCCTTTCTTATGTGGAAGACCTGGAAACTTTCAGGGATAAGGAATTGACTGTACAGGTCATAACTGTTGACAGGGAAAAGAAGAAACTGGTGCTCTCTGCCAGGGAGATATTAAAAGAACAGAAAAAGGAAGAACATGATCATAAGGTAGCGATGCTTGTACCTGGAACAGTTATGGAAGGCACAGTGGAAAGCCTGCAGACTTATGGAGCATTTGTTGATTTGCAGGACGGCTTAAGCGGACTGGTGCATATTTCCCAGATTTCCCAGAAAAGGATTAAAAAGCCGTCAGAGGTGCTTAAGGTAGGCGATAAGGTTAAGGTTAAGATTTTAAATACCAATAACGGAAAGATTTCTTTAAGCATGAAGGCGGTGGAAGAGCGGCAGCAGACGGAAGAGACAGAAAAAGTTGATGTAAAGAAGTTTGGCTCCGGCGCAAGCGTGGGAACAAATCTTGGAGATCTGATTAAAAATTTAAAGTTTTAGATAAAATCCGCCAGATATGGTTTTAATGGGTGTTTGAAAATTGCTTTTCTTAAATATGTGTCATATTATGGAAAATGGATTTTCAAACACACGCTCTGGTGCCTTATCTGGTTACAAACAACATGGGAAAAGGATGGGAAAACATAAAATATGTTTCAATATTGTCTGTTTGATTTAGACGGTACACTTACAGATCCAAGGGAAGGAATTACCAAATGTGTGCAGTATGCCCTGCGGCATTTTGGAATTGATGAACCGGATTTGACAAAGCTGGAGTATCTGATAGGCCCGCCCTTAAAGGACAGTTTTGTGCAGTATTACGGGTTCAGCCCGGAACAATCCAGGGAGGCAATCCGCTTATACAGAGAGAGATTTGCTCCAACAGGCATGTTGGAAAATAAGGTCTATCCAGGTATTCCCGGACTTCTTGCCTGTCTGAAGGGCAGAGGGATAAAGTTAGCGGTAGCTTCCAGTAAACCTACAGTGTTTATTCATAAGATATTGCGCCACTTTAAGATTGAAGAATATTTTGATGTGATTGTGGGAAGCGAGCTGGACGGAACAAGGGACGCCAAGGAAGAAGTGGTGGAGGAGGCTCTAAGGCAGCTGGGTGTATTAGCCATGGACAAAAAGGAAAGACACAGACTTTGCGCTTTGGTGGGGGACCGGAAGTTTGATATTCAGGGCGCTATGGCTCACGGGTTAACCGGGGTGGGCGTAAGGTTTGGATTTGCCTTATCCGGAGAGCTGGAAGAAGAAGGGGCGGAATATATTGCGGATACGGTGGAGGATTTGCAGGAATTTCTTTGTGGAAACCAATAAAGCAGCAAATCCCCAAAGAACAGTTTACAGATAAATACTGAAACCATAAGTCCCCGTCAGGCAGCTGCGGGGCTTTTGACTATCAGCGGATACTATTAAGCGCAATATAGCTATGGGAATGTCAGGAAAAAGGTAGTGATGACTATGGAGAAAGTAAATTACAAACGAACAAAACTTACATGTTATTTTACAAACATTGCAATGACCTCGGTATTTTGTTTGCCGCCGCTGTTATTTGCAACATTCAGGGAGATGTACGGGATATCTTACACGCTGCTTGGAACACTGGTTCTTGCAAACTTTTGTACGCAGCTGGGAATTGATTTGATATTTAGTTTTTTCAGCCAATATTTTAACATCCATAAAACAATCCGTCTTATGCCGTTTGTAACAGCTGTTGGCTTATGCGTGTATGCTCTGATTCCAATGCTGCTTCCCCAATATGCCTATATAGGACTGCTTGCCGGAACTTTTATTTTTTCCATAGCGGCGGGACTTGGCGAAGTGCTGGTAAGTCCCACGATTGCAGCATTGCCCTCAGACACCCCCGAAAAAGATATGAGCATTCTGCATTCCCTTTACGGTTATGGTTTTGTGGGGGTTGTTCTTATCAGCACATTGTTCCTTCAATTTGTTGGAAGCGAATATTGGATGTATCTGACATTTTTCTGGGCAGCCTTACCGGTAATTGCCTCCATACTGTTAGTGTTAACAGTTCTTCCTGATATGAATATGGGGCAAAGGGAAACAAAAATTGTCAGTTCCCAATATAGAACAAAGGGGCTTCTATTATGTATGGCATGTATCTTTTTGGGGGCTTGTGCTGAAAATACGATGTCAAACTGGATATCTGTATTTATGGAAAACGCCTTACACATACCAAAGGTGTGGGGGGACATTCTTGGCATGTCTCTGTTTGCAATTTTGCTTGCCCTTACAAGGACTGGATATGCCAAATACGGAAAAAATATATCAAATGTTTTGATGATCAGTATGTCGGGCGCTGCCATATGTTATATAACGGCTGCCTTTTCTCCTAATGCTGCCTTGTCCCTGATTGCCTGTGTTACACTTGGCATCTGTACATCTATGCTATGGCCGGGAACGCTGATTCTAATGGAAGAAAAAATCCCGGCGGCTTCAGTTGCTGCCTATGCTTTAATGGCGGCCGGGGGAGATCTTGGCGCGTCTGTTGCCCCCCAGACATTTGGAATTATTGTTGATAATATTTCTCTTACAGAATGGGCAAAAACCTTTGGAAGCGCTCTGTCATTAACGCCTGAACAGGTTGGGTTTAAGGCAGGTATGCTGATTGTGGCTGTTTTCCCCATTTTGGGAATGCTTCTTTTAATATATATGAAAAAGTTTTTTAAAACCAGCACAGGAGAAATTTAATATCGGTTATTTGGGGAGGTGAACTGATGAAAAAAGTATTAATGTGTGGAATTGCAATTATTATTGTAATAGGAGCTTGTTCTTGCTCTGAAAAAACAAAGGAAAGTAACAACGTCGATGTCACTAATATAA
The DNA here is from genome assembly GCA_947381965.1 of uncultured bacterium. GTDB lineage: Bacteria > Bacillota > Clostridia > Lachnospirales > Lachnospiraceae > Suilimivivens. The sequence goes on from CANCXX010000051.1 coordinate 16,573, forward strand.
ATTTTTCAAATGAAAATGAGGTTAAAGAACGCAATGCCAATGAACTGACTGATAAAGAGGCAGCCATAGAAGATAAACCTTTATCTTCCACAGATGAAAATATTGATGAAAAGGGAACGGAATATGTTGGTATCAATGCACATGTAAAAGAGAATAACGGAAATTCACTTTTAATCAGTTCAGATTCAGATGATTTTCCGGGAGTGTTTCTTGTAAGCGGATTGGAAGAAATAACGGATGCAACAGATTTACAAGGCGGAACATATATTCAAATTTTAATGCAAAATTTGCACAAAAAAAATGAACAGGGCATTGATCAATATAGGGCGGAGGAAATTACTCCCATATCTGAAGAAGTAGTATTTGGTCAGGAGGATATTCTTCTAAGGGAAATTCCAACTTTTAAACTTTGTGATATATTATCTGAACAGAGTGATTTTACAGAACTGCGGTCTGGAAATTATTCTTGGAATACAGAAGAAAACGGAGAAGGTAAAAGTGTTATAGCCTGCGGTGCAGCGCCTTTGGAAGAGGCAAAAATGAATTCAACAGTAAAGCTTAAAGTTCCCCAATATAATCATATGGATGGGGCGGTATATATTTTTTCCACCCAAATTGCTCCGGATATTTTAACCATCCATAAATGGAGTGCCGCTGATATAAATAATGAGTTAGCCATGGAAGAAACAATTATTACTTATTATTATAAATCGTCTGTGATTTTCCTGCAGGCGGGAAAAGTTTATGAATTTGCTGCAGAATGGAAAGAAAAAAATAGTGATAAAAATAAATTTTACGGAAATGCAAACTATGTATTAGTTACGGAATAGAAAATCTTTCCCATATAAAAGGTGAATGGGAGCAAAAGATGGATTTTTGTGCTATTTCCACTGGGGCTGTGGGCAATTTCATTTGCGGGCATTTCTTAGACGTGCCTATTGAAACTTCGGCTGATTCTGTTTTAAAAATTTAATTATATAATCCGTGCAGGCTGGGAAACTACTGTGCAATTGTCAGGTATATTTGAGGTTACAACTGCACCGGCTCCAATCTTTACATTATTACCAATTCTTATATCACCAATAATAATGGCACCAGCGCCAATCAAACAATTATTTCCAATTGCCGGTGCCTTTCTGTTTACTTCTCCAATGGTAACATTTTGATAGATACAGCAATTTTTTCCGATTACTGCAAATCGGGAGACAAAAATCCCATGCAGTCCGTGAGGAAGCATAGGTATATCATTAAATACTGTATCGGGACCAATATATCCGCCATGTCGGTGCGCGCATCTGCTTATCATAAATGTTATAATTTTTTTACCAGCTTTATTTCTCATCTTCTGCTTGAACCGGTATAAGCGCCAGAGGTTTCCAAGATTATCTCCCCTGGAATAGTCTATAATCCATCTTCTTATATTCATAATAACCTCCATTCTTGTCTAGAGTATGTTTGAAAAATGCTTCCCAGCAGATGTTGGTTGGGGTAAAGTGTAATTTTTCATAGTTTATGACTATATAGAAAATTTGTCAAGCTGATATAGTGTATTTCTATTTTTGTGGGAATTTTCACAGCAGGAATGGATGGAAAGTTTCTTTTTATTATTTTCTTGTATTTTTTTCTCATACATGCTATATTGACAACGAGCAGTATTCTGTGGAAACTGTATCGGATGATAATGTGCGCCGCCGGAACATGGATTTGAGCGAAGGGATTTTTTAAATTCGCTCTGTGAAAGAAGGTGGAGGCATGGAATGAAAATAGGAATCATAGGTGCCGGAAGAGTAGGCTGTTCCATGGGAAAATACCTGATGGAGAGAGGAAAAACGGTAACCGGCTATTACAGTCAAAGTTATGAAAGCGCTGCTGCGGCAGCAGATTTTACTGGTACGGACAGCTTCCGGAGGATGGAAGAGCTGGTAACTTTAAGCGATACCCTGTTTATTGCGGTATCCGATGATAAAATCGGTGCGGTATGGGATTGTATGAAAGGAATGTCCATAAATGAGCGGATAATATGTCATTTTAGCGGCTCACTATCATCTGATGTGTTCAATGGAATCGATGGAAAGAAGGCTTATGGAGCTTCCCTCCATCCAATGCTCGCATTTCGCGACAGATTTTCATCTTATAAACAACTGCATAATTGTTTTTTTACACTGGAGGGCAATTTTTATGCTTTGCAGCATTTGGAGAACCTGCTGGATGACCTGGGCAATCCTTATTGCAGGATCAGGGCAAAGGACAAGGCAAAATATCACTGTGCAGCAAGTATTTTAAGCAATGATGTGCTTGCTTTGCTTGATATAGGGTTCGATTTGCTTAAACAGTGCGGATTTACAAAGGAAATAGCATTATCTGCTGCATCGGCGCTGATAAGAGGAAATGTGGAGAATGCTCTGGCAAACGGAACCCAGGCAAGCCTGACCGGTCCGGTTCTGCGGGGAGATGTCTCTACAATAAAGAAACATTTAGATGTGTTAAGTGGAGAGGAGCGGGAGATTTACCGTCTGCTGGGTAAGCATTTGCTTGCAATGGCAAACGAACGACAGAAAAAAGAAGATTCGGGGCGAAATGATGTGCAGGATAGTTACGCCCAAGTGCAGGAGTTGTTTAAAAGATAAAAGGACAGAATGAAAGGAGAGTCAGATTATGAAGAATACAATAGTAACATTTAAGCAGGCGAAAGAAAAGGGTGAGAAACTCACCATGCTTACCGCATATGATTATTCAACGGCAAAACTGGTGGACCAGGCGGGGATTCATTCAATACTGGTGGGAGATTCTCTGGGGATGGTTTGTCTTGGATATGAAGACACTCTTTCCGTTACGATGGAAGATATGATTCATCACACAAAGGCTGTGGCGAGAGGAGCTAAGGAGGCATTGGTAATAGGAGATATGCCTTTTATGTCTTATCAGACCTCTGTATATGATGCAGTGGTGAATGCAGGACGGCTGATTAAAGAGGGAGGCGCCCAGGCGGTGAAGCTGGAGGGCGGCAGAGAAGTCTGCCCACAGATTGAGGCAATTGTGAAAGCTTCCATTCCTGTCTGTGCACATATTGGACTGACGCCCCAGTCTATCCATGCTTTTGGAGGATTTAAGGTACAGGGAAAGGGAGAAGAGGCTGCAAAGAAACTTATGGAGGAGGCGAAGGCAGTAGAGGCTGCAGGGGCATTTGCGGTAGTGCTGGAATGCGTGCCGGAGGCATTGGCCAAACTTATTACAGAGAAACTGTCAATACCTACAATTGGCATTGGGGCAGGCGCAGGCTGTGACGGACAGGTGCTGGTATATCAGGATATGCTGGGCATGTATGCAGATTTTACGCCTAAATTTGTGAAAGTATTTGCCAGTGTGGGCGAGGAGATGAAAAAAGGGTTTGCCGCATATAAAAAAGAAGTGCAGGAGGGCACATTTCCGGCAGTGGAGCATACCTTCCGAATGGATGAAAGTATTTTGGAAAAGTTGTATTGATTTAGAAGAAAAAGACTGGAAGCGGGGATAAATAATGATTATATCAGAAAATATTAAGCAGACAAGGGAACAGATAAAAGAATGGAAACGCCAGGGATTACGTGTGGGGCTGGTGCCTACCATGGGATATTTGCATGAAGGACATCAGAGTTTGATGGAAGCGGCAAAAAAAGACAATGATAAAGTGGCAGTCAGTGTTTTTGTAAATCCTATCCAGTTTGGTCCAAATGAGGACTTTGCAAGTTATCCCAGGGATTTTGAAAAGGATGCAGCGCTTTGCGAAAAGGCAGGGGTGGATTTAATTTTTCATCCCAAAGCAGAGGAAATGTATGACGAGGATTTTTGTACATATGTAGATATGGACGGGCTTACAAAAGAATTGTGCGGAAAAAGCCGCCCCACGCATTTTAGAGGGGTACAGACTGTAGTGTGTAAGCTTTTTCATATTCTTCCGGCGGACAGGGCATATTTTGGGCAAAAGGATGCCCAGCAGCTTGCTGTTATCAAAAAGATGGTACGCGACTTAAGCATGGACATTGAGATTGTGGGATGCCCGATTATCCGTGAAGCGGACGGGCTGGCGAAAAGCTCCAGAAACACTTACCTGAATGAACAGGAGAGAAAGGCGGCGCTGGTATTAAGCATAAGTCTTGCAAAAGGAAAAGAGATGGCCGAAGGCGGCGAGAGGGATGCCGCAAAAATAAAAGACTGTATTAAAAGGATCATAGAACAGGAACGCCTTGCCCAAATTGATTATGTGGAAGTGGTGGATTTTTCAGATATTACGCCGATTGCAAACCTGGACGAGGCAAAAGAGGGAACAGTTCTTTGCGCCATAGCAGTCTTTATTGGAAAAACAAGACTGATTGATAATTTTATATTTTCAGTAAAGAATGAAGCTTTTCTACAAAAAGGAGTATAATCCGGTATGAATATTAAAATGTTAAAAGGAAAAATCCATCGTGCAGTAGTGACGCAGGCGGAGCTGAATTATGTAGGAAGTATTACCGTAGATGCCGGACTGCTGAAGGCAGCAGGTATATTGGAATATGAGATGGTACAGATTGTAGATGTGGAGAATGGAAACCGGTTTGAGACATATACGATAGCGGGAGAAACAGGCAGCGGCGTAATCTGCCTGAATGGAGCCGCCGCAAGGCAGGTGCAGACCGGAGATCATGTGATTATTATGGCATATGCGGATATGACGCCGGAAGAAGCGAAAGAGCACAGGCCTTATGTGGTATTTACTGATGAAAAGAATCAGGCTGTGAGAGTAACTCGCTACGAAAAGCATGGAATGCTGGCCTGATGCCTGTCATTTATCAGGAGAAAGCCAAAGAACCTGCCACAGCAAAGGCACAGACTTGAAATGCCTGCAGGCAGATACCTGGAGCGCTGTTTGCAGGATTAAATCTGTACTAAACAGATATGGAAAAACAGGAATGAAGGAAGAGACAGAATGGAAAAAATTTTGTTTGGAGCGGCATATTATGATGAATATATGCCCTGTGACCGACTGGAAGAAGATATTCGGATGATGAAAAAAGCAGGCATCAATACCGTAAGAATTGCAGAATCCACATGGAGCACCTGCGAGCCGCAGGAAGGAGTATTTGATTTTTCACACATAGACAGAGTTCTTGATGCCATGGAAGAAGCGGGTATCTGTGTGATTATCGGAACACCTACTTATGCGGTTCCCACATGGATGGTAAAATCCTACCCGGATGTGCTTGCGGAGACAAAGAACGGACGGGGCATTTATGGTCCCCGTCAAATTATGGATATTACGCATCCCGTTTACCGTTATTATGCAGAACGCGTTATCCGTAAGCTTGTGGGACACACGGCGGACAGAAAATGTGTAATTGGGTTCCAGGTTGACAATGAGACAAAACATTATGGAACAGCCGGAAAAAATGTACAGGAGAAGTTTGTAAAATATCTTCGGGGGAAATTTAAGGATAATCTGAAAGATATGAATAAAGCATTTGGACTGGATTACTGGAGCAACCGGGTTAATGCCTGGGAAGATTTCCCGGATGTGAGGGGAACCATTAATGGCAGCCTTGGGGCGGAATTTGAAAAGTTCCAGAGAATGCTGGTGGATGAGTTTTTAAGCTGGCAGGCGGATATTGTGAGGGAATACTGTCATGACGGGCAGTTTATTACCCATAATTTTGACCTTGGGTGGAAGGGGCATTCCTATGGCATTCAGCCGGATGTAAACCATTACCATGCGGCAGAGCGCCTTACAATTGCAGGAATTGATATCTACCATCCCACACAGGAGAAGCTGACAGGTATTGAAATTGCTTTTGGCGGGGATTTGATGCGTTCCTTAAAACAGGATAATTATCTGCTTTTGGAAACCCAGGCGCAGGGGTTTCCAGAGTGGCTTCCCTATAAAGGCCAGCTTCGCCTGCAGGCATACAGTCATATTGCATCGGGGGCAAACAGCGTCATGTATTGGCATTGGCATTCCCTGCACAACGCTATAGAGACTTACTGGAAAGGGATTTTGAGCCATGATTTTCAGGAAAATGACACTTATCTGGAAGCCTGTCTTATTGGAAAGGAGCTAAAGGAGGCAGGGAGCCATCTGGTAAACCTGAAAAAGAAGAACCAGGCTGCAATTCTGGTCAGCAATGAAGCGCTGACAGCAATGAAATGGTTTGGGCTTCACAGGCCTTGCGGGGAACCGGTAACATACAATGATATAGTGCGCTGGGTTTATGATGTGCTGTACCGGCTAAATGTGGAATGTGATTTTTTGTGGCCAGAATCAGAGAATCTTGCACAATACAAAATGATTGTTGTCCCTGCGCTTTATGCGGCGCCGGATGATTTGCTTGAAAAGCTGGAAAGGTATGTGGAGGCGGGCGGAACTTTGGTTGCCACATTTAAAACTGCTTTTGCAGATGAAAATGTAAAGGTGAGCAATGAGGTACAGCCCCGGATACTGAAAAACTGCATGGGTATCCGATATCATCAGTTTACAATACCGGAAAACGAAAAGCTGCAGGGTGAGATTGTGGAAGAGGGGACAGAGCATAGGGCGGAAGTATTTATGGAGCTGTTAATTCCTGATGGAGCACAGACACTCTCTTTCTATGGACATTACAATTGGAACAAATATGCCGCAGTGACCAGAAACCGTTATGGAAAGGGGTATGGTTATTATGTTGGCTGCATGACGGATGAGGTACTGCTTACAAGAATTTTTACCAAGGCGCTTGAGGATGCAGGAATCTTCGGCGGAGGAGAAGGAGGTTTTCCCTTAATTGTCAGGAAGGGAATCAATGACTTTGGAAAAAATGTTTATTTTTATCTCAATTATTCCCACAGGGAGCAGGAAGTGCAATATGCGCATAAAGATGGAACAGAGCTTCTCACAAAGGCGTCTGTAAAAACGGGAGAAAAAGTCTCTGTTCCGGTTTGGGGAGTAAAAATCATTGAAGAAGGGTAGATGATTCTTTGACTTCATTCATATCTGCAACAAAGGATGCAGGTTTTGCGGTAAGCTCCACCCAGGCGGGATAAAAGCCGCATTTAACCGCATTTCTGACAGATTTAATGTTTGACCAGGCAGCGCAGTAAAAGGGAACTTTGCCAAGGGAAAGAATTTCAAGAGCCAGGGCGCTGGTCAGTGCACTGGCAACGCCCTGCCTGCGGTAAGGGAAAAGCACATCAATTCCTATCTGATACATGGTATCACAATCTGCGCTGCAGGCGGCAAGTCCAATTAGCTTGTTGTTATCATAGGCGCTCACTCCAAGTACGTCAAGGTGACGGCGTTTTTCGCAAAGGGCATTGCCCCATTCTTTTATATATAAATTCTTAAAGTCCTCCTGATGCAGAATGCGCAGTTCATAATTTGTGGGCAGGGGCTTTAAGCGGTTTAAATCAGGAAGAAAATATTCCGCCATAAAGCAGATGCGCAGCCCTTCTTTTTGCAGGGCATCGTTTAGCACATGCAGGTTAGGAGTTTCAAAGCAGTGTTCAGCGGGATAGGTGTCGATGTATTTTTTTACGGTACTGGTAAGTGCGGCGGATGTGGAAGCCACAATGTTATTGCCATAGGATACCAGATGACAGTCAAAAGGAAGGGTCAGGTACTTCCGGGCGTTGTCATTAGTAAGAGACTGAGTAATAATATTTTCCTTTGCCATAAAGTCTTCTGCCTGGCAGTTCAGTTCATAAGCGGACTGTTGCATGGCTGTCTGTAAAATTTTTTTATTATCCATAAGTATCCTTCCTTTTGCTTTTCTGTAAATTTGGATGTATGTATTCTGTTTGCAGTGGGGGAAATCCGGCCCTGAAAAGGCAGCCAATCAGCTGGCGAAAGCATAAAGCCGTTTGCAGGCTTCCAGTTGTCCCTCTTCAAAAGCCTTTCGGATTTGCTCCGTCACTTTTTTATCTCTAAGCCATGCGGTAAGTAGAGGTGAAAATCTTTTGCCTTCCAGTGAAACTGCAGCTGCCACAGCCTCTTCAAAAGTCTGTTTTAACCCTGTAAACAGATAGTCTGCTTTAGTCAGGCAGTCCAGATAGTCAATCAGTCCGATTACATCCACCATTTGCCGGGCCTGACAGTTAAGGCGCAGATAAGAATCCGGGTAGCCCCGTGAGCTGTCATACCAGCGATGATGGCCTTTGGCAATATCCGAATAGCGACAGGTGGAAGCATGGGTGGCCAGACAGGTTTCACCTGTCAGGGTATGGAGATGCTCCATCTCATATTCTTCCTCAAACCACTGTCTGGTGGTTTGGGTATATAAATTAATGAAACTTAATTTCCCCACATCATGAAAAACCCCACATGCCATGGCATAGTCTAAAATGGCCTGCCGTTTTTTATCATGGTCTGCAATTTCCCGGATAAATTCGATATCATCAAAAAAAGATGGCTCCTCTTTTATAATAATATGGCAAAAAGCAGCTGCGGCTTTTCCTACTGCGTAGGAGTGTATATAGATTTCCGGGGCAAAGCGCATTTGCAGGTTTTGCAGAAAATCACCATAAGAAATGCTGTTTTTAGTTTCAACAAAGGTAAAGGACAACTGGCGCAGATAGTGAAACAGAGATTCATTTTGGGAGTCATCCGGAAATGTGTCCACATATGAAAGGATTTTCAGGTACAACCCCTCTAAATATTTTTCACGGTCAGGCAGCCGGTCAGGGTACTGCTGTAAATACTGGCAATAAAAGGCAGGCAGGGAAATAACTCCATACATGCCTTCTGTAGAGTAATCCAAAGGACTGGCTGCATCCATTAATGATTCCAGCTTTGTCAAAAGACCATCAAGGCTTTCAAGTCCGCAATAATAAGTAATAGAATAGTAAGGAAAAAGCGTGCGTACGGATAAGTTCTCTTTTTTTCCGGCCTGTGCCTGTATCTGCCTTTGGTGGACGAGATAAACAGAGTCCATAATATCCGCAATATCCTGGGAGGTCATGGAATTTTCTTTTTCGTAGGAAATGCTGGAGGCCATCAGTTGGTGCGTTTGGAAAATAAAACGGTCCCAGGGAAGAGAAGGGGCTGTTTTCTGATATTCTTTGTCCTGCATAATCTGTAAGGTCTGCTTTATCAGATGAATTTTCATGCTGGAAGATTTAAATTCCCCTAAAGCCATGTTTGCACGGGAACGCAGAATATAACTTCTGGTTTCCAAATCATCTATTATATCAAAATATTTCAGGTAAGCGGCTGCTTCCGTAAAACACAGGCGCATTTGGGAAATATAGTGTTCACTTTGGTAATAATCCAGACCGATCAGCTTATTGCATAAGTGATAGCGGCCGATTCCCAGCCAGTAAAGTTCACGGATCATGCCCTTTTGATCTTTTTTCTGGCGGGACAGACTAAGCAGAGCCTTGTGAATCTGGCAGAACAAACCTGCGTCTAATGCTGACGGACCATTAAGCAGGTTACTGGCAAACTCCCGGAGTTCATTTAAATCTTCCTCGCAAGCCTCCGGCATATGGTCCAAAACAGGAAACAATTCTTCACGCAAAAGCGCCATATTTCGTTTTATGATAAGCTCTATTTTCTGATGGTCTTTTTGGATTTTTTCAAAATACGCATCAAAAGAAAGACCAGCCGGAGCTTTTCTGACTGTAAGCCCGGCAATGTCCTTTATATTTGCAATATATTCTTTCTGATATGGCTTCATAGCAATGCCTTCCACTACATTTAAGAAACTGATATAATCAATTTTGAACGGAGCCTAACCTGCTGCGCAGAATCTCCAGCAGAAGCTCCGGGTCTACAGGTTTGGATACATGGTCGTTCATACCTGCTTCCTGGGAGAGACGAATATCCTCCACAAAAGCATTGGCTGTCATAGCCACAATCCAGACGGTCTGTGCATCAGCCCGTTTAAGCTGACGGATTTTTCTGGTTGCTTCATAACCATTCATAACCGGCATCTGGATATCCATCAAAATCAGGTCAAAATAGTTTTCCGGTGAAGCTGCAAAAATTTCCACTGCACGGGCGCCATCGCCTGCTGCTTCCACTTGTATACCTGTAGAAGAGAGCAGCTCTACGGCAATTTCCTGATTCAACTCATTATCCTCCACTAATAGAAGGTGACAGTTGCTGTAGTCTGTTATAAGGCCGGATTCCTGGTTGATATTGCCTGCAGTCAAACTATAGAGGGTTTCCATAAGCTTGCTCTTAAACAGGGGACATGGTACAAAGGCATTAACACCGGAACGTGTGGCCCGGTACTCCACAGGCGCCCAATCCTGTTCAGATATCAGCAGAATAGGAAAATTCTCTCCTGCCAGCTGACGCACATGGGAGGCAAGCTCCAGCACAGGCATATCTTCCAGATCCTGTAAAAGCAGTATGGCACAGGGCATATGATTTTCATACTGCGCTTCTGTCAAAAAGGTAACAGCTTCCTGACCGGATTTTACACAGACAGGTATAAATGCTTCATCTTTAAGATAGTCTGCGGTTTGCTGAGACATATGTTCCCGGTATCCTGCAATCAGGACCGTCTGGCCCTGGCCTGCAACTGCTTTGGACCTGCTCTGTGAGGATACCGTAAAGGGCAGCTCTACAAAAAAGCGGCTTCCAACGCCTTCTTTGCTTTCCACCTTTATCTGGCCGCCCATACAATCCACAAGATTTTTTACAATGGCCATACCAAGTCCGGTGCCTTCAATTTTACTGGTGGCCTCGTTCCTGACTCTTTCAAATGGTACAAAAATTCGTTCTAAAAATACAGGACTCATACCCATGCCATTATCTTCACACAAAAATTCCAGCCATACCTTTTTGCTTTCCGGCCCATTATCAGCATCCGGCAAAGAAACCTCCGTATGCTGGGAAAAACGGACGTAGATTTTCCCGTTATTTTGTGTATACTTTACAGCATTGCCTATAATGTTTACCAAAATCTGACGCAGGTGCAGGGAATCCCCCACCAATCCCTCTTCATATATCTGTCCGATTTCTATTTTAAGTGTATGACCTTTCTGGATGGCCTGAGGACGCAAGATAACGGCAATATCATGAACCAGTTCCGCCAGGGAAAATGGCTCTTCATTTAAGGTAAGGCGTCCGCTGTCAATCCGTGACATATCCAGCACATCGTTTACCAGACTCATTAAATGGGTGGAGGCAGTCTGGATTTTTAGAAGGCAGTCCTGAACCCTGGGTTTTTCATCTATATGGGAAAGCCCAATGGAAGTCATGCCAAGGATGGCATTCATGGGGGTGCGGATATCGTGAGACATATTGGATAAAAAGCTGCTTTTGGCCTGATTAGCCTCTTTAGCCGCTTTCAGGGCATTTCCCAGGCTGGCCAGCATCTGTTCAAGCTCGGATATCCGTTTTTGCTGACTGTAGGCGGAGTCCAGTATCCAAAGTTCATGGCTATCGTCAAGAGGGATTGTTTCATCCCGCAGTTTTTCGACGGTTTCTTTTGGACTGGTGGCCAGCAGCTCTTCTTTGGAAAGACCGGAAAAGGCGGAGGCGCCATCATCCGCATACAGGACGCGGGGCTGGTCTGGATGCCGCTCAACGATAAGATATCCTCTTTTTGCTTTTATATTGCTTTCTGTGTACTCCATACAATAAACTCCAATGCCCCAGAGCAAAAATATATCTGGGGGTGATTTTAATAATTCTATGTGCTTAGTATACTATCCTGGCGTTCTTATTTCAAGTAATTGTGGTTTTATTCATGCGAACAGCGAGCCAAGCGGCTGCTTAAAGCCAGCCTGTGGCGGGCCTGGTTATGTTTCCATATGAAGTCTTTATACTTTTTTATACAAGTATTCTTCTGCCTCTTCCTCCGAAAGTGCATAGCTTTCCATAAGCGCCTTTTTTATATCCAAATCCCCATGTCCGTATTTTTTTAATATATTTACCGTTCCATATATTCCTTCTTTTCTTCCTTCTTTTCTTCCTTCTTTTCTCCCCTCCTGCCTTCCCTCTAGTCTGCCTTCTTTCCTGCCTTCTTCTTTTACAGCTTTTTCCCTAAGCAGCAGCTGTGGCTCCATAATCTCCATTAATGCCTGACACATATTCTCATCTCCTTGTATAATAATGATGTAGTTAATCAAAACTACTTAATTAATAAACTTCTT